>CAZFKC010000052.1:34958-71026 GCA_964519175.1 uncultured Nannocystaceae bacterium
TGGCGACCGCCGTGGCGACGGCCGTGGCGACGGCCGTGGCGAAGGCCGCGGCGTCGATCGACGCTGGCTCATCGGGCTCTTCGTGCTCGCCCTCGTGACGCGGCTGGTCTGGGTGCTGTGGGTGCACCCGCCGGGCGACTACGTCTTCAGCGACATGAAGAAGTACCTCGAGCGCGCCGTGCAGCTCGCCGAGGAAGGCTGGCGCGCCGGTGACCGCGACCTCGCGTGGCAGGCCTGGGGCACGCACGTGCTGCTCGCGATCCCGCTGAAGCTGTTCGGCACCGACTCGCTGCGCGCCGCCGCGGCGTTCTGGGGGTTGCTCGCGGCGGGGGCCGTGCCGCTGTCGTACCTGCTCGCCGCGCGCGTCACCGTGCGCAAGTGGGTGCCCGAGCTCGTCGGCACGCTCACGCTGCTCTGGCATCCCAACCTCTCCAACGCGGGCTACTTCCTCAGCGAGACCCCGTTCCTGTTCTTCGCGCTCGCGTCCACGCTCTTGCTCGTCGTCGTGCTGCAAGAAGGCCGGCTCGCGTGGCTCGCGGGGATCGCCTCGGCGATCGCATTCGCGGTGCGGCCCCAGTCCGCGCTGTTCTTCGTGCTCGTCTTCGTCACGTGGCTCGTCAATCGCCGGCGGCTGCCGCAGGTGCGCCCGCTGCAGCTGCTCGGCGTCGCGCTGCCGCTCGTGGCCATGCTCGCGTTCTCGGCCTGGCGCTTCCATGCGCACACCGGCTACTGGGCGGGCGTCGCCGAGAACGCGAACATGAACCTCACCGCGGGGCGCTGCCACAACATCGTCACGCAGGCGTTCGCGCGCGAGGCGGACATGCGGCGCTCCGAGAAGAAGGGCAACACCAACGACGGTCGCCGCGTGAGCCTGCCGAACTTCCGGCTCGCGGCCAAGCTGCCGGCCTGGCATCCGCTCGCGCTGCGGCCGGCGCTCGGCGGCGAGACGATTCGCTTCGTCGGCTATGTCGGCGACCCCGATGCGCAGCGCGAGATCAGGCGCCAGTGCTACGCGAAGACCGGCGTGCTCGGCCAGCTGCGCATGAGCTTCGTCAACGTGGGCTTGTCGTGGTTCGTCGACCGGCAGTGGCCCGAGATGGAGCGCGGGCGCCAGCGATTCCTGCCGGTGCTCGACGTCTACCACGCAATCTTCGCGATCGTGATCTGGGCACCGTCCATGCTCGGCATGTTCGCGGCGATCTGGTGGCTCCGGCGCCGGCCCGCGCTCGCCGTGGTCGGATGGCAGCTGCTCAGCTCGATCGTCGTGGCCGCGATCTTCTTCGGCACGATCCGGCTGCGCACGCCCTACGACCCGTATGCGTTCATCCTCGCGGCCGAGGGCGCGCTGCTGGTCGCGGACCGCGTGCGCGCGTGGCTCGCCTCGCGCCGGGCTCGCACGCAGCTCCCGGTCGACGCCGCTTGAGCCGTGCACGGCTTTGTGCAACAAAGCGCCGCCCTTCGCCTGCTCTACCCATGCTCGTGCGCATCGAAGCCGAGCGTCCATCGCCGCGTACCCTGCGACCGGCGATCGACGCCCTGAAGGACGACGAGGTCATCGTCTATCCGACCGACACCGGCTATGCGTTCGGCTGCGCGCTGTCGTCCGCGCGCGGCATCAACAACCTGCGGCGGCTGAAGGGCATGAGCGAGAAGCACCCCAAGCCGCTCACGATGCTCGTGCGCGACCTCGCCGAGCTCGCGCGCTACGGCCACGTGGGCAACCAGGTGTTCCGCACGATCCGGCGGCTCTTGCCCGGGCCCTACACGATGGTGCTGCGCGCGACTTCGGACGTGCCGCGGGCGATGAAGAACCGCAATCACGAGGTCGGGCTGCGCGTTCCCGATCATGCGGTGTGTCGGATGTTGGTCGAGCTGCTCGACGAGCCGTTGCTCACCGGCTCGGTCACGCCGGCCGAAGACGGTGGCCTGCTGGAGGATCCGGAAGAGCTCGAGCGTCGCTTCGCCCGCGACGTGCGGGTGGTGGTCGATGCCGGAGCAGTGCTCCCCGATCCATCGACGGTGCTGCGGCTCGTCGACGACGAGATCGAAGTGCTCCGTGCGGGTCAGGGTGCCGTGCCCGAGTAGCGTTTTTGCAACACCTCCGGCGGCTTCCGGAACTTGACGCATTCGACGGCGCCGTCCTACAGTCCCGCGCGGGCGGAAGTCCCCACTATCCGTCGTCATCGCCCTACTCAACGGAGCACACTCATGCGCGCACGCATCTCCCTCCTCATCACCGCTACTCTTCTCTCGGTCGGCTGCGCGGGCGCGGTCGGGTACAACCCCCCCGTCGGCGGCATCTATGCCGGTGCCAAGGGCATCAACCCGAACACCCAGGTCCAGGTCTCCGAGGCCGCGCGCCCCGGCCCCAAGACCGGCAAGGCGTGTGCCTCCGGCGTGCTGGCGATCGCTTCGTGGGGCGACATGAGCCTCGACGGCGCGAAGAAGGCGGGCGGTATCACCCGCGTCGATACGCTCGACTACAAGACGATGGACATCCTCGGGGTCATCTACCAGCAGCACTGCACGATCATCACCGGCGAGTGATGATCGGAGCGCCGGTCCCCCGTGTTCGTTCGGGGGACCGCGCTCTCGTGTATGCTTCGCGGCGATGATTCGAGCCGCCCTCCCCACTCTCGTGCTGATGCTGGGTCTCGCTGGTTGCGAGCCCAAGAACGACGCCACCAATGTGCCGCAGGGCGGCAACAAAGGTGAGCTGACACCGACGGTCGACGCGAATCCGAACCCGGTGGGTCCGGAGTGCGTCGCGAAGTGTCTCGAGGGCGATCAGTTCAAGGACCAGGCGGTCGAGGACCGCGAGAAGAGCTGCGAGGCCACGTGTCCGCCCGCGGCGGGCGAGAGCACGCCCGAGGCCGGCGAAGCGGGCGAAGGCGAAGGCGCCGACGCCGGCGCACCGGCGGCGGAAGGCTGAGCCACCGCGATGCCGTCGCGGCGTCTCGGTGTCATGGGGACGCGGGCGGCTTGCACATTGGTTTGGGCGACTCTGCTCGGCTGCGGCCCGGACGTCGTGGGCGGCAGCGCGAGCGGCAGCGCCGGGGACAGCTCGAGCTCCACGGGCGCGACGGGCTCGAGCACGACCAGCAGCTCGACCGCCGGCAGCTCGGGCGATCCGACGAGCTCGACGAGCGTCGACGGCACCGGTGGCTCGAGCGGCGCGTGTGGTGACGAAAACGAAGAGGACACGTTCCCCGGCGGAGAGTTCGACGTCGGACCGCCACCGCCCGCGTGCGACATCTTCGAGCAGGACTGCGAGCCCGACCAGCACTGCGTGCCGCAGGGCTTCGTGACGCGCGAGTGCGTGCCGATCCCCCTCGATCCGCTCGCCGACGGCGAGCCGTGCGAGGACGGCGGCGACGCTCCGTGCGAGGAGCACTCGTGGTGCGGGCTCGTCGACACGACGACGGGCATGGGCACCTGCGTGCCGCTCTGCGCAGGTACGCGCGCGGACCCGCTGTGCGAAGAGGGCACGATCTGCGTGATCGACGACGAAGACATCGTCGCGTTCTGTCAGGCGCCCTGCGATCCATTCTCGTCCGACGCGTGCCCCCCGGGCCTGTCGTGTCAGGCGACGGCGCTGGGCTTCGGCTGCCTGCAGAACGGCGGGGCGAGCCGCGGGGACGGATGCGCGCAGAACGACACGTGCTCGGCCGGCCTGACCTGCGAATCCGACGCGGAGGTCGAGGGCTGTTGCCACGGCTCCTGCTGCACGCCGATCTGCGACGACGCGCACCCGTGCGAGACGGGCGTGTGCCACTTGCTCGACCCGGTGCCGGGCAGCAGCGGCTTCGGCTTCTGCGGCTGAGCTACCTGCGCTTGCGCGTGCCCCGGCCCGAGTCCCGGCCGGCCTTCGCGACGATCTTGCTCAGATAGGCCTCGAGCTGGCCGTGCTTCTGCTTGCGGCCGAGCTTGTCGAGCCGGCGCGAGCGCGTGGCGGTGTCCCACTTCTGCAGCGCGCGCATGAGCCGGCGCATCGCGTCGATGCCGGCGAGCTCGGCCTCGAACGAGACCGCATCGCCCTGCGGATGCGCGAGCACCCACTTCGCCTTGCCGCACTGGTATGCGCCGCGCATGTAGACGCCGTACATGAACCGGCGATCGGTCGCGACGAACGCGACGATCGGCTGCACGACCGGGATCGCGGGCTCGGTCTGGCCCTCGATCCAGTCGAGCGCGAAGTCGCGGGTGTGCACCCACTGCTTGCTGTTGGCGGTCGCGGGCGCGACGTCGAGCAGCCACTCGCACGCGGCCATCGCCGGCTCGCGCAGCTCGGCCATCGCGCTCGCATCGTCCTTGTCCCACGTCTCGGGAATCGTGGCCGGCGGTGGCGGCGGCTTCACGTCGCGCAGCGCGGTGCCCTGCTTGGTGGCGCACGCCGACACGAGCAGCGCGATCGCCAGTGGAATCACGCGCGCCGCGTTTCGCATCGGCCCGGGCATAGCCCAAAGCGATCCTCGACTCAAGCTCCGGGGCCTGTGGTATTTGCGATTGCCCCATGCTGCTGTCGATCCCGAAGTTCCAGTTCCGCTTCGTGCCCGCGCTCGGCAACGTGATCCATCCCGGCAACTTCCATCCCGTCGGCACGCAACGCGCGGCGCAGGCGATGGTCGAGCGCGCGAGCCCGAAGACCGCGCCCACGCCCGGTGCAGGCGGCAACTGGCTGGTCGTGGGCGGCTCGGGTGGGTTCGGCAGCGCAGCGCGGGCCGTGCTCGGTGCGGTGCGCGGTGCGAACACGCTCGACGTGTCGTTCGACCAGGTGCCGAACCCGGAGAGCAGCAACAAGATCCGCAAGCTCGGCTCGCCCGGCTTCCACCGCACCTACGCGATCGAGCGGGCGCTGCGGGCACGCGGGCTCGTGGCCCGTTCGATCGTCGGCGACGCGTTCGATCCGGCCGTGCGCGCGCGCGCGATCGCGGAGATCCGCGAGCACTTCGGCGGACGCATCGACGGCATCGTGTGGGCGCTCGCAGCTCCGCGCGCGATCGACCCGCGCACCGGCAACGCGGTCAGCTCCGCGCTGCGTCCGCTCGGCACCAGCGTGGTCATCAAGACGATGGCCGCGCGCGAAGGCGATCAGCCGCCCAAGGTCGCGACGCTCGAGCTCGCGCCCGGCTCGCCCGAAGAGGCGATCAACACGATCTTCGTGATGGGCGGCGGCGTGGTCGAGCACTGGGTGAACGCGCTCCGCGATGCCGATGCGCTCGCGCCCGGCTTCACGCTCGCGACGATCAGCTACCGCGGCAACCCGCTGAACGAGGGCACCTATCGCAAGGGCCTCATCGGGCTCGCGAAGGCCGACCTCGAGTTCACCACGAAGGCGCTGCACCACCAGCTCTCGCGCGATCTCGGCGGGCGGGCGGTCGCGGTCGAGGGTCCGGCGGTGGTCACCGAAGCCTCGGGCGGGATCCCCGGCGTGCCGTTCTACATGGCGCACCTGCTCGACGTGATGGGCGATCGCTTCGAGGATCCGCTCGCGTCGATGCAGCGCATGTTCGCCGAGCACTTCGGCGAGGCCGGCCCCACGCTCGACGCCGAGGGCCTCTTGCGCATGGACGACCGCGAGCTGGCGGCCGAGGTGCAAGACGAGCTCGCGCGCCGCTTCGAGGCCTCGACGCCCGGCTCGCCGTTCCCGGCCGAGCTGTTCGATCGCTTCCTCGTCGAGTACGCCAAGACGCGCGGCTTCGAGGTCGCCGGCGTCGACTACGACGCCGAGTTCGACACCGACACGGTCTGCAGCTGAGCTGCTACTCCGCTGCGCGTCGCCGGCTTCTGCCCAGGAACCATCGCGGCCCGCGGCCGTGCCACGGCCCGTGCGGTGCTGGCTCGGGCTCGTCTTCCTCTGTGCTGCGTGCGTCCGGACCCCGGCGGCCACGCGCGCACCGCACGACATGGGTGAGCCGATCGGGCTCTCGCTGGAGCCGCGCGAGGTCTTCGAGAAGGCGATGGCGGAGTACGCCGCCGCGCTCGGCCAGCAGCGGCCGTCGCGGGCCGAGTGCGAGCACTGGTCGTCGCGGTTCCATCGCATCCACGTCGACTACGGGATCCAGCTCGCGATCGCGGAGGCCAACGCGGCGATGGTGTGGCTGCGGTGCGGCGATGCGCGTCGCGCCGAAGAGGGGCTCGCGCGGCTCATCGAGGCCGTGCCGCGCTACACGATCGCCTACAACGATCTCGCCGTGCTGCGCTGGCGTCGTGGCGATCGCGACGGAGCGATCGCCACGCTCGAGCGCGCGACGGAGCATGTCGCGAAGAACGGCTTGCCGCTCACCACCGAGAAGCTGCGCACGAACCTCGCGAAGATGCTGCGGCTGCGCGCGCTCGAGCTCGGCGACGAGGCGGCCTTCGAGCGGGCAGAGCTGGGTATCCGCGCTCTGCTCGCCCAGGACGCCGAGCTGGTCGCGCTCTACGAGCAGCTCGCCGCGCTCTACCTACGCGTGGCCGAGCGCGACGGACATCGGCGGCTGCTCGTGCTCGCCGAGCAGACCATCGCGAGCGGCCGCGAGATTGCCCTGGCCACGAAGCGCAGCACGGCCGGGCTCGACAACGCGGCGGGGTTGCTCGCGCTCGCGCGCGACGACCAGCGCGAGGCGGCGACCGCGTTCTCGCGGGCGCTGGCGGGCGAGCGGGAGCACGTCGCGGCGCAGGCGAACCTCGCGATGCTCGCGGTGCACTACGGCGACGATGCGGCGGCCGAGGCCGGGCTCGCGCGTGCGCGCGGCGACGCATGGCTGGCGAGCGACCTCGATGCCACGCTCGCGCACGCGTGGGCGGCGATGCACGCGAAGCACTACTCGCGCGCCCGCGATCTGCTGCGCCGGGCTGCCCGTGAGCACGACGACGTCCGCCCCGTGTTCATGCTCGGGCTGCTCGAGCAGGACTTCGTCCTACGCGATCAGGAGCGGGGCGACGACGTGCCCTTCGACCGCGGCGCCTACCAGCGCGCGTCGAAGGCGTTCGCGGCCGTGGCGACGCACGCGCGCCGCGGTGCACGACCGGACCTCGTCGCGGCTGCGGCCGCACGCCACGAGTGGCTCGAGGCCCGGGTGCGTCCGCCGCCCGTCGGGCGGGAGCTCGAGCGCGAGGCCGTCGAGCTCGAACGGCTCGAGCGCGAACGCGATGCCGTCGAGAAGGTGCGGCTGCTCGAGCTCGAACGGCAGCTGAAGAACGTGCAGCCGCGCGCGGTGGAGCCTCAGCGGTAGACCCACGCGCGCGGATCGCCGGCGACCTCGACGATCAAGGTCGGCTCGTCGCGCGTGTCGAACACCAGCTCGTGCGGCTCGCCCATCGCGACCGTGTCGACCAGCCCGTCGAGCGTGATGCCGTCCTCGATGCCGTTGACCGCGTCGAGCAGCGCGAAGTCCTCTTCGACGAGCACCTCGAGCCAGATCGCGTCGCCGTCGTCGAGCGTGACCTCGCGCTCGACGATGTCCGCGCCCGGGTCGACGACGACGTCGGTGCGGCCGCAGCCGGCGGAGATGGCGAGGATCGAGGAGACGAGGAGCGCGCGGCGCATGGCGTGGCCATCGACGCCGGCGCCTCCTCGCTTGAGTCGCGGCCCCCCTCGGGACGCCGCCTAGCCCTTCGTGCGGCGACGCGCACCGCGGGCGAGCACGAGCAGCGCGAGCCCGAGCGCCGCAGCACCGGGCCCGAGCGCGCCGTCGATGCTGCAGCCCGACTTCGCCTCCGGGGTGGTCGGCGGCGTCGACTTCGCGTCGGTCTTGCCGGCATCGGGCTTGGCGTCGGGCTTGGCGTCGGTCTTCGCGGGCGTGGGCTCGGGTTGCTTCGCCGCGTCCTTCGCTTCACCCGGCGCGCACAAGAGGCACGGCTTCTCGCCGCGCGAAGGCGGCGTCCCCTTGCTGTAGTCGTTGAAGCCGCACGTCGAGTCGACACACGTGCCGGGCTTGCCGCCGAGCTCGCACGCGTCGCCCTTGGCCTTGCCCTGACACTGGCCCTCTTCGTCCGAGATGATGTCGGCCCGCGCGATGGGGCCGAGCGTCAACGCTGCGAGTGCGAAGGCGCCGAGCGACGCGATGCGAGTCGAGGCGCGCATCTACTTCGTCGCCTTGCCCGCGCCGCCCTCGGTGCCGACCGTGGTGGTGGTCTTCTTCGGTGCGACGAGCTCGGTGCCCTTCGCCGGCGCGGTCTTCTTCGCGGGCTCGACGGGCTTCGCAGGATCGGCCTTCGGCGGCTCGGTCGTCGCCGGCGTCGTGCCCTTGAGGTCGGTCGCGGCGGCCGGGCTCTTCTTCTTGGCCTTCGGCTTCACGAACTTGAGCGTCATGCGATCGCTCTCGCCGATGGCCTCGTACTTCGCCTTGTCCTTGTCGCCCTCGGCGAACGACGGCGGCAAGGTCCACACGCCCTGCGGGTAGTCCTTCGTGTCCTTGGGGTTCGCGTTGATCTCGGACTTCTTCTCGAGCTTGAAGCCGGCCGCCTCGTACTGCTCGATGAGCCACTTCTCGGGCACGTAGCCCTTCTCGGCGGCCTGCTTCGGATCCGCACCCTCGGCCGCGCGATGCTGCTCGACCGCGAGCACGCCGCCCGGCTTCAGCGCGACGTATGCCGCGGAGAGGAACTTGTCGAGGTTGCCGCTGCGCACGAGGTTGTGGGTCATGCGCATGTTCAGGATCATGTCGAGCGAGTCGGGTGCGCCGAAGTCGTAGGCGCCGGGCACCGACGGGATGAGCTCGACCTTGCCGTAGAGCTCCGGCGCGTTGCCGAACTTCAGCTCCTGCGCACGACCACCGTAGGCGGCGCGCAGATCGTCGCTCTTCGAATCGAAGCCGGCGAGCACGAGCTTGCCCTTCGCCGCGAGCTCGACCGCGAGCAGCTCGGTCCACCAACCCGCACCCGGGCCGACCTCGAACACGCGCATGTCGGGGCGCAGCCCGAAGAAGTCCATGGTCTTGATCGGATGGCGCGAAGCATCGCGTTCCTTGTTGCCGGGCATGCGGTACGAGCCCGCGAGCGCAGCAGTGAGCGCGAGCTTCGTGTTCGGCCACTTCTTCGAGGTGAGCTTGACGACCTCGGCGCGCATCTCCGGCGTCCAGCGAGCGGCCTCCTTCGCAGCGTCGGCCTCGAGCTGCTTGATCGCGGCGTCGTACTCGGCCTTCGCCTTCGCCTTCTTCTCGGCCTCGGGATCGGGCTTGTCGATGGGCTTGCCCGCCGGCTCGGCGTCCTCGATCGGCTTGCCTGCGCCGGGGTCCGTCGGCTTGCCCGCGTCGGGGGAGCTCGTCGCGGTCGACGAGGACGAGTACTTGACGTTGCAGCCGAGCGCGACGACGAGGGCCGCCTTGATGAACGAGGTGCGCATGGCTGCGCTCTTACCCCAACGCGGAGAGAGCGGCCAGCGAAACCGACGCCGATCGCCTCGGCGCCACGTTCGCTGCCGCCCTCGTGTTCCGGCCTACTCGACGCCGGCCGAAAGACGCACGACGCCACCGACCAGGACGTCGATGCGTGCCGCATTCGCGGGTGCGACATACGAATCGCCGATCGCCTCGTCCACGATCGCGCCGGTGGCATCGAACGCGGTCCAGCGCCGCAACGGCTCGCCCTCGTCGAAGCCGATCGCGGGTGCGGTCCACACTCCGCCGTCCTGCACCAGCTCGCCGCCGAACGGCATGTCGGTGAAGTCGAGCTCGTCCGGCGCGACCGCGACCGTGCCGTAGAACAGCGGATCGACCGGCGTGTTGCGCCAGTCGCAGTGCACGTGCGTGTTGTACTCGACCAGGAATCCGGCGTGGCTCTGGCACGAGCTCTCGGCGGTGTTGATCGACACGTTGCTGCCGTAGAAGTCGAAGCCGTCGCCGAACATGTGGCGCGAGCTCGTCGCGGAGCCGTCGATCTGCGCGTTGTAGCCGGGCGAGCGATAGCCGGAGTTGATGTGGATCGCCCCGAGCGCGGTGCGGATCTGTTGCATGCGCGTCACCGCGTGCGGCTGCACGACGGCATAGCGACCCTTGGCGACCTGCGCGAACTCGTCGAGTCGGAAGTTCGGTGCGATCTTGGTGGCACCGTCGATCGTCTGCAGATCGAGATACGCGATCGGCTGGCGATAGTTGCTCGAGAGCGGCGAGGGGTAGTCGTAGCCGGTGGGCTCGCCGGGGAACGACAGCGGCAGGCAGGTGTTGCCGGCCCCGTCGGCGCCGGGGAAGCACACCTGCGTGCCGTCGTTGCCACCGCCGTCGTCGCCGCCGTCGTCGGCCGGCGCATCGTCGTCACCGTCGTCGGGGATCTCGCCGGTGCACTTCGTGCCGCCCTGGCGCACGGTCACCGACTCGAGCCCGAGGTCGTTGATGAGCTCGAGGTAGTTGCCCTTGATGCCGACGAAGAAATCGATGTGATGGCCGTTGATCGCGCTGCCGGTGTCGGCCGCGATCACGCAGCCGTCGTGCACGAAGCCGGAGTCGCCCGGCATGGTCGCGCCGTCGAGCTCGGGGATGTACATCCAGCTGCCGTAGGGGATCACGTCCTTGTCGACCGCGATCGAGCGGAACGGATCGAGCGCGCGGCCCTGCACGCCTTCGCCCCACGGCTTGTCGGCGCCGAGCTGCTTGAAGCAGGGCGAGCGCGCGCACCCGCAGCTGCCCGCGTAGTTGAGCAGCTGGCCGCTCACCGTCTTGCCGGTGCCCTCGAGCTTGAGCGCGTTCCAGAACTTGCTCTTCACCGTCGCGATCTTGGTGCACGAGGTGTTGTAGACGCTGGTGTTCAGCGAGCCCGTGTAGTCGTTCTCGTTGGCCACCCAGTAGTAGGTGAACTCGAACGAGCCGAGGCTCGCACCGGCGCCACGATCGTCGTCTTGCCAGTTGCCCGCGGTGGCGCCCTGGTCACGTACGCCCTCGTCGTCGCCCGCACACCCGAGCAGGGCGGCGAAGGTGAGCGGAAGCAAGGTCACTGCTCTGGATGCTACGCGTCGCACGAGTCCCCCGTCGTCTTGGCCCCACGGCCCTGTTGGACGGGACGGGGTTCGGGTTCCCGTGGCGATCGGAGCCTACGTAGTTCGATCGACCCTGTGCCGCGGTTGCGCACCGCGGTGGGCGGCCGGCCGTCGCGACGACGGCGTGCTCGCTAGAACTCGCCGGCCTTCGCCTTCGCGATCCACTTCTCGATCTCGCTGCCGAGCACCTTCTCGATCTTGCCCTGGAACGGACGGAACATCCACGGCATGTCGCCCTCGACGCGGACGTCTTCGTCGCTCACGTGGATCTGCACCGCGATGTTCTTGCCCATCACCGAGAAGCCCAGATCGGCCTCGGTCGGGGTCTTCCACGTCAGCGTCGGGTTGTGATCCGCGAGCTTCACCTTGTAGGCCTCGTACGCCTTCTCGACGACGGTGCGGGCGCGGGTTCGATCGGCGAGACCGTGCTTGGCGACGAATTTCATGGGATTCGGCCGCAGTGTAGCAGTGGGGGTAGGGGTCGGCTATCGTCCGCGGCGCATGCAGTCGCCACAGACGGGCTCGAGCGCCCGCTTCCGCGTCCTCTTCTTGCTGTTCTTCCTCTCGGGGATCAGCGGGCTCATCTACGAGTCGATCTGGTCGCGGTACATCAAGCAGTTCGTCGGTAGCGCCGCCACCGCGCAGATCCTCGTGCTCAGCCTGTTCATGGGCGGCATGTCGCTGGGCGCGCTGCTCTCGGGCCGCTTCGTGGCGCGCACCCGCGCGCCCGTCGTCGTCTACGGCGTCATCGAAGGGCTGATCGGCGTCTACGCGCTGGCCTTCCCGCACATCGCGGACCTGACGATGCGGATCGCCTACGACTCGGTGTTCCCGGCGCTCGGCGGAGGCACCGCGGTCGAGGTCGCGAAGTGGTCGATGGCCGGCATGCTGATCCTGCCGCCCTGCGTGCTGCTCGGCACCACGTTCCCGCTCATGAGCGTCGGCATCCTGCGCCGCGATCTCGGCCGCTCCGGCGAGATCCTCAGCATGCTGTACTTCACGAACAGCCTGGGCGCCTCGTTCGGCGCGCTGTTCTCCGGCTTCGTGCTCGTCGCGAAGGTGGGCCTGCCCGGCGCGCTCATGGTCGCCGCGGCGCTGAACATCCTCATCATGGTCATCGCGATGCGCGATCGCACGCCGACCACGGCGATCGTCGCGCGCGCCAACGAAGAAGGCGCCGCGCCGTCGTCGAAGGTCACGCTCTACCTGCTGGTCGCGCTCGGCACCGGGCTCTCGTCGTTCATGTACGAGATCGGGTGGATCCGGCTGCTCTCCACGATCCTCGGGGCCGCGACGCACAGCTTCGAGATCATGCTGTCCGTGTTCATCATGGGGCTCGCGCTCGGCGGGCTCTGGGTGCGCAAGCGGATGGACAAGTTCCGCCGCCCCGAGATGGCCCTCGCCGCGGTGCAGGTGATCATGGGCCTGTCCGCGATCGCGACCCTGCCGATGTATCACATCGGGGTGTGGGCGATGGGCGGGCTGCTGTCCGATCAGTGGATCGAGATGTGGAGCCCGGACGGCAGCCGCACCGTCGGACTGTGGATGCAGTTCAACGTGCTGAAGTGGCTCATCTGCGTGATGATGATGCTGCCCGCGGCGTTCTGCGCCGGCATGACGCTGCCGTTGCTCACGCACGTCATGCTGAAGCGCGGCCAGCCCGAGGGCGTGGTCGGCAAGGTCTACGGCTTCAACACGCTCGGAGCGATCACCGGTGCGGTGCTCGCGGGCCTGGTGCTGATGCCGGTCATCGGCCTGAACGGCGTGCTCGTGCTCGGTGCGCTCGTCGATCTCATGCTCGGCATCCTGCTGATCCGCGGCGAGATCGTGCTCGGCCGCGCCTCCGAGAGCGCCCCCAAGACGCTGCGCATCGTCGCGGTCGTCACCGTGGTGGTCGTCGCGCTCGGGCTGCGGATCCCCATCGATCCCACCGTGCTCACCTCGACCGTGTTCCGCAACGGCCGCATCTCGCTGCCCGAGAGCTACGAGGTGGTCTCGTACGTCGACGGCCGCACCGCGAGCGTCACGGTGGTGAAGACCGACATCAAGCTCGGTCACCACGTCATCTACACGAACGGCAAGCCCGACGCGTCCGTGGTGCTCGAGCGCTGGCCCGAGGGCCACGACAAGACGCTCGGCCCCGAGATCGCCGGCGACGAGCCCAACCAGTTCCTGGTGGGGCTCATCCCGCTCATGGCGCGGCCCGACGCGAAGCACGGCGCGCTGATCGGCTTCGGCTCCGGCGTCACGTGCCACACGTTGCTCGCGTCGCCGAACCTCGAGCGGCTCGACACGGTGGAGATCGAGCCCGAGATGGTGCGCGGCTCCGAGTTCTTCAAGCCGGTGAACTGGCGCGCCTACGACGATCCCCGCAGCCACATCCACTTCGACGACGCGAAGGCCTACTTCGCGTGGGCCGGCGACAAGTACGACTTCATCGTCTCCGAGCCGACGAACCCGTGGGTCTCGGGCGTGTCGAGCCTGTTCACCGTCGAGTTCTACAAGGAGGTCAAGCGCTACCTCAAGCCGCAGGGCCTGCTCGCGCAGTGGGTGCAGGGCTACGAGCTCAGCGACGACCTGATGATCAGCGTGCTCTCTGCGCTCGATCAGGAGTTCGAGGACTACCTCATCGTGCGCATCGGCTCGTCCGACTGGGTGATCATCTCGTCGGCCGACGGGCCGATCGGCGGGCTCGACGAGTCGGTGCTCGCGTGGCCCGACGCGCAGGAGTCGTTCGAGCTGCTCGGCATCCACGACATCGGCCAGATCGACGGGCTCATCACCGCGAACAAGCGGATGCTGCATCCGTTCCTGGTCGGCAAGGTGCCGAACCGCGACAGCCACCCGATCCTCGACACGGGCGCCGAGCGTGCGCGCTTCCTGAAGTTCCGCGCGGAGTTCATGCACCACATCCGCTGGACGCCGGCGCCGGTGCTCGAGGTGCTCGGCGGGATCGTGCGTCGGCCGTATCCGGCCGAGGGCATCGGCGACTTCCGTGACCCGCACATCCTCTTCGAGACCGAGCAGGCGGCGCTGCTCATGCGTCGCTACGCGAACCCCGACGCGCGCGTCGCGAAGGAGCTGTCGGCGGCGAGCATGTCGGCGTGGCGCGATGCGACCTCGAACCTGCAGCTCGTCGAGCACCCCGACTGGGAGGGGTGGTTCCAGGCGACCTACGACGTCTACGAGGAGACGGCGTCGCACCTGGATCTGCGCACGCAGCCGTGGTGGCGCGAGGTGCTGGCGGTCGCGGCGAAGCCGGACGTGCCGGAGGACGTGCGCGACGGCATCGAGCTGCTCGACGGCCTCGTGCAGCAGGACGCGGCGCGGATCTCCGCGGTCGTCGAGAAGACGATCGCGCAGCCGGACTTCGCGATCCCGCTGACCCTGCGCACGGTCGCGGGCGTCATCGCGCTCGAGCTCCAGGGCGCACCGGCGGCCGAGCGCAAGGCCTTCGTCGAGAAGCACATGACGAAGCTCGGCAACGGCGGCGAGAACGAGGACTACGCCTACCGAGCGATCCGTGCCTACGCGGCGCGGGACTGATCGCGGGGCGAACGCGCGACGTCCATTTCGGCCGAGCGAGTGCGCTCGCTCGGCGGAAATGAACGCGCGGCGTTCACGGCGGCCTTCGTAGCGAGCGGGCCCAGCCTTCGAGGTCCTGCACCGTGCTCTCGGCCAGGCCCGGGGCGAGCTGCAGCGCCTCGATCGCGGCGCGCAGCAGCGATCGCGCGCGGTGCAGGCGGCTCTTCACGGTGCCGCTGGGGATCTCGAGGATCGCGGCGATCTCGTCGATGCCGAGCTCTTCCCAGTAGTAGAGCTCGAGCAGCGACTGTTGCTCGATCGCGAGGCTGCGCAGCGCTCGGATGAGCGCGCGCTGTTCCTCGTGCTTCGCGGCGACGCCGGAAGGCGACGTGCACTGCGCTGCCGCGCTCACCGAGCCCGCGTCGAAGATCGCGTCGTGGCGCCGCTGCGTCCGCCAGGCCATCAGCAGCTGGCGGTGCGCGATGCCCAGCAGATACGCCTTGAACGGCAGGCCCTCGGGCAGGCGCTCCTTGGCCTGCACCGCGCCGAGGAAGCAGCGCTGCACGAGATCGGTGACGCCGCGATCGAAGCGCGCCGCGAAGAAGCGGTGGATCATGTCGAAGTGGCGGCGCACCAGCGCGTTGCCGGCGAGCTCGTCGCCGCCCTGCCAGCGCGTGAACAGCTCCGCGTCGGGGAGCTCGCCGAGATCCGCCACCATGCACGAGGCTACCAGTCGACCGTAGGTGATCGTCGTGTCCATCGCGCCTCACTCCCGGGTGGCGGCCGCGTGCGTCGGCGCGTCGGGCGGAGTCGCGCGTGCACCGGCGAGCCCGAGCACGACCAGCCGCGAACGCGCGGCCCGCACGGACGGCGCGCGCGCGTGCTCGCCCGCGGAGCCGCGCTCGACCGGCGCGACGTCGCTCGCATGGTGCTCGAGCCGCGCGAGCTCGAGCCCGGCCTCGGCTGCCGACGACGGCACGCCCGCGGCTTCGAGCTCGGCGATCGCCTGTCGCAGCAGCGTGCGCGCCTGCGCCTCGTCGCCGAGCGCGAGCTCCACACGCGCGGCGACCCAGCTCGCGAGGCCGACCAGCTCCGCATCGTCCGTCGCGAGCGCTCGGCCGCGCGCGAGCTGGGCACGGGCCGCCGCCGCGTCGCCGAGCGCGGCCTCCACCTCCGCGAGCGCGAGGTGCGAATACACGGCGTCGTGGCTCTGCTCGCGCAGCTCGAGCGCGCGCATGTGACTGCGCCGCGCGGCCGCGAGCGCCCCGTGCATCCGCTGCGCGAGCCCGAGCTTGTGCAGCGCCCATGCGAGATCCTCGGGCGCACCACCGGCCGCCTCGTACTGCGCGACCGCCTCGCCGTGGCGGGCGATCGCCGACTCCCACTGCCCGGCATCGATGTGCACGTCGCCGAGCGAGCGCAGCGCGAGCGCGATGCGAGCGTCGCTGGGCCCGAGCCGCGCCTTCGTGATCGCGATGGCCCGCTCGCCGGCCTGGGCCGCGGCCTCGAGCTCGCCGACGAGCCGCAACGCCGTCGCGAGCGAGATCCAGTGCTGCGCCGTCTGCAGGTCGTCGCCGCCCGCCGCCTTCGTACGGATCGCGATCGCCTCGCGCAACAGCGGAATCGCGGACTCGGCGTGCTCGTCTTCCGCCAGCATCGGCGCGGCGAGGTTGCCCAGCGCGGTCGCCGTGCGGGGATGCCACGGGCCCAGCGCGCTGCGGTAGATCGCGAGCGTGCGTTCGTAGTCCGCGATCGCGGCCTCGGTGTGCCCACGCTTCCACTGCGCCAGCGCGCGGTACTCGAGCGCAGTCGCGAGCGCGAGCTCTCGACCCGGCACACCGTGGGCAAGCGCGATCGCCTGCTCGGCCTCGTCGCCTGCGTCGTTCCACTCGCCGCGCGCGGCCGCGAGCCCGCTCTTCATCGTGTGCAGGAGGGCCGCGAGCCCGGGCTGCTGCTGCGCGCCACCGATCCGCTGCAGCGCGGCGTCGGCCTCCCGCGTCCACCGCTCGGCCTCGTCGAGATCGCGACGCCCCACGACGTGATGCCGGCCCAGCTCGATCGCAGCCTCGGCGACGACGCGGTCATGCCGCGAGGCGAGCGCGAGCTCGTGCGCCCGCGAGAACGACGAGAGCGCGCCGTCCTTGTCGTCGACGCGCTGCCGCATGCGTCCGTGCGCGAGCGCGAGCTCGGCCATGAGCGGCGTGAACGACGACGTCGACTCGCCGGCGATCGCGGCCGGTGCCGCGTCGAGCTGCGCAGCGGCCACCGCCACGCCACCGAGCGCCGCGAGCCCGAGCACGGCGGCCGTGGCTCTTCGCGAGCGTCGAGGTCGCGAGGCGGCGTCGATCGCCGCGGCGAGCTCCGTCGTGCTGGTCTGCCGTTGCCGCGGATCCGTCGCGAGCCCGCGCTGCAGCGCACGCGCGAGCGCAGGCGGCACGTCCGTGCCCTTCGGCACCGCGATCCGCCCGGACAGCTTCGCCTCCGCGAGCTCGCGCACCGACTCGCCCACGAACGGCAGCGCGTCGAACAGCACCTCCCACGCCGTGACGCAGAACGCATAGCGGTCGGTCGCCTCGGATGCGGAGGCGCCCCCGTGCTGCTCGGGGGCCAGGTACGCGGGCGTGCCGACCACGAGCCCGGTCGCGGTGTGGCGCGGGTCCGCGACGCCGTCCTGCGTGACCACGGTGGCGGCCTCGGGCTCGCCGCCCTGCGCGAGCCCGAAGTCGGCCAGCAGCGCGCGGCCACGTTCGTCGACGAGCACGTTGGCGGGCTTGAGATCGCGGTGCAAGAGCCCACACGCGTGCACGGCGACGAGCCCCGCGGCGACGTCGTGCAGCACCGCGATACGCTGCGCCGAGCTGCGCGGCTCCGCCGCGAGCCACCGCCGCAGATCGGCGCCTTCGACGAGCCGCGTGACCATGTAGAGCTGGCCCTCGTGCTCGCCGATGTCGAGCACGCCGATCACGTGGGGATGATCGATGCGCGCGAGCGCCTGCGCCTCGCGCCGCAGTCGCGCACGTCCGCTCGCATCGAGCCGACCCGAGGCGTGGATGAGCTTGATCGCGACGTCGCGATCGAGCTCCGGATCGTGGGCGATCCACACCGTGCCCTGGGCGCCGCTGCCGATCGCGTCACCGACGACGTAGCGACCGATCGTGCTCGGCCTCGTGCGCCCGAACATCCGCCGCTCGAGCTCCGCGAGCGCCACGGCCCGCGCGACGCGGCTCTCGTCGCGCCCCGCTCGCATCGCGAGCGCGACGGGATCGTGCGCAGCGCTGTCGTTCACCCCGGCGGACATGCGCTCCCACAGCAGATGTTACCCGCGATCTGCTCGACGAGCGCGTCCGCGAGCGCCTGGCCGTCCTCGGCCGGCACGTACAGCGCGGCGCCGGCGGGGTCGACCGCCGACCAGTTGCCGGCGCCGTCGTCGTAGCAGCTCGTCATGAAGTTGGACGCCGTGCGTCCGGCACACGCGATCTGATTGAGGCTCTGGTGGCTGACCGAGCCCGAAGGCAGGTTGCCGAAGCCGATCACCCACGTCTGCACGCCGCCGGCGGCGAGCGCCTGCGCGCGTGCGACCGGGTTGCCGTTGCACTTCTCCTTGCCGTCGCTGACGAGCACGATGTTGGCGCCGCCGCCGGCCGGCAGCACTGCGCCCGCGGCTTGCAGCGCCGCATCGATCGGCGTGCCTTTGCAGAGCCGGGTGTCGGCCGGGTCGATGCGGTCGATGATCGCCTGCGCGGTGCCGGCCGCGGGCGCGACCTCCGTGGTGGCCGAGCACAGGAATCCGTCGACGTGTGCGCCGTCGAGCACCTCGTCGACGTGATCGCAGTATTGGTTGTCGGCGGGGCTCGGGAACATCGCGAACCCGAAGTCGATGGTGTGCTGGTACGCGCCGACGAAGCCCTCGATCGCGCCGACGGCGTGGGCCCACTTCGTGGATCCGATGTTCGGCGCCTTCGTGCCGGTCGCGTCCTCGGCCATGCTGAACGAGCGGTCGAGCACGATCATGAGCGCGGGGATCGGGCACTCCTGCGGCCCCGTCTCGCCGCCGCCGTCGTCGGCGATGCCGAGATCCCACTTGAGCCCGCCCTCGCTCTCGCTGGCGATCCCTTCGCCGGCTCCGCCCTCGCTGCCGGAGTCGTCGCCGCCCTTGCCGACGTCGTCGTCGCCGGTGTCGCCGGGATGCGGATCCCCGGTGCCGATGCTGCCGAGCCCACCGAAGTCGAGTCCGGCGGCGTCACCGTCGTCGCCGCAGGCGGCCGTGATGGCGACGGCCAAGACGATCTGTCGTTTGTCGAGCATGCACATCCACGCGGGTCGTCCGCGCTCCCCCGAGGGCAATTGCCGCTCGGCGAGAACCGTTCACCTCCAGCCGGAACGAACCATTCGTCGCCCGCGGCAATTCCCCCGGCGAGGACGAAGGAGGGCAGCAGATGCGGACGGAGCTCGTCGCCGGCGTGGCCGGCATCACACTCATCGCGTGCGCGGCGGACGAAGGCGGCGTGCGCGAGGTCGACATCGTCTCGGCGCGCGACGGGGCGAACGGAGTCGTGCGCTGGACCGGCGGCAAGGGCGTGAACGTGCGCGCCGAGCCTCGCGCGGACAGCGAGCGCACGGGCGGGCTCGGCGAGGGCGAGCGCGTGGTGATCGCGTGCCAGACCGAAGGCCAGAGCGTGCAGGGCAACACGATCTGGGACTACGTCGAGGCGAAGGACGGCTATGTCGCGGACGCGTACGTGGACAGCGGGTTCACGAGCTGGATCCCCGGCGTGCCGCGGTGCGGCGAGGAGGAGGACGACGGCGAGGGCTGCGGCGAGCTCGACTACGCGGGCGAGTGCGACGGCGACACGCTGCGCTGGTGCGAGGCGGATGCGGTGCGCGAGGTGGACTGCGCGGCCCGCTCGCGCGCGTGTGGCTGGCGCAGCGAGGCGATCGGCTTCGACTGCATCGCGGGGGGTGGCGGGGATGGCGGTGGTGGCAGCGGTGGCGGTGGCGGCAGCGACGGGCGGCTGACGATCCCGCAGATCATCGGCGGGGTGGGCTACGGCGTCACGCAGGCGTACGGCCCGACGAGCTTCGACGGCGGGTACTCGTACTGCCACGCGTACACCGACTACGGCGGGCTGTTCCACTGCGGGATCGACGTGGGGATCCCGAACGGCACACCGCTGTTCGTCGGCGAGGACGCGACGGTGATCGTGGTCGGCAGCGACTACTTCGAGGACTGGAACCGGCCGTCGGCCGCCGACGCGGGCGAGCTGCGCATGGAGACGGCCGACGGCACGCACGTGATCTACGGCCACATGTCGCGCATCGATCTCGCGGAGGGCGACGCGGTCGGCGTGGGCGATGCCGCGGGACTCTCCGGCTATGCGAACGGCGACCACGTGCACATCGAAGTGCGCGTCCGCGACGACGCCTTCGCGAGCGGCTACCGGACGGTGGACCCGGTGGAATACTACGGGCTGTAGGGGAGGGGGCGCGTGGGGAAACGAGGGCTTGGATTCCGCGCGCGGAATGACGGCGCGGAATTCACTGCCCGGATTTCTCCCGTAGCCGGTCAGAAAGGCGGAGTGAACGGTTCACTCCCTCGATTTGTCGCGCGCTCGGCCAGAAAGCGCGTGTGAGCGCGATGGCCGGGACAGAATCGGGCAGTGAATCCGGTAGCGACCGACCATTCCTCCGGCGCGCAGGGGTTCAGACGCAACCGCTCCGGAGGTGAAATCTCGCGAAGACTCACGGCGGTTCAGGGCCGTCGAACGCTGCAGTCGGCGTCGGCTGACGGTACCCGACGAGGGCAACCCGGTGGCGTGCAACATAGTCTGGGATGACTCGACCCTCCCGTGACGCCATCGATCGCGTACCTGCCAACTCCGAAGAGTACTTCTCGCTGCTGCGGAGTGTGCCCCTCCCCGATCTCACACGCGAGGAGCTGGTGGCGCTGCTGGCCGAGCTGCGCGACGACCACGTCTACGCGCGCCTGTTCCCGCAAGCGGACGACTACCTCTGGATCCTGGAAGGCTTGGAACGCCAGGTGAGCGAGGAGCTGGCCCGGCGCGATCCCAACGAGGAAGACTACTCGTCGAGCTGACGCGCGCTGGCATCGCCTTTGGAGTTCCCCATGTCGTCGTCCCAGACGAACGCCTTCAACGCGTGGCCGAGCTCTGTCGCGATCAGTCTTGCCGAGCTGAGCACGATCACCTCAGCCGAGCTGGCCACGATCAACTAACCCGAGCTGTCACACGAGGTCCCTGCATGCAGCTGAACAGGTAGCCGAGGCACTCGCGCACCGAGCCGAAGGTCGCGCTCACGGTGCACCCCTGCCTCTCAGCCACCACACGGTCCATTCGTAGCCCTCGACGAGGAGGGCTCCGGTGAAGAGCATCAGCAGGGTCGTTTCGGCGACGCTCACTGGCCTGCCCCCAGCCGTGCGGCGAGGTCGCCGGCTCATCGTCTGGAACGACGTGTCCGAGCGCGAGGCTGGGCGCGGTGAGTTCCTCGGTCAGGTTGCGCAGGGGCCGATTGGCTGATCACCGCGGCGGGCGGGCAGACGAGCCAGTGGACCGCCCTCCTGATCACCGACGCGACGGAGCAGCCGTTCGCGCGCGCGAGATCTCGGAGTCGCTGCCGGTCGCCGGGCAGCGGGCGGAACGAGATCGCGGGATCGAAGAGGTCGGGATCCTGGTCGGCGGGGATGGCGTCCACGAAGGACTCTACCCGCGCGATCCGAGACGTGATCCGGGGACGGGTTGCGCGGTCAGCCCTTCGCGCGCGACGCCTCTCGTTGGTGACGCAGAGCCGCGGTCGGTGAGAGGGTGTAGCCGTGCCAAGAAGAGAGCGTGCCCGGCTCGTATCGGCCGGCGAGATTCGCGACGATGTCGAACGCGAATTGTGCGAACGCCTCGCGGCCCCAGCCAAGCTTCGTCGCAATCAGCGATTCGCCGATTCGACGGCCGTGAGACAGCGAAAGAGCCTTGTCCAGCGGCGGGCATGTGTCCATCAGCACTACGTCACCGTTCTTCAGTTTCTTCTTCTCTCCGTCCGGAACATCCCAACCGATGTATTCGAATCGACCGCAGTGGTCAGGCGGTTCGCGGCTGCTGCGGAGCACGAGTCCTCCGAGGAAGCCACGCATGTTGTTGTCTGGCAGCAACGTCGTGAGGATGTCACGGTGGTCTGCGTCTGTCGGCTCGATCTCGAAAAACAGGAGCGCGCTGAAGAACGTATTCGGGCAGAACGCGGGGTACCGCGTCCCAGGAAGATCAACGGCAGCGAGAAAGGGCTCAAGCTCGCGTAGCTTTTGCATCGCAGCGCGAGCGTTCCTCCGCGTCAGCTTCGATTTGACTTCGAAGACCGCCAAGACGTGTTCTGCTGGGATCGCCCGGACGGCTTTGCCACCGCGCTCCTCTTCGATCCACAAGGTCGGAGACTCGAGTGCATCGTAGACGATGACGTCGTAGTGGCGCAGCTCGTCCTCCTCCGACAGCCGCCATGAAACGATGTACCCCTCTGCGACGCCGTACCGCTTCGGGAGGAACTCTGCGAGCCAGTTCCGAACGGCGGTCTCACCCGCAACCCCGTGACTCACCTGGACGGGCTTCGACCGATTCGTCTCCTTCGCCCGGTCGTAGGCGCCAAGCATGCTGGTCCGGGACGCGAGGAAATTCCGCCAGCCTTGGACGCCGGGGATTCCGGGCCTTTTCTCCGCCATGCCGGCCCAGGATCGCCGCACGCCGCGAGCCTGTCGAGCGCGGGCTACTCCACCACGAAGGCGGGCCGGTTCCGCCACTCGATGCGGTCGAAGACGTGCTCGCGGAGCAACGCGCTCGTCAGCGGCACTCGCAACGTCCCGATCTCCCACGCGCCCGGTATTGCGCCTTCTCGCCCAGCCAGGCCGACGTCCCCGTCGGACGAGAACCAGAGTTCGAGCTCACCGCCCACCCGGGTGATCCCGACGTACCTCCACGGTCCGGTCGCGATACCGAGCACCTCGCTGGCGCCGGACGGCACGAGAGCGAGTAGCTCGTCCGCCACTTCTCGCCCTTGAACCTTAGCCACGGTGACCTTCACGGCGTCGGCGAAGCCCCGCATCTGCTGCCACAGGTAGGAGGAGGGAAGGCCCGGTGGCCGCATCCAGCCGGGGATTGAGCCATCGCTGGCTCTCATCGGGGCAACCACGTCCCCGCGGTCGCCTTGGGGGTCGAGCTGCTCAAGCCAATGGTCGAGCAGGAGGTGGCGTTGCTCTCGCTGGCTGAGCAGCTGAGCGAGCTCGTCCTCGGCTGTGTGGAGATGGAATTCGTCTGGCACGTCATCGAGGGTCGCGGTGCGGTCCGAACATGTCGAGGTGCGCGTCGACCGAGCCGGACGAGTACGAGATCTCCTTCTGTCAGAGCCCGAGAATCGCACAGAAGGCCGTTCTGGGTACTTGCCGAGAGCCCGCACGGCCTCAGCGTGATCTTCATGGAGCACCATCCGTACATCCCCATCGGGCACCGCACTCGTCCGCTCCTCGCCCAAGCCGGCGTCAATGAGGAGTACTCGGCGCCATCGAAGCGGGCACCGTCACCTGGTCGGTTGAAGAGCCTCGCCACGTCGGCGTTGGATGGTCCCTGCAGGCGGCACGCGAGATGGCAGCCAACGCGACGTGGGGTGTCCACCTCTACTGGACAGCGAAGGCTCAGCACGAGATCGACGACGCTGACGACGACCGCGTCGCCGAGTACAGCGTCTCTGAGAGCCTCGCCAAACAGTTGACGTGGGCGCGCGACCTTGAGGCACGCGGCGAGTAGGTCGATCTCGGACAGGTGACGCGCTCGCCCAGCCGTGCTGAAGTCGGAGGCACCATGACCCACGACGCCCACCACGAGATCAACGGCGTGCATCTCACCGTCGTGATGGACGAGGCCCGCGACGGCACGTGGACCGCCTCGTGGTGGTACCCGATGCCGATGGCGCCCGCGCCTGTCGAGTGGTCGGACGGCAATGGGACCGGCTACGCGACGCGCGAGGCGGCGGAGCAAGCGGCGATCGACTGGGCGCACGCCCACGGGCCGCAGAGGTAGGCGCCGGCGGTTCGCGTCAAGCCGATGCTTCTTTGAACCGGCGCGCGCGCGAGTTGCCAGCCGGCGTGCAACATATGCCGGCGTGCATCCGACCAAGACCTGCCGCTCGTGCGGCCGCATCCTCACCAAGAAGCGCGCGCGGAACCACAGGCACTGCTCGGACGAGTGCCGCGACGCAGATGTAGATGACGTGGAGGCCGCGCTCAAGGCTCTGCCTGATGAGCGCGGCGATCCGACGGACAGGTGACGGGCGCGGGCGGCCGTGGGAGCGTCGAGGGCATCATGCCGATCCTCAAGGACGCTCTCAACCTCTACGACGATGCGGGTGCGGTCTACGGGCTCGCGGTGAATGAGCCTCTGGCACTGCCCGAGTCATGGACGTACAGGCCGGACAGCAACGTCGCTTCTGGCACGGAAGTCACCAACCCGAGGCTCCTTCCGGGCGCGCGGGTCTCGGTCGTCGTTCCCAACGTGGGAACGGTCATCGTGCCGGACGCGTGCCTCGACTGGGGGCGCGAACTCGCGGTCTTGGAGGCGATGAAGCGAGTCAGGCAGCGAGCCGCTCAGGATCTCCAAGGCGGAACACCAAGCTTCGACCTGAGGAAGGATCGGATCAAGGAGATTGCGCCGGGCACGTGGGCGGTGCTTGGAACCGATGGTGAGTCGGTCATGGTGCACGCCGACAACCTGACCGCGCTTGATGCGAAGACCCCCGCGAGCTTCGTGCCCTACGTGATCGACGCCGCGGGCAGGGACGCTCCAATCACGAAGCTGCGAGCATTGGTACAGAACGCGCGGGGCATCCTCGTCAGCGAAGTCAAGGACGCCAACCAGCCGTAGGGAACCCTATGTACCCTGTGGCATCCTTCGCAGCCTTCAGCCGAACCGCCTGCTAGCTGTCGTTCCAGCGAAGAATGCCAACTTCCCTTGGCATGGTTCGAACCTCGCAAGTCGAAGGATGCCAAGTTGCTGTTGGCACCCTTCGGGTTGACGAGTAGATAGATAGGGTTTCTCTGGAAGGCTGCGAAGGATGCCATCAGAGGTATAGGGTTCCCTTGGTTGCTTGGCAGGCGTCACACTGACAGCACCGATAGGCCAACTATAAGTCGCGTGGACCCTTGTCCGTGCTGTCCGGCGCGTGTAGAGTCCTAAGTGTAGACACCGCGGCCTGACTGACTGTCCTTGGCCGAGGTCCCTCACCCATCGCGCTGTCCGCCTCGTCGCAATCTCGCGGCTGGAGGCTCGCCCGGAGGGAACTCGTGTCTACGCAGCTCTCATCAGTCCCCGACCCATCGCGCCGTCATCGACCCCGGCCGCAGAACCTCACCATCGCGCTGTCGGTGGATCAGTACGCGGCGCTGCGAGTGGCCGCCGACGACGCGGGCACGTCCATCAGCTCCCTGATCCGCAGGGCCCACGTGGTCACCGGCGTGCTGCCAGCTGCCGAGGAGGTGGCCGGTGGTTGACGCGCAGCTTGAGCGCCTGCTGCTCAAGAGCTTGATCGTCGAGCCCGGCGCGCGAACGGGCGCCGAGCGCCCGGATCTCGTCGCGGCCAACCACGCCGCGTACGCCGCTCGGCCGACGACGTGGACGATTCCCGAGGACGCGGTCCTCTACAGGATCATGCGCGACCGCTTCGATCGGCACGGCGAGCCACCCGACTCGATGGCCGTGCAGTCGGCGCTGAGGATGAGGTCGTACTTCGGTGACTTGACCGACCGCTTGACGGTCGTCCCCAACACCCAGGGATTCTTGGCCCGGTTGTCGTTCGAGGTTCGTCTCGACGAGATCCACGAAGGCCAAGCGTCCGCGAACTTGATCGACCTCGCGAAGAACCTCGCGTAGATCGCAACATCGAAGCTCGACGTCGGCGAAGGACGCGATGCTCGCACGCTTCGCGGCACTCGGGATGCCCTCGAGTACGTCGACGGCGAGGTCGCGAAGCTGCGTGCGGCGGCGACTCCGCTCGGCGAGTCGGGTTTCGTCTCCCTCGACAAGGTCGAGGCCAAGCGCGTCGAGTGGCTCTACCAGGACCATCTCCCGGTTGGCGCTTTGGCCTCATCGATGGCGGGCCGGATGCCGGCAAGTCCACGGTGATGCGAGATTGGTGCGCGCGCATCACCGCGGGGGCTGCCTGGCCGGGAGGCCGCCGAGGATGGCGCTCGTGCTCAAGACTTGATCGCGACCGTCACCTCCACCGTGCGGGCCGTCGTCTTCACCTCGGTGACTTCGTACTTCTTCTTCTGCCCTTGCTGGTCGATCTCAACGGTCTCGCCAACCTTCGGGATCGGCCCGACTCGCGACGCGAGTAGCTTGCCTGCCTCGACGAGCTGGTAGGGCCTGGAGTTGCCGAGGAACGCGGCACACTGGCGCAGCGCGTCTCCCCTGGCCTCGGCGAGCGGGCCCTCGACCACAAACTTGGTCGTCATGCTGGCGTTCTGCTCCGTCTTCACGGTGGCATCGGCCTTGACCTCGATCTTCGGCACTTCAACCGAGGCGGATGTATCTGTCGTCTTCGCCCGCTCGCCGCTGGTCTCGGCCAACCCCAAGCGCTCGACGCAGACCGTGAACTTCACAACTTCCGATGGGAGGCAGACCGCCGCGTAGATGCCTTCGTACATGTACGGGAGCTCGTCGGCGCCGCAGACCCAGTTGCCGTTCTTCTGTTCCTTGAGGTTCACCACCGGCACCTGCTTGAGCTTGAACATCCAAGGCCAAGTGGGAGGGCGATTGCGAGGACGACGTGCTTCATCGATCTCGTGAGTGAGTCGAGCCGCGGAATCAGTCACTCGCTCGGGCGGCGGACCTTCACTGATCCTTCGGCCGCGAGCGATCGATCCTGTTCCGCTAGTCGCCGAGTGTCGCGAGCAAGTCACCGCGCATCTCGGTCATCGCTTCGAGGGCGCCAGAGATGCCGTCGAGGTAGTCGAGCGCTGCCGACAAGGTCTCCGCCATGTTGGCCAGGTTGATCTGGCCCGCGACCTTCGGGCCTTCCGGGTAGCGGTAGGCCGTGCCCCGCTCGTCGAGCTCGTGGAGTTCGAGGATCAGGGCCTCGACCTTCGAGATGTTGAGGTCGTTCTCCTCGCAGTCAGGCTCGATCGCGACCATCATCGCCCGCACGTTGCGCCAGAGATCGCGCAGGTTGTGGACACGCTCAAGTGGCATCCGGCTGCCGGTTGCCTCGTCGTAGAGGGCTTGGCCGTTGTGGATGATGGCCTTGAGGTGAAGCTCGATCGCGTGCCGATACAAGAAGATGATCGGGAAGACGAGCATGTCGTTGTTGCGGCCGCTCGTTGCGATCTCAGTCAGGAGGTCGGCGGCCTCGCGGTAGCCCTGAGGCATGAGCGCTCGAGTGCGCCACTGTTGCGGCGAGATCGCAGCGAGTTCGTGCCAGAGACCGTCCTTCTCGATGAGCGCCATGGGGTCGATGGTGTAGCACCGCGGCCGCGGAGATCGAGATGATGACGCCGATGCGGGCTACGTGACCTCGCGGACGACGATGCGCTCTTCGTTGACGTGGAAGTCCCTTCCCGCCAGACCATCTCGGTCATCACCAAGCAGGGAGTCGTACTCCGCCTCGTCTGAGATGACCCAATCGCTCGGCGCCGCAACGAGGGTGGTGCCGTTCGAGAGCGTCGTCGTGATCCGCTCGGGAACCGCGACGCCCTCGCGGACGAGCAGACGGACGACGGGGTTGCGAAACGCCTTGTGCGTGTAGAGCCTGACCTTCATCGGGGGTCTATTTTGCGCGCCTGCGCTGCCGATCGTCGGCCAAAGCCACGGCGTCGCTCCAAGTCAAGCGCCGGATACGCCGGGCATTTCTTCACCGCGCGTAGCGCGTGTTATCGAGATCTTCAAGTCCGGAGATCTGTGCCGGCGCCAGATGCGCCATCAGTCATCCACAGGCAAATGTCAAGAAACGCGCAGGCTGCCGGGCGTGCCACCAGTTCGATGATCACGGGACACGGGGACCGCCTCCGGCCGAATTGTCAGGGATTTACGAGCGTTCGGCCTTGCCTCCCTCCATCCCGACCGCAGAGAATCCACGACAGTTGTCCAACGCCACTTGCAGCGCGGCGGACGTCGCGCAAGACCAGCAGCGCGAGATCTCCTGGGACGATCTCCGAGCGATCTCTTCACCCCGACCGAGAAGGAGCAGACATGGCGAACGTACATGACGTCGCTGCGTACATCGTCGGGAAGCACGGCCCGATGACGGCGATGAAGCTCCAGAAGCTCGTCTACTACTCGCAGGCATGGCACCTCGTCTGGGAGGACGAGCCTCTGTTCGAGGACGAGATCCAGGCATGGGCGAACGGGCCTGTCGTGCGAACGCTCTACGAGGAGCATCGCGGACAGTTCAACGTGACTGCGTGGCCGCAAGGCGACGCGGAGCACCTCACTGAAGAGGAGCGCACGACCATCGACGCCGTGCTCGATCACTACGGCCCTCGTAGCTCGCAGTTCCTCAGCGACCTCACCCATCGCGAACAACCCTGGCTGCTCGCGCGCGGTCGCTTGCTACCTGGACAGCGGGGGTTCACGCCCATCTCGCACGCTTCGATGGCCGAGTACTACTCGTCGCTAGGGAAGTGAGCCGAGGGGATGGCGAAGGGCGGGCGGAAGGAGAAGCGGCCGCTGTCTCCACTCGCGGCCGCTACGGAGAAGCAGCCGCACACGAGCGAGGGGATCGACTTTCGCACGCTACGTCCCGTCTGGCGCGTCGGTCGTCTTGAGATGGTGGACCCGTACGGCTGGCACGTCCTCGACGCGCAGGGCGTTGCCCGCGTGCGAGAACGCCTCAAGAACTTCGAGGCGATGACGTGGATGGAGATCCTCGTCGTCGGGCGGAAGCAGAACCACAAGATCAAGGTCGAGGATCTCTGCGCGGACGCCCAAGCGCGCCTGCAAGAGCTTGAACTCGACCAAGTACCCGAGCTGATCTCGCTCCGCGTCACCGCTCGCGAGCGGATCTTCGGGATTCTTCAGGAGAACGTTCTCGATCTCCTCTGGTGGGACCCGGAGCACGCGGTGTGCCCGTCGAAGGGCGCCGACAACTGACGCACGCCCGGGCGGTGCCCGGTGGTCACGCTGCGGTCACGTTGTGAGCACACAGCCCTCGTCGCGATCGCGGAGTTGGTTGCGCGAGAGGTTCGGCGCGAGAACGACGTGCGTCGGCAGCACCGTTACGATCGTCGGCGTCTCGCCGGCAACGAGCGAGGCGGCGTAGAGCTCGGCTCAACGTAGCCACTGCCGAGGGGCGAGCGTCGCTTGGTCCTTCAGAGTGTTCCAGATGATCTCGGCCGCGATCAGCACGGCGGGCATGACCATGTGGTCCTTGCTCTGTTGATGCAACCAGGTCGTAGCTACCCAGTCGCACGGCACCTCCACGAAGCACTCCCTGTTGCTCGGTGTCTCTCGCGTCAGACGCAGGCGCAGCAGATCTCCACGCAGCTCCATCATCTGCGCATCTGTTGTCTTCGGCTGGTTCTCTCGGGTCCGGACACCACCGGGCTCGCACATGACGGGACACGCGGTGCCTTCTCGGACGTGCAGGAGGTGGACGGGGGTTGGCGTCGGCTTCGGGAGAGGCGTCGTGCCGGGATTCACTTCCACGCCGAAGCGCTCCAACTGGATTCGGGCCGCGCGAGCCCGGTAGCTAAGGATGCGCTGCTCCACCTGTTGCGGTTGAAGGTATACCTTCCCTTCGCCATCGCGAACCGGGTACCGCATGCGTACGTCGTCGGCGGGCGTGGTGACCGCGACGAGAGAGACGCTGGGCCGCACGTTGACCGCAATCACGCGATCTCCGTTCGGCAGCGGAAGGGGGCGAATGTCGGGCAGCGGCTCGATCCCGTAGAGGTGGGACTTGATCACGTTCCGGATGCGGCGCTCGTTCTCTTGCATGTCGCCGAGGAGGTTGTTCGTGCCGACGCACACCTTGATGCGAGTCGCGGCGTCTTCGTCCTCGACCGCTCCGTACGCGATGACGCCCCCGTCGGCGTTGGCGAACGACGCGATCACCAACGCCATCTTCTCGTCGGCCCTTGCCGCGGTCTTCTCGCCGTCGTGGAGATCCTTCTTGAAGTCGAGGTGCTGGCCCTCTCGCTTGGGTGGAGTGCCTTCCCTGTAGATCAGCCGCTCCCAGTCCGCGACATGCTCGACGTACCTCGACATCTGGCAAGAGTTACACGTAGCGACTGAACGCGAAACTCGCGTTGGGGTATCACCCCCGTGGACCCCTCAGCTCCGCCCGCGCGCGTCGAGATCCTGACCGGCCCCGACGTCGCCGACCTCCTCGGCGTCAACGCCAAGAACGTCTACGCCGCGGCGGCCCGCGGTGAGCTGCCCGCCCGCAAGCTGGGGCGTCGATGGATCTTCGAGCGCGGCGCCATCCTCGGGTGGCTTCGTGAAACTCGGTTCGGAGGTACCGAGGATCGCGAAGTTCGACGGGGGATCGGAACTTCACGAACGGCGCGAGATGATCGTCGAGCCAAGTCTCGCGGCTCGAAGGAGTCGCGACGATGACGATCAGACAGAGACCGAACGGCACGTGGATGGTTGACGTTCAGCACGAGCACGCAGACGGGACCGTGGAGCGGACGAGGAAGGTCTTCCGCGGGACCAAGCGGGGCGCCGAGCAGTACGAGCGCGAGCTTCGGCAGGCGCTCCAAGCCGGCACGCGAGAACAGGAGAGGAGACAGAAGACGGCCGCGAGATCCCGACGCTCGCGGACTTCGCGAAGGTGTTCATCGACACCTACGCGACGACGAACAACCGACCGAGTGTGACAGCTCGGGTTAGTTGATCGTGGCCAGCTCGGCTGAGGTGATCGTGCTCAGCTCGGCAAGACTGATCGCGACTCAGCTCGGCAAGACTGATCGCGACGACCTGAACAGTCGAGCAGTCTGTCGAGGTCGATGAGCGAAGTCTTGGGCGGCTGGACTCGCGACGCTGTCGCGGAACGGAGCCCTCGATGAGCCGCGACATGCACCGCTTGCAAGAACTCGTTCGTCTTCACCGGCTGCAGACCGGCTCACGCGAGGTCGCGCGACTGCTCGGGATGAGCCCGAACACCGAGCGCGCGTATCGACTCGCGATCGCGGAGGCCGGTTTGCTCGACGGCGACCCCGACGAGCTGCCGGAGCTCGTCGAGCTGCGCGCGCACGTGTTGGCGCGATGGCCGGAACAGGCGAAGCCGCAGCACGTGTCGAGTGCCGAGCCGTGGCGCGATTCGATCGTGCGCTTGCTCGACGAAGGTCCCGGGCCGACGGCGATCCACGATCGACTCCGCCTCGAGCATACCCCGAGGTCACTCCTCGACCCCGCGGCCGCGTGCGAGAAGTGCCTGGAGTTCGCGCTTCGTCTCCTCCGGCGTAGGGGGCACGACCAGCCACTCGGGGAACTCGTCGTGGAGCCGCCATGCGATCCACTCCTCGTGGCTGCACGGCTGGATGCACAGATCTTGCTGGCTGCGATCGTAGCAGTTGAGCGTGATCCGCACTTGGCTGTGTGTGCGCTGGAGCAGCTCGAGCGCAAGTGTTTCGAAGATCTGCTCGAAGAGGCGCCACGTTTCTACGAGGCTGTAGTTCGCCCCGATCATGGACTCACCGTTGATCCTTGCCCGCGTTGGGTAGCGAGCGTCAGGGCCCGAGACCATCACCGTGCAGACCTTCAAGAAGTCGACCCACTCCGGGCGCGGTGGGCTGAGATTCAAGTCTTCGACCAGAGCAGCGAGGTCGTGGCGCTTGAGGGTTCGGTTCAGCTCACCTCGGGTGGTGATCAACGGATCGACGCTCGGAATTCGCGCACCCTTCGCGAGGTTCTCGATGGCCAGCCCCATCTCCATCAGCGCTTGGTTGTACAGGTCGAGCGGGCGTTGGCGCCGCGAGAACATCGCGAGTGCCTCCTCCGCCTCCTTCTCGTCGCGCTCCATCCTGTCGAGGATGAGCATGGCGATCCGGCGATGCCGCTCGGCGTAGTAGAACCACTGCTCCGGCTGACGGAGCTGGACCTCAAGGTACTCGCGATCGTCGTACGCGGCTGACGTCGGCTTCCCAACCTTGAAGATGAGCGGGAACGTCATGATCCGGCAGAGTGAACCGGATCCGCCCGGCGCGCCAGCTCAAGCCTCACCCACGCCGCCGAGCAGGCCCGCTGCGATCACCACGGCCTCGTCGGCGTCGACGCCGAGCTGGTCCTCGACGACGTCAGCGAGGCGCAGGAGACCGAGCCTGCGCCGGTAGGCCAGCTCGAACTCCTCCTCCGACCTGTCCCGCGAGTACAGGTCGGGGAGCTTGAAGACCAGGTGACCGCGGCCGGGGACGTGCTGGACGTGCATGCCGACAAAGTCGACCGCGGCCGCGGGTTGTTGCACGCGGGGGCTTCAGCCCAACGCCGCATCACCCCTGTCCTTTGCTGCGTGCCACGGCTCCGCGTCCGCCGGGCGCTTCTGCGCCGACTCGGCGGATTGTCCGTCCGCGAGCCACGGTGGCGGGACGACGATGCCGAGCACCGCGAGGAGCATGAAAGCGGCCAGCTGCAGCACTCGGTACAGGCCAGTGCCCAGGCCGAGCCGGCGGGGACGACCGCGTGTGACCGCCGGGGTCCTGCGCGGGCTGGCTGCTCGGCGTCGACCTGCCTTTGCGCGTTCCTCCGTTTCTCGTCCGACCAGCTGCGGCGGGCGCAGCGGCACTGTTCTTCCTGTTCTTCTTGGGGTTCTTCATGATGACCGCCTCTGCCGCTGGGCCAACGCGCGACCGCCGTCCTCGGTGACAAGCGAGCGGCCCCGCTCGGGAACGCGCTGGATGTGCGGACGCAGAGTCCACCGCTGCCGCAGCTCGTTGCACCCGAACGTGCGCGATGCGAAGCGCGCTCGGCGTGCCGGCGCCCGTGCGATCGGCTTCCCGAGGCCGTCGCCGCTCGCCGAGCTGGCCCCTCGCCACGGAGCGCGGATGGCCCTGCGCGACGGCCGATCCCTTGCTCAGATTTTTGTGGACGAAACGCGTGCAGCGACGGTCAAGCTTCGGAGATGTCCGGAGAATTTGCGATCTTGACCAGCGCGCTCAAGCGGCGTGGTTGACACCCCAGTTGCGCCGTCCAACATCGCTTGTCATGGCCACGCTCGAGACCGCTGCCGTCGCCGACGAAGACCAGATCCCCGAGGAGTACCAGAACGTGCTCACCGCAAGGGGGTTCGTACTCAAGGGCGTGATCGGGCGCGGAGCAACCGGCCGCGTCTTCCTCGCGAGGCAGCAAAGCCTCAAGCGGGACGTTGCGGTGAAGTTCTGCGACAACTCCGAAAGCGCGAACAACCCGCAAGTCCGCGCTCGATTCGTGCAGGAGGCGGGGCTGCTCGCCATCGTTGCGAGCCCACACGTGCCGTACGTGCTCACGTCTGGGACCGTGGGTTCGGAGGCGTCCGGGACTCCGTACTTCGTGATGCAGCTACTCCCCGGGGAGCGGCTCGACGAAGTGCTGTCCCAGCGCGGCGGGAAACTCCCTGTCGACGTGGCCGTGTCGTACACGCGGCAGGTCTTGGCCGCGCTGACCGTTGCCCACCAGAAGAAGATCATTCACCGGGACGTGAAGCCGGCGAACATCCTGGTGAGCGGAGACCACGTTCACCTTCTCGACTTCTCCATCGGGGTCCAGATCGACCATGCTGCCGCGCGCATCACGGGCATGGCGCAGCGGCTCGGTACTTCGACCTACGCGGCCCCAGAGCAGCGCAGCAACGCCCGGGACGTGCGCGAGATGGCGGACATCTGGGCATGCGGTCTCGTGTTGTTCGAGATGCTCGTCGGGCACCCCGCGATCGAGTCATCGAACCTCGACCGAGAACTTGCGAGCGTCCCGGTTGAGCTCAAGGAAGCGATCTGCAAGGCGTGCAGCACGAAGCCCGAGGATCGCTACGCGAGGGCGGCCGACTTCGCCGCCGCGCTCGCCGCGATCACTCCGCAGAGGTTGAGGATGAGGGCCGCGAAGGGCCTCGCCCTCTGCCTGAACCCGCTGTGCTCCCGGACCGGCTGGTCCGACGACTACGAGGGTCCGGCATACGAGCACTATCCGGACTGCACGGGCAACCACTGCGAGTACTGCGGGCAAAAGATGACCTACGAGTGCTCGAAGTGCGGCACTCCGGTGAACGGGAAGCCGTTCTGCGGCATGTGCGGCGAGCAAGTCTACGGCGATCCGAAGTGCGACGTTTGCAACGGCATCCTTCGGCGTGAGGAAGTGGAGGGAGACACCGGCGTATGCCGTCGCTGCTCACACTCAAGGTACCGCGTGACGCAGTTGACCCGCGATCCGCTGGCGGTCGGTGGCTACATCCCATCGGATCCCGGCGACGACGACGTTCCGTTCTGAACAACCCTACGAAGAAAGCGCAAGGCAACATGGCGATGATTCTAACCTCACCCGACGCGATCGCGCCTGGTGGAGTCCCTAAGCCCGACCTCGTCGCAGTGCTCAAGGCACTGCGAGCAGCGAAGAACGCCACCGCGATCATTTCGAATCATGCCGAGCCCGCCTGGTTCGCGCCGACCTTCGGCGGCTCGGGGGTCCAGTTCGGACAGGTGCGCGGACGTCAGGACGGCAAGATCGTATCCAACAACGCGGAGCGCCTAAAGCTCCCCGCACACGATACGATCGTCCTCGCCGGCAACCACGACGACGTCAAGATGGGGAAGAACGGTGGCGCGGTCATCATCGCCGCCGGCTGGTCGTCAGATGAGTACGTGAAGGGTCTCGGCATACGCGTGGCTGACGCAGCAGAGTTCTCAGAGGCCATGTCGTTGATCGCTGCTTGGACCGGCACGTGGTGGTTCGCGTACGATGGGAAGAAGTACTCTGTGCGCGCGCTCGCCGACCTCTCGAGCAAGACTGCGGCGGCATCGTTGACGCAGGTGGCGTTCGCGAAGAAGGTGACCACGCTCGTGAAAAACGGCGGACCGCGGTTGTGGGCGTTGCTCACTTGCGTTGCTCGCTCCTTGATCATCGACGGGTTTGGGGTAGGCAGGCCGACCATCTGGGGCGTGTTCCCGTCCTCGGCGAGCAAGAACGACGACAGCGACGTGCTCTGCGACTTCACGCACCGCTTGCGGACGACTGTCTCGCGTGTCCGCCACGCGGAGAAGGGAGTGCCGCTGTTCGTGCGGCACCGTGCGTCCACGAAGCGTTCAAGCGCGGCCGGAACCGTCGATCGCACTGACCCGCGCGAGCAACTTGAGACCGTGCACCTCCAGCCGGACTACGCGAAGTCGATTCGTGGCAAGCACGCGGTGGTCGTCGACGACTGCACGACGTACGGGGTCTCATTCGGCGTGGCGGCCGCTCTCCTGCGAAGAGCGGGAGCTGCATCCGTTACCGGCATCGCCTTGGGAAAGTTCGGCGGACAGTTCCACAGCTACGCCATCGAGGTGACCGGCGACCCGTTCGCTCCGCTGACCACCAGGGACTACCGCCTCTCTGCGGCGACGAGGGCGCCCGGCAGCACGGACTCCGCGGCCCAGAGTACACTGCTTGCGCTCTTCCCCTGATGCGAACGATCGTCGCAGGCAGTCGCGGTGCTCAGGAGTCGCAGGTGCGCGACGCCCTGCGTCGCTGCCCTTGGATTAACTTCGTCTCGGCGGTCGTGTCGGGGACGGCGAAGGGAGCCGACGAGTTCGGTGAACGCTGGGCGGAGCAGCAGCGCTTGGAGATCGTTCGGTACCCGGCAGACTGGGCAACACACGGAAAGCGTGCGGGGCCCATGCGGAACAAGGACATGGCCGACAACGCCGAGGGACTTGTCGTCGTGTGGGACGGTGAGAGTCGCGGAACGGAGAGCATGATCTACCTGGCCCGGCTGCGCGGGCTCAACATCTTCGGCGTTCGTACCGACACGGGCGAGACGCTCGTGTGGCCGCCGCGGGGTGAGGTGGCCGATCTCTGGGAGCTCGCGCAGGAGCGCGCGGCAATGATGGAGTTCTCGGGCGAGATGACGCGCGAGGAAGCCGAGCGCACGGCAGGACTTGCTGTCGTCGTCGGCGGTCTACGCCCGTGACCGCTACGGTCAGTTCTCGCGGGGTAGAAGCCGGGTGACCAAATCGACCCCGGAAGTCCCCGGTCGTCCCCTCCGACCTTCTGACGAAGTCGCGCGCATGTTGAGATGCGGCCGCAACACCGTCTAGCGCCTCGCCGAGCGCGGCGAGCTGCCCGGCGTCATCCGCGTCGGGAGGGCCCTGAAATTTTCTCACGATCGGCCATGAGATCGTTGCTCCCAGAGCACGCCGTCGAACGGAGAAGCGCCGCAACGGTTGCACACCGAAGAGAAGGTTCGGACGCTGCGTGAAGCGCTCGGCCGGGCTCGGATCCCCGCGACGCCCCGTTCAGCGCCCGCTGAACTACGTCTTCGCGCGGTCGAGCAGCAGCGCACGCGCAGATCTCGGACGCCTTCGCCGACTAAGACCTCGTGGCACATCCCACGGCGGGTTTCGACCGGCCACCCGATGTGCTCGGACGTCCTCGCAACGACCTTCGAC
>CAZFKC010000053.1:0-70095 GCA_964519175.1 uncultured Nannocystaceae bacterium
CGCGTGGCGCGGATGAGCAGCACCGCCATGAGCACGAAGAAGCCGACCCCGAGCAGGTCGTAGCCGCGCTCGCCGAGCACGCCGACGAGCGTGCCGTGCAGCGAGAGCACGGCGAGCCCGTCGCCCATGCGCGCCGCGACGATCGCGTAGAGCACACCCGCGAGCGCACCGCCGGCGACGAGCCCGGTGGAGAACAGGTTGCCCGGGCCGAACTCCTCCTCCTCTTCGCCGTGCTTGGCGGCCGGCTTCTTCGGCTTGCCGCGATCGGCGACCCAGCGCACGACGCCGCCGCAGAAGATCGGCAACGTGGTGGAGAGCGGGAGGTAGGCCCCGACCGCGAACGCGAGCGCCGACACGCCGCAGAGCTCGACGGTGACCGCGAGGAACACCCCGACCAGCACGAACTGCCAGTCGAGGTTGAACGCGAGCAGCCCCTTGATGAGCGTCGCCATGAGCGTGCCCTGCGGCGCCGCGAACTTGTCGCCGATCGCGTGCACGACCTTGCCGGTGTTCGGATCGACGTGGGCGTTGTCGAGGATCTGGATCGTCGCACCGATCACGAACGCGGCCGCGACGACGCCGATGAACAGGCCGATCTGCTGCGCGCGCGGGGTGGCGCCGACGAGGTAGCCGGTCTTGAGATCCTGGCTGGTCGCGCCGGCATTCGCGGCGGCGATGCAGACCATGCCGCCGACGCACAGCGCCATCGGCTGGTACGCGTCGCCGGTCCAGCCCAGGCCCGCGAAGATCAGGCACGTCGCCATCAGGGTGGCGATCGTCATGCCGCTGATCGGACTGTTCGACGAGCCGATGATGCCGACGATGCGGCTCGCCACCGTGACGAAGAAGAAGCCGAACAGCACCATCATGAGCCCGAGCATCAGCTTGCTGCCGATGCCCTGACCGGGGATGAAGGGCAGCACCGCGACGATCACCGCGAGCCCGAGGCTGCCGCCGATCACGACCGACATCGGCAGGTCGCGATCGGTGCGCTTGGTTCCGCCGGGGCCGGTGCCGCCGATCGAGCCGAAGCTGCCCTTCACGGCGCCGACGATCGTCGGCAGCGTCTTGAGCAGCGTGATGAAGCCACCGGCCGCGACGGCGCCGGCACCGATCTGCCGGATGTACGCGAAGTAGATCGCGGTGTTGAGCTTCGCGAACTCGTGCGTCGCGGCGTCGTAGCCGAAGCGGTTGGGATCGAGCGGGTCGTAGCCGAGCTTGGTGAGCTGCGTGGCGATCATCTCGCCGGGCACGAGCGAGGCGAGCAGCGGGATGAAGCCCAGCCACGCGAGCACGCCGCCTGCGACCAGCATGCCGGTGGAACGGATGCCGAGGATGTAGCCGACGCCCATGTACTCGGGCGTGATCTCGGCGTTCACGGTCGCGGCCGGGAACACCTTGCTCTTCATGTCGCTGACCCACGTGGGCGTCTCGGCGATGATGCCGAGCACCTTCTGGCCGATCGCGTAGCAGAACGCGAAGCCGAGCCCCTGGTAGGCGATCTTCGCCAGCGCGCCGCCCTTCTCTCCGGCGATGAGCACCCCGGCGCAGGCGGTGCCTTCGGGGTAGGGCAAGGTGCCGTGCTCCTTGACGATGAGCGCGCGGCGCAGCGGGATCATCATGAGCACGCCGAGCACGCCGCCGAGCAGCGCGAGCGTGAAGATCGTCCAGTAGTTGAAGAACGGGGCGCCGACCGATTCGCCTTCACCGTCGGGCACGAGGAAGAGGAACCCGGGCAGCGTGAACACGACCCCGGCGGCGACCGACTCGCCGGCGGAGCCGATCGTCTGCACGATGTTGTTCTCGAGGATCGTCGAGCCACCGAACTTCTTGAGCAGCGAGATCGAGAGCACCGCGATCGGGATCGAGGCGCTGACCGTGAGCCCGGCCTTCAGCGCGAGATAGACCGTGGACGCCCCGAAGATGATCCCGAACAGCGCGCCGATCACCACCGCCTTGACGGTGAATTCCGCGGTGATCGTCTCGGCGGGAACGTAGGGCTTGAAGTTGTCTTCGTCCGACACGGCGCCGCGGATGGTAGCAGCCACGCGACGGACGCGGGGTCACTCGATCGGGACCGGACAGCTGACGTGGAAGTCCTGCTGCTGCACGATCGTGCGCTCGCAGCCGTCGAGGCCGAGCAGGTCGCGGCAGGTCTCGAGCAGAGCTTCGTCGCGCGCTTCGGAGAGGCCGCGCACGCAACGCTCGATGACGATGAGTGGCGCTGCGCAAGTGTCGAGCGACAGGTTGGCGACGCAGTGCTCGGCCGAGATCTGCTGGATGCAGATCGGCATGGGCTCGGGCGGAAGACCACTGGCTCGCGTGGCGCCGCCGACGACGGCACCATCCTCGATCCACGACGTGGACGGGGCAGGAGCGCCGTCCTCGTCGTAGCTCGCTTCGTACCACTCGCACCACGCCGTCTTCTGCGCCGCGGTCAGGTCGACGACCGGTACGCAGGGCGCGATGTCGCTGGGCTCGGTGTACCACCACGGTGGCTCGGGCTCGGGCGGGTCGGCTTGCGCCTCCTCGCACTCGAGCTGCAGCGACTCGGCGCGCTGCTCGTCGGCGGTCTCGCCGAGCTGACGATCGAACACGCAGCCGCTGCACACGAAGAACAGACCGACGATGACGGAGGGTTTCGTGCTCATCGATCCTCCTCTTGTCCGGCGGCGCGTGGATCCACGGACGCGCCGGCACACGACCGCTCGATGCGGCCGCGCACCGGCGAGCGCGGGTCGGCCCGCAGGAGCTCCGTCGCCCTCGCCCGTGCTGCGTCGGGACGGCCGCTCGCGCACAGCGCCTCGACGTGCAGCGCCGTGCGTGCGTCGGCGAGCGGGCTGTCGGAGAACTCGTTCTGGTGCTGTGTGATCCCGGCGAGCGACGCCGCCACGCGACCTGCACGCAGGTCGTCGACGGCCGCGCGCAGCAGGCGATTGTGCCGCGCGAGCGAGCTCTCGCCCGCGGGCGCTGCGACCGGCTCGCGAGCGGCTTCGGGCGTGTGTTCGACCTGGGGGCGCCGACGGGTCGATACCGCGGGGGCGACCGCGCGCTGCGGCGCAATCGTGGTGGTCGGGGGCACGGGCAGCGTCGCTGGAGCTGGTGCTGGATCCGGCCGCACCGTCGAAGCCTGGGCCTCCGCTTCCTCGGCCCCGCGATCCGGCGACGACGAAGCGCGCGCGATCGCTGGCGAGGGTTTGTCCGGCGGCCGCGCGCCGAGCAGCGCCACCGCGACGATGGGCGCGCCGATCCACGCGAGCTTCGGCCACGCTGCGAGCGTGGCCCAGCGCGCGAGCCAGGACGTGCCGAGCCGCGGCAGCAACACGGCCCATCCACGCGCGCTCGCGTTCGGACGCTTGCGTCGCGCCGCGAGCAGCACGTCGCGCGGCGCTCGCTCGCCGAGGTGCTCGCAGAAACGCCGTCGCAGCCGACCGATGCGATCGTAGGCGGTGCTCGGATTGAGCGCGAGCAGCTCCGCACTCTCCGGGCCGGTCATCCCCTCGAGCTGCGTGAGCACGAACAACTCGCGATCGATCGGCGTGAGCGCGGCGAGGAACGCATCGAGCTCGAGCACGGCGTCCTGTGGCGCGGTCGACCGGGCCGCGGTCGACGTCTGTTCGGTGAGCACGCGTTGCTTCCGCGCGACCCGACGCTGTGCGCGACGATAGTTGCTGGCGATCCGTCGTGCGATGCCGTAGAGCCATCGCGTCGCGGCCGCGGGCACGAGATCGTCGAGCCGCCGGAACGCGACGACGAACGTGTCCTGGACCGCGTCGTCGACCAGCGCCGGCAGCACCCCGAAGCGCTGCATCGTCTGCCACACGAAGCCGTAGTGGCGGCGATAGAGCGCGCGAAAGGCCTCGATCCGTCGCTCTGCGCCCGCGCGTGACCCGGCCATCTTCTCCTCAATGTCCACGGACCCCCCGCTTCCACGGCACCCGGAGCTCGAGCCCGACGAGCAACCGCACGGACACCGGCCACTGCCGGAGCGCGGTCTCGCGTCCGATGCGGAAGCGCGAGCCCGTCACGCGCCCGGCGAGCTCGGCGGCCGACCACACGCCGACGGGGCCCCACGCCCGGGCCACGCCGATCGACGCGAGCGCGCCCACCCATGGCCCGAGCACGATCGTCTCGCGGGCGAGGCCACGCGTGCGCGCGCGGATGATCCCGCCTTCGAGTCCGGCACAGAGCGGTAGCTCGACGGCGCCGACGAAGAGGCGACCGCAGCCACGCGCACCGATCGCGCCGAGCTGGTACGTGCCGCCGTGGCCGTCCTCCGTGCGCGTGCGCGGCGAGAGCCACACTCCGTGCAGCTCTGCGCGTGCGCGTGGCCAGAGCAGCGCGACCGCGGCCTGCAGCGCTGCGGTGGGCGCTGCCATCGCGCCGAGCTCGAGCCCGGCCGCGAATCGCAGCGCGAGCGCCTCGAGGCGTCGCCGCGGTCGTCCCACCTGCGACGGCAACGGTGCATCCGTCGGTGGGAACGGCGGGCCGAGCTCGGCGGGCGCTTCGACGGCACGCGTGGTCGTCGTCGGCACGGCGATCGTCGTCGCGGGTGCGACGGGCGGCGCTTCGCCCATGCCCATGCCGCTGGTGTCGAGCCGCGCGCCGGGCTCGAGCGCGACGGCGATCAACAACGCCGTCGCGTCGGCGAGCTCCGTGCACGCATCGGCGGCGAGCGATCTGCGTTCGGTCTCGCCCCGGAACGTCGACGCGAGCTCGAGCGTGAAGCCCTCGGCCGACGCGACGACGACGCCGTCGATCCGCAGGACGCCCTCGCCACCGCGCTGTCCGTGCAGGAGCGCCTCGATCCGCGCTTCGAGCTCGTCCGCGCCGGGGCACGGCGACGGCGCCTCCCAGTGCAGCTCGAGCGCATCGGGATCGGGCGGCAGCGGCACGATCGGTGGGCCCGCGAGCGCGAGCGCGACGAGCCCCGGTGCGCAGAACCCCACCCTTGCTGTTCTACTCCCACGCCGCGCGCGAGTTCCCACGGACCGCCCTGCCGAGGCATGCGACCATCGTGGCGATGTTCTTCGGGTGGCTCGACGAGCGGCGGCGGCGGAAGATCCTCGAGCAGCCGTTCCCGCAGGAGTGGAACGCAATCCTCGAGCGCCGTGTCGCGCACGTCGCCTACCTCGACGACGAGGAGCGCACGCACCTGTGCCAGCTCGCGCAGGTGTTCGTGGCCGAGAAGGAGTGGGAGGGGCTCGGCGGGCTCGAGATGACCGACGACATCCGCGTGACGATCGCGGCCGAGGCGTGCCTCTTGATCCTCGGGCTCGAGCACGCGCTCTATCGGCAGGTCGAGAGCATCCTCGTCTACCCGAAGACCGTGGTCGCGCCGCCGCGACCGGCCGGGTTCTTCGCGATCGCGACCGCGCCGCCGCCCGCGGGCATGCCGGTGCTCGGCCAAGCGATCCACCGCGGGCCGGTGGTGCTCGTGTGGGACGCCGTGCGTCGCGACAGCGCCGACGCGAAGGACGGCCACAACGTCGTGCTGCACGAGTTCGCCCACAAGCTCGACATGCTCGACGGCAGCGCCGACGGTGTGCCACCGCTCGCCGACGACGCGACGTACGCGCGGTGGGTCGAGGTCTTCACCCGCGAGTACGACGCGATGAAGCGCGACAGCGATCGCGGCCGCCGCACGTGGCTCGGCGACTACGCGCTCACGAACGGCGCCGAGTTCTTCGCGGTCGCGACGGAGCACTTCTTCGAGCGCCCGACCCAGATGCAGCGCGACCACGCAGCGCTGTACGAGGTGCTGCGCGATTTCTACCGCCAGGATCCCGCAGCCCGCCGCAAGCGCGGCTGAGATCCGCGACCGCGCGACTCCGGCGCGCGCGGATCGAGTAGCATCGGTCGTGATGGCGACCACGGCGAAGCACCAACCCGGTACGGTGATCTGGCTCGACGTCGGCGCGGCCGATCCGGCGAAGGCGCGCGCGTTCTACGAGGGGCTCTTCGGGTGGACGTTCGAGATCGGCGGGCCCGAGACCGGCGGCTACTCGATCGCGCTCAAGGACGGCAAGCGCGTCGCGGGGCTCGGCCCGCTGCCGCCCGGACATACGGTGCCGTCGGCATGGAGCGTCTACTTCGCGACCGAGGATCTCGACGCGACCACCCAGCGCGCACGCGCGATCGGTGCGCAGCTCGTCACGCAGATGGACATCCTGGAAGAGGGGCGCATGGCGATGCTCGTCGATCCGACCGGCGCGCACTTCAGCCTCTGGCAGCCGAAGAACCACACCGGCGCGCAGCTCGTCGGCGAGCCGGGCACGATGTGTTGGTGCGAGGTCGCGACCCCCGATGCCGCGAAGGCGCGCGACTTCTACGGCGGCCTGTTCGCGCTGCACGCGAAGTCGCTCGATCGCAGCGAAGACCCGCCGGCCGCCACGGGGGCTGGGGGCATGGAGTACTACACGCTGCATCGCGGCAACCAGCGCGTGGGCGGTGTGCTGCAGATGACGAAGGAGTGGGAGGGCGTGCCGCCGCACTGGATGGCCTACTTCGCCGTGGCCGACTGCGACGCGTCCGCGAAGCGCATCGCGGAGCTCGGCGGCAAGGTCTCGGTGCCACCGTTCGACACGCCCTACGGCCGGATCGCGGTGGTGAACGATCCGAACGGCGCGGTGTTCTCGATCATCCGGCTGCCCGCCGAGGGCTCGAGCAGCACCGCGGCCTAGTCGAGCGGCGGGAACTCGCACTCGGGGCACTGGAACTGCACGCAGCTCGACAGCGCGAACGCGGCCGGCGAGTCCGCGCAGGGTTCGTCGCACGCGCCGTCGCACGCGCACGCGACCTGGCACTCGCAGCCGGGGTCGCCCATGCAGCCGACCCACTCGCTCGCGCAGTTCTCGAGGACGCAGTTGCCACACTCCGTCCCGATGCAGCCCCCCATCGATCCGTCCGTCGTGCTGCTCGAGCCCGAGTCCGTCCGCATGCCCGTGCTCGACGGGCTCGAGCTCTCGCTCGTGACCACGGCGCTCGTGCTGGAGCCCTCGGTCGACATCGAGCCCGTCGACTCGGGCGCGCCGGTGACCGTGCTCGTCGTCGTGCTCGTCGGTGCACCGCTCGTCTCCGCGACGCCGCTCGTGCCGCCCTCGGGCACGCACGTGCCGGCGAGCTGCGTCGGCGCGTGCTCGCCGTAGCGCCGCCCGCTCGGACACACCGCGTCGCCGAAGCTGCAGTGGCGGTCGGCCTCGCAGAAGCCCGCGATCGCGCCGTCGACACAGTCCTCGGCTCCGTCGCAGAGGAACGAGCTGGTGCCGCCGCACGCACCCACCGGCACGCCGGCCGCGAACGCGAGCGCGAGCATCCGCCGCATGCGCACGAGTATATGGCTACCATGCGCGCGCCGCCGTGATCCGTCTCGACAACGTCTCCAAGCGCCATGGCTCGCAGATCCTCTACGTCGAGGCGTCGATGCAGGTGCAGCGCGGCGAGAAGGTCGGGCTCGTGGGCCCGAACGGCGCCGGCAAGTCGACGATCTTCAAGCTCATCACCCGCCGCGAGCAGCCCGACGAAGGCGCGGTCTCCGTCGATCGCGGCGTCACCATCGGCTACTTCGACCAGGACGTCGGCGAGATGGCCGGCCGCACCGTGCTCGCCGAGACGATGGCCGGCGCCGGCGAGGTCGCGCAGCTCGGCGACGAGCTGCACGAGCTCGAGCAGGCGATGGCCGACCCCGAGCGCATGGACGAGCTCGACCGCCTCGTCGCGCGCTTCGGCGAGGTGCAGCCACGCTTCGAAGAGCTCGGCGGCTACCAGCTCGAGGCGCGAGCGCGCGAGATCCTCGCGGGCCTCGGCTTCGCCGCCGAGGTGATCGAGCACGACGTCGCCGCGCTGTCCGGCGGCTGGAAGATGCGGGTCGCGCTCGCCCGCATCCTCCTGCTCGCCCCCGACGCGCTCTTGCTCGACGAGCCCACCAACCACCTCGATCTCGAGTCGATCCTGTGGCTCGAGCGATTCCTGCGCGACTTCGACGGCGCGATCGTGATGACCTCGCACGATCGCGAGCTGCTCGATCGCCTGGTCGGGCGCATCGTCGAGATCGACGGCGGCGAGCTCACCTCGTACTCGGGCAACTACGCGTTCTACGAGAAGCAGCGCGCGCTGGCCGACGTGCAGCAGGAGGCCCAGTACGCGCGACAGCAGGCGATGCTCGCGAAGGAGCAGGCCTTCATCGCGCGCTTCGCCGCGCGGGCGAGCCACGCAGCGCAGGTGCAGTCGCGCGTGAAGATGATCGACAAGATCGAGCGCGTGCAGCCGCCGCGCCGCCGCAAGCTGGTCGACTTCGAGTTCCGCACGCCGCCGCGCTCCGGCGACGACGTGGTGCGGCTCGAGCAGGTCGGCAAGCAGTTCGGCAGCAAGGTCATCTACGATCGCTTCGACTTCACCGTGCGCAGGCTCGAGCGGTGGTGCGTGATGGGCATCAACGGCGCGGGCAAGTCGACGTTGCTCAAGCTCGTCGCCGGCGAGGCGCAGCCCGATCGCGGCCGCGTCGTGCCGGGCGCGAGCGTGAAGCTGGGCTACTTCGCGCAGCACGCGATGGAGCTGCTCGACCCGATGCTCAGCGTGCTCGGCCAGCTCGAGCACGATCATCCCCGCGCGACGCAGGGCTCGCTGCGCAGCCTGCTCGGCGCGTTCGGGTTCCCCGGCGACGACGTCGACAAGCAGTGCCGCGTGCTCTCGGGCGGCGAGAAGGTGCGGGTCGTGCTCGCGAGCATGTTGTTCGACCCGCCGAACTTCCTCGTGCTCGACGAGCCCACCAACCACCTCGATCTCGACACGAAGCAGCTGCTCGGACGCGCGCTCGCGGACTTCCAGGGCACGATGCTGTTCGTCTCGCACGATCGCCGTTTCCTCGCGGATCTGAGCAACCGCGTGCTCGAGCTCGGCGACGGTGCGCCGCGGGTCTACGGTGGCGGCTACCTCGAGTACGTCGCGCAGTCGAAGCACGAGGCGCCCGGCATGCGCTAAGCTCGTGGCATGTGGCGCTTGCTCTTGCTGCTCGTGTTCGCGGGGTGCTTCTCGGAGACCGAGGATCTCCCGGGCGAGACGTGCAAGGACGGCGAGCCCGGCTGCGACTGCACGGCCGAGGGCACCTGCCTCGAGGGCAACGAGTGCGTCGCGTCGATCGACAAGTGCGTGCCGATCGACTGCACGCCCGGTAGTCGCACCTGCACGTGCGCCGAGCAGATGCAGTGCCTCGGCGACCTGCAGTGCACGGGCGGCGTGTGTCTCGATCCACCGCCCGCGACCACGGGCGATCCCACGGTGGCCTCGACCACGCGAGACGCCACCGACGACACGCTCACCGGCCCGATGACGTCGTCGCAGGACACCGAGACGTCGCCCGCGACCGTGGGCCCGGTCGACACGGGCGACACGAGTGGCATGAGCAGCATCAGCAGCACGACCGACTCGCCCACGTCGACCGACGACATGGGCAGCCTGAGCGATCCGAGCGTCACCGCGTCGTCGGATTCCGGGGTCGGGCCCGTCGACTGCGAGGACTGCCTCTTCGCGTCGGCCAACGGCGCATGCAACACGTCTGCGCAGACGTGCTTCGGCGACTCCGCCGCGGGCGGCTGCAGCGATCTCTTCTACTGCATCGTCGACGAGACCGACACGGTGTCCGCGTGCTGCGACGCCAACGGCGAAACCCCGATGTCGCATCTGTTCTGGGGCATCTTCCTCGACTGCGCCCAGATGCAGGAGTGCATGATGATGTGCGACGCGTACGACTGCCCCCTTTGAGGGCTCGGGGACGCGCGCATCAGGAAGCTCGCGCGCGCATCAGGAAGCTCGCGCGCGCATCAGGATCGGCAACAGCAGCGTGCGCCCGAGATCGAACCCGCCGCCGCCCACGAGCGCGGGGGTGCGGCTGCCGGTGCGCAGCACGTCGTAGCGGACTGCGGTCCACACGTGCAGGCCCGAGAGCACGTAGCGCCGGAACCACCGCAGCTCGCCGCCCGTGAGCTCGGGGATCGTCGCGTAGAAGGGATACGCGTCGAGCTGCCCCACGACGCCCCAGCCGTCGACGCGCCACGCCTCGAGCGCATGGGCCTCGCGATCCGCGGCGCCGGGGCTCGCCGTGCGCGCCCACCGGGGCCCGGCCGTGACGGTCGCGACGAACGCCGGGCCGCCCGGTACGTGGCGCGAGAACCCCACGCCGAGATCGACGCCGAGCTGTCCGCGACGGCGGGTCCAGCCGCGGCTCATGTCGAGGAAGCCGGAGCTGCCGAACGCGGCGTGCAGCTGGCCGGCCTTGCCGAGCTCGACGAACGAGACGTGCGCGACCTGGCCGAGCGCGAGCACCGGTGCGCGCCGGCCGAGCTCGATGCCGCCACCCACCTGTGCCGACCACCGCACGTCGAGCAGGCGGACCGGCCGCTTCGGCTGCACGACCTCGAGGGTCGGCAATGGGGTGCGCGCCTGTGCGATCGTCGGCGCGAGCAGCAGCGCGAGCGTTCCTCCGAGCCGTCGTCCGTGGTGCATGGGCTGGCGTGAACGGACGAGCGGCATCTTCCGATCCTCCCATCGCGGAGGTCCGCGCGGGCAGCGGCGCAGGGTTCGCGCGGGTGGCGTGGTGGACGCGGCAGTGCCACCATGCCGCCACCATGCGTGGCCAGGCCAGTGGCTCCTTCGAGGTGAAGTTCGACCCGCAGCCGCCCTACGACACCGAAGGCGGTGTCACGCTGGCGCGGGTCTCGATCGCGAAGCGCTTCGCCGGCGACCTCGAAGGCACGAGCACCGTGGAGATGCTGAGCGCGATGACCGAGGTGAAGGGCTCGGCGGGCTACGTCGCGATCGAGCGCGTGGTCGGCACGCTCGCGGGGCACGCGGGCAGCTTCGTGCTGCAGCACAGCGGCATCATGAACCGCGGGCAGGGCGAGCTCGTCGTCACCGTGGTGCCCGATTCCGGCTCCGGCGCGCTGCGCCACCTGTCCGGGACGATGACGATCGAGATCGTCGAAGGCCAGCATCGCTATCGCTTCGACTGGTCGCTCGCGCACGACACCTGAGTCGGAGTGGTGCCGTGCATGCGCGCTCGCGCGCATGCACGCGGCAGGATTGTGATGTTGGTTCGTCGTTGCGCACGCGTGCACGCGGCGCCGAAGTGCGCGACGACGTCGCCGCAGCGCGAGGGTGATCGTCCCGGGGTGACGCGGTGTTCCCCCGCGTTTACGCACGCGTGGATTCGGTGTCCACCCGATCACGAAGGGGGTGTTCGCGTGCCACCATGCAGGTGTTCGACCGCCGGGAAGTGGGGCTTCCATGCACATGAGCACGAAAACCAAGACTGCATTCATCCTCGCGTTCATGTTGCCGGCCTGCAACGACTCGGGCACCAACAACGGTGCGAGCGCCGAAGCCGGTGAGTCGAGTGGCGCGGGTCCGACGACGGATCCGACGGGTCCCGACACGGCGAGCGGCGAGACCACGACGACCGCCGGTGCGAGCACGACGAACGCTGCGACCAGCACGGTCACGGCCGCGGACGAGACGACGGCCGGCGAGTCGGAGGACGAGGGTCCCTCGATCTATCTCGACGTCGGCCAGATCCCGGACACGCCCGGTGCCGGCGAGTGCGAGGGCAAGAACGGCGGCAAGGGTGGCGGCGGAGGCGGAGGCGGTCCCGACTTCTCGTTCATCTGGATCGCCAACAGCATCGAGGACACGGTCTCGAAGATCGACACCGAGACGATGGAAGAGGTCGGTCGCTACCGCACGCGACTCGCCGCAGGCGGCAGCCCTTCGCGCACTTCGGTGAACCTGAACGGCGACGTCGCGGTCGCGAACCGCACGGGCGGCGTCACCAAGATCTACGCGAACATCGAGGCGTGCGACGACCCGAGCAACACCTCGAGCGGTGCGGCCGACGTCAAGCCGTTCCCGGATGGCTGCGTCGCGTGGCACACCCCGCTCGCGTACGCGAGCAACCGCCCGGTCGCGTGGACCTCGGGCGTGTGGAGCGGCATCACGTGCCGCTACGAGGACACGAAGCTGTGGACCTCCGGCGCGAACGCGACGATCGACGTGCTCCTGCTCGACGGTGAGACCGGCGTGATCGAGCAGACCGTGCCCATCCCGGGCGTGCAGCCGCAGTTCTACGGCATCTACGGCGGCGCCACGGATGCGGACAACAACTTCTGGGGCGGCCAGCTCGGGCAGGGCTTCCTCGTCTACGTCGACTTCGAGGACTACGACTTCGAGACGTATCCGATGCCGATCGCCGGCTACGGCGTGACCGTCGATCAGGACGGCTACGCGTACACGTGCAGTAGCGGCGTCGCGAAGTTCGATCCGGCCACCGACACGTGGCAGACGAACGCGAACGTCGGCGGCGGCGGTGGCTGCATGACCGACGGCCTCGGCACGCTGTGGATCGGCGGGTACGGCGGTGGCGGTGGTCTCGGTGGGCAGATGATCGGCATCGACACCGACACGATGGCGGTCACGCAGAACATCCCGATCCCGAACTACGTGCACGGCATCAGCGTCGACTTCTACGGCTACGTCTGGGGCGTCACGCTGCAGACCCCCGAGGCGTACAAGGTCGACCCGATCGCTGCGACCTACGAGACGTTCACTGGCCTCACGGGCCCGTACACGTACAGCGACATGACCGGCTACGCGCTCTCGAACGCGTCGGGCCTTCCGCCGAGCGGTTGACCGCTGCTCAGACACTGTCCGCCAATCGAGCCCGACGTGGCTCCGCCACGGCGGACAGCGAGCATCGCTGCGCGCACCAGGAAGAGCGCCGGAGGGCGCGACCAAAAGTCAGTCGTCGGCCTCGGGGTACACGATGTCGTGCTCCCGGGGCTCGGCGACGCTGAGCTCGTAGAGCGGGCATCGCCACCAGCCGAGCGAGACGATCGCGACGCCGATGACGCCGAGCAAGAGCGTGCGCGCCCACGTCGCCAGGAACGGACGCAGCTCGTGGGTGTCGCGCCAGCCGCCGCGCTCCGCGTCGGCTTCGAGCCGCGCGACGAAGCGGTGGTGCGCGCGCTCGACCTCCTCGGGTCGCAGCTCGAGCGCGGCGCGGGCCGACGCGAGGAGCTCGGAGCGCTGGGTTTCAGGGGTCATCGGGAGCTCTCCTGGGCCCGCAGCTGTGCGAGCGCAGCGTCGAAGCGCTCGCGGCCGAGCCGCAGGCGCGAGTACACGGTGTTGACCGGAAGCTCGAGGATCTGCGCGACCTCCGGCGCGGCGAGACCTTCGAGCTCGGTCAGCACGAACACTTCGCGCAGCTTGCTCGACAGCTTGTCGAGGCAGCGCAGCGCGATCGAGAGCGCCTGGCTGTGGGCCGCGGCGCGCTCGGGATCACCCATCGTGGCGGCGGGCAGGGCATCGAGCGCGTCGGTCTTGCGCACGCGTCGACGGCTGCGCGCGAGCCGGCGTGCGATGCCGTAGAGCCAGGCCCGCGGCCGTCGATCGCCGTCGAACTCCGCCCTGCGCCGATGCGCGACCACGAACACCTCCTGGGCCACGTCGTCGGCGTCGATCGGCGCGACGCCCATGCAGACGAGGGCCCGGAGCACGAACGGGTAGTGCTCGCGGAACGCCGCCGCGACGTCGAGGGCGACGTTGCGGACGGCGAGCGGGGCTGGCGATTCGAGTGCAGCCACGAAGCACGAGTCTGCCACGGGAGGACTTGGCGCCCCGGGCAGGGATCCGTCACTCGCGCCGGACGCGCCCAACGAGCTGGCCGGTTCGCGCCCATCGAGCCCGACGTGGCTCCGCCACGGCGGACAGCGAGCATCGCTGCGCGCACCAGGAAGAGCGCCGGAGGGCGCGACCAAGACTCACTTCAGGGCGTGGCCGAGGAAGAACTCGGCCATGCGGTCGCTGGCGTTGACGGCGTCCGTCGAATACGAGAGCGGACAGTTGGTGTTGCCGGGCCAGCAGTGCCCGCCGTTGTCGACCGTGCACAGCTCGACGTAGCCGTCGTCGGTGCACTCGTCCCAGGCCTGGCAGTGCACGTCGTCCATCTCGAATGCCGACACCGGATCGCCGGTGCAGCCGTCGTGCATGACCCACTGCTCGATCGTCGCGTCCACCGACACGAACCCGAAGCCGTTGCCGTTGTATGGCACGATCGGATCGCCGGTGCCGTGGAAGTGCATCACCGGCACGGGCCGGCTGGGGTTGCACTCCTCGAACGGGATGCCGAGCACGCCGGCGACCGGAGCGATCGCGGCGAAGCTGTCGGCGGCCTCGCAGCCGAGTCGGTGCGAGAGGAATCCGCCGTTGCTCATGCCCGTCGCGTACACGCGCTGCGGATCGATGCAGAGCCGCGTCTTCACGTCTTCGACGACCGCGAGCGCGAAGCCGACGTCGTCGAGGTCCATGTCGACCGCCGCACCGCAGCAGGCGCCCGCATTCCACGAGTTCCCCACGCCCGCGGGGTAGGCCACCGCGAGCCCGTAGGTGTCCGCGGTCGCATCGAAGATCGAGAACGACTGCTCCGACGCCGGCGTCATCGTGAAGCCGTGGAAGTTGAGCACCAGCGGCAACGGCTCGTCGCCGGTGAAGCCGAGCGGTACGTAGAGGTTGTAGCTGCGCATCATGCCGTCGTGCTCGATCACGAGATCGACGTAGGTGTCGGGCGCGAGCGGATCGATGGCGCACGCCGACTCGCCCGTACTGGTGTCGTCGCCGCTGTCGCTCGTCGTCTCCGGCGCGCCGGTGCTCGAGCTGTCGTCCACGCTGGTGGTCGTCGCCGTGCCGGTGGCGGTCATCGCGGTCGTCGCCGTGGTCGCGGTCGTGACGGTCGTCGTCGCGCCGACCGTCGTCGCATCGCCGCCGCTCGTGCTGCTGCTCTCGTCGGTCCCGCCGCCCTCCGTGCCGTCGCCCGGACCGCAGCCGAGCGAGACGATCGCGATCGCGAGACCGAGGTGGCGCATGCGCAGGGCCATGCTCGCAGGCTATCAGTGGCGACTCGGGCTTGCCCTCTGCAGGATACTGGACATATGCTCAGGCATGCAGAGAAAAGCCCCCGCGGCGGCCCCCGAGAGCCCCGTCCACGATCCCATCCTTGCCTGGTGCGGCGACGTCATGGCCCTGTTCGCCGGCCCGCTCGGCGAGGTCCGCTTCCCCGACGTCGACGCGCCGACGCTCGGTGCCGCCGCCGACGAGCTACGGGCCGCCCAGCTCGAGATCGAGGCGCTCGAGCGTGCGCTCGACGACGCCCGTGCGCGTGCACGGGATCGCGGCGATGCGTTCGCCGAGCTCTGTCGCCGCGCGCTGGCCTACGCGCGCGTGTTCGCGTCGGCGCAGCCCGAGCTGCGGGCCGCGCTCGACGACGTGCGCATGCCGGTCGAAGCCGCCGCGCACGGTCCGGCGCCGCGCAAGCGCGGACGGCCGCGCAAGGACAGCGTCACGGTCGCGCTCCTGCCCGACGATGCCGCCGCGGCGCAGTGATCACACCGCGATCGACCAGCGCCTGAACGCGAACGTGAACGACGCGTCGAGCTCGGTCTTCCACAGGCGCTCGGTCACGCAGGCTTCCGCGACGGCGTCTCGTCCGATGGCCACCGACACGACGTCGACGAGCTCGATCATCGTGGTCTCGAGCACCGCGGTTGCGCTGCGACCCTCGGCGCCGCAGGCCTGCAACGCATCCTGCAGCTCCGTGCGCAGGCGCTCCTCGGGATCCGACACGCCGATCGTGCCCATGCCGGATCCACCACCGCCGCTGCCGATGCCGGAGAGCCCGAGCCCGCCCACGCCGAACGCCTCGTGCGCTTCGAGCCCCTCGGTGGACGGCCGCACGCCCGGCTCGATGGCGAGGTAGCTCGTCACCGGCGACACCGCGCGACCGAGCAGCGCGAGCTGCATCATCTCGGGCTCGGTGAGCTGGCCGAGCAGCTCGCTGCCGAACGCGAACGCGGCCCACCGCCGTGCCTCGTCGGCGTCGGGGAGCAGCACCTTGCGCACGGGCTCCGCCCACAGCTCGCCGGTGACGACCACGTGCGGCACGCGAGCGTCGGTCAGGAGCAGCCGCTCGAGCGACTGACCCTCGTCGAGCGTCTCCGGCAGATCGAGATCGTCGGTGCCCAGCCCCGGCGCACGCACGGCGAGCCCGTGCAGCCGCAGCGGCCGCGCCAGCTCCTCGAACGCGCCCCTACGCAGCGAGAGATCCGTCGCTCCCTCGTCGATCGTCGCGTGCCACGACACCCCGCCCGTCGCCTTCGCGACCGCGCTCCACGGGTCGGTGTCGTCGCGCTCGAGCCTCGCTTCGAAGCCGGCCGCGACGTCCGCGACGTGGACCAGCGCGCCGGTGCGCGCGGCCAGCGTCTCGAGCCGTGCGACCGTGAGCGACGAGCGGGTCTGGCGATCGGTGAGCACCACGATGCGGCGCGCACGGCCCGACGGCGCGGCGTCGAACAGCCGCTCGGCGTGTTGCAGCGCGAGATCGACGTTGCTGCCGTTCTTCGCCGCGAGCTCGGTGTGCTCCAGCAGCGCGATCGCTTCGCCGACCGGCACGAACCCGCGCTGCAGATCCTCCGGCTTGCGATCGAACGCGACGACGGCCGCACGCGCGTGCAGCCGCCGCGGCTCGAAGTGCGCGAGATAGGCCCGCGCCGCAGCGAGCTCGGCGGCGATGTCCGGATCCGCGAGCGAGCGCGAGCGATCGACGAGCACCACCACGTCCGCGCGCGCCGGCACCGTCGAAAGTCGGCGCGCCGCCTCGAGGTCGTAGTGGAACACCGCACGATCGTCGCCGATCGAGATCGTCGCGAGCCCACCGTCGAGCCGCGGCGCGACGGCCCGCGCGAGTGCGATCTCGTGGTCGCCGTCGAGCGCGAGCACCTCGCCCTCGGCCACCGGCTCGCCGTCGACGAACAGCTGATCGCGCGTCGAGTCGCCGTGCAGCCGCGCCTGCGCGACCAGCTGCTCGGTGCCGAGGCGCGGCAGCCGGATGCGGTGACGTCCGTCCTCGTAGGTCGTGGGCAGCGCGACCGTGTACTCGATCGTCTTCGCGGCCTGCGGCGCGCACGGGAACACCTGTAGCGCGAGCAGCTCGGGCGAGCGCCACGACAGCAGCGCGGGATCCTTCGGGTAGTAGCCGCCGATGCCGGTCAGCTCCTGGTAGCGCGCCGCGGCGAGCTCGGCCTCGAGCAGCTCGCCGTCGAACCAGTGCGGGCGACCGTGCAGCTCGCCCTTCGTACGCAGCCCGACCGCGACTGCCTCGGTCGGCATGTCGATGAAGACCATGGCCTGGTCGTGGCGCTCGCCGCCGTTCCAGACGGTGCGCTGCACGACCAGCTCGGCGTGGCCGTAGTGCATCGTCAGCTCGATCTCGTGCGCCCGCTCGACGAGCAGCTCCGAGCGCGTGCCGCTGACGCTGTCGGCCCGTGCGTCCGAGGCGGTGAGGGCGGCGAACGATGCGAAGGCGAGCACGGGCGCACGCGACATGCGGCCCGTGACAACCAGCGCGGCGCGAGGTTCCGGCGCGGGCTCGAATCAGCGCGAGGCGCCCTGCGGACCCGGCTGCGCCGGCACGAATGCGAGCGCGACCGAGTTGATGCAGAAGCGCAGGCCCGTGGGCCGCGGGCCGTCGGGGAAGACGTGGCCGAGGTGGCTGTCGCAGCGACGACAGCGGATCTCGGTGCGCACCATGCCGTGGCTCACGTCGCGCACGGAGGTCACGTGCTCGGGATCGAACGGCGTGAAGAAGCTCGGCCAGCCGGTGCCGGACTCGAACTTGTTCTGCGAGCGGAACAGCGGCAGCCCGCAGAGGCGGCACACGTATGCGCCTTCCTCCTTGTTCTCGAGCAGCCCTCCACAGAAGGGACGCTCGGTGCCGTGGTCGAGCATCACCCGACGCTCCTCCTCGGTGAGCCCCGCAGCGAGGGTCTCGCGTTCCTCGCTCGAGAGCGGCGACAGATCGTGACCGGATGCGGACTTCACGGCGGCCAAGCGTGACACGAAACCGGCTCAGCGCGCGCGTGCATACACCTCGAACGAGGTGCCGAGGCCCGCACGGTCGATCCAGCGCGCAGGCACGGACCCCACGCGGCCGACGAGCGCGGCGAGCGGCCGGGTGACGGCGCTGCCGCCGAGCAAGCGGCGGTGCACGGCGCGGCCGAGCGTGGGCCCGTCGAGGTTCGAGAAGCTCGACCACCGCACCGGCTCGAAGCCGGCGCGATCGAGCAGGCGCGCGAGCCCCTCGCGGGTGAAGAGCGCGAGGTGATCGGGCGGCGTGATCATCGGGAAGCCGCGGCCGAGCAGCTTCGCGGGCAGCCCCGACATGCTCGGCGTCGACAGGGCCAGCACTGCGCCGGGCACGAGCCACGTGCGCATGCGCTGCAGCGCATCGAGTGGATCGGGCAGGTGCTCGATCACCTCCCAGAGCGCGAGCGCGTCGAAGGGCACGGGCGGTTCGAGCTCCTCGAGGAAGATCCGGTGCACGAGGTGTCCGCGTGCGACCGCCTCCGCGGCAGTGCGCGCCGGATCGACACCCTCGATCTCGAGCCCGAGCTCGCGCGCCGCGTCGAGGAAGTGACCGGGCCCGCAGCCGACCTCGACCACGCGCGAGGCGCCCAGCGCCGCGACGACCTGCGCGCGCTGCTGGGCCTCGCTGCGCATGCGAGCGAACGAGCTCTCTGCGGTGTCGTGGTAGTCGGGCTCGAGGTACGTGGCCTGCACGACGTCGGGCGACGGCAGCGGTGCGACGAACAGCGTCGCGCACGCGCGGCAGCGCACGAGCGGGAAGCCGCCGACCACGAACGCCCAGCGCGAGCGCGGCTCCCCACAGGCGGGGCACGCTCGCAGCTCGCTCGCTGCCCGTTCGGACATCGGCGAGGAGACTAGCAGGGGTGACGGCAGGGCACGCGCCGCCCGGCGTCGCCGGGATTTCGACACCCGCGACCGAAGCGGGCATAGCTCGGCGAGGCCGCACGTGCGGCGCGAGGCAGTGTCATGGAAGCGGAACGGATGCAGCGGCTGGAGGCGCTCCTGGCGATCGACGAGCGGATCGCGTCGCTCGAGGCGGCGAAGGGCGACAAGAAGCCGTGGTGGCGGAACTCCGCGCTGCTCGCCGCCTATGCCGGGTTGATCGCGTTCATCCCCGCGAGCGTGACGGCGGTCGCGGGGTGGTTCGAGAACCGTGGCGAGCTGCAGCTCGCGATCAGCAAGCAGGAGCACGAGCGCACGCTCGCCTACGTCGGGCTCGCGGTGGATCCGAGCTCCAACGAGGCCGCGCGCCTGCAGGTGCTGCGCTTCCTGTCGTCCTTGGACGGCGATCCGATCGGCGCGTGGGCCCGGGAAGAGCTCGCGCTCGTGCAGACCAAGATCGCCTCGCTCGTCGACGAGAAGCAGGAGGTCATCGCCGAGGTCGAGGCCGCCGACGCGAAGGCGAAGGTCGCGATGGCGCAGGCCGCCGAGCTGGAGGTGCAGGCGCAGGCCGATCCACGGGTTGCGAAGGCGGCGGCGGCGAAGGCGACCGAAGCGGAGCACCTGGTCGCCGAGGTGAGGCGCAAGCGCGATCGCGTGGACGCGATCTCGACGCGCATCGGCGATGCGCCGCTGCAGATCATCGAGCTCCGCGAGGGCAACCGCCGGCAGGAATCGACGTCGGTGACGCCCGAGCAGCCGCAGACCCCCCAGCTGCAGCTGTCGCCGCGACGGCTCAAGTGACGATGTCGTGCCACGGCGCGAACGCGTCGGCGCCGAGCAACGTCCACGTGGCGGCGAGCTCGAGCCATGCGGCGCTGCGACGCTCGTGCGGGGTCTCGTCGCGCAACAGCTCGGCGGCGCGACGCAGGTGGACGAGCGCGCGATCGCCTCGGCGGATCCGGGCCGCCGTGCACTCGGCGCGCGCCCGCTCGACGGACGAGGTCTCGCGGCTCGCGGCGTAGTGCTGCAGCGCGCGGGCGACGTGGGGCTCGGCGCGCTCGGTCCACCCGGCATCGAGTGCGGTGATCGCCGCCTCGAGCTCCGCCCAGCCCAGCTCGTCGACGTCCGGCTCCGCGCTCGCGGTGCGCAGCGCGACGAGCTCGGCCCACGCCTGCATCGCGCCTTCGGCATCGCCGGTGGATCGCCGCGCCCGCGCGATGAACCCGAGCGACAGCATCATGCCGTCGTCGTTGCCGAGCTCGCGATCGAGCTCGAGCACGCGCGTGGCATGGCGCAATGCGTCGGCCGGGCGGTCGGCGAGCAGCGCCTGCTTCGCGAGGTTGTGCAGCGTGATGGACAGTCGAAGGGGATCGTCGGCGCCGCTCTTCTCGAAGCTGTCGAGCACGACGAGCAGGCTCTGGTACGCGCCTTCGCGATCGCCGAGGTCGCCCTGTGCGACGGCGAGGTTGCCGAGCACGTACGCGACCAGCGGATGGTGCTCGCCGAGCTGCACGATCACGAGGTCGCGTGCACGCGCGAGCGTGACGATGGCCTTGCGCAGCTCACCGCGCTGGATCTGCACGACGCCGAGCAGGTTGAGCGGCCGCGACAGCTCGGGATGGGCGGCGCCGCCGTCGTGCTCGAGCGCTGCGATCGCGGCGAGCAGCCGCGTCTCGGCCTCGTCGAGCCGGCCGGCCGAGGCGTGGATCTGCGCGAGCATCGTGAGCGCGGCGGCCCGCGTCTGCCCGGGGATCGCGTCGCCGGTGGCCTGCGCGAGCGCCTGCTCGGCCTCGTCGGGGCGACCGAGCTCGAACAGCACCTGGGCCTCGATGCTCGCCACGCTCGCGCGCTGCTGATCGTCGACGGCACGCGCGGCGGCGAGCCGTGCCCAGCGCAGCGCCTCGTCGCGGCGGCCCGCCCAGCTCGCACCGAGCGCGAGATCGCTGGCCGCGTCGGCCGCGGCCAGATCGTCGCCGACCTCGTAGCTGCGAAAGTACGCGTCCTCGAGCGTGACCATCGCGAGCTCCCAGCGCCCACGCATCGCCTGCGCGACGCCGAGCAGCGTGAGCGCGTCGGCGATGGTGGCGGGATCGCCGAGCGCCTCGGCGCGCGCGAGTAGGCGCTCGAGCCGAGGCAGATCGTCGTCGTCGCTGCGCAGCGGCAAGGTGGTGCGCTCGCGGACGAGCTGCTGGCTCAGCTCGCGCGCTTCGGGCGAGCGCTCGATCGGGCCGGTGGCGCCGGCGCACAGCGATGGCGGTGGCAGGGCCTGCACCGCACGCGCTGCGCCGAGCACCGCGTCGCGCTCACCCGACTCGATGCTGCGTGCGAGCTCGTCGAGGGCGACGAGCCGATCGTCGAGGCACGCGAGCGCAGCAGGGTCGGGCGCCGCCAGCCCGCAGAGCTCGGCGCGCGTCGCCAGCCAGCGCTCGTCGTACGCGTCGAGCTCGCGGGTCACGGCCTCGGCGGTCGCGCGTCCGTAGGGCAGCCCGGACTCGACGAGCGCCGTCGACATCGCGCGTGCCCGCTCGGCGTTCCACACCGACGCGGACGCGCCCTGCCGGGCGCACGGCGACACATCGGCGAAGCCCGCGATCACGGCGAGCCCGACCGCGCCGAGCGTGCAGCCCAGCGCGAGCACGGGGCCGCGCCGAGACGCACGAGCGCGCGCGAGCGCGTCGGCGAGCGCGTGCATCGACGGCCAGCGCTCGGCTGGCGCAACCGCGAGGCCACGCTCGAGCACCTGCCAGATCGCCGGCGGCACGCGCGAGCGCGGACGCGGACGCACGCGCCCGGCGAGCACGGTGGCGCAGAGCCCGATCACGTCGGCGCCCGCGAACGGACGCATGCCGGCGAGCGCCTCCCAGAGCGCGACGCAGAACGCGAACTGGTCGCTGCGCGCGTCGGCGCGGCGACCGAGCAGCTGCTCGGGGGCCATGTACGCCGGCGTGCCGACGAGCCCCGATGCGCTGCTGCCCTCGAGCGTCACGGTGTCGAGCCCGCTCTTCGCGGGCTCGACGGCCGCGGCGAGCCCGAAGTCGGCGACGCGCACGCGGCCGTCGTGATCGACGAGCACGTTGCTGGGCTTGAAGTCGCGGTGCACCACGTCGAGCGCGTGCGCGGCCGCGAGCCCGTGCGCAGCCTGCAGGTAGGCGTCGACGACCTCGCGCCAGCTCCGGCCGCGCTGCCAGGTCGCGAGCGTCGCGCCGAGCACGAGCTCCATGGCGATCCAGTCGAGCCCGGTCTCGAGCACCGCGACGACGTGCGGATCGGCGAGGCGCGCGAGCGTGCGGGCCTCGCGACGCAGGCGCGGACCGAGCTCGCTCGAGTGGTGCAGCTGCTTGATCGCGACGCTGCGGCGCAGCAGCGGATCGAACGCCTCGTACACCGTGCCCATCGCACCGCGGCCGATGACCCGCACGATCCGGTGGCGACCGAGCGTGCTCGGCGGATCCGCGTCGATGTCGTCGGTGCGTCGCGGCGACGCGCCAGTGGGCGTACCGAGCTCGGAGCGCACTGCCCTGGCCACGCCTGCGATCGCCTGGCGACACGACTCGCACGTCGCCGCATGGGCCAGCGCCGCCGCACGCACGTCGTCGTCACAGCCCGGCTCGACCAGCGCGAGCAGCTCGCTGGTCTCGAGGCAGTGCCCCGGTGCGACCGCGGTCTCCACGAACGGCGTAGACTAGCGCGACCATGTCGCCGCCGCAGCGGCAGATCTTCCTCGCCGCGTTGCCGGAGACCGAGCGCACCGGGTGGAGCGCGCTCGCAGGCCTCGATGCGGCGCTGGAGCAGGCGGTGGCGAGCGCGCTGCCGTGGTGTCGTGTGCCCGAGCGCCACCTCGCGTCGCTCGCGGCGCGGCTCGGCACCGCGCTGCCCGAGCTCACCGCGATCACCTCGCTCGATCACGCTGCAATCGCGCTCGCCGATGCGTGCGTCGCCGGCGATGCCGCAGCGATCGCCGGCTTCCACCGTGCGCATGCGCGGGACATCGAGCACGCGATCGGCCGCGTGCGGACGCCGGCGCGCCTCGTCGACGACGTGCGCCAGATCGTGCTGGCCAAGCTGTTGCCGCCCGGAGGCAAGCTCGCGCGCTACTCCGGGCGCGGCTCGCTGCAGAACTGGGTGCGCGCCGTCACGGTGCGCGAGACGATCTCGGTGCTGCGCAGCGCCGACGATGCCGGGCTCGACGCGCCCGACGTCGTCGACGTCGCGGCGAGCTGGGACCTCGAGCTGTCGTACGTGCGGGGCACGCAGCGCGAGCAGCTGCGTGCGGCGCTGCGCGCCGCGTTCGAGGCGCTCGATGCCGAGGATCGGGCGGTGTTGCGCTATCGCTTCGTCGACGGGCTGACGCTCGATCAGCTCGCGGTCGTGCTCGGCGTGCACCGGGCCACGGCGGCGCGCTGGCTCGCCCGCATCCGCGAGGAGCTCTTGCGCGGTACCCGACGCAAGCTGTGTGACGCGCTCGGCATCGATCGCAGCGAGTTCGACAGCCTGGTCGCGCTCGTGCGCAGCAACCTCGAGATCACGATCGGCGGGCTCCTGCGCGGCTGATCTCGGCGGTCGGTCGAATTGTTGCGACGGTCGGCAGGCCCGTCGCGTCGTGAGGCCCAGCGCGGCCGACCTCGGTCGCGCGAGGAATCGTCATGTCGGAGAAAGCTCGTCTCGCGCGCCTCGGCGCGCTCGGTGTCCTCGTGTTGTTCGCAGCCCAGCCGCTCGCCTGCGATGCCGGCTCGGGGGACGGCACGGGTGGCGGTGGTGAAGGTGGCGGCGAGGCCGGTGGCGAGGTCGGCAGTGGCCCGGGTGCGACCGCGGCCTCGGAGAACGAGCGCGGCCAGTGCAAGGAGGCCTGCGATCACCTGAAGCTCTTCGGGTGCAACGACGCGGCCCAGCATGCGGCCTGCTACCAGGCGTGCGCCGACGCGGCCTCGGCCGCGATCGAGGTGTTCGTCGCGTGCGTCGAGGCGGATGTCTGCGACGCGGAGTGCTCGACGGATCTCGAGGGGCAGGTCGGCGGTGGCGGCGAGACGACCGGCGGAGGCGGTGGCGGCGAGAGCACCACCGGCGGCGGCGATGCGCCGACCTGCGTCGAGGGCTGCAACGAGTTCATCGAGGCCGGCTGCGTGCCGGCGGTCGATTGCATCGAGATCTGCAGCTCGCTCACCGAGCTCGAGCAGGCCTTCGTGGGCTACTGCGTGCAGCAACGCACCGGCTGCGCGCTGCCCGACGAGTGCGCCGACGCGCTGCCGGGCCTCGGCGAAGGCGGCGGCGAAGAGGGCGGTGGTGGCGAGGGCGGTGGGGTCAGCGAAGGCGGCTGACTCACGTCGATCCGCTGCGCCAGCGCACCCACGCGGCGAGCTGGATCGCTTCGGCGAGCCCGAGCGCGATCGGTGACGCAATCGCACCGATCGCCGCGGCCCCGAAGCCGAGCATCGCGGCGCGCACCACCAGCCCGATCACGTCCCAGCGCACGAGCCCGTCGGGATCGCGCGCGACCCGGAGCTGGCGACCGATCGTGTTCGCCAGCCGCAGCGCTGCGAACGGTGCGCTCGCGAGCACGAGCACCGCGATGCGCTCGGCGATCGGCCAGCCCACCGCGCGATCGACGAGCGCACCCGTCGGTGCCCACGCGAGCAACCCCGCGACGCAGGCGACGCCGAGCCCCGCGATCGTGCCGCCGCCCAGCGCGAAGCGCCGCATTCGCTGGGCATCCTCGCCGCGTCCGCGTCCACCGATGCGCAGCGCGAGGATCGTCGCGCCCGCCGTCGGCACCGCGAGGATCGCGTTGACGAAGAGGTAGCCGTAGCTGAGCAGCGCGAAGTCGCCTTCGTCGAGCACGTACAGCGACAGCATCGAGTCGACGAGGCCGAGGTTCACATAGATGAGCGTGTCGACGTAGAGCGCCCACCCGGGCGAGACCGCGACTGCGCCGGTCTTCGTGCCGTGCTCGCGCAGCGCGGTGGGCAGCTGCAGCACGAGCGCGAGCGCGAGCCCGACCGTGAGCCCACCGATCGCACCGAGCGCGACGCCGTCGACGAGCAAGAGCCCCGCGATCGTGCCGACGAGCGGTACCCAGTCGAGCACGACGCCGAGCCGCTCGTGGCCGTGGCGCTCGGACAGCGCACGGATCGCCGCACCGTAGCTCGCCACGATCACGCATGCGACGAAGGTCGCGCTCTCGATGGTGAGCCACTGCGCGCGCGGGATGACGATCGCGAGGCTCGCGACCGCGACCGCGGCGATGACGGTGCAGCTGGGCAGGCCGGCCCGGAGCAGCGTGCGCGGCGAGGGCCCGGGCGGCAGCGGGATCCAGCGCGCGCGCAGGAGCGCGAGCGTGAAGTTGCGCGCGGCGCCCACGACGACGACGCCGCGGAAGAACAGATCGGCGGCGCCGCTGGCCTGCAGCTGCTGCGCGATCGTCAGCTCGCGCAACATCCCCAGCAGCAACGTGCCGGCGGAGAGGATCGCCATCCACACGAAGACGGCGCGCCCGGTGCTCGTCATCGCGACGCGCCCGGCGGCTCGGCGGCGGGCGGCTTGCCGCGCAGGAGGAGCATGCGCGCGGTGACGTCGGCGAACGCGTCGAGCATCGGGCGCACGGCGTCGTCACCCTCGATCGTCGCGAGCGCACGGATCGCGGCCTCGAACGTCGACATGCCGTGCTCGAGGTGTTGCGTGCGCAGCTTCCAGATCGACGGGGGCCCCGGGGGCAGCGCGACGCACGGCAGCTCGCGCACGACCGCGGCGCGCCGGGACATGCGACTGCACTGCGCCCACGTGCCGTCGAGCAGCACGAAGCCGCGGCGCCGCGCACCCGGATCGGCGGGCGCGAGCACGGTGGCCTCTTCGCGCGGGCTGAGCAGCACCCAGTCGATCTCGGAGTCGACGAGCGGGCCCGGATCGAACGCCTCGTCGCGCATGCCGTAGGGCACGATCGTGGTGCCGGCGAGCATCTGCACGAGCAGCCGCACCGTGTTGGTGGGCTTGTGGCGCTCGCCGACGTGCTGCACCACGACGATCGGCGTCGCGAGCGTCACCTTGGGCAGGCCAGCGCACATGCAGCCCTCGGGCTTGAGCCCGCACCCGCCGCAGCGGGGCTTCTCTCGGCTGCGTCTCGTCACGCGTCCGCCAGTCTAATGCGCGATCAGAGCCACGTGTAGGCCGCGCGCAGCGTGTCCATCGCGTCGTGCTCGATGGGGTTGCCGTGGGCGAGCACGATGCGCTCGAACTGCCAGGCGAGCATGCGCTCGAGCGACGCGCGAGCCGCCGCGCGATCGCGATAGATCGGGCGCAGCACGCGGGACACCCCCGGCTTGCCGTGGATCCCGGCGGCCTTGAGGTAGAGCCGCGTGGCGAAGTGCGGCGAGCTCTCGAAGTTCTCGACGAGATCGGAGGTCACCACGGTGCGCGAGGGACGATGGAAGAACACGATCTCGCCGAGCATGCAGCCGGCGAGCGGCGTCTGATCGATCGTGTCGGCCCACGCGGGGTCGGGGGCGTCGGAGAGCGTCGCGTCGAAGGCGAGATCCTCGCGCTTCGCCGCGAGCCCGGGCGCGCCCCACAAGAGCGCGCTCGGGTAGGCCTGCTTCCACGCGCCGGCATAGACGTGGTGGAAGAGGTTCGGCGCGACGATGTGGGCGACCTCGCCCTTCGCATCGAGCTCGGCGCGCAGCGCATCGTCGATCGCGATCGGCGAGTGCAGCCACAGCTTGCCGCCCGGCAGCCGGACCACCGTCATGCGCGTGCCGAGGTGCATGCCCATGAAGGTGTGGTCGATGGCCGCGCACCACAGCTCTTCGGCAATCGGTTGCAGAGCCATGCCCGCCTTGTATCACGGCATCGCGAGCGCGTGCAGCTCGGCGATCTCGGCCTCGTCGAGCACGCGATCGTACATGCGTACGTCGTCGAGCGCGCCGTGTACGAAGTGCACGAGCCCGAGCGGATCGTGGTCGTCGTCGCAACCGACGTAGACCGGGTGCTCGTCGACCTCGATCAGCGTCGACGGCAGCGACTCGACGAACACGCCGTCGACGTAGGTCGTGAGCGCGTCGCCCGTCCAGGTCGCGGCGAAGTGTTTCCACTCGCCGAGCGGCAGCGAGGCATAGCCGTCGACGCCCATGTCGTCGGCGAGCCCGACGTGCACGTTGAGCAGCTCGCCGAGCTTGGGATCGCCCTGCAATGTCATGCGCCAGGTGTTGTACGCGAGCATGCCGACGGGCTTCGTGAACGCGGCGTCGAAGCCGGGCTCGGGCACCTCGCGGTAGGCCCACATCGCCAGCGTGAACTGCTCGGGGGCGAGCGCGGGGACGTGCTCGATGCGCGCGCAGTCGTCGAGGCCGTCGAACACGCCGGCGCTGCCGATCGGCCCCTCGAACGGCGCCGGGCAGGTGTCGCCCTCGCAGGCGGCGACGCCACCGATCGAGCCGTGGTTGACGAGTCCGACGGCGAGCTCGCCCTCGAAGTCGATGTGGATGAGCAGGCTGGGGTCGGGTCCCTCACCGGTGCTGTCGTCGGTCGTCGGCGGCGCGCCGCTCGAGCTGTCGGCCATCGCCGTCGACGAGCTCTCGCCGCGGCTCGAGCCCTCGGCGATCGACGGGTCGATCGTGGTGCTCGTCGTCGTCGGCCCTCCATCACTGCTGCCGCTGCTGCCGCTGCTCGTCGCTTCGCCCTCGGGCACGCAGCGGCCCGACAGCTCGCCGCTGTGCGCACCGAAGCGCTGACCGGAGCCGCACGCGTCGTCGGGGAAGCTGCAGAACCCGTTGGGCTGGCACACGCCGACCGCCGCGCCGTCCTTGCACTGCGCTTCGTCCTCGCACGTGAACGTCGTGGCCTTGCACGCACCGGCCGCGAGCGCGCACGCGCACAACACCGCGCGGACCCAGCGACGCTCGTCGTCGGGCGCTGCGGTCGCGTCGCCTTCGTCCGACGACGCACGCACGTCGTCGTTGCGCGCGGGCATCGATCCCTCGGGCCAGGATAGCGCTTTCGGGGCACGCCGGCCCAGCGCACCCCCGCTCACACGCAGAGGAACACGTCGCAGAGCCCGAAGATGTTGCCGCCCACGCCGGCCGGGCAGCAGGTGCTCTGTGGGTCGTCCTCGGAGAAGAGGCAGAAGTCGCCCATCATCCCGCAGTTGGTCAGATCGTCCATGCAGTCCGCGCTGTCGTACGTGCAGCCGGCGCTGCACTCGAGCGTGCCGAGATCGAAGCCGAGCGTCACGCAGCTCGCTCCGCCGAGCTGGTTGCCGTCGCACTGCTCGCCGCCGTTCAGCATGCCGTCGCCGCAGCTCGGCAGCGGCACGCAGCCGTCCTCGACGATCGTGTGGCAATCGGCGCTGCAGAGCAGCGCGCCCGCGCCGTAGCCGAGCGTCATGCAGGTCTCGCCGTCGAAGTTCGTGGTGTCGCAGGCCTCGCCGAGCCCGATCTCGCCGTCGCCGCAGGTGAAGCACGCGTCGGTGATGAGGCTGCACGCGGGATCGCAGGCGAGCACGCCGTCGTCGAAGCCGAAGTCGGCGCAGGTCGCATCGCCGAGATCGGTGCCGTCGCAGACCTCGTCGCCCTCGCGCGTGTCGTTGCCGCACTCGGCGGGCGCGCCTTCGCTGCTCTCCGCGGCAGCAGCGGTGGTCTCGCCCGTGCCCTCCGCCGGCGCGGTGCCGGACGAGCCTTGCTCGCCGGATCCTGCGTCGTCCTCGTCGAGCGTGTCGGCGGTCGCGTTCGTGGTCTCGCCGGCCGACGCGGTGCTCGTCGCAGTGGTCGCGGTCGCGCTGCCGAACGCACCGCTCGCACCATTGCCTCCGATCACGCCGGCACTGCACGCCGTGCCGACCACCGCGAGCAACCCCAGAGCCAGTCGAGACCCCGCCACCATTTCAGCACCCTAGCGGAGCGCTGCAATCGTGGCGACGGCACGCCGCGGGGGGATGCTCACTCGCGCGCCACGGGAACCTCGGGCGGGCTCGGGGAACCAGGCCCGGATCCGCTCACGATCCGGCCCGAGGCATCGGTCGAGGGTGCGGACGCAGGCCCCCGCGCACCATCGTGGGCTGTTGCGTGGGCTGCTGGGTGGGCTGTTGGGTCGGCTCGAGCTTCGGCGGATCGCAGGGCTCGTCCTTCGGGACACTGATGCCACCGGCGACGTGCACGACGTCGGGGAGCGGAGGCGGAGGCATCCGGCCGATCCCACCGTCCACCTGCACGTCGTCGGGCGCGTGCTTCTGCGCGACCGGGATCACCGGCACGGGTGCGGGCACGCCGTTGGTCTCGACCACCGTCGCCGTCTCGACGCGCGGGTTGTCGTGGGGTGCACACGCGGCCATCGCGGCCGAGAGCCCGATCGCTGCAGCGGCGAGCCGACGCGGACGCACGAGCGACGCGACCGGCACGACGGGCTCGGGCCGGAAGCGGATCTCGCCCTCCTTGCTCATCGCATAGGACACGCAGACGTCCTGGCCCGCGTGCGCGGCGAGGAAGCCGCGCGCCTGCGACTCGGTCATCGTCGAGAGCACGTACACGGTCTTGCTGCAGTGCGTGCAGTGCCAGCGGTCGCCGCCGCCGCGCATGCCGGTCGCGTCGAGATCGATGGGGCAGGGGCTCGTCACGTGCACGTCGCGCGCTCGCAGGGACATCGTGGCGGGTGTTGACGCGCGACGACGCCGGTCGGCCTGCCGAGGCGCGCTCGGCGGCCGCCGGTGCAGAACCGCGCATATGACGAAAGCCGCGGGATCGGTTAGAAACGGGGTCATGCGTGGCATTTCCCGCGTTCTCTTCGTCGCAGCGGTGACCTTTGCAGTCGCGTGCAAGGGCGGCTCGAGCTCCGACGGCGGGGTGGACAGCAGCAGCTCCTCCACGGGGGAACCCCCCAGCGAGACCGCGGTGAGCAACTCGGGCAATCAGGTGCCGATCGAGTGCGATCCCGGGCAGGAGTTCTTCTTCGAGGACGGCGTCGGCCTCGGTGCGGTGTCGGTCGATGCGGTCCGCGCCACCGACGAAGACGGCGTCATCCAGTACGACGTCTACATCCACGGCGACGACACCGACGTCTCGCAGATCACGATCGGCTTCACGGGCATGCCCGTGCAGGACATCGTCTACCCGGCCTCGCAGCTCCGCGAGCCCGCGAAGGCCTTCATCACGCTCTACCCCGCGGTCGCCGACGCGCCGACCCTGCAGAGCGGAACCGTGACGTTCACGCAGATCGGCGTCTCCAACGGCGAGCTGCTCGAGCTCGAGCTGCACCTGCAGCTCTCGACCGGAACGCTCGACGGTTGTATCACCGTGCCGCTGGCGACGACGGACGGTGGCTGAAGCAGCGGCACACACCGAAGGGCTCGAGGAGCTCTACCGCAAGCACTATGCGTTCGTCTGGCGGGTGTGCCGGCGGCTCGGCGTGCGCGACGGCGAGCTCGACGACATCGTGCAGGAGGTCTTCGTGATCGTGCACCGCCGGCTCGCGGACTTCGAGCACCGCGCCGCGATCACCACGTGGCTGTTCGGCATCGCGTACCGCGTCGTCCGCGATCAACGGCGCAGCGCAGCGGCCCGCGAGCGTCGCGAGGCGCTCGCGACCGGAGGGCGTCCACCCACCGAGCCCGATCGCAAGCTCGCGCGCGTGCAAGCGGCCGGCGTGCTCGACGAGATCCTCGCGACGCTCGACGACGAGCAGCGCGAGGTGCTCGTGATGGCCGACGTCGTGCACATGACCGCGCCGGAGATCGCCGAGCTCACCGAGACGAAGCTCAACACCGTGTACTCGCGGCTGCGGCTCGCTCGCAAGGCGTTCGAGCAAGCGCTCGCGGACTATCGCGCGCAACATGGAGGCGAGCTGCCATGGCTGAGCTGAAGGACGACGACGGCGAGGAACCAGTCGCGGCGCTGAGCATGGGCGCGCAGAGCCTCATCGCGATGGCGATGGCCGACGACGAGCCGCCGCAGGGCGCCGAGGATCAGAGCTGGGGCATGGTGATCTCGCGCGTCGACGAGTCGCGTCCGCCCGAAGCGGCGCCTCCGATCCACGCGCAGCCGGCCGCGCCCACGTCGTCGCGCTGGATCGGTGCCGTGATGCTGGGGGCCGCGCTCGCCGTCGTGGGCGGGCTGGGTTGGTGGGTCGTCTCGTCGGGTCCGCCGCCCCAGCCGAAGACGTCGGCGCCTGCGCCCGCCCCGGCGAAGGGCCAGTCGCACGGCCAATCGCACGCACCCGCCGACGCCGCGCAGCGGGTCGCACCCGCCGATGCGGCCGCGCGCGATGCAGCCCCCGCCGCGCCCGCGCGCTCGAGCGCGCACCTGCTCGACGACGCGGAGTCGGCCCTCGGTGCGGGCAATCCCGCGCGCGCGCTCGAGCTGCTCGAGCAGCACGCCACGCAGGCACCGGTCGATCCCGACCTGCAGCGCCGGCTCGCGCTGCGGATCCGCACGCTCTGCGCGCTCGATCGCGTCGACGATGCGAAGAGCGAGGCCGCCGCGTTCCTCGAGCGCCACACGACCTCGCGCTACGTCGCCGACGTCCGGGCCTCGTGCGGCGCCGGCAAGTGAGCGTGGCTTCGTCCGACGACGCCACCCGCATGCGCTGGCCCACGGCGCGCACGGGCGCAGCGCGCTAGGATGCCGCGCAGGTGAGCCGCCCCGAGGCCGCATCGGATCAGACCGAGGACGCGCGCGCGCGTCGGGCCGACGAGCTGCACCTGCCGCGCCCCGGCGAGCCGATCGGTCCCTTCTTCGTCGTCGACGTGCTCGGACAGGGCGCCATGGGCGTCGTCGTCCGCGCCTTCGATCCCCGGCTCGAGCGCACGCTCGCGATCAAGCTGGTGCATCCGCAGCGCTCCGACGTCGCGGGTCGGGCCCGCGCACGGCTCGTCGCCGAGGCCCGCGCGCTCGCCCGGCTCTCGCATCCCAACGTGGTCGCGGTCTACGAGGTCGACGTCCACGAGGGCAGCGACTACGTGGCGATGGAGCTGGTCGACGGCATCGATCTGCAGAAGTGGCTGCGGCTGCGCCCGCGCGGCTGGCGAGAGGTGATCGCCGCATTCGCGGCCGCGGCCGACGGGCTCGACGCGGTGCACCGGGCCGGGCTCGTGCACCGCGACGTGAAGCCGGCGAACATCCTCGTCGGCAACGACGGTCGCGTGCGCGTCGGCGACTTCGGCATCGCGACGCGCAGCACCGACGCGACGCCGAACCCGAGCGGCATCCACTCGCCGCCGCTGCCCGACGCCGAGGACATCAGCGACGACGGCATCGCGGCCGAGCTGACCTCGCTGACCGAAGAGGGCCAGGTCGTCGGCACGCCGGCGTACATGGCCCCCGAGCAGCACATGGGCGCGGAGCTGGGGCCCGCGGCCGATCAGTACGCGTTCTGCGTGTCCTTGTTCGAGGCGCTCTACAAGGAGCGACCGTTCCGCGTGCCGCTCCTGCGGCTCGCGCACGCGAAGCGCCACCCGCCGCGCGAGCCCCGGCGCCGTGGCGTGCCGCGCTGGCTCTACCGTGTCGTCGTGCGCGGGCTCGCGCCGGATCCGGCGCAGCGCTACCCGTCGATGGCCGAGCTCGCCCGCGCGTTGCGACACGACGTGGGTCGTCGGCGCCGCCGCATCGCGTTCGCGGCCGCGACGGTCGCGGGCATCGCCGCGGGTGCGCTCGCGGTGTCGAGCCGCCGCGTGTGCGACGACGCCGAGGCCAGGCTCGCCGGGATCTGGGACGCCGATACGCGCGCGAGCGTCGAGCAGGCCTTCACCGCCAGCTCGCGTCCCTTCGCGGCGCAGGCGTGGACGCAGGCGAGCGCCGAGCTCGACGGCTATGCGCAGCGCTGGGTCGCGATGCACGACGATGCCTGCGAGGCGACGGCGGTGCGCGGCGAGCAGTCGGACGCGATGCTCGATCGCCGCATGGGCTGCCTCGATCAGCGCAAACATGCGCTCGCGGCCACGGTCGAGCTGCTCGCGACCGGTGACGACGAGACCGTCGATCACGCCTGGGAGCTGATCGGTCGGCTGCGGCCGATCGCGCCGTGCGGCGATCTCGAGGCGCTCGCGGACGAGGTCGCGCCGCCCGAGGATCCGCAGGTGCGCGCCGAGGTGGCGTCGGTGCGCAGCGAGCTCGCGCGGGCCACGGCCGCGAAGGATGCCGGTCGCTACGACGAGGCGCTGGAGCGCTCGGGCCCGCCGCTGCAGCTCGCGCGCGAGCTCGGCTACGCACCGCTCGTGGCCGAGGCCAAGCTCGTGCGCGCCGACGCGCTCGCGACCCGCGATCGCTTCGACGAGGCCCGCACGCTCGCGACCGAGGCGGTGTGGGAGGCGCTCGCGATCGGGCACGACGAGACGGCGACCGCGGCCGCGACGTCGCTCTTGTGGGTCAGCTCGGAGGACCTGCGCGACTTCCCGGAGGCCCAGCGTTGGTCGGAGCTCGGCCATGCCCTGCTCCAGCGCAGCGGCGATCATGCGCTGGCGGCCGCGCGGCTCGACAACGCGACCGGCGCGTTGATGCTCAACATGGGCCGCCACGACGAGGCGATCGCGGCCTACGAGCACGGGCTCGAGCGCGCCGCGACCGACGAGGGCGCCACGCAGCTGATGCACGGCATCCGCATCAACATGGCCAACGTGTGGAACGTGACCGGCCAGACCGCGCGTGCGCGTGCGGCCTACGAGCGGGAGATCGAGGAGCTCGGCGCGCTGGTCGGCAGCGATCATCCGCAGGTGATCGGCGTGCGCCGCGTGCTCGCGGACATGCTCGGGCGCAGCGGCGAGAACGATCGCGCGGTCGTGATCACCCGCGAGGTGCTCGACGCGCTGGCGCGGATCTACGGGCGCAGCTCGTCGCTCTACGGCCATGGCGAGATCAGCCTCGGGCTCGCGCTCGATCGCTCGGGCGACGCGAGCGGAGCGCTGGCCGCCTACCAGCGTGCGATCGACGTGTTCGAGCGCAGCGGCGAGAAGGTCGGGCTGGCGATCGCGCACAACAACGCGGGCGAGGTGCAGCTGCGGCTCGGTGCGTTCGATGCCGCCGAGCGCTCGTACGACGCCGCGATCGCGATCCACGAGGCGCTCTACGAGGGCGACCACTCCGACCGCGTGTTCCCGCTGACCGGCAAGGCGCGCCTGCTCGGCATGCAGAAGCGCTGGGACGAGGCGAACGCGCTCGCGATCGAGGCCGAGCGCATCGCGGCTGCGACGCTCGGGCCCGACTCGCACGAGCTGATCTCCGCGAAGGACACGCACATGAACCTGCTCGCCGATCAGGGCCGGCTGCAGGACGCGCTGGTGCTCGCGCAGGAGGCCCTCGACGTCGCCCTGCGCACGCAGGACCTGCGGCCGCGCACTCGGCCGCTCGCGCGTGCCCACGTCGCGACGCTGCTCACGCAGCTCGGTCGTCCGGAGGAGTCGCTCGTGCTGATCGAGCAGGCCAGCGCCGAGCTCCCGGCGCGCGATGCCGATCTCGGCGCCGAGCTGGAGATCGAGCGCGCGCTCGCGCTGCAGCTCGTCGGACGGCGCGCGGAGTCGAGGGCGGCGATCGCCAAGGCCGAGCAGCTCGCGACCGACGCGGGGCTGCTCGAGCAGGCGGAACGCGCGCGGACGGCCCGCGGCGTGCTCGAGCAGCTCTCTGCCCGCTGATGTGATGCGGGCCACGACCGCGGTGACGGACCCCGCGGTGCAGCTCCACCCACGGAGCACGATGACACGCAATCGAGTCCTGTTCTTCTCGACCTTCGGCCTCTCGGCTCAGCTCGCGCTCGGCTGCAACCTCGACCTCGACGACCTGATCGACGACGGGGACGAGAGCGGCGAGTCGAGCGGTGGCGACGAAGGCGACGACGCGTCCGACGGTGACGACGACGGCAACGACGAAGGTGGCGACACCGGCAACGACGACGACGGCGACAGCAACGGCGACGGCGGGGACGATGCCAGCGACGCGGGTGACTCCGCCGCGGACACGAGCGGTGGTGGCGATGGTGGCGAGGTACCGGCCGACGTGCTCGGCGCCTGGGTCACCGGCACCGAGACCGCGGCGATGCTGCTCGAGCTCTACGACGACGGCACGTTCACGCAGGGGCTCTACTACGAGTACGACGACGAGGGCTGCTACACCGTGGGGCAGGAGGCCTACTCGGGCACGTTCGTGATCGACGCGACCACGCTCGTGCTCGCGGCGGACGCCGGCGTGCAGGAGATCGACCAGTGCGGCACGCTCGTCGAGGGCCAGGACGTCGCCGAGACCGTGCAGCTCGCCTGGACGCTCGGCACCGACGAGGCCGGCGACGTGCTCACGCTCGACGACGGCAGCGGCGAAGGGGGGCTCGTGTTCCACCGCGCCGACGAGGGCGGTGGCGAGGGCGGGGTCTGATCAGCTCAGCTCAGCTCAGGCGCGGCTGCCCGCGTTGAACACCTGCGTGGTGCCGGCGTCGACCGAGTGGCGATGCCGCACGCGCAGCTTGCGGGCAGAGGTCGGTCCGATGGGCGGCAGGTGCGTCGGGTGCACCGCCGGCGCTGCCGCCATGCCAGTGGCGAGCTCACGCAGCGCACGCAGGGCATCGGTGTTCGTGAACACGCCGATCACCTCGTCGCCCTCGAGCACGATGGCACAGCCCCAGCGATGGGCCTCCATCGCGAGCGCGACCTCGCTGATCAGCACGTCGGGTCCGCACACGAACGGGTTGTCGCTCATCGCGTCGCGGACCTTCAGCTTCTTCGGGTCGGCGCCGGGCAACGTGGCCGCGAGCGCGATGTCGCCGCTCGACACCACGCCGACGACGAGCCCCGCCTTGTCGACCACGACCAGGTGGCGGATGTTGTCCATCGCCATGCGCTCCTGGGCGTCCCCGACCAGCAGATCTTCGTCGACGGTCGCCGGATCGTGCGTCATGTAGCGCGAGACCGTGGGCTCGTTGGCGTTCATGCCGACGATCTGCACCACGCCGGGCGAAGCGCCACTTCGAGCGTCGCGTGCGCACCGCCGAAACGACGAGACCGCCGCAAGCCGCCCATGCGGTCCTGCGACGGTCATCGATTGTCCGCGCCCTCTCAGGCGAAGACGACGGCACCTCGGTCAGGTGCCGTCCCGATGCGGACTAGTAGCGACGCCGGCCTCCACCGCCGCCGCCGTCACGGCCACCGCCGCCGCCGCCACCACCGTAGCCACCACCGCCACCGCCACCGCGGCCGCCACCACCACCGCCACCACCACCGCGGGGCTTGTCCTCCGCCTGGTTGACGCGGATGGAGCGTCCGTCGAGCGTGCTGCCGTCGAGTGCCTCGATCGCAGCCTGCATCTGATCGCCCGTTGCCATCGTCACGAACCCGAAGCCGCGCGAACGACCCGTATCGCGATCGGTGAGCACCTTCGCCTCGAGCACCTCACCGTGCACGGAAAAAGCATCGCGGAGGAGCTCGTCGGTGGTGTTCCAGCTCAATCCGCCCACAAACAATTTGTTCGCCATGATCTGACTCTCCAGTTCTCTCTTCGTCTCGTCTCAGGTTCGGCTAGCGCTCGTGGCAGCTTGTCGATGTCGGCGAGCGCGGGCCCCGGGCTCTCGACCGTGGTCGAGCCCGAGCCGTTCTAGCAGCTCGTCGATGTTGCGGGCGACTGTGATCCAGCGATCGCCGCCCGAATGCAGATAAAGCACCGCTGGGTCGTGTTCGCTGGCCCTGTAGTCGAGCGCGAACGGGAGGTCGGGGCCCAGGCGGCCGACGATCGACGACCGGCGGCAGTCGATATCGCCCGGCGGGACCCGATCGTCCTTGTGTCCGAAGTAAGCCGGATCGGTCTCCGTACGCCACTTGCGGTTGACCTCGTGCATCGCATCGAGGTCCAGCATGACGGGGGCGGTGGGCCGCTCCCGGAAGACGCGGAGCAAGCGATCGTCCGAGGGGCGCCGCCAGCGACCTTCGTCGAGCGCGCGGCCGAGCGCGTGCGGGAGCGGCAGGCCCGCGACCAGGATCGGCGACGTCATGCGAGCGCGACCACCAGTCTCGCGTCGACCAGCCGGCCCACGCTCTTCGCCACGTCCTCGCGCGATTGGTGGCACGCGGCCAGCACTTCGCTGAGCTGCGCCAGCGTGCGCGGCCCGTCCTCGATCTCCGCGAGGTAGACCCCGTCGTCCGGCAGCAGCTCGTACTGCTCGGCCCACTCGTTGCGCGCGTGCTCGAAGATCGCGTGGTCGCCCCGCGCACCGACGGCGCGGATCCGCGAGCGGTAGGCCGCGACGATCGTGCGTCCGTACCCGGACAGCTCGAAGCGTTGGGCTCGGGGCCAACGCGGGGAAGAACGACTCTCGGACACTGCACTCTCGCTTGCGCAGCTGGGGCGCGCGCCGCAGGTGCAGGTGGAAGCGACGCTCGTCCGCGGGGACGGCGACGCGATGGGAGGACGCTAACAGGTTCGAAGGCCGCACGCGGGCGTGCGGGGGACAAGGCCGCCGTTGGGGCGTGAGCGGGTCGTCCGGCCCCGATCACGGCCCGGGTGGGGCGGGGTGCGGCCGGGGCGGATGCGTGGCGAAGAGAGCGCTGCCGCGCTGGACGAGGCGGATGTGCTCGCGCGACGATCGCGATCGTGACGGCGTCGGTGGTGGCGCAATGAGTGAGCTGGACGTCGCCGAGGTCATCGGCGCGTACCGAGTGCTCGACGTGCTGGGCCACGGCGCGATGGGCATGGTCTACCGCGCGCACGATCCTCGGCTCGATCGCGACGTCGCGCTCAAGCTCGTGCATCCCGGTCGCGTCGCGAAGGATGCGAGCAAGGCCCGCGCGCGGCTGGTCGCCGAGGCGCGTGCGCTCGCCCGGGTCTCGCACCCGAACGTGCTCGCGGTCTACGACGTGGGCGTGCACGACGATCTAGTCTACGTCGCGCTCGAGCTCGTCGACGGAGTCGACCTCGCGCAATGGTTGCGCATGCGGGCGCGGCCGTGGCCCGAGGTCGTGCGCGTCTTCGCCGAGGCCGCCGCCGGGCTCGCGGCCGTGCACGCCGCGGGGCTCGTGCACCGCGACGTCAAGCCCGCGAACATCCTCGTCGAGCGCACGAAGGGGCGCGCGCACGGGCGGGTGCTCGTCGCCGACTTCGGCATCGCGCGCTCGACCATCGAGCTGCCGCCGCCGTCGCTGCCCGGCGAGCTCGACTCCACCGACTCCGGCGAGGACACCCGGCTCACCGAGGCCGGACGCGTGGTGGGCACGCCGGTGTACATGGCGCCCGAGCAGCACCTCGGGCACGACGTCGGACCGTCGGCGGATCAATACGCGCTCTGTGTCGCGCTGTTCGAAGCGCTCGCGGGCCAGCGTCCGTTCCGCGGCAACGCGCAGGCGCTCCTGCACGCGAAGATGAAGCCGCGCGAGGAGCCGGCGCCGGCGCACGTGCCCGCGTGGCTGTGGGCGATCGCGCTCCGCGGGCTGTCGCCGCTGCCGCGCGATCGCTTCGCCGCGATGGGCGAGCTGGTCGCAGCGTTGCGTGCCGGCTCTCCGCGCCGCAAGTGGCTCGTGCGCGCGAGTGTCTCGCTCGGCGTCTTGGCCGGTGGCTCGGCGCTCGTGTGGTCGTTCGTCGACGCGCAGCCGTGTCGCACCACGCCGCCGCTGCTCGAGGAGGCCTGGAGCGCGCAGCGACGCGACGCGATCGGAGCGACGTTCGCGGCCAGCGAGCGCCCGAACGCCGTCCAGACGTGGGAGCGCGTCGCCGCGGAGCTCGACGGCCATGCGCAGACGCTGAGCGCGACGTATCGCGAGGCGTGCGAGGCCGCGCTCGTGCGCCACGAGCAGTCGGAGGCGCTGTTCGACCGCCAGGTGGTCTGCCTCGACAACCGCACGCAGGCGCTCGCTCGAGTGGTGGCGTTGCTCGCGAAGGGAGATGCGGATCTCGTCGATCATGCCGACGAGGTCGCGGCATCGCTCGGGCCGATCGCCGCGTGCAACGACCTCGAGGCGCTCGAGGCCGGACTCTCGCCGCCGCGACCCGAGCAGCGACAGGCGGTCGCCGAGGTCCGTCGCGGCCTCGCCGATGCCAGCGCGCTGCAGGCCGCGGGGCGGTACGACGACGCAGCGAGTGCGGCCATTGCCGCCGTCGCACTCGCGCGCGAGGTGGGCTACGCGCCCGTGCTGGTCGACGCGCTGCATCGCACCGGCGAGATCCGCGAGCGACAGAGTCGCATCGACGATGCACGCCGCGCCTTCGAGGAAGTGGTCTCGACCGGGATGGCGATCGGCTACGACGAGCCGGTCGCACGTGCGGCGGTCATGCTCACGTGGATCGCCGGCGAGTACGATCGCGACATCGCGTCGGCGGAGAAGTGGGGGGCGCTCGGGCGGGCCCAGCTCGCGCGGGTCGGCGATCCGATCCTCTGGGTGCTCGCGCTGCACAACTCGCTCGGCACCGCGTTCCTGGCAGCGTCGCGCAGTGACGACGCGATCCGCGAGTTCGAGCAGGGGCTCGCGCTGGCGGAGGGCCACCGCGAGGTCGCGGAGATGTCGGCGACGCTGCGCTCCAACCTCGGCGGCGTCTACTTCAAGCGCGGCGAGCTCGATCGCGCACTCGAGAGCTTTCGCGCGGCGCGCGACCAGTTCCGCGTGGCGCTCGGCGAAGACCATCCCAACGCCGTGGGTGCGGAGATCCGCCTGGGGCAGACGCTCACGCAGAGCGGCCGTGATGCCGAAGGGATTGCCGCGCTGCGTCGGGCGATCGCGTCGCTCGAGCGCATGCAGGCCCCGCCGGTCGAGCGAAGCGTGGCTCTCAATGCGCTCGGGGCGGCGTTGCGTAGGGCGGGTGACGGCGAGGAGGCCAACGCGACCTTCAAGCGTGCGGTGGAGCTGCTCGGGGACACGACGGACGTCGTCACGCTCGGCCAAGCGCTGGTGGGCTTCGGGGGCTCGTGCGTCGATCTCGGCGTCTACGATGCGGCCGAGCGGCAGTACCAGCGCGCCGCGGATCTGCTCGAGCCGGTCGATGCTGCGAGCCCGGATCTGGTCACCGCGTGGATCGGACTCGGCCGGATCCGCGAGCTGCAGTCACGACCCGACGAGGCGCTCTCGCTCTACCGTCGAGCGCTCGCCGCCGCACCGGCGCAGACGCGTAGCGCGGCGCGGGCGCTCGTCGCGGTCGCGGGCTCGCACGGCGCCGCGGGGCGCTTCGACGAGGCCGAGGCCGCGCTCGACGAGCAGGACGCGATCCTGGCCGTCGCGCCGCTCGTGCTCTCGGAAGATCGGCTCGTCGCAGCGACGGCGCGCGTGAAGCTCATGACCGATGCAGGGCGTGCGAACGAGGCGAGCGTACAGCTCGACGCGCTCGCGCAGCTGCTCGCGGAGCGGGCTGGCGGCGTGCTGTGGTCGGGCGAGGCCGGGCTCGCGCTCGGGCGCGCTCGGCTGGCGCGGGGCGAGCTCGATGCGGCCCGTGCTGCGCTGGGCCGCGCGCTCGAGCAGCTCGAGCGCGGCCACGATGCCGGGCTGGTCGCGCAGGCACGCACGGCGCTCGCTGCCTGCGAGCGCCGGCGCTGAGACGTCGCGCTCAGGCGCCGCCTCCACCGCCGCCCTCGCCGTCGCACATGCACACGTCGAGCCCGCTGGTCTCGTCGAAGAAGCACCCCAGCGACTCGGCGAAGCCACCCTCGACGCACGCGTCGTAGCAGTCGATCACGACGAGCTCGCCCCCGTAGCAGATCTGGATCGTGAGCTCGTCGATGCAGGCCTGCTCGCCTTCGACGCAGTCGCTGGGCCCCTCGGCACCGCCGCCGCTGCTGCTCTCGCCGACCCCGGTCTGCTCGCCACCGACGCTCGTCTCGCCACCCTCGGTCCCCTCGCCGCCGCTCGTGTCGGCGCTGTCGTGCGGCTGCGTGCCGCTCGACGGGTGCGGGCCCTCGGTGTCGCCCTCGGTCTCGTCGTCGTCGTCGTCGTCGTCGTCGTCGTCGTCGTCGTCGTCGTCGCCGGTGTCTTCGGCGTCGTCGTTGCCGAGCGTGTCGCCGAGATCGATGAGCTCGCAACCGCCGATGGAGAGCATGGAGAAGAGGAAGGCCGTCAGGAAAGACTTGGTGTTCATGATTTCACAGGATGAGTGTGGGCTGCGGCGGCGATCCGTCTCTCGAGCTCTGCGCTGGGTGACCGCGGGCCGAAACGACGAGAGGCCCCGTTCGGAGTGCCGAACGGAGCCTCTGTCGCTCGCGAGCTCGCGGGCTTTGCACTCACTCGCGCGGGCACGGAGCGGGATCGGGGCAGACCCCCGGCGCGACCGGGTGCGGGAAGCTCTGCAGGCACTGCGCGACGTCGGTGAACTCGTTGGTGTCGAGGTAGTCGATCTCGTCGCCGAACCACCCGCGGTCGATGCCACCGCCGGCGCTCGACACGATCTGCGTGTGCGTGACGAGCTGCCCGCTCGGTGCGTCGGGCTGGATCTGCCCGCCGGTGCCGAGCAGGCGGATCGCGGCGTCGTGGGTGCCGATGCCGTCGGTCACGCACGCGCCGCTGCCGATCTGGCTGACGCCACCCGCGAACTCGACGCGCGCATGCGTGATCGCGTCGCGCGGATCGGGCTGGTTCCAGAAGTAGACGCCGTACCAGTCGCCGGGCGCCGGCGTGGGCGACGACGAGGTGAACACGATCGGCGCATCGGGGGTGCCGACGGCGACGAGCGCTGCGCTCGCGACCCCGGCATACGAGCCGTAGTCGACGTGCAGCCCGCCGTCGGCACCGAACTGCAGCTCCACGCCGGGCTCGATGGTCAGCAGGGCCTCGACGACGCGCAGCTGCGTGCCATGGGCACCGTCGCCGATGACGTACGGCACGCCGCGATCGTGGATCGTGACGTCCTCGCCGTCGATCGCCGCGGGTCCGCCCCCGACGACGAAGATCGAGTCCTCGCCGTTGCCGGTGTAGTCGCCGTCCGGCAGGGTCGAGAGCCCGTTGGCCCACGTGCTCACGGGATGGCTGGCGTTCTCGGTGGCGACGAGCGCGGTCGAGCTGGCCGCGAAGCGGGCGCCGTCGACGAGCAGCACGGCCTGCGACGCGGAGCCGCGCAGCGTGACGTGATCGAAGGCGAGGGTGTCGTGCGTGGGCGCATCGACGGCTTGCGCGTGGATCATCGCGGTGTCGAGCGGGCTCGAGTTGGTGACGGCACCGCCGTCCTCGATGGTCGCGTGCGCGAGCGTGATGACGTTGCCGTGGTAGATGCGGATCGTGGTCCACGGCGCGGCGGGATCCGAGGCGCCGATACGGATCGGCGTCGTCTCGGTGCCGATGCCCGTGACGCTGCCGGCGTCGCGCACGACGATGCCGTGGCCGCCGTCGATCAGCACCTGCGTGCACGGCTCGAGCGTGAGCGCGGCGCGGATCGAGAGGTCGTGGGCGACGATGTACGGGCTGCCGGCCGCGGTCCACGTGGTGTCCGCGGTGACGTCGGTCGCCATCGTCGGACCGTCGGTGGGCTCGGGGCACTCGGCGGGCGGCGGCGGTTCGTCGGTCTCGCTGCTGCTGCTGTCGCCTTCGTCCTCGCTGCTGCTGCTCTCGTCGCCCGGCTCCGGGCCCGTGTCGTCGGTGTTGATCTGCTCGCCCTCGGTCGTGGGCGTGCAGGCCGCCGCCAGCGCAAGCAGGGTCAGGGCGAATCTCGGCGTCGTCGTCATGCCCGCTGAGTGCAGGCTGGGGGGGCGATCCGTCCCGGGGTCGCCCAACGCGGCAGCCGGCGAAAACGCCCCGCGCAGGCCCGGCCCGTGCGAGATCGACCGCCGAGCGATGCAGCACCTGAACCTGTGGAAGCAGCAGCTCGGCCGCGTGCCCGAGCACGTGTGGGACGAGCGCGAGCTGGAGACGCTCGTGCTGGCCGACAACGGGCTCGAGGAGCTCGACGCGCGCATCGGTCGGCTCGCGCGGCTGCGGATGCTCGACGTCGGGCACAACCGCATCGCGACGATCCCGGCGGAGCTGGGCGACGTCGTCGGGCTGTCCGACTTCCTCTACCTGCACGACAACCGACTGACCACGCTGCCCGATGCGCTGGGCCGGCTGGTCGCGCTGCGCTACCTCAACCTCGGCGGCAACGCGTTCACGGAGCTGCCGGCCGCGGTGCTCGGCATGCGCGCGCTCGTCGAGCTGCGCGCGGAGGGCAACGCGATCGCGGCGCTACCGGAGGACATCGGCGAGCTGTCGGCGCTGCGCGAGCTCGCGCTGCGCGACAATCGGCTCACGGGTTTGCCGGCCGGGCTCGCGGCGCTCACCGAGCTGCGCGTGCTGGATCTGCGCGGCAATCCGCTGGTCGAGCTGCCCGAATCGATCTGCACGCTGCCGCGGCTCGACAAGCTCGATCTGCGCTGGACCCCCGAGACGGTGCGACCGAGCTGGCTCGCGCGCCTCGAGGCGCGGGGCTGCCTGGTCTATCGCTGATCACTCGTCGGGGCCCCACCGGAATGACGCGATGCGGCGATTCGATCCCGCCCAGCGCGCGATTCAGTAGCGCGCGGCCCACTGCAACGGATCGCCGCCTTCGAGGCTGTCCAGCTGCCCGTGCACGAGGATGCTGCCGTCGTTCGCCACGGCGATCCCGTGGGTCACGCTCTGCACGAAGCCCTCCGGCGCGGCCGGGATCGCGAGCTCGATCTCGCCGACGATCTGCCCGAGCGCGTCGTACTCGACGAGCACGGCGCGGGGCGGCTCGTCGGGCAGCGGCCAGGGCCCGATGCGGTAGAGCCCACCACACGGCGTGGTGGCGATCGTTCCGCCGTCGGTCGTGAGCTCGAAGCGCAGCGTGCCGTCGTCGCGACCGGTGCCGAACAGCCAGTACGACGAGCGCGGCGGCGACTCGGCGTAGTCGACCTGGGCGACGTGGGTATAGACGACGTCCCCGACTGCCGACTGCGAGGTGATCTGCAGGCTCTGCTCGAAGAACGGCACCGGCAGCGCGGTGCGCCAGAGCTGCGTGCCGCCCATGTCGAAGGCGGTGAGCGCCGCCTCCTCGGTGTCGCGCGTGGTGGCGAGCACGAGCCCGCCTGCGCCCAGCTCGACCCACTGCAGCTCTTCGGCCCCGCCGATCGTGCTCGGCTCGCCGAACGTCATGTCGTCGCCGACCCGCTCGAGCCGCACGCTCTCGCCCACGCTGAGCAGCAGCGCGCCGCCGCCCGGCTCGGGCAGGATGTCGACGACATACTCCTCACCCTGTCGCGGCCGAGTGCCACGCGCGAGCTCGCCGCTGGCGTCGTGGCGCGTCACGACGAGCTCGGCGTCGCTGCTCGCGGTCCAGATCTGTCCGTCGTCCGCGAACGCGACGTTGGTCGGCACCAGCGGGCCGAACCACTGCACCGCCTGCGCCGTCCCCGAGGCGTCCAGTGTCACCATCGACGCCCGGCTCGCCAACACCGCACCACCCTCGGCGGTCGCTGCCGACCACCACGCGTCGGTGAGCGTGTCCGGATCGACGATGCTCGACCAGAGTGGCTCGAGCGCCGCGGGCAGCTCGCGACATGTGACCGGCGGTGCGCCGCTCTCCTCGGAGCTGCTGCTGGCGTCCGCGCCGCTCTCCTCGGAGGACGCGGATCCGGATCCGTCGCCGGCCGATACGCTCGGTCCGCAGGCGCAGAGCACCGCGAGCAAGGAACTGGTTGCGATCCGTGTCATCGCGCTCGTCCTTCAGAAAGCGCTCGCCCACACGCGCGAGCTGCTGGGATGGCTCAGCCGGCCGACCACCACGACGCTGCCGTCGGCGCCGCGATCGATGCCGTAGATGTCGCCGTACGACGCGCCGGAGACCGGCGGTGGCTGGGGCGCGTTCGTGACGTCGCTGCGTGTACCGCCGTCGTCGAAGTACGAGAGCGTCACGTAGCTGTCGCCGTCGTAGCGACCTTCGGCGACGAGCCACGCACCACCGCACGGCGACGCGGCGACGTCGACGGGATTCTCGATCGGCATGGAGAGATCGTCGGCGGTGAACATCTCCGTGAAGTCGTGGGCGCCGCCCTTGCGATCGAGCGCGCGCAGCGAGCCGCCGCCGAAGCCCTCGCCGGAGCGCTGCGCCAGCCACACGTGCGCGTCGCCGACCGCCAGCCCGAGCCAGGCGCCTGCGTAGGGCTCGAACGCCTCCCAGCGCGTCGCACCGCCTGAGTCGATCGCCGCAATGCCCACGGATGCGCCGGACGTGGCGAGATACGCGGTGCCGTCGTCGTCGATCGCGAGGTCGGCGAGCGGTGCACCGAGCACCAGCGAGTGCCCGAGCACCAGCGCAGCATCGAAGCGATCGAGGCGCACGAACGGCTCGGCCGTGGGCATGGTCGCGTCGAAGGCGACGTCGGTGACGACTGCGATCGCGCCCGCCGGCGAGGTCACGATCGCGATGGGCTTCTCGTTCGCGTCGGGCTCGACGTTCCAGCTGGTTTCGTCGCCGCGCGTGCCGTCGGCGTCGAGCTCGACGAGGAACGCATCGTTCTCACCGCTGACACCGGCGTCGCGCCAGCCCGCGACGATCACCGAGCCGCGCGGCGTGCCCACGAGGCCGGTGGGGTGCTCGCCCGGAGCCATCGCCATCGGCGTGGCGAGCTCGCCGTCCGCAGCGATCCAGGTGAGCCGCTCCTCGACGAGCCAGACCGCACGACCCGCGGTCGTGGCCGCGAACGGCACGGGCAGCCCGAAGTCCTGGGACTCCGCGCTGGTCCACCAGCGCGCGCTCGTCAGCGCCTCGGGCACGTGGCTGCAGTCGAGCGGTTGCGGGGGCTCGCCGGTCTCGTCCTCGGTCGCGGCGGTGGAGCTCGGCGCCGGGTCGCCGCTGGCCGAGCTCGAGCTGCCCGAGCTCGCCTCGCCCTCGCCGGCGCCGCCGGTCGGAGCGGCATCGCTCGGGCTGCAGGCGAGCGACAACATGGCCATCACGAGCGTCGAGCTCGATCGTCTCATCCGCATCCATCCTCGATCGCGAGAGCGCGCCGGTCGATCGACCGAGCTACTTCCACCATGGTCCGGCTACGCCCGGATCATGACGGACACCGCGGGAAAAATCGACCGCGACACGGTTGTCAGGAGGGCGCTGTGCGGCATCACGGCGGAAGCGCGCACACGCCGATCTCGCCGCTGCTGCAGCCCTGCGGTCCACCACCATCCCACCACGGCCGGCATACGGTGCCGGGCAGGAGCGCGTCGCAGGTGTCGGCCGCGGCCACGTCGCAAAACGGAGAGCAGCACCCGTACGAGCCCTCGCACGCGGGCAACATGTCCGGGGGGATGCATGCGGAGCCCGGATCGCAGACGTTGAGGAACTCGCACACCTCGGCGACGCCGCCCATGTCGCCACTCGCATCGGGTGCGCACGCGAACGTGTCGTTCACGGGATAGCAGCCTTCGCCTTCGTTGCAGTTCTGCCCGAGCGGATCACACATCGGCAGGCAGAGATTCAGGATGCCCGAGGAGTTGATCGTGCACGACGTGCAGGCATCCTCGCAGATCGGGTTGGCTTCGGTGCCCATGCAGAACGCGACGCACTCGCCCATCATCGTCTCGGGATCGACGTCCCAGCACATCGAGCCGTAGTCGCAGTCGTCGAGGCCGCTGACCGCGTTGCCTTCGACCGTGCACGACTCCCCGGGGGCGTGCGGCTCCTCGGCGACGGGTGCACACCGCGTTGCGTTCCACGAGCTGCCTCCGTCGTTGGCCCACGGCACGCACTTCTCACCGACGGGACAGTCTTGATCCCAGATGTCGCAGTCGACCGGGCCGCCGGTGGGGTCCTCGATGAAGACGAGCGACGTCATCTCCGGATCGGTCGACGAGTCGGCGGGGCTCGTGTCGTCGACGGAGGTCGTGGTCGTCGGGCCCGTGGTGGTCGTGCCGACGGTCGTGCCCTGGGTGGTGGTGGCGACGTCGGTCGTCGACGTCGAGGCGCCCTCGCTCGGGTCGATGACCTGCGGCCCGCATCCGCCCGCGAGGCCGACCACCACCACCAGCCTACGTGTTAGCAACGCCACTTTCGCAGAGTGACATAGCTGACGGGTCGGCCGCAAGGGGCGTGCGGCGAGCTCGGTCAGTCGCGGGGCAGGGCGGCTTCGAACGCGCCGGCCATCGGGTCCTCGTCGAGCTCGAGCCCGGAGCTGCAGACCCATACGGCGGTGCACGCCTCGACGAGGTCGTCCTCGACCGGGCCGCAGTCCTTGCGGTGGCGGTACGTGGTGTGGATGCACTCGTTGCCCTGGTCGCGCTGGTACACGCAGCCCGAGCCCATCTCGTCGATCGTCTGGGTGAGCAGCGCTTCTTGATCGGCGCGACAGTCCTTCATGCTGTCCCACGCCATGTCGTAGGCCTCGCGCTGGCACTCGCGATCGTGGATGCAGCTCAGCTTCGCGAAGCGGCGGATGAACGCCTCCTCGGTGCGGTAGCACGACGACGCGCCGAGCATCGCGAGCACGCACGCGCTCCATCTTCGCTCGGCGCCCTTCCGTGGCCGAATGCAGAACCCCATGCGCGCGATGATGCCGCGTCGCGCGGCGGTCGATCGCGGCGCTCGCCGGATCGAGGGCAGAGCGAGCCCGACAGCGTTCCGCGCGCGCGGTGCGGTGCGCGCCGGAGGGTTGCGCGGGGTCGAGCGGGGACGCATACTGCCTGGCCGGTCGGTGCCGCTCCCCGTGGCGCCGCTCGGACCATCAGGGGGTGTAACGGTCTCGACGGGGGTTCTGAACGAAGTGACTGCGTGTCGCGGATCCCAGGTCTCCGCGTCAAAACGGCCCGGGAAAACACAGCTGCCAACGATAACAGCTACGGCCGTATGGCCCTCGTCGCCTAAGAACCGACGACGTGTGCAGGTGAGGAGCTCGAGTAGCCTGCACGCGTGAACACACGAGCTGGTCGCCACCCGTTGTCCCAAGGTGGCGGCGAGAGACTGGGGCTGGGCGAAGGGATCGCTTGCCGATGGGCGTGCCCCGAGCCGAGATCAAATCCACCGGCCACACACGTGAAGAGGTCCTCCGCGACGGCCTTCGGACCCGGGTTCGACTCCCGGCGCCTCCACTGAGAGAACGACGACTTCGGCGTCGTACGGGGATCCCGAGGTGAGCTCACCTCGGGATCCCCGGCGCTTTTCAGGCTCGAACGGGCGAGTTCGCTAACGACCACGCGACGCAGGCACCGCAGCCTCGCGTCGGCCATCGTGCGCGGCTATCCTGGTGTCGCCAGTGCAACGCCCCGATGACGCGCTGTCCGAGCGGCTCCACGTCCTCCGCGCTCGGTTGGAGTCGCACTTCGCAGCGGACACCGCGGCCGCCGCGGGAAGCCGCAGCGCGCCCAGTGCGGGCCACTGCGCCGCGGTCGCTGTGATCGTCCATGCGATGTTCGGCGGTGACTATGTCAGCGCAACTGTCCGCGGAACCAGTCACTGGTTCAACCGCGTAGGGGGCCCGCTCGGGCCACTCTGGATCGACCTAACCGGGGATCAATTTGGCCGTGACTGTGTTCAGCTCACCCTCGAGCCGCCGTACGACACCACCCATGTGCGCGCAGAGAACGAGCTGATGCCAGAGACCCTCGAACGGGCGCGACTTCTCGCCTCTCGTGCCGGACTGGCGGACGTGGTCGTTGCGATCTCGGCCGCAATCAGTGAGTCCGCCTCACTGCGCTCTGACGCTACCGACGCCCAGGAACGTCGCGGCCCGTGACACACTCAACACCGCCTTACATCCTGCTGTCGTCCGCCGCGAAGCTACGGTACAAGCAAGACATCAGCCGCGCCCTCGCGCTCCCGCCCGGGTCGCACCTTCAGTTCCGTTATCGGCTGGCTCAGGTCGCCCCTGGCCTGCAGCGCACGCTACCGACCGGTGAGCCGGCCCTCATCACCTACTTTTCGCAGGACACACTGGCCGCGCTGCCACTCAGGCACGCGGTCGTCGAAGAGGTCGAACAAGTCGGCGAAACCGTGGCGCTGACACTTCGCGTGCGTGGATATCCAAAGTACTGCCTCGATGCAGCTTCCGTTTCGCGGTTGCTGACCGAGAGACTCCGCGACTACAACGCTGACGGTTCAAGCAACGGCACCTATCCGCACAGAACCACAGATGCGCGCCACGCCCGCGGCCAGATGTGGCTCTGCATCCACGGAGTTCAGCTCGCCGACATTCTTACGCTCGATTCTGAAGATGCAGACGAAGCACTGTGGCAGACGCTTGTAGAGGCTCTACTCCGCCAGTTTCCCGAGCTCGACGACGGAGGGCCATGGTTTACCGTACGATGGGCCACCAACGCTCTCGACTCAGCAACGCCTCTCGCGCTCTGCCAAGGGTGTTCATACGACACAAGAATCAGCTACTTCCATCCAGAAACGTGTCACGCTCGCGGCGAACTCGCGCTACGAACATCGCTACCCAAGGTGACCTTTGATCGACCTGTACTTGACCTTGATGGCTCGCACGATATTCAACACGTTCAATTGAAGGTTGCTCCCGACGCACCCGCCGAGCGGTGCACACTGACATTCGTCCGTCAGCTCAATAGCGACCGCGAGAATCCCCTTGCACTCGATCTGCACGCTTCGGTGCAGAGCCGTCCTCATGCCGGCCCAAACTTGCCATCCCCAACCGCCGACAGCTCTCCCTCTCTTACAGCGTCCAACGACAGGCCATCAGCAGAAGCGGCCGACGACAGTGCAGGACAAGCACCATTCGCGGAGCGTAAGGTAAGCTCGGCCTTCTTCGCACTCGGCTGCGCAATGCTCCTCGTCGTCGTGTCGTTCGCCGTCTTCCTTTTTAGCGAAGATCATCCGCCGCCCCATCACATCAGTCTATTCAATTTGTTCTTTCCCATCGCGTCAGGCTTCGCCGCCGGGGCGTTCACTGGCCACCTCACCATTCCTCCCGGCAACGGCGAACTTAAGGACTGGCTCCCCAGTATCGGAGTGACTGCCGGCGGAGGCTTCGGCGTATGGCTACTCACAGCTTTCGTGATTATCCCACGAATGTTTCCGACCGAGCCACAACCGCCTGCCCCCGCTGGCGCCTTCGATGTGATCATCCAAGCCCATGGGCCCGACGGCGTCTTCGACGCCCCCAGCGAGGGCGAGGTCTCCATGTATTTCGGAAGGCGACTCGAACAGCGCGAGCTCGACTCCACCGGTCGCGCGTACTTTCAGGAGGTTGACCGTGAACGATGGCTCAATGAACGCGTGCGCGTCCGCGTCCGCTCCCCACGTTACGTCGACGCGGATATGAGTATTGTGCTCGTAGAGGACGAGCCAGTATTCATACAGCTCACGCCTCTTCCCCCCGCGGCCTCGCCAACTCCGGACGCTCCTGCTCCAGCCACAGCGCAGGAGAACGCCGCAGCGCCTGTTGATCAGGGGCAACCGCGAGGGCGAGACACGCACAAGCGCAAGCGGCCACCTGCAACGAAGGACGAGCCCTCGGCGGGGCCGGCGGACTCTCTTCCACCCAACCCCGACGATCCCAGTCGCTTCCCGGACTCACCTCCCTGACTGAACGCCCATGCTCTCCTGCGTTCACCTTTTCGTGCTTGCAGGCTTGCTCACCCCTCCCGCTGAAGAATCCGCGGAGAGTCCAGACGACCTTTACGCAACTGCGAAGCGGACGGTCTTCGATACTAATGCGTCGCCGTCGGAGATCGCGCAGGCATGCGAATCACTCAAGAAGGCGCTCCTTCTCAAGAACAGCTACGCGACCATGGAGCTCCTCGCGACTTGCCTCGGTCGTGCAGCCAAGCTTGAAGAGCGATACCTGGTCTACTCGCGGCTCACAATGCGCTCGGACGTTCCGAGCGTCAACATGGAAGCAGACTTCGTCGGCCTGACAGCGTCAGGACACGCGCTTGTCGAAAGGGCGAAGCCCGACCATGATAGTTCCGACTGCCAGCCGTTTCGGGTTGCCGACGCAGAGTTCGACGACTTAGGATGGCGGTGTTCCGACGACAATGCATATTGCCGCAAGGCGCAGGATCAGAACGTTTTGTTTTGGGCCGAATGCGAATCCAGGATGGCTCACTTCGTCACAACACGAGAACTCCTGCTCAAAGTTCGCTCAGATAGTCCACATGCTGCAGTTGCACGCGAGCGGCTCGCAGCAACGCCTGCCCCTCACACGTTCGTCGTTACAGACACGCCCAGCCAGGTCGAGCTACAATCGCTCGTCTACCTCAACCGCGCAGACGAGCGCGCTCTCCCTGACGGCCGAAAGTCGGTGCAGCTTCGCCTCGGCGAGCCGTTTCCTGTTGACAGCGGCGTGTACGAGGTTCACACATTTGCAACGCTTCCATGCGACTGGCACGGAAGCGCCAGCGCTCCAATGCGCAGTTGGGAAGTCACGATACCCGCAGTCGGCAGCAAGGAGAATGTCCTCACGCTTCCTGGCATGGTCCTCACAAGGACTCAGGCTGACGGCGCAGCGAAAGTTCTCACCGAGCATTGCAACGCTCTGGGAAACGACCATTACGCCCTAGGCACACCGCTAGAAGCGTGCAGTTCGTGGCGCTTGGTTTCGGATAGCTACGATGCAGCGATCCAGGCGCAATCAGATGAGACACTTAGCAGCGTTATGCGCGGATTTCAAACACATGCACGCAACAAGCACACGGAGTGCGCGGACAAACTTGCAACAGGGTACATTTTATTCGCAAATGCGAGATCCAGTGAACTGTGTGAGATGTCGCCAACGCGGCGGAAGAGAATCGGCCGCAAGCATGAGTACCTTGAAGGTTCCACGAACGCAGGGCTGTCACCGGAATGCGCCTACCACTGGATTGAGGCTCGATGCAGCAAGGCGCGCGGGTCACTGGATCGCGCCCGCGTTGAGTACGCCGTGGCGGCATCCGCGGCGGGTGAAAACCACTACTTGGAGGAACTGATTGTTGCAGAAGGGGAAGCCATTCCAGATCCGGCAGCCGGCAGCTCTCGTGGCTGTAGCGCCGCTTCGAAGCCCGCGTGGCCCAGCGACGCGGCCTCCCTTCTGCCCATTTTGACGATTCTCATAGCGCGCACGAGGCGGCGTGAGGGTATCCGTGCGGGGCCGGACGCGCGGCGTCGCCGTTCCTAGGCCTGATGATCACACCAGATCACACCCAGTGTCGCAAACGTAGTGCTCGGTCCATACGGACGGCGCCACGATGATTTCTCGGTCGCCGCTATCGAAGTCTTCGATGTCAATGATTCGTGTATTGAGCAGCCGCAAGCGACGACCAGCTTGCAGGAGCTCTGCAAAGCTCGCATCACTTTGAAGCTTCACGCGGCTACCGCGTTCAACGGAGCACCCCCCAGTGATTCTCACATCCCACATCCCGGGCCCTTGAGCTCTCAGGATCTCGACCTCAACATCCCCGAATCGGTCCTGATCGGCCTCTGTCGAACCTGCCATTCGAGCGGCCCCAGACCGCCAGTACTCCGGGCAGAGCTGGCGAACGGAGCACCAACGGCATGCCTCCGAGCTCGGCCTCGCTGGAGGCGGCCTCTCAAGGAGCTGGTTCCGCACGGCATGCGAGCGTTCGCGCAAGTTCTGCTCCAGACCCGCGAGCTGGAGATCGTTCGGCGCGGCAACTTCTACGTCCGCATCCGCATAGACGAGGATCAGGCGGGTGACGAAGGTCGCTCGAGGGTTGAGGTCTGGATCGCGATGCCACAACAGCGCGTAGACCTCAAGCTGGAAAGCGTGATCTTCCGATGGTTCCCCGGATTTGAAATCCTGGATCTCGCACGCGGAGTCCAGCACGGTGAGAAGATCCGCTGTACCGCGCCAGCCCATGTGTGGCGCACGCAGCTTCACTTCGCAGTGCGAGCCGGATCCAAGCGGTCGGCGGGTGCCCCCTCCTTCCATCGCGGTGAGATCGGCTCGTCGTTTCCCGAGCCGAAGTCGAGAGAGCATCTTCTGGGCGCGCTCACGCATCTGAGGCAGTCTTCGAAGGATGGCGCGTTTGAGCACGGCCTCTCTTGCCGCCAGGCGCGGGTTCCCACGCAGCTCGAAGACCAAGTCGAGAGTCGCCCGCTCAACAATCGCGGTCAGACCTCCCAAGCGGCGCATCACCTCAACCGCTGTGGTCCCCTTTGCGGATTCGCAACCCGCTGCGACGAGCTCGCCCGTGATTCGTGCCAGGGCCAAGTGGATCGCTGCGCCTGCGATCGCGGGCACCGCCGGTGGCACGGGATAGCCTCTACCGGCCCAGATCTCGGGATAGCTCGCATTCTTCAGCGCCCACCGCCGAGGGCACTCTTCAATCTCAAGCAACGACGAGACGCTCAGCTCTTGGGGCGGGGCTGGCCAGTCCCTCGGAGCACGACAAGATCGCAGTCTCGGAGTCGCCATCGTCAGGCCCCTGGGATGCCATCGATCACTTGCTTGCTGGCCTCCGGTAAATGCCGGTGGACCAAGATCTCATCCACGACCTTGACGTGAATCTCCGCAGCGATTTCGGATGCATCCCGCATGGCCTCGTCTGATGGGAAACCGGGGGTGAGCGGGTTGTGCAACGCGACCGCGAAGCCTCGTCCCCTGGATGGCTGCACCCAGATAGGCGCAACCACCGTGCCGATACCGTCGATGTCGAGTGCTCGACTCCGCTCAAACGTCGCGCCCTGCACACCGCGACGGAGCAAGTCCTCGAACAGACGGTTCGTCGAGGCATGGAGGCGCTTCGGCGCAAGGTCTGGCAGACTGCCGGTGAGCAGGTTTCGCAGAAGGCTGGCTCCGACGAAGCGATCGAGTAGCTCGTGCTCGAACTTGTTCTTGTAGCTGCGCAGGCACCGATAGCAGGATCTGTCGCAGGACGCGCTGCAACACTCGAGGACGCGCAGCGCCTCCTCGAAGAGCTCGAGTCCCTTGTCGCCTGCGCGACGGCTAAACCCGGCGCCTCCAGGCAGAGTGTCGTAGAGGTAGAGCTCCGCCGCTGCGCCATCCTTCCCCTCGTCGCCCGCGGCCGGGCGAAACTCAGCCTGAACCTCCCCAGGCTCGAGCTCGAGCAGGTTGCAAGCCGCAATTGCGATCGCGTCGCACAGCGTTCGTAGAGCGACTTCAGTCCCCAAGTTCCCCGGGCGAAGCTCGATCGGGCGGCTCACGGCGAGGGAAACGAGCAGAACGTCGGTCTCAAAGCGCGTACCGAGGACGATCCCCTTCGACGACCTGTCGCCTGCGCACTGCGTGTCGAAATCGGGGAACGGCTTCTCATGCGCGCCTGCCACATTGGAGCTAGAGAGGATTGTCGGTGCAATCAGACCGCACCGCGTGCAGTACGTGTATCCTCTGCTTCGTGGCCCGCGGTTGGTCACGAGCAGGTCGTGACGGCCATAGTGGACCCGCACGCGTTCGTTCAACACGCGCCACTCCGAGTCCCGAGCGATCTGAGCCGTGAGCTTGGCGCGAGTCGCGTAGCTCTTGAGCGGCTGATCGTCGGGCGATGTCCCCTCGCTCTTTCCCGCTGGATGCGCGAACCCTGGCGGGATTAGCCAGGCTCGGGCCGGCCCAAGCCTTCGCGCGCTCCCGCATGCAGGACAATCGAGAAACTCGCCAAGCTGGCCGTCTTCACGGGCTCGCGTCTCCGCGTAGTGGCAGAAGTCGCACTCATAGTAGAGCTGGCGGCTCTCCCATGCATTGAAACGATCCGTTCCGATCGGGGAGTAGACCGCGGACGAGCTGTAGAGCTTGCCCGCGATCCAGACGTCCTTGCCAGGTGCGTACTGCGTGAGTCCCACGGCTCGGCTTTGGGACGGGGCAAAATGAAACAAGTGTCGATACCTGGTCGAGTTCCCGGTGTCAAAAACGTAGAAGGAGACTACGTCCGTCGGAAATGCGTATCGCGGCAGGACGCCACGATAGAGGAGTCGGTCGAGGAGGTTCCTCTCAGCCGCCTCCGCTTGACGTTCCGGCACCTCCTGTCCCTCCTCTTCCTGCGTCTCCAGCCTCGTCTCGCCCTCACCCTGTTCCTCGTTCGCGGGCACTTCCTCGGTGATCGGGCCTTGTGCTGGCATGTCGAAGCCGATCGCTTGGTCGATGGCCTGCAGTGTTCGCCCCTCGATGCCGTCGAGCAGCGCTGCCCGATTGGCCGGGCTGAGCTCGGCGGGCAGCCACCCGCTGAGCTCGTGTCGAAGGTCCGAGAGATTTGCGCGGAGCCACTCCGCCAAGCCCGCACGGTTGAGAACGCCAGCCCCAGTGAGGAACTCTTCGACCTTTCCAAGAACGGCGAAGAGGTTGCTATTCTGCTGCAGAGACAGACCGGCAGGCAGGCACGCCTGGTGATAGCGCTGTAGCAGATACGCGGTAACATGCCGAGTGATGATGTCGATATTGTCCAGAGTAAGACGCGGATCGATCACCTTGCCCCGAATCATCGCGGCAGGATCCGAGAAGTAGTGTTCATCGTGACTGTCGGACGACGCAAAAGAGGTAACGGTCGCAATCGCGTTGCCCCGGCGGCCGGCACGGCCTGAACGCTGTTGGTAGTTCGCGCGACCCGGTGGCATGTTACGAAGCGAGACCCCCGAGAGCGACCCGATGTCGATGCCGACCTCCATCGTGGTCGTGCACGACAGAACGTCGATCGCGCTTCGCTCGCGTCCCGTGTCGTCTGGCCCGAGATCGACGTCTTGAAAGAGGAGCTCATGCTCCTCCGCCCGCGAGAAGACCTGCTCGGCGTGCGCGGCGTTCAGCTGAGCTGTATGCTCAGCCGCAACGACCACCGTCGGAGTCTCGCCTCGTCGTGCGGCGATCGTCGTCGCCCGATAGTAGCCCTTGCGGGCCTTGAAGACGGGATCGGTGTCAGGGTCGATGACCTCTACGCGGTCGCGCGTGCATGCATAGCATCTTGTCTTGCCGGGATACGGGCGCTGCGTAGTTCGACACGCGGAGCAATAGCCCCATTGGCCGTCGAGTTCTAATGTCAGCTCGCCGCCGCGTAGGAGCTTCAACGCGCCCAGCCCCGCGCGGGGCTCAGTGAACACTCGCAGGAGCTCGTTGAGCCACGTCTTCTTGAACGCCTTCTCGAAAGGCCCCAGCCAGCGGTTGAAATCGTCGAACGAGCCCTTGTGTCCCCTGACCTCGGTGTTGATCCAATCCGCGGGCATGACGGTGAGCCAGAAGCCAACCCGCAACCAGCCGCGGAGCCACGCCCGCGCGAGACCCAGTTTCTCCGCCGGGGACTCGGCCAGACCTGGTATGCTCGGCAGGGACCGGAGGAACTCGACGTGCTTCGGCCGTTCTCGGATCGAGGCCAGGGCCAGCGCCTCGCAGCCGTAGTAGCGATCCATGATCGGATTGAGAATGGCGCGCAGTAGCGATTGCGGAGGGTGCTTTCCGCGGAAGTCCAGCAGGAGAGACCTGAGCGTTTCCCCGGACGGGGTGGAGGCGCCCCCGAGCGCGCGCTCAATGAGCTCCTCTCCGTCGAAGCTCTCACCTGTGCTGAGCGCGGGCCGGAGGCGCACCGACAGCTCCCTGGCTTTCAGCAGCACGGCAAGGTAGAGATCCTCGAGCGCGAGGTCCTTCGCTACCGTCGGATCGCTTGCAAGCTGCTGATAGCCAGCGAGCAGCAGAGGGCGCACAGCGTCCTTCATTGAAAAATCTTGCATCTGGGGCGCGAGACGTGCCGCCATCTGCCGCGAGTCGGAGAACAGCAGAACCTTCCTCCCCCGAAGGGGGGCGAAAGGCGATGCGGGGAGTGGACCTGGCGGTTGGACCTGAATCTGCCGCGTAACCACTGCACGGAACGGCTGATCGCCCTTCGTCTGGTGGTCCTGAACGCTCGAACGACCGTAGGTGCTCTGGCCACCGCAAACTGCGCAGGGTGTGAACTGACCAGGCTCACTGCCACGTGGTCCGTCGTCGTCGATCTTGGGCAACCGATCCTTCCGCAAGAAGACCTGCCTGTTGCGGGCCCCCTCTGCTCTCGGATTCAGGCGACCGGTAACCAAATCAAGCTCAGCGCGCTCGACATCGTCAGTCAGCGGCTCCTCAAGGAGGAGGTCGAGGGGCTGGAGCTCGTCATAGCTTCCTGACTGCGTCGTGAACTGTGTGCCCGGCTCCGCCCAGAGGAAGGAGGGACTGAGCACGTCATCTGTGTAGGCGCGTGCGTAGGCAGTGCCGCAGTGACGGCACGTGAAGAGCTCAAGAACGCGTGCTCCACATCCACACTCGTCTTGGGGTTGTCCGTAGAGCTTCCCGCATGGTCCGCCACGAAGTTGTGGTTCGAGCTCCGGACACCGCGAGTCCATACAGACCCACAGACCCGGTAGGCCGCGAAAGAATGCATGCACGCGACATGGAAGGAGACCCGGTTCTCCCGACCTCTTCCGGGCAAGGCTACCGAGCGCCATCAATACCGTCACGGCGTGGTGCTTGTCATGGTTGGCGGGCGCGCCGAATACCAGCTCGGCGAGCTCATCGGCCGGAAGGGCCTGCTGCATGGTCAAGTTCACCAGCTTCGACATCGGCGGAAACTCCTTGAGTGCCTCGTGGAGCGACGCCGATAGGTCTTCTTCAGTTCTCACACTGCGGTGCCCGATCAATGCGCGCACGATGCTTGCCCGGTCGTCCGGGGACGCGGCGGCATGGAACGCGCCCAGGTCAATCGAGCGCAGAAGCGCCACATCCGATTGGGAACCCAGCGCGTCGGCGGGGCGAAGCGCAAGGTCTCCCGTAATCGGTGGGGCGAACGCATCTCTCGGCTTGCCGGTCAGCTGCGATGCGAAGTCGATCGCGTAGTCCGAGTTGTCGAAGCTCGCACTCGTGCAGATGACTTGAAGGCGATCCGGTCCGATTCCGAGCCGCTGACGGAACCGCCGGATGAGCATCGCGACTTCGGTCCCGGCCGCGCCGCGGTACAAGTGCGCCTCGTCTACGACGAGGATGATGCGTTCAGACGGGTTCTCGCGGAGCCATTCTGCAGTCTTGTCGAAAACCGGCCGCTCCAGCGGGCGGAGCAACATGTATTCGAGCATCGAGTAGTTGGTGACCAGGACGTCTGGCGGAGCTTCATGGACCTCGTGTCGGGTCAGGAGTTCGGCATCGTCGGGCAGGGTGTTCGCACGCTTGAATTGCCCGGTCTTGGGATCTACCCAGTGGCTTCCCGAGCGGCCGTACCACGCGCAGAGGTCGGGCTTCGCGGGCCACTTTCCCTTCCCTTCAAGCGCCTCGAAGAGGGTCTGGGCACGGGGATCAGCATCCGCCGCCCTCGTCTTTTCAAGGATGTCGACGAAGTACTTCCCGATCGGGCGAAGACGCTGCTGATCGCGCTTCGCGGTACGAACGCCCGGGTACAGCGTACGGCTTGTGTAGCGAGCAAAGCGCGCGGGCCGGCCTGACCACCCGCGGAACTTCTCTACCACTCGCTTGTCGCCGAACAACAGACGGAGGCGGCCGAGCTGGTCGTTTACCAACGCATTCATGGGGTACAGGATCACGGCGCGGAGAGCATCGCTTTCACCGAACCGGGAGCCACGCGCCGCCGCCTCGGCGGCGAGCTTGCCCAGAATCGGAAGAAGAAAGCACTCTGTCTTGCCTGAACCAGTTCCCGTCATCACCACCAGGCTCTTGCGATTCACAAGGGCCTCATGGACAGCCCGAGCCTGGTGGGTGTAAGGAGGATCATGGACAATGACGTTCCCGGAGCTCGACGACGCCGAGAGCTGCCCAAAGAGCTCGAGCGCAGCGTCCGGCAGACCGAGCTGCGCGAACGAGCGGTCAGTTTTGTATCGCGGCGTGCTTTCGACGTACGGCGCGCGATGGATGATGCCCTCCTCTGAGAGCAGCGTGCTCCGCTGCGACACGAGACGGGGATCGCTCACGTGGTACGTGGCCTCGATATAGTCACTGAGCGCCGTGTGGAGCTCCGCGATCGTCTCGCCAACGGTGGTGGACACGGTCAGCCCTCCCTCAATTCCTCGAGCCAGAGTTCGTCAGCGAGGTACTGGAGCTCCTCGGCAAGCTCTCTCGCCGGCACCCGTCGAGAAAACAAGCACGCCTTCGGTGGTACGACTTCGCCGACAACAGTGAGCCGGCGGTCGGCCCAACGCGGCAGCGGCCCGAAGAAGTCGACGACCGTCGCGCCATCCGTTTCCCTCAGCCGATACTTCTGCGGCAGCCCGCGCGTCGCGTCGATCGCGGCCTGCAGCCGCCAAGCCTCGTCACAGCCTCTCGACGTCAGTCCGTCCCTCGGCAGATCGAGCAGTCGCTGGGGCCTCCCGCTCTCCAGCTCGACGTAGCACCACAGCGGCGGTCCGTAGGCCTGGGGTCGTCGACCGATGAACCTCCCGGAATGCCTCTTGGGTTGCACCCAGCGCGCCTTGTAGAAGGTCACGGGCGTCTGCCAGTCGAGAACCCGCAACTCCGCGATCTCGCCCGCACGTGCGGCGGCGTCGAGGTCCGCGTCTGCGAGGCGCAGAACCTCTGCGGCGGTCGCCGTCGCGGGGGAGCGCTGCCAGCTGGCGGCGGGCAGGTCGAGCAATCCGAAGTCCGCGAGGTAGGCGGGAAGATTCCCTGCTGCGTCCTCTTCCAGGAGCCGCACGTGGCCTCGGTGGACGATGCGTCGTCGCAGTTGTCCCGGAAGCGGAAAGATCTCGTCGGCAGCTACCCCCAAGAGGATGACCGCCCCGCTCCTTCGCCGAACGAACGACGGAGGAGCAGCGTGGAGCAGCCACGTCGCGCGACTGAACTCGTCCTCTGATTCTCGGACCTCGGCAAGGTCGCCGTGGGCCACAATCACGTCCACCATATCCTCGACGCGCTCTTGCAGGCCGTCCGGCGAGATGATGCTCTCAAGCGAGCCCACAACGGCGCGCACGAACGAGCGGCGCGAGCATGGGCAGGAGATCGCGGCCACGCGGCGGATCACGCTTGCAAGCACCTCATCCGACTGGGGAGCATGCAGGGACGCGTCGAGGCCCAGTGCCGCGACGAGAGACTGGGCCACATCCTCACGCTTGACGAGCCTCATGACCACTCCCAACCGGGGTAGAGCAGCCCCTGCTCGGCGAGATCATCTTGGGCGAGGTGGTGTGCCATGACGAGCACCAAGTACCGACTTGCTCGAGCTGCCTCTTGCGAGTGGAGAAGCAGGTTCACCATCCCTCGCAGCCGCTTCGTCGACTTGGCCCAGGCACGCACGCCACCGGGATCGCTCGCGAATCGTAGAGCCACCTCCGCCACGCGCTCTCGCGGCTCGTCCCGCTGCTTGCGCTTCGCGGAGATGCCAAGTGTCTGCGTTAGTGTTTCCTCAAACCGTGCAACTCGTCGATGCGGCAGCATCTTGGCGTACTCCGACCAGTCGTCAGATAGCCTTCGGCCCAAGTCGTGGTGTTCAATCAATCGGCGCAACTCATGCAAGCTTCCGTCCTCGCGATCTGCCCATGATTGTCCGACGAGCGCACCAAACAGGGCTCGCACGAGTGCGTGCACAGAGGGCCGAGCGAGCATCAGTGAGAATTCGGAACCCACCTGCCTCGCGCGAGACCAGAGCTCGATCTTCCCCAACAGATCGATGATCGCGTCCACATCGCCCCTGACCGGTTCAACGCGGAGCTCACGCCTTGATCCGGTCAGTTGAAAGCCTCGGGGCGCTACGATGACGGACTTCGACCGATCTCCGTCGACAGCCACGTAGAGGCCGCCATCGGCTCCTCGCCAGTCTCCGATGAATTCGCGGGGCGAGAAGGCGTTGGAGACGGCAGGCGTATCGAACGCGTAGTGAACGACGCTGGGTGGCTCTTCGACGCCTCTGTCATCCTGCAAACGCAGCAAGTAGCGCTGCCCCTTGTGGCGAACCATCCAGCGGAGCGGCAAGAACTCTCGCTCGGCGCTCAGCTCGAAGCGACCGACTCCGGGCGCGACGAAGTTGACGGTTATCCCATCCGAAGCGTCGTATGCATTCTGGTGTTCTGGTCGCATGCGGCACCACCGACGGAAGAAGGCGCTCCATTGCCGCCTGGTAACCGGCAGCTTGAGTGAAGGGAGCTGTTTCTCAAACTCCGTGTTGCGCCCGGGCCGCTTCCAAAAACGGACGTGGCACTCGACGCTATGCCCCACGGGCCCGTGAATATCCAGCGTGGCCCGGTCTGCCCAGAGCTCCTCGAGCGTCGGTGCGGGCGGATCGAGGACGACTGTGAGCGCGCCGTCATGTGTGAGTCCCGGTGCCCACGGTCGCCGGTCTCGAACAAGGAGCTCGATTTCTCCGCGAGAGACGCGGCCGTCAAGAGCGTGCAGCTCAAACTCAGCGATGTGCGCTCCAACAGCGAGGTCGGTGAACTCAAGGAACACCGCCGGTTCATTCCTGAAGAGCTCGCCCGGAATGGCGAGCTCAGCCATCCCGGAGATCCTGCACAAGAGCTGAGCGACGTCATGGTCGGCGTTCACGGCGACGCAAGGACGCTCGCCTGCCAGCCACTCGCCGTATCCGGTGCCGTCCCAGTTCGCGGCGGCCAGGCCAGCGGGACGAACCAGGATTGTGCGCGCAACCGCTAGGTTCAGCCCGGCCAGCGCTTCTATATACGCGTCGCTTGCAATTTCCGGAACGTGCAACCTGTAGGCGCAGATCGCATCGCAGGCGAGCGCTTCGCTGCTTAGGTCGAGCGCCGCGGGAAGCTCGGGCGTGTTCGTGAGCAGGATGTAGCTCTGGCCGGGTCGTACAACTCGACCGCGCAACTCGTAGGCCACACCGTCGGACCCGATGCGGAAGAGCCAACTCGGACCGGGTCGCAGCAAACACTCGGCGCTCAGTACGACGCGAAGCAATGGCGGGGCGTCTTCGAACGAGAGCAGGACTTCATCGCTAGCCGGCCACGTCCGGAGTCGGATCCGCTCATTGCCCTGGAGGACGCGCTGCCGTGCAAGAGGTTCTCCAGAGGTTCCGAGCACAGTGGGGCGGGTGCGCGTGAGGTAGTCGCGCAGCTCAGGAAAGCGAGCGAGTAGCGGAGCCAGGTTAGGTAGCCCGAGCATCACAAGCCAACCATCCACGCCGGGAGCCAGCGAGACGTTCGGCTGCACACCGAGCTCGTCAAGAACACGTCGCGCCTCCTGCGGTGTCGTGGGGTGCACAGGCGCGGGATCGGGCGACTTCGAAGGAGCGCGAAGGCCCTTGAGCGCGATCGAACCAGCGCGACTCTGTGCGTCGACCAGCCATTCGCGCGCATGACGATGCTGTGCCAGGTCGTCGGCGATCCGGTCGATAGTGGGCGGCAAGAACGACACGCTCGCGTACTCGCTGTCACGAAAAAGCAGGGCCAGCGCGATCCTGCCAATCACCTCCACCTCATCGGCAAGTTGCTCGAGGCGCGAGAGCCCCAGCCAGCCGCGCGCGGCAATGAGCGAACCGAGGGCATGGGGGTCTGACAGCGTATCTGCGGTGAACGAGCGGCGAACGTCATATAGCATGCGGGCTATCCGAGCCTGCATGTCCCGAGGCAAGACGGCATGCACAATGGGCCAGCAAATGATGGAGAAGTGCTCTGCCCAGGAACCGGTAGGAGCGAAGCCTCTGAAGGCCGCAGCGAACCGCCGGAAGCAGTCACGAATCCAGTGACGGGAGCCGTGCTGCGCCCAGCCGTCCGTCTGCTTTTCGAAGGTCTGCCAGTACTCTCGGCCGGCGTAGTCGTAGCCGACCTCGGCGGCGTACACCGTCCAGACCAACCAGTGCTCGTCGCGAGGTCGCTGCCGCGAGCAAGCGGAGTGAACCTCGCGACGCAGCGTGGCGCGCTCCTCCTGATCGAGGCCATGCTCAAGGGCGAAGACGGCTCCGTCGCGCCGCTTCGCGGCTAGATCGCCGAAGTGAAGCTCGAGCGCAGCCTGTCGTGCGGCAAGCTCCCCCATCGCGGTCCGCCAGCATGTGAGCCTAGTCCAGGCAGACTGCCGCGACAACGAGCTCGGTCGCGCTACGATCGGGCACCGCGAGGGCTGTCCGGCCGCCAGAGTACGTCATCGTCAAGGCTCTGGCGGGGTCCTCCACGATACGTTGCGCTTGGCCCACGCCAGGATCTCGAGAGCGATCCTGGTGTCGACCCACCGGGTGCTGGCGCGCGGAGTGCCCGGTGGGTAGCGGGCGCGGTTCACATCCGCCTCAGTGGGCTCACGCTCCGCGGTCGCTTGATCCGCGAGTAGGACCCACGCAAGGTCTGTCAGTGAGATCGTCCGCTCTCGGACGCCATCCTCCCCCCGGTCGACGCGGAGACCACCGCTCCGCGACGTGCCCGTGACTCGGAGCGGCTTCAGGTTGGCGCGTGCTCCTTCTTCGGACAGCGCCTCGACCAACGTTTCCACGAAGCGACTTGCCAGCGCCCTGGCGTGCTCGGGAAGGTCCCTCGACGCTCTTGGTCGGCTCATCGGTCGTGTCCCTGTAACCCATGGCGGGCATCTGGCGAGGCGCCCGTCGACGGGCGCACGGGGCAGCGGACCCGGAGCACTCGAGGGCAGCCCAAACACTGAGCTGGCCCGATCCGACTACAGTCTGAGCGCGCGGCCTTTCGGTTCGAGGCGCTCATGAACAGGAACATCGCCTGTTGTACTAAGCGGGGGTTGAACGGCCGTAGACCAGCTCGAAAGCGTCGGAGATCGATGCGTCTCGCCAACTCTCGCACGAACATGCTCCGCGCTGCGTATGACGCCGTGCCTGCATAGCCGATCGATGCGAGGAAGCCGTCAACGTTGCGATCGATGACAACGAATCGGGTCCAGTCCACGCCCGGCATCCAGGGTGGCTGGTCCAGTCCGAGGTCCGGGACAGCCACCAGGGAGAGGAACATCGACGCGAGCTTGGCGTCGACACGCCAGATGCGGCAGAGAGTCGACGACAGAAGACGCGCACGCTCTTCCGGGGTCTGAGCCGTGCTGCACACGCGCTCGTGAAGGCGCCCGAGATCACCGCCTGCGTGCTCCTGGACCACCATCGCGGCCGAGGAGGGGACCTTGCCGAAGTGACCGTATCGGTTTAGCAGCTCGGTGTGTCGCTTGAGATGGCACCGAGTACGAGGCCGGCTCGCGCACGTCCCACGCTTCGTCGCGGGGTCCTTCGTTAGGTCGCACGCGCTGAGCAGCGACTCGGGGGAGCCAGCATGCGGGCATCGACACGTCTCTCCAAGACGAACCAAGGTTCGGACCGAAGTCAGCTCTGCCACGTCGGCAGCAGATATCCCCCGAAGAATCTTGAGCACCAGCGCGTCGCGAAGCGCCTGAAACATCGTGACCGCGACGAGCAGCCGGAACAGCGCCCCGCCCTCGCCGCGTTCAACGTCGCGTCGGTTCACCGCGAAAGCGCCGACAAGATCAGGATCGCAGAACATTGGAAGCAGACCGACGTCTGACGAGCGCAGGTGTTGTGTCGCGAGGTACCAGCCCACCACTGCCTCGGTCGTTCGGACCTGGGCACCCGACGGGCGCACGCGGTGCACAGGAGAAGCGGCTCGTTCCCACGTCATCGAGCGTTCTCCTCGCCCTGCTTCTCATGCTCCGCCAGGGCAGGTCGCGTCGTCACGCGCCCGCCGTGGCTAACGGGAAGCACCAACGTGTGACGCTCGACAGCAGCGAGCACATCGTCGGCCTGGATTCTGTTGCGAAGCCATCGGTCACGCCACCACCGAGCAATTCGTGCTGACTGCTCGGGTCCCCTGCTGATCTCGAAGAGATAGTCGGGAGCCTTGTCGAGCCCGAGCAAGAAGTCTCGTGTGTTCCGCACCAGCGTGATTCCGTAGACGATGCGTCGTCGGTGGTGACGAAGAAGCTCCTTGGCTGGCAGCTGCAAGCGGTCCAGGCTCTCTCGGAGGTTGCGCATCTTCGGGCTCGACCCCTCTCCGAAAATCGCGTTGACACGACGGCGTCCGAACGTCTCAAGGAACTCACCCAGCGCCTTGACCGTCTCGTCACTGTACTGCGACGTGCCAAAGGCCTCGGAGTAGCCCAGCCTGCGGTACTCGACGACCTCGCCCTTCACGCCCGCGAGCAGCTCACAGGGGATGCGAATCCGGTTGTACTGGCTCGCTCCAACCCCGTAGAGCGACGTCGTGCTCAGCACCGCGAGGTGAGCAGGACGAACGATGGGGCGACCGGCCATCGAGGAGGCGATCTCGCTCTCCATCTTCCCATACCGCCGCTTGTATTCCTCCACGACCTCCGGGCTCGTCGCCAACATGGCGGTGAGCTTCCCGCCGAGCAGGGCGTTGTACGGCTGCACCGCCCCGCACACGGAGATGTCCGCCATCAGGATTCCGACGCGATCGGCCTTCGCCTTGCGAAGGACCTTCCTGACCTGCTTCACGCGAAGCCCGACGCTTAGGAGTTCGGAGAGCCCACGAGCCGTCGGAGAACGACCGAAGCAGGCTGCCATCTCGATCCGAATCTCGAGCAGGTCGGCGAGCGCAAGTGCACGCTTGCTGCGGAACAGATGCATCCGCGCCCGAGAGCTCCAGTAGTCGTCAGATGTGCTCTTCACGAAAGGTTTGTAGTCGCTGCTCTTGACCCACCGGTGGTGGAGGTCGCGCTGCTTCTGCGCCAGCTTGCGTAGCCGCGCGATCACGACCGGTCGTGGCGCGCTGAGGTCACGCGTCCTCAGCGTCTCGTCCTCCAAGAAGTCATCGACGTAGACCTCCTCTACACCGCGATCAACGATCGACTTCAGCCACTTGGCGAAGCGTGCGGTCGGCCGCGTCTTCATCTCCTCCAGCAGCATCTCTGGGTGCCACCCAATCCACTCGTCTCTTTCCCGGATTTGGAGTATCGGACTGCTGATTGCTCCGATGCCCATGATGGGGTGCGTGGGCGCGGCACGATCGCGGACCAAGAACATCATGCTCCTGCCCGGGACCGTTACGTATTGGTTCGCCCACGTATGCCGGAAGTAGCGCCATATGTCCATTGTCCGCAGGCCGCTATGCTCGCAGCGTTCGCCCTCCGAGACGAACTGCAGGTACGGATCGACGATCGCGTCCAAGAGGTGCGCCGACCCGTTGCTCGCATGTGCGCGAGCCTCCCGTAGCCGCAGTGCAAGCTCCCGTCCGTCGCGCATCAGCGAGAAGATGGAAACGAAGCGGCCGTTGAAGACTCGCCGACACTCCATCTCTTGGACGAACTTGCGGACGGGCACACGCCGCAGCTGGGCATCCCGCGTCACCAGCTCCTGCCGTCTGATGCGGTCCTTCTCGTCTCCGACGCTGGACTCGACGGCTACGGCCGGCCGTACCGTCACGCGACCGGAGCGGACCCGCAGCTCCCAGCCTTGCTGAGCAAGGTCGACGAGCAGATGCGCGAGTGCGATGAGGGCCTTCCGGGCGCTCGGTGGCCACTTCTCCGCTGAGACAGCAATCCCCCGCCTGAACTCCTCCAAGGCTTGCGAGTCGTTGGCTCGCCCAAGCCGTGCGACCCTCTTCGCGATCTCGGTGAACTTCGACCGAGAGTGCTGAGGCGCTCGCAGCTTGGGCGAGAGCTCCGTCCAGCCTTGCCGAGGTCCTGTCATCAGGCCTTGAGGAAGGTGGCGAGGGTGTTGCTCCACTCCCGTCGGTGTTTCGAGAGGCGCTCCGCGCTCTCTTTGTTGCGGCTCGTCGCCTCCGCGCGCACGGCTGCGAGCAAGAGAAGCTCAAGCTTGGATCGGAGGTGCTGGTCCCGCGGGGTGTCGCCATCAGCGAGCGGCTTGTAGATCTCCCGATAGAAGGGGTGCTCTGGGTTGAGGACGAGCACGATCTGTCCCTGGTCCATCGCCCAGCTGAAGAACGACGTGTCACGGATCGCTTCCTCGATGATCCTGTACTGCCGCTCGTCGTCTCCTCCGTCTTTCGGTTTTTTGAGCGCGGGGTGTCTCTTCTTGAGCTCCGTCATCAGGCTGCGGGCGCCGGGAAGCGTGGACTTGGGGAGTGGCGAGAGCATGTGGTCTCGCTCCGCTGCAACTCGTTCCGCTTCGGAGAAGCGCTCTCCCGACTTCACGGCGAGGTGGGCTCGTCGGGCGCGACTGTTGAGCGCTCGGGCGATCTGCTCGACGTCGGGCGTGAGTGCCTCGACGAGATGTGCCTGGGGGCGAACCTGCTGCTTCGTGTGCGTGATGCCAAACGCCTCGTCGAGGATCGGATCGAAGCGGACCTCGCAGCGCCACCAGTCGTCGTAGTTCTCGCGACGCTTGGTGCCCATGAAGAACCAGCCGTAGTCCACCTCTCGGCCGCCGCGCACGATGGAGACGCCGGCGCCCTTTGCGAGCCCTATCCTGCGCTTCTCCTCGTTCGACAGCTTGTGCCACTCGTACACCGGTAGCTCTGAGAAGCGGACTCGCACGAGCCCGACAGCGTCGCTCTCCGGGGCTACACGAACCTCGTACACCGTCTCATCCCCGAACAGCTGGGCGCCCGTGACCTCGCTTTCGGGATGCAGGTACAGAGGGTCGATCCCACGGATTGCCTTGCCGTTGATCAGGACACGCACCCCGCTCCAGACGAAGTGTCGGAACCGTCGGCCGAGTTCTTCCGTCAGCTTCCGGCTCAGCGTCGAGACGCGCTTGTTGTCGAGCCGATCACAGCCGGTCCAGACAACGAGCGTGCCCGACTTGCCGCTGCACCGCTCCGGGGCGTGACGCTCGAGCTTAGGACGCGGAACCTCGTGCATCGCCCCGCGGACGATCTCGTCGACATCGAGGTACGACGAGAACACGTCGCCGGCGGGTCCGCGCCCACGAGAGAAGTTCGCCGTGCGGCTGCTTGTGCCCGACTGCCACGTGTACACCGTGACGCGCCTCGCCTGGCTCAGCGAGCTGTTCGGAAGACCCATCCCGTACCGACCGAGTCCCCCGCGATCGCCGAACCGCGTGCTCCCGCCGAATCGGAGTGCCTGCCGAAGCGTAAACGGGTCCATGCCACAGCCGTCATCGAGAACCGAGGCGGTGAGGCCATGCTCGTCCTCGCAAGGCTCGAACATGATCGAGACCGTGCGTGCTCCCGCCTGGATGGAGTTGTCCACGAGCTCGGAGATGGCGCTCGACGTGCCCTTGTAGCCGGAGTCGCGCGTCGCCTGGATGAACTTGTCGAGGGCAATGATTGATGCGTCCTGCTTGTTCGTTCGCGCGTTCATCGGGGGGCTCTCTTCGTGTTCTTTCGTTTCAGATTGCGAGGCGGGCTCGACCGACGCTTCTTCGTGGTGGAACGGGTCGCTGCACGTGCTCCCCGGTGTGGCTTCGAGGGCTCCAGGCGGTTCGCGTAGTCGCGGATCTCTTGGGCCTCCTCCGCTGTGAACATGAGGTGCCTGCCGCGGTACTTCAGCCCCTGTGGGACCGTGCCCTCCTGTCGCCATCGCCACAGGGTCTGCCTGACGATGCGGAGCTCGCGGCAGAGATCGGTGGCTGAGTAGTACCGAACGCCGTCAATCTCGACGGGAACGGTCGAGATCGTTGCGTCATGTTGCACAGCGTTGCTCACCGTTGCACGGCGTCTTCTCGTATCTCAGAACGTCCCATGCCGTCAACCAGCGTCGCGAAGTTGCGGCGTTCTTGATCAGGAGCCGAGTTCCCTTGGGTATCCCTGATCCTCCCGCGAGTCTCCCATCGCCGATCCGGTACGAGAGCCCTCAGCGCGAACCCGAGATTCGGAGCGCGCGGGCCAGCCTCGCGCGCGCGACCTCGACCGCCTCCGCGCAGATGTCGTTGCCCCTGAACCTGCGCTGGAGTCGGAGTGCGGCGACGCCCGTGGTCCCCGAGCCCATGAACGGATCGACGACGAGCTCCCCGGGCTTGGTGCTCTGCCCGATCAGCACCTCCGCGACCTCGACGGGCTTCTCCGTCGGATAGCCGCCGTGGATGCGAGCCGCCTCGAGCACGTCCGGCACGCCGAGGTCGTTGAGCTTCCGCTTGCCCTTCTCGAAGAAGAGGATCATCTCGTAGCGCGCGCGGTAGTGGTAGCCCATCCCGATCTTCTGCTTGTCCCAGATGATCGGCTTCCAGAACTTGAACCCGACCTCCTCGCCGATGGGCTTCGCGACGAACGCGGTCTCGGCGTCGCAGAACAGGTAGAAGTGCGAGTTGCGGCGCAGCACGCGATAGATCTCGGAGAACAACTCGTGGAACCTGTCGTTCGGGAAGATCTCGAACCAGTTGTTGCTCGACGCCTTGCTGTGCTTGAGCCGCGTCGTCGTCCCCCTCTTGCGGTGCTTCTCGAGCGACTCGTAGGCCGGGTCGGTGACGAGGAGGTCCACGGTCTCGTCGCCGAGCTTCTTCAGCCATGCGACCGCGTCTTTGTTGCGGAGCTTGAACGGTGGCGGCGTGGTTCGTGAATGCTTCTTCATGCTGGGTCTCCTCTCGACGTGCGTCGCGGCGCGAGAGCGGCGTGGCCTACCACCACCTCATCGGGTCTGCGCGCGGAATGACGTCGACCAGTTGTGCGACCGTCACCAGATCGCCGCACCGTCGCGTGGGCCGCGAGTACCTCGTCTCACCGTCGTCCACTTCCCAGCCCTGGTGCTCGCCGAGCCGCCAGTCGAGGGCAACTCGACCGGTCGACAGCGCGTGGCTGACGTCGGGATCGTCGCGCCAGTCGTCGACCGCCGCTGCCAGGCTCGCGTGCTCGAGCCTCACCACCCGCGGCCCGATCAGCGCGCGGTCGCCCTCGAGGATCTCACGAACGGGAGCACCGTCGAGGCTTGTCTCCTCGTGCAGGCGATCCCGAAGCGCGCGCGCGACCAGGTGCCCCAGCGCGCTCGCTGTGGGCTTGCTGTGGTGCTCGACGCCGACCATCGCCGGCGTCCTGTCGAGACCGGCGCGGACGATCACCGTGGTCTCGACCTCCGTCTCGGCCTGATCAAGCGCGGCCATGGCCGCTCCGTGCGCGACCCTCAGCCGCTCGACCGCGTCGCAGAGCTCGTCCCAGGGCGCAGGGCCGAGATCGATCTTCGTCTCTGCGTGGCCACGTGGCCGAAGTCGCCTCGCTCGCGTTGAGACGAGGAACCGAGCCAGGCAGCTGCAGGCGAGCGCCATGGACATGATCGAGCGCGTCCCGTCCCCATCGAGCAATCGAGGAACCGCGGCGCTGTTCTCGAACTCGTCGCTCACCCCGTCGAACCAAACATCACGGAGGCGATCGCATTCGTCGCTGACGTTTGGCGCCAGCGTGACGAGCACCTCCTTCGCGCGACGCCGCTTGATTGTGATCCAGAATTTGCCGTTCTTGACCGCGGCGATCTCGGGCTGTGTTGCTGCGTTGGTGTCCATCTCGTCCTCCTCGTGGTTGTGGGGTTGCGATCAGCCGATCGCGTCTTCCGAATCCGCCTCGAACGGCGACGGCCCATCGAGCGCCGCCACGGCGTCGCGATGCACCGCCGGCGCGAGGTGGGCGTAGCGCATCGTCATCTCCATCGTGGCGTGGCCCAGCAGCTCCTGGATCACCTTCATCGGCTTGCCGCGCATCGCGAGGTGCGACGCGA
>CAZFKC010000054.1:0-10954 GCA_964519175.1 uncultured Nannocystaceae bacterium
AGGCCGGCACGCGCGATCACGGCCTGCGACTGTGGTCGCTGATCGTGCTCGAGCAGTGGTGGCGGCTCTACGGCAGCTGAGCGCAGCATTGGCGACCTCCGCGGAATGCCGGCGGGCCGCCCGGGTGGAGGATCGCCCTACCAAGATCGGCGGGCCGCCCGGGTGGAGGATCGCCCTACCAAGATCGGCGGGCCGCCGAGGCGAGGATCGCCCAATCGAGCTGACGCGATCATTCGCTCACGTAGGACGCAGCTGCACCTGTACCGCGCGGCCACTGGCCGTTGCGGCCAGCTTGTGCACACTCGCGATCGATCGCAAATGCTCGGCGATGAAGCGCCCACCGCCGGTCAGCAAGAAGACTCGCGCACGTCGACGTCAGCAGCGGAAGCTCGCACGTCCGAAGCAGCTCGCACTACCCGTGCGCACGCACGGCGGCGCGCGACGAGGCTCCGGTCGCAAGCGCAAGGCACCGCGGCCTCGAGTCTTGCATCGCACGCGTCCGAAGCTCGACCGCAACCATCCGGTGCACGTCACGATCCGCATGCGTGCCGACGTGCCGCGCCTGCGCACGCGCGGTGCGATGCGCACGATCGTCGGCGTGCTGCTCGACGCGCGCGGTCGCTTCGGGCTCCGCGTCATCGAGCTCGCGGTGCTCGGCAATCACCTGCACTTCATCGTCGAAGCCGAGGATCGCGAAAGTCTCAGCCACGGCATGCGGGGCCTCGGCACGCGCCTCGCGATCCACATCAACCGCCACTTCGATCGCAAGGGCAAGGTGTTCGATGATCGCTACCACGCGCGTCCGCTGAAGACACCGCTCGAGGTCAAGCGCGGGCTCTGCTACGTGCTCAACAACTTCCGCAAGCACGAGCGCGAGGCCGGGCGCGAGGTCGCGGCGCAGTGGATCGATCCGTACAGCTCCGCGTGCCGCTTCGACGGCTGGCGAGAGCCGCTCGAGGGCACGAAAGTCGAGCTCGAGCTCGGCACGCTCCCGCCACGCACGTGGCTGCTGAGGAAAGGCTGGAAGAAGCACGGCCTGCTCGACCCGAGCGAGGTGCCCGGAGGAAAGCGGGCGCGCTCGCGCGAGCGCGAGAACGTGCGCGAGCTGGAGCTGACGCGCTGATCTGGGCGCACCTGCGCGGAGCATCGAAGCGCCGAAGGCTGACGAGTCACGAAGGGCCTCCGGCCGCGAGGCGGCGGGTATGGACCTCGTCGCGGCGTGCGATCGCGGCTCGCGCGCTGCGCCGCGCCGGTTTGATTGGGCGATCCTCCGCTGCGCGGCCGCCGATCTCGGTTGGGCGATCCTCCGCTCGGCTCGCCCGCCGGTTTTGGTTGGGCGATCCTCCGCTCCCGCGGTGCGGCCGTGATATGAAGAAGTGGGGTGGGGTCGCCCGGGGGTCGGATGCGTTACGAACGAATCACTGCGATGGTGCTTGCTGGGCTCGCGTCTGCGTGTGGCACCGAGGCTGGCAGTACGGCCACCGCCTCCGAGACCGGCAGCAGCGACACGTCGAGTGGCTCCGCCACCACCGCTCCGAGCACGAGTGACCCGAGCGGATCCCCGACCACCGTGACGACCACCGCGTCGTCGATGACTTCGGCGAGCACCACCGAGGGCACCGCGACGGATCCGAGCGGCAGCGGCAGCGAGAGCGGGAGCGGCAGCGGCGGCGACGAGGAGATCGAGGTCTGGGAGCTGCGCACGGACGGCTTCATGCCGCCGCAGCAAGAGACCACCTACTCGTGCTTCTCGTTCACGTTCCCGACCGAGCAGCTGCACCACATCGTCGGCATCGTGCCGCAGGTGACCTCGCCGATCGTGCACCACTACGTGCTGTCGCTCGCGGACTCCGAGGTGCAGCTCGATCCGAACGACTCGTGCGTCGAGTGGCCAGCGCACATCCTCTGGGCGTGGGCGCCCGGCATCGAGTCGATCGAGCTGCCGCCCGAGGCCGGCTTCCTGGTCGGGCACCAGGGCCCCACCGTCACGTTCATCCTGCAGGTGCACTACAACAACCCGCTCGCGATGCCGTTCGCCGACGACGGCGGGATCGATCTGCACGTGACGAAGCAGCTGCGGCCGAACCGCGCCGGCATCTTCACGCAGGGCGACATCCTCAGCATCTACGTGCCGGGCGGCAATCCGGCGTTCGAGTACGTCGCGCAGTGTGGCAGCGAGCTCACCTCGCAGATCATCACCGAGCCGATCCACGTGTTCTCGTCGTTCCTGCACGCGCACCAGCTCGCGAACGCGATGTGGACGGAGGTCGAGCGCGACGGCATGCCGATGGGTGAGATCGCGCGCGACGATCCGTTCAGCTTCGACACGCAGAACTTCCAGCCGACCGACTTCGACATCATGCCGGGCGACCGACTCGAGACGCACTGCATCTACGACTCGTCGGCGCTCGATCACGGCACGATGGGCGGCGAGGGGAGCGACGACGAGATGTGCATCAACTTCATGATGTACTGGCCGTGGATCCCCTCCGAGACGTGCGGCGTGCTGTGAGCCGCTGCTAGTCCGGTGGCCCGCGGTGGATGCGGATCACCGCGCTCGGGCCGGTCGCGACTTCGTCGGGGTCGTAGCTCGCGGCCTGCCACACGGTCGCGCCGTCGGCATTCTCGCCGCGGATCGCGTCGTTCGCGATCACCTTCACGGTCGGCAGCAGACCGCCCGCACACTCGGCGGTCGCGCTGGTGGGCAGCGGACCGAACACGAGCACCATGTTGTCGGCCACGCCGTCCAGCGCGTACTCGACCGTCAGGTGCTCGGTGCCCTGCTCGATCGCGAGCACTTCGCACTCGGGTGTCGCGCGTACCGAACCATCGCACAGCCGATCGCGCCAACCTTCACCGCCCGCATCGGCACCGGCGAAGTCCGCAGCACCGATATCGCCCTCCTGTCGCTCCGCAGGATTGTCGCGATAGAACTGCGACAGGCACTCGCCGTAGCCCAGCGTCGCAGACACGCGCGTCGTCGACGACGCAGGCTCGGGCACATGCGTCGCCTCGCGTTGCAGCTCGAGCCGCACGTAGCCGTTGCGCAACACTTCGTCGTCGCCCGGTCCGCAGGCCGCCGCGAACAGGAGCATCCCCAGTCCGATCCGTCGTTGCATCGCATACCCCCAGCCCATCATGCCACTACCAGCCGCAGCACTGTTGCGCCCAGTCCTCGAGCTTCTCCAGCGTCTCGCAGATGCCGCTCGAGGAGCACTGGGCGAGCTCGACGCCGTTCTCCTCGCACGTGCACGTGTCGGCATCACAGGTGAACCGGCGGGCGGTCGCCGAGCAGCCGTACATGCAGCTGCCGAAGGGCCCTTCGCCCACCGAGCAGTCGTCCGGGCCGCCGCCGCAGGCCTCTTGGGCGGCGTCGAACAGCTGGTCGCACTCGGGCGAGCCGGCTTCGAGCGTCGCGCAGTCGAGCCCGCCGTAGCAGGTGAGGGCCTCGCAGTTCGCGACCTGGCACTCCGGCAGGCCCTCGGTGAGCTCGGCGACGCAGTCGGTCACGCACTCCTCGTAGTCGCCCGACTCCGGGTCGCATGTGATCGTCGCTGCACAGTACGACTGGCAGCCGGTCACCCAGTCACCCGCGCATCCCGCCGGCGCCGTCGTCGTGCTCGTGCTGTCGGTGGTGCTCGCGGTCGTGCTCGCGGTCGTCGCCGTACCCGCGGTCGTCGCCGTGCCCGCGGTCGACGTCGCGCCGGTGGTCGCGTCGCCGCTCTCGCTGCCCGCGCCCGTGCCGTCTTCGGTCGACACCGCCGGCCCGCACCCGAGCAACACCACGCACACACCCAACCGCATCGACCCGAGCCGCATCACCATCATCATGGCAGCCAGCGCTGCGAGCGGCACGGGTTTGTGATGGCCATACGTTCTCGGCTACAACAGTCGACATGGACGCGCGCAGAATCGGCGTGTTCGGGTGGGGCGTCGTCGCCCCGGGGGCCCGCACCGTGGACGCCCTCGCCGCCTCGCTCGCGCGCGTGGAGGACCGCCTCACGCCGTTCGCGGGGTTCGGCCCGAGCAACTTCCTCGTCGGCGAGCCCGACTTCGCGTTCGCCGACTACAAGGCCTGGCTCGACGCCCGCTTCCCGCCGAGCCGCTACTCGCTGCTCGAGAAGAAGTTCGGCGGGCCCACGAAGTTCGCCATCGGCGCGTTCATCCAGGCGCTCGGGCAGAACGCGCCGATCGAGGCCGAGCTGCGCGAGCTCGGGCCGGCCGCGCAGGTGATCGTCGGTGGCGGGCTCACCGACGTGCCCACCTACGATCGCATCGGCCGCGAGCTCGACCGTGCGCAGCGGAAGTGGAATCGGTTCTGGGCCACGCCCGCGCGCAACGACGCGCTGCGCGAGCACCTCGAGGGCACGCCCGATCCGAACGCCCCGATCGATCCCACGCAGGCCGCCGAGCTCGACCGCGGTGATGCCGAGGACGCATGGTGGTCGTACTGGGCCGCGCGCTCGCACGGGCTCGCCGAGTACCTCGCCGCGCTGCGCGAGATCGAGGGCGTCGACGTCCCCGAGGACGTCGCGAACGGCAAGGGTGCCGTGATCAAGCAGAAGCAGCGCGGCATCCGCGAGCTCCGGGCGAAGTGGGGCGCACCCGATGCGCCGTGGGATCTCACCACCGCGCCCGCGCTGTGGAACATCGCCTCGACGCCGTCGTCGCAGATCTCGATGCTCGGGCACATCACCGGGATGTGCTTCTCGCCGTATGCCGCGTGCTCGACGTTCGGGTTCGCGCTCAAGCTCGGCATCGAGGCGATCCGCCGCGGCGAGGCGAAGCTCGTCGTCGTCGGCGCCACCGACCCGGTGCCCAATCCGATCAGCGTCGCGGCGTTCTACGACGCGCGCGTGTTGTCGCACGACGGGCAGATCTCGCGGCCGCTCACCGGCATGCGCGGCACCCACGTCGCCGGCGGCGCGACCGTGTGGATCATCGGCGACCTCGAGCACTACGTCGCGAAGGGTTGGACGCCGCTCGGGCTCGAGCCGCTCGCCGTGGGCATCACCGCCGACGCCGATCACATCATCACGCCGTCGAAGGAGGGCGCGGTCGCGGCGATCCGTCAGGCGCTCGCGTCCGCGGGCGTCGCTCCCGCGCAGGTCGGCCAGTTCGACATGCATGCGACCGGCACGCCCGGCGATCTCAACGAGATCGAGGTGCTGCGCGAGGTGCTGCCGCCATCGTGCCGCTTCAGCGCGCGCAAGGGCGGGTTCGGCCACGGCATGGGCGCAGGCGGGGGCTGGGAGCTCACGGCGCAGTACCTCGGCCACGCGGCCGGCTCGTACTTCGCGACGCGGATCCGCTGGGAAGCGGTGCACCCCGAGATCCGCAAGCTGCACGAGCGCTTCACGCTCACCGAGCGCTCGCCCGTGGAGTCGCCGTTCGTCGGCAAGCTCTCGATGGGCGTCGGCGGTGTGAATGCCTGCATCATCTCGCGTGCGATCGAGCGGTGAGGCGATGAGCTGCCCACGCTGCCACCAGAACTCGCTCACGCCGAAGACGGCGCACGGCGCCACCGCGTACGCGTGCACGCGCTGCGCGGGCCTGTGGATCGACATCGCGTCGGCCACGCGCATCGCCCACGCCGCGCTCGAGAGCGCGACGCCGGCCGCGGCCGAGCACCTGCCCTGCCCGACCTGCCGCCAGGAGATGGGCTCGTGGAAGGCGCGCGGGGTGGTGTTCGATCGCTGCGACGCGCACGGGCTCTGGTTCGATCACACCGAGCTCGACCGCATCCTCAGCACGCGCAACGTGCAGCCCGACGCCGACGCCGACAGCACCGCGACGGTGGTCGAGGGCGTCGGCCTGGCCGTCTTCGCGATCTTCGACATCTTCTCGTGAGCCGCGCTCGCGGAGCTACCCACGCGGGTCGGGCATGCACACGCCTCCGCCCGCGCCGATCTGCGCCTGCGTGCGGAACGTGTTGAGCGTGTCCCAGTTCTTGGGCTGCACGGCCGGGATCGTGCCGTCCTCGCGCACGTTGGTGACGTGGTAGTCGTGCTGGTTCCAGATCCGCCGCGCGGGGATCCAGCGATCCTTCGCGTCGCGGATCACCTGCACCGCCGGCGCGCCACCGGAGTTCGACGCGACCACGATCTCCGCCGAGCCGTCGTTGTCGACGTCGACCACCACCGGGTTCTCCCACTGCGTCCAGCTCGAGCGCGGCGTGGTGAGCAGCGCCGTGCCGTTCTCGTCGAAGATGAACAGCGTGGTCTCGTCGGCGTACATCGCCTCGGCCGTGCCGTCGCCGAGGAAGTCGAACGCGGTGCCGGCCGCATAGCCCGAGCCGTCGGAGACCGGCGACGTCCAGTTCGCGGTGAGCGCGACCTCGAGCACGCTGTACGTGTTCGACGAGCCCACGGCGATCTCGGGCGCACCGTCGCCGTCCATGTCGTGGATCGCGGCCGGCCGCCAGTTCGCGAGGTTCGACACCTGGTTGGTGACGACGCTCGCGCCGTCGTGCTCGGCGATGGAGATGCCGCTCTGCCCGACGAACATCACCTCGGGCATGCCGTCGAGGTCGAGATCGGCGACGTGCGGGTGCGCCTGGGTGTCGAAGCCCGACCAGTAGAGCGAGCCGTCGTCGTGGTAGGCGGATCCGCCGGTGATCACCTCGAGCGCGCCGTCGTCGTCGAGGTCGGCGGCGGTGTTGAGGTAGCTCGCGGTGCCCTGCCACAGCCGATGACCTTCGTGGTCGAACACGGAGCCGTTGATCACGATCTCCACGTCGCCGTCGGCGTCGAGATCGGCGAGGCTGATCGCCGCCGACGACGTGGTCACTGCATCGGCGCTCTCCCACAGCAGCGAGCCGTCGTGGTGGAACGCGATGAGGTGACCCGGGTCGGGCGTCGCGGCCACGATCTCGGGCACGCCGTCGCCGTCGAGATCGCCGAGCGCGGGATAGCTGATCGACTGCAGCTCGGTCGGGATGCTGAAGATCTCGGTGCCGGTGTCGCCGCTGAGCACGTGGATGTGGCCGTTGCCGAAGCCGCCGCCGTAGGCGATCACGACCACGTCGGGGATGTCGCAGAGATCGATCGCACCGTCGGCGTTGTCGTCGGTGAGGTTCGCCACCACCGGCGTGCCGAGCACCTCGGTGTCGCCGTTGCTGCCGGCCCACGACCACTGCACGGCGGGCTCGAAGCTGTCGGCCGGCGCGACGTCGCCGCACGGCTGGCCCGCATCGATGTCGTCGCCGACCTTGCACGACGGTGGCAGATCGCCGGTCTCGCTGCCGCCGCTCGTGCCCACGTTGCCGACGTCGAAGATCGGCCCTTCCGCACCGGTCTCGGTGCTCCCGCTCGTCGTGTCGACGTTCGTGCTCGCCGCCGTGCTCGACGACTCGCCCGTCGATCCATCGAGCGTCGCGCTCGTGGTCGATGCGGTCGTGGTCGGCGACGAGCCCGACTCGCCGGCATCGATCGGCGACTCGCCGGGGCAGGCGCCGAGCACGACCAACGCAGCGAACGAGCCAGCCCAGCGGTAACGAGTCATCCCGCGATCGTACACGGAACCACGGCTCGCGCGTGGCCGTGACCATCGGGTGAGTCGCAGCCTAGAACCGGGCCATCACCGCCGTGACGTTGTCGCGACCGCCCGCGGCGTTGGCCGCCGTGATCAGGCCCTGCACGACCGACGCGACCGGCTGGTGCGTGTCCTGCAGCGCCGCCTCGATGCGATCGTCGGGCAGCATGTCGTAGAGCCCGTCGGTGCACAGCAGCAGCTGGTCGTCGAGCTGCAGCTTCAGGTGCCGGAGCTCGACGTCGATGTCGTCGGTGTTGCCACCGACCGCATTGACGAGCACGTGGCTGAAGTGCGACGACGCGGCCTGCTCGGGCGTCATCATGTGCCCGTCGATCATCTGCTGCGCGAGCGTGTGGTCGACCGTCAAGCGGTGGAGCTTGCCGTCGCGCATGAGGTACGCGCGGCTGTCTCCCACGTGCACGAGCAACAGCTCGGGCCACGCGACGTACGCCATCGTGAGCGTGGTGCCGAGATCGGGCGCGATGCCCTTGCGCTTCGCGACGCGACGCACGCGTTCCTGCGCGGTGCGGACCGCCTCCTGCAGGCCGGTGGACAGCTCTTCGACCGAGCACTCGGAGCGGCGCTGCACCCACGGCATCGCCTCGAAGCAATAGTGGGCCATCGCGTCGATCGTCACCGCGCTCGCGACCTCGCCGCCGGCGTGCCCACCGATTCCGTCGGCGACCACGAGGATGCGGCCTTGCGGGGTGTCGACGAGCCGCGTGCCCGCCTGCGCGGTGAGGCTCGAGCCCTCGATGAGCAGCGCGCGCTCGAGCGCGGCGATGAGGAACTGGTCCTGGTTCGAGTCACGCACGCGCCCGACGTCGGTGGCGCCGAACACCTCGGCGAGCACCGCCGGGTTCGACGCCAGCGCGGACGCGTCGGCGAGACTGCGCAGCGACATGCCCTGCGAGGACGACAGGAGCTTGAGGGTGCGGTGCCGCGCCGACTGACTCGGCTCGGTGTCGCCGGGGGAGGGATCGTCGCCGTTCGTCGTCACACCCGCGTGATAGCCGTCTGTCGGGACTTTTCAAGCCGAGGCCGCCAGCGCCGCCCTGCCGCGCACGCGAGCGCCCTTTCGTGCGATCCTCCCCGGGTGCTGCGCGCGCTCGCGTTCCTGGCCCTCGTGCTGCTCTCGTCGTGTTTCAGCGAGCCGACCAAGCTCGACCCGGTCCGCGACGCGATCCAGACCTGCCGAGCGTGCCAGGTCAACTCGTGCCAGAGCTACTACGACGCGTGCGTCGGCGATCCGGACTGCGATGCGTGCATCGACGCGCCGATCAGCCTCGGCTGCCTCACGCAGCTCGCGTTCCGCTCGCTCGCCTTCTGCTCGTGCGACAACTGTGCGAACGAGTGCGGCTACGTCTGCCCCGGTCCGCCCGGCACGTGCCGTGACTGTGCGTTGGCGTCGCCGTGTCAGGACGAGCGCAATGCGTGCCTCTCGGCCACGGACGTGCAGTGCAAGCCGTGCGTCGAGGATCCGTTCGCGGAGGGCTGTCAGGAGCTGCCGCTCTACCAGGAGCTCGATGCCTGCATCTGCGGCGCCTGCGGGACCAACTGCGTGTGGGAGTGCGAAGACGCCTCGGGTACGTGCGCCGCCTGCCTCACCGGTCCGTGCGGCATGGCGTTCAGCACCTGCATGGGCGACGACGAGTGTGCTGCGTGCTTCGAGAACAATGCGACGCCCGGCTGCGACGAGAACATGGCCTTCGCGGCACTCGGTGAGTGCTCGTGTGCCATGTGCACGGCCGAGTGCGGACCGCTCTTCACGTGTGCGTGAGCCGGGCGCCGCGGCACAAGTCGATCAGAACACCACGGACTGCGCGATGCCGTGCAGATCGGTGCCGTCGTACGCGGCGAGCGGACCACGCACGAGGTTCGGGCCCCCGATCGACGTGAAGTGATCGGTGTGGATGCCCACGGTGCAGAAGCGCGCCCGCGGGTTGTCGTCGCCGATGTTCACCTTCGGGATCAGCATCGTGAACGTGGTGGTCTTGAGATCCGGGATCGCATCGAGCGTCACCGTGACCTCGCGGCCGAGCTCGCTCTCGCCGATGCGGATCTCGTCGCCGACGAACTGCTTCTCCTCGCCGTACGCCTGGTAGTGCATGCGCGGCTTGCCGTCGATGCCACTGGTGGAGAAGTTGATGTGGATGCCCCGGCCCCACAGCTCGAACAGATTCGCGTCCTTGTTCGCCATCTAGCGTTCCTCCTCGATCGCGTCGAGGTGCGCACGATAGCCGACCCGCGCGCGGCCGATCGGCCACCGCAGCGAACGCGTGTGTTCAGCCGACCGGCACGTCGACGAGGCACCCGATCGTGGTGTCGATGCGGAAGTGCGACTCGGTGGTGTGGCGCTCGGCGAAGAAGAAGTCGAGCGGATAGGTGTTGCCGGGGCTGATGCCGAGCGCAGCGGCCTGCGCATCGAGATCGATCACCCCGTTCATCGCGCCGTGCACTCCGCCGAGATCGATGGCGAGGTTGCCGTTGACGTAGGTGAACAGATCGTCGTCGCCGGTGAAGCTGAACACCTCGCCGCCGTTGTAGACGAACTCGGTGTGCAGCTCGAGCGTGAAGTGGAAGTTGTGGTCGTTGCCTTCGTTGCCCCAGCCCTGCCCGTCGATCGGGAAGAACGCCTGGTTGTCGAAGAAGTACGTGCCGTCGCCCGCGTCGGTGAGCACCATCGGCAGCATGATCGGCATGTTCACGCCGGCGACGTCGCGGTACCACTGATCGAAGTTGGCCTGGTTCGTCGTCGTCGGCGTCGGGCCGTTGTAGACCGGCTTCTGGTCGCCGCCGAGCAGCGGCTGCACGATGCCCGGATCGACGCCGAGCACGTACTCGAAGTCCGGGTGCGCCTCCTGGAAGTCGCGGATCGTCGCCGTGACGTTCTGATCACCCGCGCACTCCATGCCGGTGGTGCCGACGCCCTCGCCCTGCCCCACGTCGAACACGCCGATCGTCACGCTCCCGGCGTGCGTGGTGTCGCCGCTGTCGGCGATGGACGTCTCCGATGGATCGAGGCTGTCGCTCGACGGATCACCGCCCGTGCCGTTCGTGCTCGAGCCCTGCGTGAGCGTGCCGATCGATCCGACCGAGCCCACGCTCGCGTCGCCGCGACCGTCTTCGTCGCCGCCGCAACCCGCGACCGCCAAGCCCACGAGCAACGACACCCTTGCCACGATCGCGTCCATCGTGATGCCCCCATCCGCAGCATATGTGCAGAGCACGGCGCTGCGCGAGGGTGGATGTGCCCGCGGAGGTCGCTGGGTTTCACGCTGGGCAAGCTGCCCGACGTTTTGCGCGAGTTGCCCTCACCCGACGTCCGCGATCGAGCTCCGCGCACGCGTCGCCGTCAGCACGGCGAGATCCTCGGGCGGGACCACGATCCCGCGCGCGGCGAGCGGCTCGGCCACACGGC
>CAZFKC010000054.1:11054-38366 GCA_964519175.1 uncultured Nannocystaceae bacterium
AGATCCTCGGGCGGGACCACGATCCCGCGCGCGGCGAGCGGCTCGGCCACACGGCGGTGGGCGGCGTCGACGAGGCGTGCATCGAACGGATCGCAGGCCACCACGCCCAGGCCGGAACGATCGCAGTCGATGGCGAGCAGCGGTGCAAAGGCGCGCAGCGCAGTGCCGGCCACCCGGCCGAGGCGCGCGCGCGCGTCGTCGTCGAGCCACGCGTCGGCCCAGTCGAGGTACCAGCCGCCGAACAGCGCGTGCTGGGCCTCGTCCGCGAGGATCCGTCGCAGCGCCGCGGCGACGAGCGTCGAGCCGGCGACCTCGCGGGTCAGCGCGAGCAACGGCACGGTGAGCGCCTCGCCGACGCAGCAGGTGCGCACGATCAGCTCGGCCGCGCGCATGCGTGGATCGGTCGACTCGGCCGGACGCACGAGCCGGGTCAGCTCCACCTCGAGCGCGACACCGCCGCCCAGCGCACCGGCGAGGCGTGCCGAGGCCTCGACGTGCACCACCTCGTCGACCGCGAAGTCGGCGGCGCTCGCGACCAGATCGATCGGCGCACCCGCGGCGAGCAACGCCGATGCGATCTCGGTGAACGCGGCCGCACTCGCGTACTCGCTGAACGCGGTCTGCGTCCAGGTCGAGCGCGCGGCCGCGGCATCGTCGGGTAGCCGCTCGTCCCACGGGAGCTCGTCGAGCCAGCGCCGACGCGGCACGAGCCGCCGCTGCGCCGCGCCGCCGAGCAACGCCGGCGCGAACGTGCTCACGCCTGATCCTGCTGCTTGCGGACCTCGCGGCAGAAGCTGCTGGGCTGGTACATCTGGGTCTTGCGCACCGCGTTGCCGACCAGCGGGAATCCGGCGTCGTCGCACAGCGGACGGAACTTCGGCATGTCGGCGAGCACGTCCTGCTCGCTGGCCTCGAAGAGCTCGGCGCGCAGCTCGATGAGGTCGGCCGGCGCTTCGTCGTCCGGAGGCGGTGTGGGTGCAGTGGCGGTGGATGCGAGCAAGAGGACGGGGACGAGCACGATCATGGATGGGCCTCCGGTCCCGCCCACGACGCCGCGTTCGGCCGAGTGTTAGCGAACGATCAATCGAGCTCGACCGCCCGGCGGCTGAGGTTGCCGAATTCCCAGCCCAGCACGGGGAATCGCGGGGATCCGCTGCCGTTTGCCGCGGCGCCCATCGTCACGAGCAGCGGCAGCCAGTGCTCGGCGCTGGGGTGATTGCGCGAGAAGGCCGGCGCCCGCACGCGCGCCTCGGCGAGCGCATCGAGATCGCGCGCGAGGATCGTCTGCTCGGCCCACGCATCGTACTCCTGGGCCCAGCTCGCCGGGGGCGTGCCGTCGGCCGCGAGCGCGAAGAGGTTGTGCGTGATGTTGCCGCTGCCGATCACGAGCACGCCTTCGTCGCGCAACGGCGCCAGCTTGCGCCCGAGCTCGAGCACACCACGATCGCCCGTGCGCGACGGCAACGACAGCTGCAGGACCGGCACGTTCGCGCGCGGGAACATGTGCACGAGCGGCGTCCACACCCCGTGGTCGAGGCCGCGCCGATCGTCGCGCTGCGCGACCGGTACGAGCGCCTGCACGCGATCGGCGAGCTCGGGCGCACCGGCCGGGGCGTACTGCACGTCGGCGAGCGCCGCCGGGAAGCCCTCGAAGTCGTAGACGAGCGGCATCGTGGTGCGCGTGCCGACCGTCGGCGGCGCGCGCTCCCAGTGCGCGGACACGACGAGGATCGCGGTCGGCTCGGGCAGCGCCTCGCCCCACGTGCGCAGCGCGGCGCCCTTGGCCGCATCGATCGCGAGCGTCGGCGCCCCGTGACCGACGAAGATCGCGGGCAGCCGGGTCACGGGCTCATCGTCCAGAAGCGCTGCTGTCGCTCGACGGCCGCACGCACGTCGTGGAGGCCGCGCGACGTGGTGTTGCGCGCCGGTGCGGGCGGCGTGGAGCCGCCGAGCACGTCGATGCAGGCATGCACGCTCTTCGCGAGCCCGGCGAGGTCGTAGCCGCCCTCGAGCATGAGCACGAGCTGGCCGTCGCAGTGCCGGGCCGCGATCTCGCCGACGATGCCGCACAGCACCGCGAAGCCGTCCTCGTTCAGCTCCATCCCACCCAGCGGATCGTCGCGATGCGCGTCGAAGCCGGCCGAGACGAGCACGAGATCGGGCGCGTACGCGTCGGCGATGGGCGCGAGCACCCGCTCGAACACCATCGCGTAGTCGGCATCGCCGGCGCCGGCCTGCATGGGCACGTTGACGGTGAAGCCGAGCCCCTGCCCCGTGCCGACGCTCTGCGTGGGTCCGGTGCCGGGATAGAGCGGGAACTGGTGCGTGCTGAAGAACAGCACCTCGTTCGTGTCGTAGAAGATCGCCTCGGTGCCGTTGCCGTGGTGCACGTCCCAGTCGACCAGCAGCACACGCTCTTTGCCGTGCACCGCCCGCGCATGGGCGGCCGCGATCGCGACGTTGTTGAACAGGCAGAAGCCCATCGCCCGCCCGGCGACGGCGTGGTGCCCGGGCGGTCGCACGAGCGCGAACGCGTTCTTCGCTCGCCCGCCGCACACCTCGTCGACGGCCTGCGTGCCGGCACCGGCGGCGAGCACGGCCGCGCGCACGCTCTCGGGCGACACGTGCGTGTCGGGATCGAGGCTGCCGTACTGTCCGCTCAGCTCGCCGACGCGCGCGATGTGATCCCACGTGTGGACGCGCGCGATCTGTTCTTCGGTGGCGGCGCGTGGTCGTTCGATGCGCGAGCGTGACGTCGTGCGCAGGCTGAGCATCGCTTCGATCGCACGCAGGCGATCGGGCCGCTCGGGATGACCCGGCCCGGGCTCGTGCTCGGTCATGCGCTCGTCGAACAAGAGCAGCGTGTCGCTCATCGGCAGACCTCCGCTCGCGTCGTCTCGTTCGAAGGTGCGCGCCCTCGCATCGTGGATCTCCCGGGCCGTCCTGGCGCCGCCACGGAGCATAGCGCCCGCGACGGGTGATCGCGCATCGGTCGCGCGACGTTGACGAACGGCGCCGCGCCCCCGAAACTTCCGGCCGTGTCGCGCGAGCGGCCGTGGCGCGCCCCCAGTCTGGGCCGCCGTCGCTCGTTTTCGGTCGGCAGGAGGACGCGCACGTGATCGTCATGAAATTCGGCGGCAGCTCCGTCGCCAACCGCGAGCAGATCGAGAAGGTCATGGCGATCGTGCGTTCCTTCCAGCACGAGACGCCACTCGTGGTCACCTCGGCGCACAAGGGCATCACGGACGCTTTGATCGAGTCGGCACGTGCGGCAGCTTCCGGCGTCCACGCCGGCGAGCGGGTGATCGCACGTCAGACCGAGATCGCCTCCTCGCTGGAGTGCTCACCGGAGCTGCTCGCGCCGCTCTTCGCCGAGATCCGCGATCTGTTGCGCGGCATCCGACTCGTGAAGGAGCTCAGCCTCCGTAGCCTCGACTACATCTCGAGCTTCGGCGAGCGCATGTCGGCGCGCTGCATGGCCGACTTCTTCTCGCGCAACGGCGTGCCGGCGCTGTCGTTCGATGCGTGGGACCTGGGCTTCGTCACCGACTCGGCGTACGGCCGCGCGCGCCCGATCGAGGGCTTCGAGGCCCGCGTGCGCGAGGGCCTGAAGACCAAGGTCCCGCCCGGCATGGTGCCGATCGTCACCGGCTTCATCGGCAAGAACGAAGCCGGCGAGATCACCACGGTCGGTCGCAACGGCAGCGACCTCACCGCGAGCCTGTTCGGCGCGGCGATCGGCGCGAAGGAAGTGCAGATCTGGAGCGACACCGACGGGGTGATGACCGCCGATCCGTCGGTGGTCCCGTCGGCCCGGAGCATCGCCGCGATGCGCTTCGACGAGGCCGCGGAGCTGGCCTACTTCGGCAGCCGCGTGCTGCACCCGTCGACGCTGTTGCCCGCGATGAAGGGCGACATCCCGGTGCGCGTGATGAACACGAATCGTCCGGCGCATCCGGGCACGGTCATCACCGGCAAGCCCGCCGACAACCCACGGCTCGTCACCAGCATCGCGTACAAGGAGCGCCAGTCGGTGCTGCGCGTCACCTCGACGCGGATGTTCGATCAGGTGGGCTTCCTCGGCGAGTTCTTCGCGATCGTCGCCCGCCACAAGGTGGACGTCGACATGATCGCGACCTCGGAGGTGAGCGTGTCGATCTCCAGCAAGGATGCCGCCGCGCTGCAGGCCGCCGTGCCCGAGCTCGAGCAGCTGGGCAGCTGCGAGCTGCTGCCGGGCAAGACGATCCTCTCCATCGTGGGTCAGCAGCTCGCGCGCACGCACGGCATCGGCGGCCGCATCCTCGAGTGCATCGCCGCCGCCGGCGTCAACGTCGAGATGATGACGTTCGCCATGGGCAGCATCAACTTCACCGTGGTGATCGACGACGCCGACATCGCCAAGGTGGTGCCGATCCTGCACCAGCGGCTGTTCGAGGTCTGATCCGCGCTGGCAATGGCGCTCGCGCGGCGCGCCGGCTATCCTGGCGGACATGGTTGTCGCTAGGCTGGATCCGTCGCCTTGGAATCTCGGTGCCCCGCTCTTGGCCCTCGCCGCGTGCGGACCATTGGTCGCGATCGACGACGCGGGAACGGACAGTGCGAGCGCGACCAGCGAGGCCGAGGGTCCGAGCCCGAGCGGGACGAACCCGAGCGGACCGAATCCCACCGGGCCGAATCCCACCGGGCCGAACCCGACGACCGCGACCACGTCGTCGCCGCAGTGCACCTACGACAGCGACTGCCCGTACGGGTGGTCGTGCAACGCGGGCTATTGCTACTACGACGGCTACTGCGACACGTGCTGCGAAGGCGAGTGCGGCAACTACTACGAGTGCTTCGGCAACGCCGAGTGTCCGACCGGCTACGTGTGTCAGTACTACGCCTGCCAGGGGATCCCGATGGAGAACGAGTGCTCGCTCGTCGTGCTCGACTTCCAGATCCCGATCGACACGGGCGGCGACATCCGCTCGCTGGCGTTCGTCGACGGCAACGGCGATGCCCTACGCGATCTCGTGATCGGACAGGCCGGTCCGTTGCAGTACGTCGACGGCGCGACGCTCTCGGTGACGCAGATCGCGGACACGGTCAACGCCGAGGACATCGCGACCGGTGATCTCGACGGCGACGGCGACGGCGACATCCTCGTCGCCGACGGTGCGCTCGGTGGGGGCATGCGCATCGTCCAGAACGACGGCGCGTGGACGTCGTTCATCGTCGAGAACAGCGACCAGGACCTCGACGGGGTCGACATCGGCGACGTCGAGGGCGACGGCCTCCCGGATCTGTGGGGCTGGAGCGACACGACCGGCACGTACTTCCTCTCGAACCCCGGCGGCTGGATGTTCGGCGAGCCCTGGCTCGTGCTCGATGCGTCGACGTCGCTGGCGGTCGGCAACCTCGACGGCGACGGCTTGTCCGACACCGCGGTGTACTCGTACCAGGCCTACGTGATGCTCGACGGGACGGGGTTCAGCACCTACGGCCTGTGGGACGGCAGCTCGCGGAACGAGCGGGTGGTCACCCTCGGCAACTTCAACGGCAGCGGCAACGACGACTTCGTCACGCTGCAATCGGTCAACGGCACCACGATCGCGACCTCGTGGACCGATTTCGTGATCGAGTCGCAGTCGTTCCACGCGTGGTGGCAGTACCCCGTCACCGAGGCCGTGAGCGCGGACATGAACGGCGACGGCTACGTCGACATCGTCGCCGCCGCGGCCGGCTATCCGATCACGATCGCCTACGGTGCGCCGGAGGCCCCGCCCGACGTGATCAACTGCGTACAGTACGTCAACTCACCGATCTCGGCGGCCACGATCGCGGTCGGCGACATCACGGGTGACGGCCGTCCCGACATCGCCGTCTCCGACGGCAGCAGCGTGACCGTGCTGGCGCAGAGCGGTTGATCGGGGGGCCGGCGCTTCGAGTAACCTCGGAGCGCCCACGTGCCTTACCTCGATCGACACTCCGCCATGACGTCGCTGCTCGAACGGACGCTGCTCCGGCTCGTGCCGGGTCCGGGCCTCGCGGCCCGCGAGATCGCCGGCAACGAGGCGCTCGAGTGCGAGTGGCTCGAGGCCGACGGGCTCGGCGGCTATGCCTCCGGTACCGCGCTCGGCATCCGCACGCGCCGCTATCATGCAGCGTTGCTCGTCGCGACCACGCCGCCGGCGGATCGCTTCGTGCTCGCGCAGGGCTTCGAGGCGTGGGTCGACACCGACACCGGCAGCTACGCGCTCAGCTCCAACGTCTACGACGGCGACGTCGTGCACCCCGACGGCATCGCGTGGCTGCGGGCGTTCGAGCTCGATCCGTGGCCGCGCTGGCGTTTCGAGCTGCCCGATGGCACGCGCATCCTCGCCGAGCTGTTCGTGCCGCGTGGTCAGCCGCTCGTCGTGGCGACCTGGACGCGCGAGGCCGGGCGGGGCAGCGCGTTCCTGCGGGTGCGCCCGCTGTTCGGGCCCCGCGATCCGCACGTCACGCACCACGTCAACGCCTCGATCGCGCAGGGCGTCGCGCTCGAGGATCGCCGGGTGATCTGGGAGCTGTACGACGGCGTGCCCGCGATCGCTGCGCTCGCGACCGGCAGCTACGAGCACGAGCCCGAGTGGTTCCACAACGTGCTCTACCTCGAGGAGCGTGCGCGCGGGCTGGAGCACTTCGAGGACGTCTTCTCCCCGGGTGAGCTCAGCTTCGAGCTCGGACGGGAGCCGGAGGGGATGGTGCTCGGCACCGCCGATGCGCTCGCGGAGATCGCCGGCAGCGCTTCGGCCCGCGAGCTGATCGGTCGGCTCGCGGCCGAGGAACGCGCGCGCCGCAGCGAAGATCCGCTGCAGCGCGCGCGCGACAGCTACGTCGTGCACGGCACCTCCGGGCCCGCGGTGATCGCCGGCTATCCCTGGTTCGGCGAGTGGGGCCGCGACACGTTCATCGCGATGCGCGGGCTCTGCCTCGCCACCGGCCGGCTCGACGAGGCCGCGGCGTTGCTCGAGGACTGGGCCGATGCGGTGTCCGAGGGCATGCTGCCGAACCGCTTCCCCGATCGCGGCAGCGTGGCCGAGTACAACTCCGTCGACGCGTCGCTGTGGTTCGGCATCGTCGCGTGCGAGCTCATCGATGCCTGCGAGGCCGCCGATCGTCCGCTGTTGCCCGAGCGGCGCGACGCGCTGCTGGCCGCGATCGATGCCATCGTCGCGGGCTTCTGGTCGGGCACGCGCCACGGCATCCGCGTGGACGAAGACGGCCTCGTCGCCGCCGGCGAGCCCGGCGTACAGCTGACGTGGATGGACGCGAAGGTCGGCGACTGGGTGGTCACGCCGCGCATCGGCAAGCCGGTCGAGGTACAGGCGCTGTGGCTCAACATGCTCGCGCTCGCGTCGCGACATCGCCCCTCGTTCGCGGCGATGTACGAGCGCGGACGCGCCGCCTTCGCGCGCTTCTTCTGCGACGAGCGCAACCATCTGTTCGACGTGATCGACGTCGACCACGAGCGCGGGCGCTGCGATGCCGCGCTGCGGCCCAACCAGATCTACGCGGTCGGCGGGCTACCCGTGGCGCTCGTCGAGGGCGCGCCGGCCCGCGCGATCGTGGAGGCGGTCGAGCGTGCGTTGCTCGTGCCGATCGGGCTGCGCACGCTCGCACCGCACGAGCCCGGCTACGTCGGACGCTACGAAGGCGGCGTGCTGCATCGCGACGGCGCGTATCACCAGGGCACCGTGTGGCCGCACCTGCTCGGCCCGTTCGTCGAGGCGTGGCTGCGCGTGCACGGCAACGACGCGACCACGCGGGCCGACGCGCGCGCGCGCTTCATGGTGCCGTGGCGCGATCACCTGTGCCACGCGGGGCTCGGGCACGTCTCGGAGATCGCCGACGGGGATCCGCCGCACACGCCCCGCGGCGCGCCGTTCCAGGCCTGGGGCCTGGGCGAGCTCATCCGCATCGAGAAGCTGCTGCAGGAGCCGTGATCACTTGCGCGTCGTCGGGCGCACCAGCGCGAGCGCGGCCTCGAGCTCCTCGTCGCGTCCGGCGCGGATGCCCGCGAGCGTGCGCGTGACCGGATGCGTCGGCTGGATGCCGACGACGTGGTGCTGTCGCCCATCCATGCGCGTCACCTTCAGGCCGGTGAACGTGATGCGGAAGCCACCCGGCAGCGTGAACGGGTTGACGTTGCCGTTCGCACCGGCGGTCGCCGATCCGACGATGGCACCGAGCTGATAGCCCTCGATGTAGCCCATCACCGACTCGGCGTAGCTGATCGCGCCGGGCCCCGTGAGGAACGCGAGCTTGCCTCCGATGTGCGGCTGCGCCGGCTGCATGTCCCAGCCGAGCGCGGTGAACTCATCGACGCCCGCGTAGTCGGGGCGGATCACGTGCGGGATGAACATCCACTTCGCAGTGTCGGGCTTCGTGAGCAGGTTCGAGAGCCAGCCCGGCTGCGACGTCGGGTAGCCGCGCACGTCGAACACGACCGCGCGTGCGCGTGCGAGCTCGGGCAAGCGCTTGGTCAGCTCGGCATCGTCGATGCGCACGAGATCGACGTAGAGCACCCCACCCGGCAGCTTCTCGACGACCTTGCGCTCGTGCTCGAGCGGCGGCATCCCACCGGCGCGCTCGAGCTCGACCGAGAGCGGCACGCCGTCGCGGCGGAGCTCGAGCCGCGCGCGACTACCCTTCGGTCCGGAGGTGATCTGCGCGCCTGCGAGCAGCTGGAAGTCGATCCACTGCGGGGACCCGGACGCGAGCGCGGCACGTTCGGCGTAGCGCTCGGCCACCGGCACACCGTCGATGGCCACGAGCTCGTCTCCGCGTCGCACGCCGCTGTCCTTCGGCGCCGCGAGCACCACGTGGACGTTCTCGACGTGTGCGAGCCGCAGCGGAACCACCTGCTCTTGCGCGATGGGACCGTCGACGTGGCCGTGCCCGTCGTGCAAGCGGTGCACGAGCCGTTGCAGCGTCCGTTGCAGATCCTCCGGTCCACGATCGTCGAGCACGTCGGTGATCGCGAGGTCGAGCACGGCCTCCCAGTCCTCGCCGATCACGTCGTGGTACGGATAGAAGTGCCGCAGCACGTTCCACGCGACGACGACCGCTGCGGCACGCACGGCCGGATCGCCGGCATCCGGCAGCGGCGGAGCGGCCGGCGGCTCGCGCTCGTCGTAGGGCAGCTTGGGGATCGCGAGCGTCACGCGGCACGCGAGCCCTGCCGCGAGCGGGGCCTCGAACACCTCGCCGAGGCGCGGGTGCTCGGCGAACAGATCGGTCGACGACACCGTGGTGCGTCGCGTGATTCGCAGCGCCTGCTTGCCGCCATGCGCGTCGGCCACGGTGGCGAACGCGTAGCCGGGTGACTCCGTGGTCCAGCCGCTCATGCCCGACTCGAACCCGAGGTTGTCGAGCGCGACCGGTGTCCACGTCGAGGCGTCGGCCGGCGCCGACTCGAGCACGAGGTCGTCGAAGTCGACCGTCGAGGAGCCGATGGCGAACCCGCCGAACACGACCTTCGTGGCGCGCGGACCGACCACCGGAGACTCGAGCACGACCTCGGTCCACGTCGGCGATGCGAGCGGGCGATCCTGCATGTTGTCGAGGAACTCGCTGCCGCGCCCTGCACCGTCGATGCGGAGCCACAGCTGCGCCTTGCCGTCACGCGCCCGACCGTCGACGCGCGCCCAACCGCGCAGCCGCACCCGCTTGCCCCGGACGTCGGCGGCGGGGATCGAGCGGCTGACGTGCGCGAAGCCGGAGCCGGGCATGAAGCTCCGACGCGGCCGATTCGTGCGCCCCGAGTAGTACGCGGAGACGAGCTCGCCGAAGCCGAAGCCGAGGTGCTGCCACGCGATCACCTCGCCGTCCTTCGGCGGCGCTGCGGTGGGCAGCGGCTCCTCGACCGGGTGGATCATCACGGTCGGCGCGACCTCGCCGAAGAGCTCGTTCAGCGCGACGAGCAGATCCTGGCGGGTCGTGCCCTGCACCACGCGGCGCGCACCTTCGACCGCGAGGAGGTCCCAGTCGGCCGCCGCGGCGGTGTCGCTGGGATCGAAGAAGCGCACGTAGCCGTAGAGCTTCGCGAACGCGCGCAGCTCTTCGACGTCGGTGGTCGGGGTGCTCAGCACCGCCGGCGGCGACGCAGCCGGCGGCTCGGTGCGACTCGAGTCGGCGCCGGGCCGGCAGTCGAGCAACGCGAGCGATGCGAGGAGGCCGACGCGACGCAGTGCCATCGCGGGAATCCTGCCACGACTGCCGCGGCGACGTCGCGTCCTACGACGTCGCCGACGAGACCCCTGCGGGTGCTCACCTCCGCACCCGGTCCATCCACCCACGCGTGCGCGCTGCCGATGCCACCAGCGGTCGCGCGCGACAGTCGATCAGCGCCAGCTGCTCGGCGCGGCGAGCTCGTGACACAGCCACGGGTTCAGCGGCTGGCACGTGCCATCGCAGAAGCTCGATCCACACTGATAGTCGCCGTCGCAGGCTTCGCCGTTCGCGAGCGTCGACACGCACTCGTTCGTGGTGAGCATGCCATCCTCGGTCCAGTCGGCGTTGCAGTACGCCATCGGCCCGCAGTCGGCGATCTTCTCGCCGAGCTCGCCCGAGCAGGGTTCGCCCTCGCCCACGACCGGGACGCACAGATCTTCGTCCGTGCTCGCCGCGTTGTTGCAGGCCATGCCTTCGGCGCACGGGCACGGCGGTTCGAATCCGGGGCCGCAGATCTCGTCGCTGCACACGAGCCCCTGTCCGCAGTCCGAGAGCGCACTGCCGACGACCTCGAAGCAGGGGTTCTCGCCCTCCGGAATGCTCCCGTAGTAGGGCGGGCAGGTGCCCAGGGGATCGAAGTTGCGGCGCTCGAGCGTGCCGAAGCTGTCGCAGCCGATCTCCGAGTAGCGCGCGATCGTCGAGTCGACGCACTCGGCGTCGTAGGTCAGCCCCGCCCCACGACCCGCGGCCCGTACTTCCTCGAGCTCGGCGGTCTCGAACGCGACGCAGTCGGCCTCGGTCGTGTACGGCCGCGTCGCCTCCTGACAGCTCGCGTTCGGATCGCAGCCGAAGAGCACCGCGCAGTAGCCCTCGGCCATGCGCGTGGGAAAGTCGTCGTCGGGCAGCGCCTGCCCGCCACTTCCGCCCGTGCTCTCCTCGTGCATGATCTCGTCGGCATCACAGCCGCAGAGCCACGCCGTCGCGAGCACCACCAGCAGTTTCGATCGCGTGTTCATGTTCGTGTAGCCAGCTGCGCGCGCGCGAGTTTCCGGCTAGCGCCAGTGTCCCGGTGCGACCGAGTCGTTGCAGATCCACGAGGGTGGCGCCGCGCAGACGTCGTCGACGCAGTTGAACGAGCTGCACGGCGCATCGGCGGTGTCGCACGACGCCCCGAGTGCGCGGCGGGGCTCACAGACGCCGCTCAGCTGCTTCGTCTCGAGCTCCTGCGTCACGTTGCAGAAGCTCTCGACGCCGCAGATCGTGGTCGGCATGCTGCTCCAGGTGTCGCAGGGCTGGCCATCCGCGACGACCCGAGCGCAGGTATCGTAGACCCGGATCCCGTCGTCGCAGGAGAATCCCGGCTCGCACTCGCAGTACGGCTCGCTCGCCCCGGATTCGCAGACCTGCTCGAAGCACACCAGACCGCGGCCGCAGTCGCTCAGGTCGCTGCCGACGACCTCGAAGCAGGGATTCTCACCCTCGGGAACCGTGCCGTAGTAGGGCGGGCACACGTCGAACACGTGCGGGTCACGGGCCTCGAGCTTCTCGTAGCGATCGCAGCCCATCGCGGTATAGCGAGCGATCGTCGCATCGACGCACGCCGGATCGTAGGTGAGCCCGGCACCGCGTGCCGCGGTGCGGACCTCGACGAGCAGTGCACGCTCGCTCGCGATGCAGGCTTCTTCGTCCGCGTACTGCGTGACCTCGCTGTAGCCGGCGCACGCGTGCAGCGGATCGCAGAGGAACCGCGCGCTGCAATAGGCCTCGGCCAAGCGGTCGGGGAAGTCCTCGTCGTCGGCGACGTCGCCGCTCTCCTCGCCGCCGTCGTGCTCGATCGTCTCGGCGCCACAGCCGCAGAGCAGGGACAGCGCCAGCACCAGCGCATCGGGTGAGCGGAGCTTCATGTGCCCCCAGCCATCTTCCCCGACCCGAGTTTCCTGCCGAGCAGGATTCGCAGGCCGACGAGCCCCGCGAGGCGGAAGCGGTCGCGGCTCCACAGCGGCTCCGTGCGGCCGCGCAGGAAGTGCGAGCGCGGGCGCGAGCTCACCCCGGCGACGAGCGAGAGGCCGAGCTCGACGCGCGGTGCGAGGCGGATTGCGAACGTGATCGGCAGCGCCGCGGTGAAGTCCGGCCGCGACGTGGCGCGGTCGCCGACGATGCGATAGCTGTGCACCAGCAGGCCGGCGGTCGCGACGAGCTCGAGCCGCAGCCGCGGCTTCGGGGTGAACGCGTAGCCGGCCCCCGCAGTGACGAAGATGTCGACGACGCGCCCGTCGGTCGCAGCCGAGGGTGAGATCTCGGTGCGCAGCGTCAGCATCGCGCCGCTCTCGTGCCGCGCATCGCCGTGCACGAGCACCAGCGCCTCGGCCTCGCGCACGCGTCCTTCCGCTCCCGCGCCGACGCCGAGCGCACCCGACCAGGCCTGCTCGCGACGCGATGGCGGAGGCGGCACCGCGACCGGTTTCGACTCGGGCTCCGGCGTGCGCTCCTGCGCTGGGGGTTCGACGGGTGCGACCGCGGGCTCGGGCGGCGCAGCACGTGCGGTGGCGAGCGCGACCACCACATCCTCCGCGAGCCCGTCACTCACCGCACCCGCGGGGCACGGCTCGTCGACGGGTGCGACCGCGATCGTCGGCGCCGAGCCGTCGCCGCCGAGACACACCCGCCAGCTCGCGCCTTCGCGCGACGGCTTCACCACGTTGTCGGCCTCGACGAGCGCCGCGATCAGCTCGGGCATCCACGCCGACGCCGCCGCGTCGGCCTCGACGAACACGCTGCGCTCGGGCGGCGACGCGCGGGCCGGATCGGGATCTTCGACCGCATCGACCTTCCCGAGCAGATCCAGCACCGCGTGGATCGTCGCGAGCCGCAACAGCGCCCCGCTGCCGTCGACATCGCGCTGCCACGCGCGCGTGCCGTGCTGCACCTCGACGTGCACCCGCGCACCACCGCCGGTGAGCCGCACGACGATCGCACCCGAGGTGCCGACCGGATGCCCCGACTCCACCAGCCGCGTCATCAGCTCGCCGTGCAGCTGCTCGGCCTGCGCGTTCGGCAGCGCGAGCGCGTCGATGTCGACCGCGATCGTCGGCGACTCCACCGCGAGCAAGGCTGCGAGCACGAAGGCCGACATCACGGAGCGTCGCAGCCGGCACGGGCGAGCTGGCTGCGTGCACTCGGAGCATGGACGCCCTCGCCGAAGCGCGCCACATGTCCGCGCCAGTAGGCGCACAACGCCGGGCCGTCGTCGCGATGCGCCCGCAGCGTGCCCTCTTCGTAGGAGAGGATCTCGGCGGCGGCGGGCTCGGTGAGATCACGACGCGCACGGTGCAACAGCGCGATCGCATCGGCCCAGCGCTCGGCCCGGCGCAGCGCCGCGACCTGCTCGAGCGTGTCGTCGAGCCGATCGTCGGCCTTCGTCGCCGGAGCAGCCGAGGTGCGCATCGGCTCGCGCGAGCGCGGCGTCGCCACGACCCCCGCACCCGTCCACCGCAGCCGACGTCCGGCCTCGACCGCGTGGCTCGTCCCCGCGTGGTCGACGAAGACGATCGCGCCTTCGGTGAGATCCACGTGGCCCTCGTCGCCGTGCTGCACCACCGAGAAGCGGGTGCCGATCACCTCGATTGCGCCGGCCGAGACCTCGACGCGCACGCGCGGCTCGCCTTCGGCCACCTTCGCCACCGCGAACGACAGCTCGCCGTCGAGCACGCGCACGCCGTTCTTCGCACGTGCGATGCGCGTCGGCGCCCACACGTCGATCGTCAGCTCCGGCGCGCGCGCGTGCAGACGACACGCACCGCCGATCGCGAGCTCGCTGCCCCCTTCGACGTCGCAGTCGTCGGCGAGCGCGAGCGTGCCGTCCCACCGCGTGGACGAGGGCTGCGCTCGCTCGGGCTCGACCTGCGGCGCCGGGCTCGGGGGCGCCGGCGCTGCTACGTCGCGCTCGACCACCACGACGCGATCCTGCGGCTCGGCGCGCATGCGGCTGCCGAGCCAGAACGCGAGCACGACCGCGACGGCTGCACCCGCGAGCACGAGCATCCGCGGAGCGGGCCGCGGCTCGGCGATCGAGCCCAGGATCCGCCGCTCGAGTCGCGCCGGCGGCTCGATCGACGCGAGCTGCTCGTCGAGCTCGCGCATCCGCGCGGCCAGGCGTTCATCGAGCATCGCCCGTCTCCTCTCCCAGGTGTGCGAGCGCAGCCTCGGCCCGCTGCAACAGCTTGCACACGTAGCTCTTGCGATAGCCGAGCACCTCGCCGATCTCGGGCTGGCTCAGCCCGTCGACGTGACGCATCCAGAAGCACAGCCGCTGCGCGTCGGGCAGGCGGTTCACCGCCTCGAACAGCACGCCGAGCTCGCTCTTCGCCAGCCCGATCGCCTCGGGATCCATGCCCGCGCGACTCGGCTGCGCGAGCATCCAGCGCACCAGCGGATGCGCGAGGAACCGATCGCGACGCAGCCGGTTGAGGCAGCGACTCGTGGTCGCGCGGTAGATCCATCCGCCCGGACTCTCCATCTGCGCGAGCCGATCGGCGTGGCGATGCACCTCGAGGAAGACGTCGTGCACGAGATCCTCGGCCCACTGCCGGTCGCCCCGGCCGTAGCGCAGCGCGAGCTTGAACGCCGCACCGGCGTGCTCGCGGTAGAGCCGCGCGACCACCTCGGCCGGCGACTCGCTCGCGGCCGTGGGCGTGGCGACGGCCGCGACCGGGCGCAGCCGCGGGCTCATCGGCCTCCAGAGGCTCTGCTCGAGCGCTGCCACAGACCCTCCAGCCCACGGCGGCCCCGAGAGTTTCCTGGCCCGCGCCGATTCCTCATCCGGCGCCAGAATCGCACGCCCCGGCCGCGGCGCGCTACTGGATGACCGAGTCGATGACCTCGATCGGCGTGTCGTCGTGGTTCGAGATCTGCGGGTACGTCGGGTACCACGAGCCGCCGATGTTGTTCGTGATCGTCGAGCGGTCGATGCGGATGTCCCCGCTGTGATCGTTGCTCACGAAGAAGATCGCCGAGCCGTGGGTCGTGACCTCGTTGTGCTCGATGCGCGTGCCGCAGATCGACAAGGTCATCGTGTTGCCGTCGTTGTAGATCGCACCGCCGCTGCCGCCGCCCGGCGTGCCCGCCTCGGCCGGGTTGCCGCCGTTGCCGATCGCGTGGTTGTAGGAGAACACGCTGTCGAGCACGTTCCACGACACCCCGATGCTGCTGATCGCGCCCCCGTTCGCGCACGTGTTGCCGAGCCCCGACTCGCCGCCGAACGTCGAGCTCACCACCCACACCGGGTTGCCCTGGAACTGGCTGAACGCGCGGACGGCCCCACCCCCGACGTCCGGCCCCGTGTCGGCACAGACGTTGCCGAAGAAGCGCGAGCTGACGATCTTCAGCCGTCCGCCGCGCACCCAGATCGCACCGCCGCCGTCGTACTCGTCCTCGCCGCGCGAGTCGGCATCGATGAACGTCAGGTTCTGCAGGGTCAGCCGCGGATGATCCTGATCGTCGCAGTGCGACGTGGTCCACACCTGCGCCTCGTCGCACGTGTTCATGTAGAGGATCCGCGAGTCGCCGCCACCCGAGAGCGTGACGAGCCCTCCGCCGTCGATCACGATCTCCGGGCCGGTGTCGTTGAAGATCTTCGCGGGGCGATCGACCGTGATCGTGACGGGCTCGGGCCCGCAGTCGAAGGTGATCACGCCGCCGCCCGCGACTGCCGCGATGAACGCGTCGCCGGTGCAGCTCGCGGGCGTGCCGTCGCCGACCACCGTCCTCGGCGCGCTGGTATCGGCCGGCCCGGCCTCCGCGGGCACGGTGCAGTCACCGTCGGGGTTGCCGGCCGGCGGTCCGTCGCGCGGATCGGTGAGCGGGTTGTGGATGTCGACACCACCGTCGCCGCCGTCGTCGGTGCAGCCGACCGACACCACTGCGAGCGCGAGCACGGACGTCCGCATCGACATGCAGCACCTCCCCACGCTCCAGCGTAGCGGCCGCGCGCGGAGGTGTCATCCGGCGTCGCCGCGGCGGTTCTTGTCGACGATGCCGGCGATGATGAGCACGAACGCGACGAGGCGGACGGCGTAGAACCAGTGTCGGGTGTCGTCGGTGGGTTGGAGCACCGCCAGCCCGATCCAGTTGAGCGCAAACGCCCAGAACGCGGCGACGAAGAACAGGAAGAGTCGGTCGCGGCCCGTCCGCCAGTAGCGGAGGAAAAACAAGCCGATGACCCAGCAGGCCATCGCGCAGGCACCTTCGAGCGCGTGGATCACCGCGACTCCTCCACGAGGCCGTACACGAGCAGGCCGAGCGCGACGAGTGCCACCGAGCTGCGCCACAGCTTGAGGTCGATCTCCGGACCCGTCACCGCGAGGTCGACGAACAGCAGCACGTTGTTGACCACGAGCCCCGCGAAGCAGAGGCTGCTCCAGAACAGCAGCCGCGTGCGGCTGCGGCGATACCCGCGGTAGAGCAGGATCGCGCAGGCCAGGCTCGTGAGGGCGCAGAGCAGATAGACCGCTTCAGCCATCCTTCTTCCTCCCGATCACGAACGAGTCCGCGAACGCGCGCGCAGCCGAGCCGCGGATCCGTTGCAGTGCGAGGTCGTTGAGCAAGCGGAGTACCTCGAGTCTACGCACCGCGTAGACGGCTGCCAGTCGCACGACCATCGCGTCACTGGCCGCGTCCCGCGGCGCGTACTGCCACCGCACGTCGAGCGCCCGACCACTGCGCGCGAGCATGCCGACGCGCACGAGCGCGTCGAGCTCGGGTGCGAGCTGTCCGGCCGGCAACGACAGTCGCTCGCCGATCTCCTCGACCGACCACTGCCGATCCACCTCGCGGTGCAGCAACAGCAGCGCCTCGAGCTGCTCGATCGATGCTACGCGCGTGCGCAGTAGCTCGAGCACGTCGTCGGGGATCGGCGCGTCCATCGGCCGGTTCTTGCGGCCGCGGGATAGCAACGCGGAGCGGGGCCGCAACCAACTCGGTCGCTACACGCCGTCGGCCAGCTTCTTCGCCATCGCGAGCGCCTCGAAGCGCAGCTCGGGCACCGCGGTGTTCTCCCACAGCAGGCCCTTGCGCAGCGGGCCGACCAGCGAGAGGCGCGGGTTCGTGCGGCCCTGGGCGTCGATGATCGATCCGTCGGCCGTGGTGTCGAGCCCGAGCCCGAGCGCATCGGGTCGCACGACGCCGTCGTCGACGAGCCCCTGCATGAACGGATCGCCGATGTCGCGCAGATCGGTCTGCGGGCCGGTGCAGTTGATCACCCGCGCCGCGCGCAGCACGAGCTCGGTCGTTTCGCCGCGCTCGCGGATGCGCACTGCGACACCACCGTCGTCCTCGCCGAAGCCGAGCACGAACCCGGGGTGGATCACCAGCTCGCCGCGCGCGATGAGCTCGGAGATCGTGGTCGCGGTGTCGGGCGAGGCGCGATGCCGGTGCGTCTCCCAGAACGGACGCACGTGCCGCAGGAATCGCTCGCGCTCGCGCGGAGGCAGCCGCGACCACAGGAGTGGGGTGTCCTCGCGCAGCGCGGTGACGACCTCGCGCCAGTCGACGCCGCGCTTCGCCGCGGTGCGGATTTCTTCGCGGACGACCCGCAGCAGCCCGCGTGCCGTCGTCGGCCAGCTCGCGATGTCGGTGGGACGCTTGTGCGGCGTGGGTGGCCGCATCGAGACGCGGTGCGGCTGCGGCAACAACCCGCGGCGCGAGACCGCATGGATCGTACCGCGGTGCCCGTGCTCCTTCAGCGCGATCGCGATGTCGAGCATCGTGAGCCCGGTGCCGAGCAAGAGCACCTCGCCGTCGGGATCGACGTCGAGCGCACCGGGGGCCCACGGGTCCTTCGCGTAGCGCCAGCTGTGCACCCAGCTCCACGTCGCGCCGCGGATCTCGGGGTTGCCCGGCGGGAAGTTGCCGATCGCGAGCACCGCTGCGTCGGCGCGGATGTCGGTGCCGCCCTCGAGCTCGATCACCACCGCGTCGTCCTCGAGCCGCAGCCCCGCCGCGCCCCGCGAGATCCGCTGCAGGCGCACGTACGGCTTCGCGGCCGTCTCGGTCTCGTCGAGCAGCGCCGCGATGTAGCGTCCGTAGAGCCGCCGACGCACGAAGCTGCCGCCGCTCGTGCGCACGTCGTGCACCTTCGCCCAGCGCAGGAAGTGATCGGGATCGTCGGGCAGCGCGCTCATGCGGCCGGCCGGCACGTTGAGCACGTGGCCCTCGAAGCTGGTCGAGTACGCGACGCCCGCGGTGAACCGACCCGAGCGCTCGATGAGCATCACCTGCGCGAGCGGGGCGGTCGCGCCCGACTCGCGGCCCCGCGCGGCGAGCATCCGCATGAGGTGCACGCAGGTCATCGTCCCCCCGAAGCCCGCACCCACGATCGCGAACGTGCGCATCGAAGCCGTCGATTGCAGGCTACCAGAGCACGCGACGACCAGCGAGCCCGCTCACATCGGCGATGGCGCGGGGCCGCTCGCCAAATGGCTACCCTGCTCTCGCATGAGCCTGCCGCAGATCCTCCGCGCGTGTGCCCTCGTCTCCCTCGGTTCCGCGCTCGCGGCATGCCCCGTCGAGAGCAGCCCGGCCGACGACTCCGAGAGCGGCGCGCCGAGCGAGAGCAGCACCGGCGATCCGATCGACCCGGTGGTCGACTGGCCGACGCTCGCGTGCGATCCGCTCGTGCCCAGCTTCTGTCCGTTGCCGTTTCCGAGCAACGTCTACACCGTCGCCGATGCGTCGACCGCGACCGGGCGCCGCGTGCAGCTCGACCCCAGCGCGATGCCCGTCGGCAGCTCCATGAAAGCGCCGGTGCCCGAGCCGTGGAACCGCGCCGACGGCTTCACGCCCGGCATCGCGATGCTCGCCCACTTCCCCGGCCTGCGCGAGGAGGGCCTCGGCAGCTATCCCAACTCGGTGACGATCGCGCGCTCGCTCGAGGCCGGCTGTCCGAGCGTGCTGCTCGACGCCGAGACCGGTGAGCGCGTGCCGCACTTCGTCGAGCTCGACATGACGGGCGACGACGACGACAAGCGCATGCTGATCATGCACCCGGCGATCCGCCTCGCCGACGACCACCGCTACATCGTCGCGTACGCCGGGCTTCGCGATCCGGCCTTCTCGCTCCTGCCCGCGACGCCCGCGTTCGCGGCGCTGCGCGACGGCACGCCCTCCGACGATCCGAGCGTGGAATCGCGGCGACCGCTCTACTCCGACATCTTCGCGAAGCTCGCCGCCGTCGGCATGGAGCGGCAGGACGTCCAGCTCGCGTGGGACTTCACCACCGCGAGCCGCGACAACCAGGTCAGCTGGCTGCTGCACATGCGCGACGAGGCGTTCTCGCGGATCGGCCCGGGCGGGCCCGAGTACGAGATCACGACGGTCGACACCGAGTTCGACGTCGAGGCCGGCAACATCGACTTCAAGATCTACGGCGAGGTCACGGTGCCGATGTACCTCGATACCGCGATGCCCGGCGGCAAGCTGCTGTTCGGCGACGACGGGCTGCCGGAGCCCGATCCGGCCGTGCCCACCGCGAAGTTCGAGTTCGAGCTGCTCATCCCGCACTCGGCGCTCACGAGCCCGGCCGGCATCATCCAGTACGGCCACGGCCTGCTCGGCGAGAAGGAGCAGATCGAGAGCGAGCACTTTCGCATCTTCATGAACCAATACAACTACGCGATGCTGGGCGTCGACTTCATCGGCATGGCCGCCGACGACGAGCTCTACATCGGCGGGTTGATCGCGTCCGGCGAGTTCCATCGCTTCGCGAACGTCGTCGATCGACAGCACCAGGGCATGCTGAACTCGCTGGTCGCGATGCGCATGATGAAGACCACGTTCGCCGCCGATCCGGTGTACGGCGGCTACATCGATCCCGAGCGCGCCTACTACCACGGCATCAGCCAGGGCGGGATCTTCGGGGCGACGTACATGGCGCTCACGAACGACGTCGAGCGCGGCGTGCTCGGGGTGCCCGGCATGCCCTACAACCTCCTGCTCAGCCGCAGCGTCGACTTCGATCCGTTCTTCGACATCATCTCGGCCGAGTATCCCGACAAGCGCCAGCAGATGTTCGTGCTCGATCTGACCGACATGCTGTGGGAGCGCACCGAGCCCGCCGGCTTCGCGCCCTACGTGCTCACGAACTTGCTGCCGGGCTCGATCGAGCACCAGGTGCTCATCAACGACGCGGTGGGCGACCACCAGGTGACGACGCTCGGCGCCCACGTCATGGCGCGCACGATGGGCATGCCGCACGTCGACACCGGCATCCGACCGATCTGGGGGCTCGAGACGGTGCCGGGCCCGGTGCAGGGCTCGGCGATCGTCGAGTACGACTTCGGTCTGCCGCCCGAGCCGGTCGAGAACCTGCCGCAGCGTGCGTGCGGCGACCCGCACGGCAAGGTGCGCAAGCTGCCGGAGTTCCAGCAGCAGCTCGACACCTTCCTGCGCACGGGCAGCATCGAGAACTTCTGCGCCAACGGGATCTGCAAGTTCCCGGACATGTCCGAGTGCTGCGCCGAAGGCGAAGAGTGCTGAGCTAGTCGCGCGCGCACGAGCGCGCGAGGTCGGCCTGCCACTTCGACTCGGGGTGGCCCGAGCGGAACGCGTTGGCCTCGGCGCGAGCCTGTGCCTCGCGACCGAGCTTGCAGAGCGCGAGCACGCGCAGCGCCATGCGGTGCTCCGCCTCGGGTCCGATCGGCGCACGCTCGGCGTGACGCTCGAGCAGCTCGAGCGCACGCGCGGCATCGTCCGCCGCGAGCGCGGCTTCGGCGTCGGCGATCAGCTCCGCCGGCGCGGGCTCGACCGGTGGCGCGACCGCTGCCCGCGGCGGTGCGGGCGTGGGCGCGCGCGTCGGCGCCACGCTCGGTGCCGGCTCGGGTGCCGCGTGGGGATTCGACCAGAACCATGTCGCGACGCCGGCGAGCAGCACGAGCACGGCGCCCACGAGCCACCACTGCAGGGACATGCCGCGCGCGGTGCCGACGGTGGTCGGGTGCTCGTCGAACGGCAGCGGTGCACGGGGTCCTTCGGACGTCAGCCGCGAGACCAACGCGCCCCAGCTCTCGTCCGCCGACGGCGGCACGTCGTGGATGCTCGCCTGCGCGATGAGTCTGCGTCCGAGCTCGCTCAGTTCAGCCATGGCAGCTCTCCTCCCTCACGCGCGAGATAGCGGGCGAGCGCAGCATCGAACGCAGCACGCGCGCGACGCAGACGCGAGTACACGGTGTTGAGCTTGGCGCCGGTGACCTCGGCGATCTCCGGTGCCGTCATGTTCACGACCTCCGCCATCACGAAGGTGGTGCGCTCGTCCTCGGGAAGCTCGGCGAGCAGCTCGTCGAGCGCAGCGACGGCCTGGTGCCGCGAGAGCTTCTTGTCGGGCGTCGTCGGTGGGCGCTGCTCGTCGACCTGTTGCTCGCGGCGCTCGCGGGCCGCGAACTTCCGCCGCTTGTCGCGGACGACGCGGTACGCGATGCCGAACAGCCACGTGCGCAGGCTCGAGCGCCCCTCGAAGTCGCCGAGCCGGCGGTGCACGACCACGAACACGTCCTGGACGACATCGTCGACGTCGGCATCGGGGATCCCGAGCCGACGCACGCTCTGCCACACGAACGGGTAGTGCTCGCGGTAGAGCTCCTCGAACTCCGGCGCGATCGGCAGCGCGTCTTCCTGGGAGCCGGTCGCGTCCATGCCGGGCGGCACGCATTCTACACGCTGGGGCATGTTCGACCCCTGAGTGCAGGCACGCCGGCGGTTCCGTCTCGACCGGGCACCGGAACGGAATCCGGCCCGAGCCGGCACTCAGGGGCCATGACGTACGCGAATGCCCGGCTCCCCCTCCTCGTGCTCGCCCTGCTCTTCGGCTGCGACCTCGAAGCGGGCGACGACGCGGCGCTCCCCTGCGACTGCGAGGTGGTCGCGGAGGCGTCGAGCGGGACGGACCCGAGCGCCGAGGCCGAGAGCGGCGGTGCACCGATCCCGGAGGGACTGCTCGGGGGCTGGTCCGTCGTCGATAGCACGGCCGCGATCTCGCTCGAGCTGCGCGACGACGGCACCTATGTGAAGGGCAACCGCGCCGAGCTCACCATCGGGACGTGCACGAGGATCTACGAGTACGTGCAGTCGGGCGAGCTCACGATCGACGGCGACTCGCTCGTGCTGCAGCCCACGAGTGGCCTGCAGCGCATCGACGACTGCGGCACCCTCACCGAAGAGGACGAGGTGCCCGAGCCCTCGGAGTACACGTGGGTGCTCGCCACGGATCAGTGGGGTAGAGCGCTGCGGCTCACCGACGGGGACGGCACGATCACCTATCACCGCTGAACGTCGCACTCGGCCAGCGCCGACCGTGCGACGGGCAGCAGCTCGGCGCTCCGTGATTCGGCGAGCGCAGCGATCGCCTCGCGGAGCAGCACGCGTGCGGCCGCGAGCTCGCCGCGCGCGAGCCGAGCACGACCGAGCGCGAGCGCGGCCTCGCCGGTCCGCTGCCGCGTCACGTCGGCGGCGCGGGCCTCGTCGAGCGTGCGCGCGAGCCTGTCGAGCGCGGCCGTGGCCGTCGCGGTGCGCCCGGCCTCGACGACGACCTGCGCGCGGACCGTCGCAGCTACGAGCCGATCGTCGAGCCGCACCTCGGGGACCAGCGCCATGCGTTCGTCGACGCGGTCGAGCGCGGCGAGGGCCGCATCGAAGCGACGCTCGCGCTGGTGCACGGTCGCGATGCCGATCTCCGCCACCATCGCGAGCCGCGGGTCGCCGTCGCCGATCACGCGCGCGCGCTCGTAGGCCGCGAGCGCGTCCGCGGAGCGTCCTTGCGCGAGCCGGAGATCGCCGATGCCCACCCGCGCGTAGCCGACCGCCGGGTGCTCGGGACCCGCCAAGCGTTCGAAGGCCGCGAGCGCGCGCTCGAGCTGCGATTCCGCGGCGTCGTACACCCCTTGATCGAGGCACGACTCTGCGAACGCGAGCCGTGCGAACGCGAGCCCGAGCTCGTCGCCGGCGGCCTCGAACGTCGCGAGCGCACGCTGCTGGGCGAGGTTCGCGGCCTCGTCGTCATCGAGGTGGCGCAGCGCGGCCGCGAGATCGAGCAACGCGGCGGCGAGCGCCGTCGACGGATCCGAGGTCTGCTCGAGCGACGCGACCGCGCGCCGCAGCATCGCGATGCCCTCGGCCGATCGCCCGCGCAGATCGAGCAGCTGCCCCACCCGCACCTCGATCCTCGCCACCGAGGGATGCTCGGCCCCGAGCCGGGTCGACAGCAGCGTACCCGCGTGCTCGAAGCTCGCCTGCGCGGCCGCGAGCTCGCCCTGTTCGCGCAGCACGTTGCCGATGTTCTGGTGCACCGCGGCGGCCTCGAGCTCGAAGTCGGACCTGCCGTCGATCCCGGCGAGCGCGTACCGGTACTGGCGCAGCGCATCCTCGTGTCGGCCCGCATTCGCGTAGGCGGCCCCGAGTGCGTTCTCCACGAGCAGCGCGAGCCGAGGCGGCTGACCGACGCGCTGCAACACCGCGCGACCGCGTGCGACCCACTGCTCGGTCGCATGCACGTCGCGATCGTCCTCGCCCGCGACCCACGCCCGCAGTGCGACGAGGCGGGCGAGCGGCTCGTCGTGGCCCTCGGCCTCGCCGAGCGCGATGCCCTCGTCGAGGAGCGCACGCGCCTCGTCGATCGCGCCGAGCCGCTCGCGACACTCGCCCGCGAGCGTCAGCGCCTCGACCAGCACCGGCGGGTAGTCGAGCGCGCGGGCTTCGGCGAGCGCCTGCAGGGCCGACGTCGCGGCGTCGGCGTAGCGACCCGCAGTCTGCCGCGCATCCGCATCGGCGAGCTCGCGGCGCACCTCGGCAACGGCGTCGGCGAGCGCGGCCGTCGCGGGCGGCGCGATGCCGGAGGCCAGCGCCTCGGCATCGGCACACGGGGCGATCGGCTCGAGCGCCGACGCGACCGCGGTCGCGTGGTCCACCGTCTCCGCGCCGCCTTCCGCGAGCACTGCGAGCGCGCGTGCGAGTCGGTCGCGGCGCCCTGCGAGGCAGGCCATCCGCAGATCGAGCGCCGCCTCGGACTGCTCGCCCCGCACGCGCGTGGCCTCGCAGGCATCGCGGTGCATGGCGATCCACGCGTCGGCGTAGGCGTCGATCTGCTCGGACACCCGCGTCCAGGTGTCCTGCGCGTACGAGCGTCCACTCTCGGCGAAGGCGCTGGCGATCGCACGGCGCGCGCCGTCGTTCCACAGCTCGGCGATGTGCTGCTCGGCGGCGGCGCACGGCCGCTCGCGCGTGGCGAGCACAGCGAAGGAAGCCACGCCGATCGTGGCCGCCGCGATGCCGATCGCCCACCCGCGCGTGCTCCGGGTCGGCGCGCGCAGCAGCGCCGCCCGCAGTGCATCCATCGACGGGAAGCGCTCGTCGGGATCGGGCTGGAGCCCGCGGAAGACGATCGGCCAGATCCAGCTCGGGACGGCGGAGGGCGGCGGTTGGCGCCGCGGATGCAGCTTCGCCGACAAGAGCCGACGCGACTCGGCGACGAACGGCCGCACGCCGTAGAGCGCCTCGAACAGTGCGACGCAGAGCGCGTACTGATCGGCCGCGGGCCCGACCTCGCGACCGAGGTGCTGCTCGGGCGCCATGTACACCGGCGTACCGACGACCTTGCCTTCCTCGGTGAGCACCGCGTCGCCCTCGACCGGCGCAGGCACGAGCGGCTGCCCGTCGATCGACGGGCTGGCACCGCTGCCGCCGCCGCGCGCGATGCCGAAGTCCGCGATGCGCACGCGACCGGGACCGGCGGCGGCGCGCTCGACGAGGATGTTCGCGGGCTTGATGTCGCGGTGCACGAGGCCCGCGCGATGCACCGCCGCGAGCCCGGCGGCGGCTTCGACGAACATCGCGACGATCTGGGCCGGCGTGGGCCGGTGTCGCCGCAGCCACTGCGCGAGATCCTCGCCTTCGACGAGCTCCATCGCGACGTACACGACGCCGCCCTCTTCGCCGACGTCGTAGACCGCGAGCACGTTGGGGTGCGAGACGGCCGCGAGCGCGCGGGCCTCGAGCAGGAGTCGCGCTCGCGCGTTGGCGGCATCCTTCGCGAGCCGCGTCGGGTGCACGATCTTGAGCGCGACGTCCCGCCCGAGCCGGGGATCGTGCGCGCGATGGACGAGCCCCATCGCGCCGTGGCCGAGCACCTCGAGCACCTCGTACTGACCGAGCCGCTCGGCGCTCGACATCCGCGGTGATCATACGATGCCGCCCCGCGCCTGCACGCGCGTTGCTAGGCTCCGCGGAGGTGGCGGCCACGCGCGGGGGCAAGGGGTTCGAGCAGCAGCTCGCAGCGGTGCGCGCCGCGCTCGACGACAAGCGCGCAAAGCCCTCGGCGGCGCTGCTCGCCAAGACGCTGGCGGGGAACAGCGGCCACCTGATCGGGATGATCGCCGACGAGCTCGACGAGGGTGACCGCGTGCTCTGCTCCGCGCTGCCCGACGCGTTCGTGCGGCTGCTCGACGATCCGGTCAAGCGCGATGCGGGCTGTCGTGGCAAGGTCGCGATCGCGAAGGCGCTCGATCGCATCGAGCTGCGCGAGGACGCCGTGTTCCTCGCGGGCGTGCGCCACGTGCAGCGCGAGCCCGTGTGGGGCGGCTCGGTCGACACCGCGGCCGAGCTGCGTGGGCTGTGCGGCATGGCGCTCGTGCACATGCGACACGAGCGCGCGATGGTGGAGTGCGCGCTGCTGCTCGCCGACCCCGAGCTGCGCGCCCGCAGTGCGGCCGCGCGCGCGCTCGCGGCCTCCGGCGATCGCATGGTCGCCGAGCCGCTCTTGCGTCTGCGCATCGCGATCGGCGAGGCCGAGCCCGAGGTGACGGGCGAGCTGTTCGCCGCGTTGCTCGAGCTGGTCGGCAGCGCGGCGATCGCCGACGTCGCCGGCTACATGCGCCATCGCGACGCGGCGCTGGCCGAGGCCGCTGCGCTCGCGCTCGGCAGCTCGCGGCTCCCGGGCGCGTTCGAAGCGCTGCGCGAGGCCGAAGACGCGTTCGTCGGTGCGTCGCGGCGCACCCGACTGCTGGCGATCGCGCTGCTGCGCGACGACGCGGCGTGGAGCTGGCTGCTCGAGCGCGTGGAGGAAGGCGCACGCCCGGAGGCCGAGGACGCCGCACGTGCGCTCGCGACCTTCCGCCACGACCGCGATCTCGCCGCGAAGCTGCGCGCGATCGGGGTGCGCCGCAAGGAGCTGCAGGCGTCGATCACCGAGCTGCTCGACGACGCGACCTGAGCGGCGCTCAATGGCGGTGCGAATCGGCGATGGCGCGATCCAACAGCCCTTGCATCCCGGCGTCGCGCGCGACCTCACGGAGGTACTCGAGATCCATGCGCTCGCCCGCGAGGCGGAGGACGCCACAGACGTCTCGCCACTGGCGATCGGAGGTGGATCCAGACAACTCGAACCAGCGTAGCTTCTGCAAGACCACGTCCTCGGCCGCGAGTACGAAGACCGCGAATCCCGGAACAATCTCCGTCCTGCGTCGACGCGTGAGCTGTCCAAGCCCCATCGGCCCGGCCGATGGTACGAACACGTCGACCTTCACCATGGTCTCGTCGTCGATCACGTTGAAGCTGCTCTGTCGCACGACACCCTCCGCGATGGCCTCCGGCACAGCGAAGAAGTCGGGCCCGAGCGCGCCGATGAACGTGCGGACGTGCGTGGAGGCCAGCGCGGCCACGAAGTCGATGTCGTTGGTCGAGCGCGGCTCGCCATGGATGGTGCTGGCGAACGAACCGCCGATCGCCCAGCGCACGCCGGCAGCGTCGAGTGCACGCGCGACGCGGTCGATGGTCCGCAGGATGTCGTCGCCGAAGGACACTCAGCGTCTCGCTTCGCGCCACGCGAGGTAGCTTGCGAGCAGCTCGCGATCCCACGTACGCGCAACCACCCGCAGCCGCACCCCCCGGGCATCTTCGGTGGGGCAGTCCGCCTGCACCGCGGTCGCCGCGAGCGCGTGGGTGAGCTCCGTGAGCCCGAGCAAGCGCTTCACCTTCGCCGCGGGGCTCATCCGCCGATAGTGGGCGTCGAGATGCGCCTGCGCAGCGCTCGAGGTGTCCGATGGCACGACGCGGACGAGCATAGCAGCTCCTCCACTCAGA
>CAZFKC010000054.1:38466-69759 GCA_964519175.1 uncultured Nannocystaceae bacterium
CGCCGCCCTCCGTCGCCGAGAAAACGGCGCTTCGGGCCGCGGCTGGTAAGCTCGGCGTCGCCCGGATGAACGAACGCGTCGCCCCTGGTCGTGGATTGCCCGACGTCGAGCGGCAGCGGCTCGCCGCCGATCGCGATCACGCAGCGCGTTGGAAGCAGTGGGGCCCCTACCTCAGCGAGCGGCAGTGGGGCACCGTGCGCGAGGACTACAGCCCCTACGGCACCGCGTGGGACTCGTTCCCCCACGATCACGCGCGCAGCCGTGCGTATCGCTGGGGCGAGGACGGGCTCGGTGGCTGGAGCGACGACGATCAGGTGCTCTGCCTGTCGCTCGCGCTGTGGAACGAGCGCGATCCGATCCTCAAGGAGCGCCTCTTCGGTCTCACCAACGCCGAGGGCAACCACGGCGAGGACGTGAAGGAGCTCTACTGGTACACCGACGCGCTGCCGTCCCACGCGTGGGCGCAGATGCTCTACAAGTACCCGCACGCGGCGTTTCCCTACGCGCAGCTCGTCGAGGAGAATCGCCGACGCGCACGCGAACAGCCCGAGTACGAGCTGGTCGAGACCGGCATCTTCGACGAGCAGCGCTACTTCGACGTGTTCATCGAGTACGTGCAGCTCGAGCCCGGCGACACGGTGATGCAGGTCCGCGTCGTCAACCGCGGGCCCGAGCCGGCGACTCTGCACGTGATCCCGCAGCTCTGCTATCGCAACCGCTGGTCCTGGCACAGGGGCGGCGTGCGGCCGTCGATGCAAGCCACCGTGCCGGGCACGGTGGAGTGCGACGACCCGAAGCTCGGGCCGCGCTGGCTCTACTGCGATCCGAACGCCGAGCTGCTGTTCACCGAGAACGACACGAACGTGCGTCGTCTGTTCGGGAACGAGGACGGCATCGGTCCGTTCAAGGACGCCTTCCATGCGGCGATCGTCGACGGCCAGCGCGACGCGCTCGCGACCTCGTCGGTCGGCACGAAGTGCGGTGTGCACCACCGGTTCGTGCTCGCGCCCGGCGCCACTGCCACGACCCGGGTGCGGCTCTCGCCGGCCCCGCGCGCGCGACCACTCGACGAGCTCGACGAGGTGTTCGAGCGGCGGCGCAGCGAAGCCGATGCGTTCTATCGCGCACTGCAGAGCGAGATCGTCGATGCCGATGCGCGGCTGGTCCAGCGCCAGGCCTTCGCCGGCATGATCTGGTCGAAGCAGTTCTACCACTACGACGTACGGCGCTGGATCGACGGCGACGACGCACAACCGGCTCCGCCCGCCGAGCGCAAGTACGGCCGCAATCGCGGCTGGCGGCACCTCTCCAACGCCGACATCATCTCGATGCCGGACAAGTGGGAGTACCCCTGGTACGCGAGCTGGGATCTCGCATTCCATTGTCTTCCGCTCGCGGTGATCGACGCCGAGTTCGCGAAGGCGCAGCTCGTGCTGCTCACGCGGGAGTGGTACATGCATCCCTCGGGGCAGCTCCCCGCATACGAGTGGGCGTTCGACGATGTGAACCCGCCGGTGCACGCATGGGCCGCGTGGCGCGTCTTCAAGATCGATCAGAAGCAGCGCGGAGACGCCGGCGATCTCGCGTTCCTCGAGAGCGTGTTCCACAAGCTGATGCTCAACTTCACCTGGTGGGTGAACCGCAAGGACAACGAGGGGCGGAACATCTTCCAGGGCGGTTTCCTCGGGCTCGACAACATCGGCGTGTTCGATCGCAGCGCGCCCTTGCCCACCGGCGGCTTCATCAACCAGTCCGACGGCACGAGCTGGATGGCGATGTACAGCCTCAACCTCATGCGCATCGCGCTGGAGCTGGCGCAGCACAACCCGGTGTACGAGGACATCGCCACCAAGTTCTTCGAGCACTTCCTGCACATCGCCGAAGCGATGACCGACGCGAGCGAGGGCGAGGGCGGCGGGCTGTGGGACGAGTCCGATCGCTTCTACTACGACGTGCTCAACGTGCCGGGGCGTGCCGCGGTCACGTTGCGCGTGCGCTCGCTCGTCGGGCTCATCCCGATGTGCGCGGTCGAGGTGCTCGACCCCGCGCTGCTCGAGCGACTGCCGGGCTTCACCGCGCGGCTCGAGTGGGTGCTCGCGCACCGGCCCGAGCTCGCGCAGCTGGTCTCACGCTGGCACGAGCCCGGGCTCGGCGAGCGCCGGCTGCTCTCGCTGTTGCGCGGCCATCGGCTCAAGCGGCTGTTGTCGCGCATGCTCGATCCCAGCGAGTTCCTGTCGGAGTTCGGCGTGCGCTCGCTGTCCGCGTTCCATCGCGAGCATCCCTATCGGCTCGAGCTCGCGGAAGGCGACGCCGCCACCGTCGCCTACCAGCCCGGCGAGTCCACGACGGGCTTGTTCGGCGGCAACTCGAACTGGCGCGGGCCGATCTGGTTCCCGATCAACTTCCTGCTGATCGAATCGCTGCAGAAGTTCCACCACTACTACGGCGACGACTTCAAGGTGGAGTGCCCGACCGGCTCGGGCACGTACCTGACGCTCGATCAGATCGCCGACATGATCTCGGTCCGGCTCACCCGCATCTTCCTTCGCGACGGCGACGGCCGCCGGCCGGTCGATGGTCCGGCCCCGCGGACGGAGCGGGATCCGTGGTTCGCAGACCTCATCTCCTTCTTCGAGTACTTCCACGGCGACGACGGACGCGGGATCGGGGCCTCGCACCAGACCGGCTGGACCGGGCTGGTCGCGAAGCTGCTGCAGCCGCGGCACTGAGCTGTGTCGCGGTGACACGGAGGCTGCGCGCTCGGCCTCGCGATGACCTGCACAGCAGGGCTAGCATCGGCCATGCGCCTGAACCGCTGCATCCTGGGCTCGCTCGTGTCGCTCGCGCTCGGCTGTGGTGGTGACGACGACGACGACTCGAGCACGAACGCGACCACGACGATGTCGACGACGGTCACGACCTCGGCGTCGACGACCGTGAGCTCGACCGAGGAGTCGAGCGCAGGCGAGACGATGGACCCGACGATGAGCACGACCGACGCGTCCACGGGCGGCTCGTCCTCCGAGGGCAGCAGCTCCGGCGAGTCGAGCGGCGCGACGATGACGACCGTGGCCGACTCGAGCGGCAGCGACACGGGCCCCGCCTGCGCGATGGGCAACATCAGCTGTCTCGACCTCGACTGCTGCGAGGGCATGGTGTGCTGCATGGGCCCACCGCTGCCCGACGGTCAGGCCTTCTGCTTCCAGGAAGCCTGCCCGCCCTGACTCGAGCCCGCCGTGGCTTTGTCATGGCGGACAGCGAGCACGACTGCCCGCACCAGGAAGAGCGCCGGAGGCGCGACCAGAGCTAGCGGCGCAGGAGCTGCACGCTGAACCACTGCTGCGGATCGGTCCACACCTGCTCGACGGTGAGGCCCGCCTGGCGTGCGAGCTCGGCGAAGCCCTCGAGCGTGTACTTGTGCGAGTACTCGGTGCGAATCGCTTCGCCGTCGGCGAGCGCGAAGCTGCGACCCCCGACCGTGACGACCTGGGCGCAGCGCGAGACGAGCGTCATCACCATGCGGCCGTGCACCTCGTCCCAGTGGGCGCGATGCTCGAAGCGTGTGATGTCGAAGTCGCCACGCATCTCGCGGTTGATGCGGGTCAAGAGGTTGAGGTTGAACGCCGCGGTGACGCCGGCGGCGTCGTCGTAGGCCACCTCGAGCACCTCGACCGGCTTGCGCAGGTCGGCGCCGATCAGCACGCGGCCGTCCTTGCCCGCGATGTTGCCGAGCCGACGAAGGATCGTGACGGCGTCGGCGGGCTCGAAGTTGCCGATCGTGGATCCGGGGAAGTAGCCGACGCGGCGTCCACCGCCGAGCGTGACCGGCACGTCGAACGGCCGCGTGAAGTCGGCGTAGATCGGCTCGACGCGCAGCGCCGGAAACTCCTCGCGCAGTCGCTGCGCGGTCGCGAGCAGGTGCTCGCGCGAGATGTCGACCGGCAGGTACGCACACGGCTGGTCGAGCGCGGCGAGCAGCTCGCGGGTCTTCGTGGAGCTGCCGCTGCCGTACTCGACGAGGGTGACGCCGGGACCGAGCGCCGCCGCGATCTCGCCGAGGTGCGCGCGCATGATCGCGAGCTCGGTGCGCGTGGGGTAGTACTCGGGCAGCGTGCAGATCTGCTCGAACAGCTCGGAGCCGCGCTCGTCGTAGAGCAGCTCGGTGGGCAACGTCTTCGGGGTCTTGCCGAGCCCACGCAGCACGTCGTCGGCCGCACGCGCGGCGCGGGCGACCTGACGCACCGGATCGGGCATGGGCTTCTTGGCCTGGGCCGCGCGGCTACTGATCGACTGCCTCATGGGTCCCTCGCAAGGCGGATGCCGGTGACCTGCCAGCGCGCAGCCGGCGGGAAGTAGTTGCGATAGCTCGCCCGCAGGTGTGATCGCGGGCTCAGACACGAGCCGCCGCGCAGTACGAACTGGTTGCACATGAACTTGCCGTTGTACTCGCCGAGCGCGCCGCTGCTGGGCCGATACCCGGGGTATGGCACATAGGCACTCGCGGTCCACTCCCATACGTCGCCGAACGCCTGGGCGATCGACGTTCGGTCTGCTGCCGTTGCGGCGCGCGGATGCAGGACCGACGACTCGACGAAGTTGCCCACCACGGGCAGCTCGGCGCACGCGTGTTCCCACTCGGCCTCGGTGGGCAACCTCGCGCCGGCCCAGCGTGCGTACGCATCGGCCTCGTACCAGCTCACGTGACACACGGGCGCCTCGAGATCGAGCTCGCACAGACCCCCGAGCGTGAGCTCGGTCCAGCGATCATCGCGTGCGCGCCAGTACGCCGGTGTGCTCCAGCCCTGCGCGCGCAGCTCGTCCCAGCCCGCCGACATCCACAGCTCCGGTCGCCGATAGCCGCCGTCGTCGACGAACGCGAGGAACTCGCGCGCAGTCACCGGTCGCGTCGCGAGCTCGTAGGGCTCGCACCACACGCGGTGGCACGGCAGCTCGTTGTCGAACGCGAACGTTTCCCCACGGTGACCGAGCTCGACGAGCCCGCCGTCATGGCGTTTCCAGCCGAGCGCGGGAGCGGTGCCTTCGTGCGGCGTGCCCCGGTCGGCGTACGCCGGGCAGAGCGGGTTCTGGGCGAACGCGTGCTTCAGATCGGTGAGCAGGAGCTCCTGGTGTTGCTGTTCGTGGTTCAGCCCGAGCTCGATGCGTGCCCGCACGCGCTCGTCGCCCATGTCGAGCGCGTGGACCGCCCGCTCGACGTGGGCGCGGTACTCCAGCACCTCGGCGATCGTCGGCCGCGTGATCAGCCCCCGCTGCGCGCGCGGAAATGCGTCGCCGACCCCGACATAGTAGGAGTTGAACAGGTAGCGGTAGCGCGGGTCGGGCGAGCTGTAGCCGCGCGCGAGCTCGGCGAGCACGAACGTCTCGAAGAACCACGTCGTGTGCGCGAGGTGCCACTTCGCCGGGCTCGCATCGGGCATCGACTGCACGACGACGTCCTCGGGCTCGAGCCGCTCGATCAGCCGCGCGGTGCGAGCACGGACTTCGTCGAAGGTCTCCAGCGGGTCGCGCCGGAACGCGTCGCCGAGCGATCCGGTCATGTCGTGGGACAACGCCATCGCGTGGCCCGACGTTACCGCGACCTGCTGACGAGGTGTGTCAGGAGAGCTCGAGCATGCGGTCGATCGGCCGCCGGGCCGCCTCGCGCAGGGCTTCGGGCATCTCCAGCTCGGGCTGCATGTCCCGCAGGCAGACGTACAGCTTCTCGAGGGTGTTGAGCCGCATGAACGGGCACTCGTTGCAGGCGCACTGCGCCTCGGGCGGCGCCGGGATGAAGGTCTTGTCCGGCGCCTGCTTCTGCATCTGCGTGAGGATGCCGGACTCGGTCACGACGATGAACGTGTCGTGGGGCGAGGCCACCGCGTACTTCAGCAGCGCCGTGGTCGAGCCGATGTAGTCGGCCATGGCGAGCACGTGGGGCTCGCACTCGGGGTGCGCGATGACCTGCGCGGTCGGGTGCTGCACCTTCAACGCCGCGAGCTTCCGGCCGCTGAACGTCTCGTGCACGATGCAGCTGCCCTGCCACAGCAGCATGTCGCGGCCGGTCTTCTCGATGAGCCAGCGACCGAGGTTGCGATCGGGCGCGAACAGGATCTGCTTGTCCTTCGGCACCGACTCCACGATCTTCTGCGCGTTCGAAGAGGTGCAGATGATGTCGCTGGCCGCCTTCACGTCGGCGGAGCAGTTGATGTAGCTGATCGCGACCGCGTCGGGGTGCTTGGCGCGCCAGGCCCGGAAGCGATCGCCGGGGCAGCCGCTCGCGAGCGAGCAGCCGGCGTCGAGATCGGGCAGCAGCACCGTGCGCGTGGGATTGAGGATCTTCGCGGTCTCGGCCATGAAGTGCACGCCGCAGAACACGATGACGTCCGCGGTGGTGTCGCGCGCGGCCTGGGCGAGCTGCAGCGAGTCACCGATGAAGTCGGCGAGCTCCTGGATCTCCGACTCCTGGTAGTAGTGCGCGAGGATGACGGCGTTGCGTTCGCGCTTGAGCCGGAGGATCTCCTGCTCGAGATCCAGGCGAGGATCGACGTGGGGCTGTTCCATCGACGCTTTGCAGTGTACTACCGCCACGGGTGACCGCCAGCTCGAGCGCAAACGTGAGCGTGAGCTGCCGAGGGCTCGTGAAGCACTACGCCGACGTGCGCGCGGTCGATGGTGTCGACCTCGAGATCCGGCGCGGCGAGTGCTTCGGCCTGCTCGGGCCCAACGGCGCCGGCAAGACCACCACCGTCGAGATCCTCGAAGGGCTCACCACGCAGACCTCCGGCGAGGTCGAGCTGCTCGGCATGCGCTGGAATCGCGGGCACGACGCCGAGCTGCGCGAGCGGATCGGCGTGCAGCTGCAGGAGACGCAGCTCGCCGAGCTGCTCACGGTCGAGGAGACGGTGCGACTGTTTCGCAGCTTCTATCGGCGCGGGCGCAGCGTCGAGTCGGCGATCGCGTTGATGTCGCTGCAGGAGAAACGTCACGCGCGCGTCGGTAACCTCTCGGGTGGGCAGAAGCAGCGGCTCGCGCTCGCGTGCGCGCTCGCGGGTGCGCCCGACGTGCTCTTCCTCGACGAGCCCACCACCGGGCTCGATCCGCAGGCGCGGCTGGCGATCTGGGCCGTGGTCGAGGCGTTCAAGGGCGGCGGCGGGACGACGATCCTCACCACGCACTACATGGAAGAGGCCGCGAAGCTCTGCGATCGCGTCGCGATCATCGACCACGGCAAGATCATCGCCGAGGGCACACCGCTCGCGCTCATCGCCACGCTCGGTGCCGATCGCATCGTCGAGCTCGAGCTCGAGGGTGCCATCGACGATGCGGTGCTCGCTGCGCTCCCCGGCGTGTCGGGACACCATCGCAAGGGCGTGGCCCACGTGCTGACCGTGCGCGAGCTGTCGGCGGCACTGCCGGCGTTGTTGGCCGCGATCGAGCGCGCGGCCGCGAAGCTGGTCACGATGACGACGCACGAACCCACGCTCGAGGACGTGTTCGTGCAACGCACCGGGAGGGCGCTGCGCGATGAGTGAGCCGCAGGCATCGTCGACGAAGCGGGAGTTCCTGCCGCCCTTGTGGGAGCTGACGCTCTCGCGGCTGCGCGAGTTCGTGCGCGATCCGAGCGCGTTGTTCTGGACGTTCGGGTTCCCGATCGTGCTGGCGGTGGCGCTCGGCATCGCGTTCCGCGAGTCGCCGCCGCCGTCGTCGCGGGTCGCCGTCGATGCGAACGCGCCCGGCGCGAGCGAGCTGGTCGCGTTGCTCGACGCCGAGGACGATCTCGACGCGCTCGAGCTGGCCGAGCCCGAGGCGCGGCGTGGGCTGGCCACGGGCAAGATCGATCTGTTCGTGGTGCCGGGCGCCGGTGCGGACGAGTGGGTCTATCGCTACGACCCGATGCGCGTCGAGGCGAAGACGGCGCGGCTCGGGGTCGATGCGGTGATCGAGCGCGCGCACGGGCGCGGCGACGAGGTGCCGAGCCGCGACGAGGTCGGCAGCGAGCCCGGCAGCCGCTACATCGATTTCCTGGTGCCCGGGCTCATCGGGCTCAACATCATGGGCAGCGCGATCTGGGGCATCGGGTTCTCGGTGGTCGACTCGCGCAAGCGTCGGTTGCTGAAGCGCCTCGCGGCGACCCCGATGTCGCGCGCGCACTTCCTCCTGTCGTTCATGCTGTCGCGGCTCTTGTTCCTCGTGGCCGAGGTGGTCGCGCTGGTCGGCTTCGGCTGGTTGGTGTTCGACGTGCCGGTGCGGGGCTCGCTCTTCGCGTTGGCGCTGGTGTCGATGTGGGGCGCGCTCGCGCTCACCGGCGTCGCGCTGCTGATCGCCGCGCGTCCGAAGAGCGTCGAGGTCGCGAGCGGCTTCGCGAACCTGTTCATGCTGCCGATGTGGCTGCTGGGCGGCTCGTTCTTCAGCTACGAGCGCTTCCCCGAGGCGGCGCTGCCGTTCATCCGCGCGCTGCCACTCACGGCGCTGAACGACGCGCTGCGCAAGATCATGAACGAAGGCCTGGGCCTCTTCGACGTCGGCATGGAGCTGCTCGCCCTGGGCGCATGGGGCCTGGTGAGCTTCGCGATCGCGCTGCGGATCTTCCGCTGGCAGTAGTCAGTCAGCGGCCGAGCCACTCGCGGCACTCCGCGATCGTGAGGCCGGTGTCGGCGGCGAAGCGCTCGACCGTCGCGCAGGTCGCGGTGCGGATCGCGGGCTCGGCGAGCAGTCGCGGGCCGAGTTGTTGCCGCAGCCAGCGGCTGCGCAGGAAGTCGTCGTGGAGCGCCGCGAACTCGGGCTCCTCGAGCATGCCGCGGTAGATCTCGGCGGCGCGGTCGACGAGCACGTCGTTCTGTAGCGTCGCGAGGAAGCCGAGCTCGAGCAGCGCGGGATCGGGATCCTCGATCTCGTCGATGCCGTCCGCACCGATGCAGACCTTCAGCACGTACTGAGGTCGCTCGCCGGTCGGCCGACCGTCCGCGTCGCGCGGGGTCTCCACCGACTCGGGCCACACGTAGCCGATGAGATAAGGCGTGAGCTCGGCCCACGCGATCGTGCGCGGCGTCGGCACGTAGGGCGACGGACAGTCGATGCACACGAGACCTTCGTCCGCGAGCGCGGGCTCGAGATGCGCGAGCAGCAGCCCGCGGAAGCGGCCCTTCAAGTACGTGCGACGCACGGCGTCGAGGCGTTCGTCGCCGGTGGTCGTGGCGAGGATGTCGAGCAGAGCATCGCGCGTCTCGTGGCGCAGCGACGAGAGCACCGGCATCGCCTCCTTCCACGCGCGCTCGACCGCACGCTCGAGCGCGGTCTCGGGCGGGGGCAGCTCGCAGCTGATCGCGGGCCCGTACATCGGCTCCTCGATCGGCCCCGTGGGCAGCTCGAACGTCCGCAGGCAGACGTGCGCCGCGAGCTCGGCCCGCACGTCGCTCCACGCGACCTCCGCGGGGCCCGACGCGTTCGGCTCGCGCGTCGGCGCACCGGTGTCCGCGCGTCCGGGACAACCGAGCACGAGCGCGAGCGAAGCGAGCGCGAGCGCGGATCTCACGGCCGCATCATAGCGCGCTCAACCGCCGAGCTGCTTGCTCCGGGCGCAGTAGAGCTCCTTGCCGTCCTTCGCGTAGTCGCACATCCAGCGGCAGATCTCCTTGTCGCTGCCGTCGAGGCAGTGGGTCTTCGCGAGCGCGCCTTGTTCGTCGCAGGCCTTCGCGTCGCCCTTGTCGCAGAGCTCGCCGCAGGCGGCGACGTTCGCCTTCACGCTGCCGGCGGCGCCGTCGAAGCACTCCTTGCTGGTCTCGTCGCAGGCGAGACCGCCCGCGAAGATCGCCGCGAGCGCGGCCACACGAAGAAGAGCGGTGGTCATGGGGCGGTAGACCGCCGCGACCGCGCTTCGATCAGTCCACCTCGATCGTGATCGGGGTCGGCAGGCACCAGCCGTCACCGAGCGCGGCCGGGGGTCATCCCCTCGGAGGTCCGCGATGGATGCACCCGGTCGTGAGCCCACGCCTCGCGATACGTCGGCTCCCCTCGATCACCGCTGATAGACTGGTGCGCCTGGCGTGGGGGGCTTCGTCATGACTTCGATCCGTGCTCGTCGTGCATCCTCGGTTGCGCTCGCCGTCCTCGCGAGCGGCTGCTTCGACCCCGCCGATCCGAACGGCAACAGTGCGTCGGACACCGTCGCCACCACCGGCGTCGGCATGACCACGACCGTCGGGACCAGCAGCGAGTCGTCGGGCGCGAGCGCCGAAGTCACGAGCGCGTCGACGTTGCCGGCCGACTCGAGCAGCGGCGGCGATGGACCGATCTTCGACGTCGGTCAGGTGAGCGGGGAGAGCGGCGACACCGAGGACACGGCGCCGATCGGACCCGGTTCGTGTCGCGCGTCCGAGGTCTACGGCGCGGCCGGTGGCTTCCCGGCGTTCACCGATCCGGCGTACGCGGGCTTCGACAGCACCGTGCTGATCATGACCAGCGACGACATCTACTGGAACGAGCCCTACGCGCTGCGCGTGATCGACATCTCCGGTGAGCCGCCGACGCCGAACCTCAACTACCCGGCGCCGATCTACCACGATCCCGACTGGACGCCCGCGAACTTCGGCGGCGGTGTCTTCGGGCTCACGCTCGACTCCTTCGGCAACATCTACGTCGCCGCATCGTCGATCTACGGCGCCGTCACGGCACCGGGCCGCATCTACCGCGTCGACGGTGTCTCCGGCGACATCTCGACCTTCGCGGATCTGCCCAACACCGGTCCCGCGTTCGGCAACATCAACTACGACTGCGTGAGCGAGACGATCTACGTCGCCAACCACGAGGACTGCCGCATCTACCAGCTCGAGATGTCGGGTGCGATCCGCAGCACGTACCACCACGGCACCGGCGACGTCACGCTCGGGCCCGCCGCCGACGCCGGCGAGCCGAACGGACAGTTCTGTCCGCTCGGCGATCGCATGTGGGCCGTGCAATCGCACTACGGCCGGCTCTACTACAGCGTGTGGTGGGAGGACACCGCGCGCCAGGACGCCGCGCACGAGAACGAGATCTGGTCGGTCGCCTACGTCGACGACGACGGTGTGCCCGATCCGACGACCGCCGAGCTCGAAGCCACCGTGCCGGGTCTGCAGGGCAACGCGTACAGCAACCCGATCTCCGACATCAGCTTCGCGCAGACCGGCTGGATGCTCGGGGCCGAGCGCACGATGCAGGGCGACACGCAGACCGGCGCGCACCAGTCGACCACGTACGAGTTCCAGCAGATGGGCGGCACGTGGCAGGTGATCGGCACGACCTACGTCGTCGGCGAGCTGCCCAACTCGAGCGCCGGCGGTGTCGATCACGACTTCACCGAGGGCGGCTACGTGTGGATGACGGGCGACGCGCTCGACTTCTACACGCCCGACGTCGTGTACGGCGTGCAGGGCACGCCGTACGGCGGTGGTGACATCACCAACAGCACGCTCATCGATCACGACGCGCAGATCACCGACCAGGACAAGCACGCGCTCGGCGACTGCGAGATCCCGATCCCCGGCGATGCGATGCCCCCACCGCCGCCGCCCGAGGGCTGATCCGCCGCGGTGCATCCGATCGCGCGGCTGCGGCGTACCGTAGGGCGTGATGACCAAGACCCTGCTCGCGTGGACGTTGCTCGCGAGTGCCACGTGCTCCAGCGCGCCGGCGCCCGCGACGCCCGTCGCAGACGCGCAGACGTCGGGCGAGGCCACCGAGCCGAAGCCCGCGCTCGCGCCGCTCGGGCCCCCTGCGCCCGGCTTCGAGGCCGCGACGGCGTGGCTCGGCACCGACGCGCCGATCTCGATCGCGGACCTGCGCGGTCACGTCGTCGTGATCGACTTCTGGACCTACTGCTGCATCAACTGCATGCACACGCTGCCGGTCCTGCACGAGCTCGAGCAGCGCTTCGCCGGTGAGCCGGTGGTCGTACTCGGCGTGCACTCGGCGAAGTTCGACGGCGAGCGCGACCCCGCTCGCATCGCCGACGCGATGGCGCGCTACGGCATCGAGCATCCGGTCGCGGTCGATTCCGAGATGGCGATCTGGAACGCGTACGAGGTGCGCGGCTGGCCGACGATCGCGATCGTCGACAGCGCGGGCAACCTCGTCGGCAGCGCATCCGGGGAGCCGGACATCGACGCGCTCGCCGGTGCGGTGCGCGGCCTGCTCGAGCACGGCCGAGCCACGGGCACGCTCGCCGCGACCCCCAAGCGGTTCACGAGGAGCACGCGCGAGCACGACGGACCGCTCGCGTTCCCCGGCAAGGTCATCGCACTGCCCGGTGGTGCGCTCGCCGTCTCCGACTCCGGCCACCATCGGGTGCTGGTGATCGAGGCGGCCGGCGACGCGGCGGGCAAGGTCGTCGAGAGCTACGGCACCGGGCTCGCCGGCTGGATCGACGGCACCGCCGGCGAGGCCGCGTTCGACGACCCGCAGGGGCTCGCCGCCACCAAGGACGGCAAGACGCTCTTCGTCGCCGACACGCGCAGCCACGTCGTGCGGCGCATCGATCGGAAGACGCGTACGGTCACCACGATCGCCGGCACGGGCCTGCTCGGCGAAGCCCCGCTCGCGATCGTGCCGACGCCCGCGCGTGCGACTGCCCTGCGCTCGCCGTGGGACCTCGCGCTCTCCGGCGACTCGCTCTTCGTCGCGCTCGCCGGCAATCACCAGATCGGCGTCGTCGATCTGAAGGAGGCGACCGTCGCGGCGCTCGCGGGCACCGGTCGCGAGACGATCGAAGACGGACGATTCGCCGAGGCCGCGTTCGCGCAGCCCTCGGGCCTCGCGCTGCACGGCGACACGCTGTTCGTCGCCGACAGCGAGACGTCGTCGGTGCGCGCGCTCGACCTGAAGAAGCGCGACGTCACCACGTGGGTGGGCACCGGGCTGTTCGACTTCGGTGCGCAGGACGGCAAGTTCGCGACCGCACGCCTGCAGCACCCGCTCGCGCTGGTCTGGGACGGCGACGGCATCGTCGTCGCCGATACGTACAACGGCGCGCTGCGTCGGCTCGATCCGGCGAAGCGCGTGGTGTCGACGCTCGCGAAGCCGACCGGTGCGCTCGCGCTGCGCGACCCCGGCGGCATCGCGAAGCGTGCGGGCGGCGGCTTCGTCGTCGCCGACACGAATGCGCACCGGCTGGTCGCGTTCGAGGCCGACGGCAGCGGCGCGACGCCGATCACGATCACCGGTGCACCGCCCGCCCTTGTCGGCAAGGCGCAGGCCACGAAGGCCGCGGGCGGCGTCGCGACGAAGGTGGCGGCCCCCAGCGCGAAGGTGAAGCCGGGCCCGATCACGCTCGCGCTCGAGCTGCGTGCGCCGAAGGACCACGAATGGAGCGAGGGCAGCCCGCTCGATCTCGTGCTGCGTCCCGCGGACGCGCCGTCAGCCGAGCCGCTCGTCTCGCGGGCCGGCAAGGCGAAAGGTGGCGTGGCGCAGACGATCGAGCTCGGCACGAGCGCGAAGGCGGACGGCGGTGCGCTCGAGCTGAGCGTGCGCGGAGTCGTGTGCGACGCGGTCTCGCACCGTTACTGCCAGCCGATCCGCATGCGCTTCGAGCTCGCGGCACCGGCCGTCGATGCAGACGGCGCCGATCGGGCGAGCTACGCGCTCGACGTCGTGCTTCGGCCGCAGTGACGCGCGTTGCCGCGCGCGCGGCCGTGCCTGGCTGCCTGCGCGCCAGCACGGGTCTGTTCGTGCGCTTCATGTGATTGGCAATCGCGCCGTGGTGGTCCACGCTGCTCAGGCGATGGGCCACCTCGAGCGCGGCGTTTGGTTCCCCGACGACAGCTTTCCCACCGATCGCGCGGGTGCGTTCATGCGCGCCGCGATGAGCTTCCGCGGCCGCGTCAGCGACGACGGCAGCACCCCGCATCCCGTCGCGGCCGGGCGCTACGTGCTGTACGTGTCGTACGCGTGTCCGTGGGCCCACCGCACGCTCATCGCACGCGCGCTGCTCGGGCTCGAGCAGGCGATCGAGCTCGCGGTCGTGAATCCGTACATGGGCAAGGGCGGCTGGTCGTTCGCACCCGCCGACGGCGTCGAGCCCGATCCGGTGCACCACGCGGAGTTCCTGCGCGAGGTCTACCTCGCCGCGGACTCCACGTTCACCGGACGCGTCACCGTGCCCGTGCTGTGGGACAAGGTCGCGAGCACGATCGTCTGCAACGAGTCGCGCGACGTGCTGCGGATGCTGGCCACGGTCTTCGCCCCGCTCGGCGATCGCAGCCGCGACCTCTCGCCCGAGCCGCTGCGTGCGCGGATCGACGAGGTCATCGAGCAGAACTACGGCCCGATCAACAACGGCGTCTACCGGGCCGGGTTCGCGCGCACGCAGGCGGCCTACGAAGAGGCCGTGCTGCCGCTGTTCGACGCGCTCGACGGCTGGGAGAAGATACTCGGCCAGCAGCGCTTCACGTGCGGCGATTCGCTGACCGAGGCCGACATCTGCCTGTTCACCACGCTCCTGCGCTTCGACGCCGTCTACCACGGGCACTTCAAGTGCAACGTGCGGCGCATCATCGACATGCCGAACCTGTGGGGCTTCGTGCGCGACGTCTATCAGACGCCCGGCGTCGCGCCGACGTGCCGGCTCGATCACATCAAGCAGCACTACTACCGCAGCCACACTCACATCAATCCCACCGGCATCGTGCCGGTCGGGCCGGCGCTCGACTTCGACGCGCCGCACGGACGCGGCTGATCACGCGTGCGCCGGCGCGGCCCCGATCGCGCGCCAGAGCAGCTTCTCGGGCCAGCCGACCGCGAGCAGATCGTGGTCGATCGCGAAGTGCAGATAGGCCTGGCCGTGGGCCGCGAAGGCGACCGCCTCGGCGCGGCGGAAGCAAGCGAGCGTGCGGGCCAGCGTGTCGGCATCCGGTGCGTAGCGGCGGCTGATCGCTCGCGCGTAGCGCACGTGCCGACGCTCGTCCTCGGTCACGCGTTCGACGACGTCGGCGGCGTACGGGTCGACGCTCCGCAACGCCCGCGCGATGCCGGGAAACTGCACGACCGCGCGCTCTTCGATCACCTGCAGCAGCACGTACGCCTCCATCACGCCACGACGGCCCGCGACGAACTCGGCCGCGAAGCCATCGAGCTGTGCGTCGAGGCGGAAGACGAAGCGCAGCTCGTCGGGCACGGCCGGCGGCGTCACGCCGACGCGGCGCATGCACTCGTCGAGTAGCTCGCCGTGTCGCTCTTCGTCGTCTCGGTGGATCCGGACGAGCGCGTGCAGCTCGGGGTCGTCGACGCGCGCGAGCAGGGTGTCGAACACCATCTGCTCGTCGCTGCGCTCGGCGTCGGCCATGAACGCGAGCATGAAGGCGCGGCCGCGATCGGAGTGGACCAGCCGGTCGAGGTAGCGGGTCTGGATGAGCGTGCGCAGCGGGCCGGGGCCCGCGGGGAGGTCGGTCAGAGTGGTCGTCATGGCGCGTTTGCAGGCGGTTTGGGCCCGTTCTCCTTACTGACAATGTTGTAGATAGCACTGCCGACAACCTTGTCAATAGTGAGATCGCCGGGCATGATCGGGCTCGGTTGATCGCGACCCGCCAGCGTCGCTCCGCCGAGGATGCGCGGCGCGAGATCCTCGACGCTGCCGAAGCGCGGCTCGTCGCGGCGGGTCCGTCCGCGCTGCGATTGCAGGACGTCGCGACCGACGTCGGGATCTCGCATCCGACCGTGCTGCATCACTTCGGCAGCCGCGAGGCGCTCGTGCACGCGGTGGTCGAGCGCGCGATCCAGACGCTCGAGCGCGATCTGCTGGCCGCGCTGGTGTCGAGCCAGGCCGATGCCGATCACGGCGTCGCGCTGCTCGACCGCGTGTTCGACACGCTCGCACGGCGTGGCCACGGGCGACTGCTCGCGTGGCTGATCCTCTCGGGTCACGCGCCGCTCGGCGTCGCACCGAGTCGGCAGTGGGAGATGATCGCCGAGCTCACGCACACCGAGCGACTGCGCCGACACGAGGGCGGCGACCCGCCGACCTACGAGGACACCCGCTTCACGGTGATCCTGTCCGCGCTCGCGCTCTTCGGCGAGGCGATCGCGGGCCCGCCGACCTTCGCGAGCGCGGGCATGGGCGACGATCCGGAGGTCGAGCCGCGATTCCGGCGCTGGCTCGCCGAGCTGTTGCACGCGCACCTGCAGGGCAAGCCGCGCTGAACGACCGCCGCCGGCGTTGGCGGCGCTCGACGCACGGTGCTACATCGCGGACGTGCCCACGACGAGCCGCCTGCCCCGCGCGATCGTGGGGGTGTTCCTCGCGGCGCCGCTCGTTCTGCAGCCGATCGTGAACGCGGAGTTCTTCGGCGAGTCGCCGCTGCGGATCCTCGTCGAGGTGGGGGCGAACTACCTGCCCGCGCTCGCGATCCTCGGGATGCTCGCGCTCGTGTTCCGGCTCGTGCGACCGCGGCTCGTCGCTCCCGCGAAGGCCCGGCTCGCCGTGGATGCGATCCTCGCGGCGGCGGCGGCCGTGCTCGCGAGCCTCGCCGTTCACCCGCTGCACCGGCTCGTCACCGGCGAGCTCGACTTCCCGCTGTCGGTCTATCTGCAGCGCAACGTCGGCTTCACGTGCGCCGTGGTGTTGACCGTGCTGCTGCTCGAGCGCCATCGCGAGCGCGCGCAGGTGGCCGAGCGCGACCTGGTCGCCGAGCGACGCGGTGCGCTGCGGATGCAGCTCGACGCGTTGCGCTCGCGCGCGCAGCCACACTTCCTGTTCAACGTGCTCAACACGATCGCCAGCCTCATCCGCGACGACGCCGAGCTCGCGGAGCAGACGGTCCATCGCCTGGCCGACCTCCTGCGCTACGCGCTCGAGGCCGCGCGGGTCGACACGGTCCCGCTCGCCCGCGAGCTCGAGGTCGTCGCGGAGTACCTCGAGGTGCAGCGCGCTCGTTTCGGTGCGCGCTTGCGTTGGGAGCTCGCGGTCGCGCCGGACGCCGATGCGCTGGCCGTGCCGCCGTTCGTGCTGCAGCCGCTCGTCGAGAACGCGGTGCTGCACGCCGTCGCGCAGCGGGCCGAGGGCGGGCTCGTGCGGATCTCGGCGCGGGCGCAGGGCGGTCGTCTCGTCCTGGAGGTCGACGACGACGGTCCGGGACCGGGCGGCTCGCGGCATCGTGGCACGCGCACGGGGCTCGCGGATCTCGAGCAGCGGCTCGCGCTCGTGTACGGCGACGATGCGACGACCACGACGCGCAGCAACGATGCCGGCGGATTCACGGTGGTGCTCGATCTGCCCGCGCGCGCGGTCACGCGCGAGGTCGCATGAAGGTCGCGATCGCCGACGACGAAGCACCTGCGCGCGCACTGTTGCGGCGCCTGCTCGACGAGCTCGGCGGCATCGAGATCGTCGGCGAGGCCGCGACCGGGCTCGAGGCGCTCACGCTCGTCGGCCAGACCCGTCCCGACGTGCTCCTGCTCGACATCGACATGCCCGAGATGGACGGCCTCGAGCTCGCCGCCCGCTACGCCCGGCTGCCGCCGATCGTGTTCGTCACGGCGCACGAGGAGCACGCGGTGCGAGCATTCGAGGTCGACGCCGTCGATTTCGTGCTCAAGCCGGTGCGACGCGAACGGCTGGCCGCGGCGCTCGCACGTGCGCGCACGCGCGCCGGTGCGGGTGCACCCGAGGCCACCGCGCTGGGCCACGTGCGGACCGACGGCGTGCCGCGGGTGGTCGCGCACGAGGGCAACACCGTGCTCGTCTTCGAGATCACCGGCATCGATCGCTTCTCCGCGGCCGAGAAGTACACCGTGTTCTCGGTCGACGGCTGCGAGCACATGACCGAGGAGTCGCTCACCGGGCTCGAAGCACGGCTCGCCGAGCACGGCTTCCTGCGGGTGCATCGCGGTGAGCTCGTGCGCGTCGCAGCCGTGCGTGCGCTGACCAGCACGGGCGGCGAGCACGAGGCGAGGCTGCGCGACGGCACCACCCTTCGCGTGAGCCGGCGCTCGGTCGCGGCGCTGAAGGCCGCGCTCGGGATCTAGTCGCACAGCACGCGATCGATCAGCGCGGCGATCGGCGCCTCGAAGTCGCCGTCGCCCGACAGCGCGACGGTGACGCTGCGGGTCCCGTCGTCGTCCACCGCGTTGCGCGTGTGGTAGCCGAGCGTGTCGCCGAAGTGGGTCCAGTAGCCGCCGCAGGCCGACGGCGCCCACGCGAGCCCGAGACCGTAGCGCAGCCCGTCGCCGACCTCGATCGCGTCGCGCATCTGGCCGAGCAACTCGGGGCCGAGCAGCTCGCCGCTGCCGAGCGCGCGGAAGACCGTGTCGATGTCGGCGGGCGTCGAGACCACCGCGCCCGCGGCATCGATGCCCGACGGGTTCACGGCAGTGACGTCGCGCGGCGCGTCGCTGCCGGGCAGGACCGCGTAGCCGTGCATGTACGCGCCCGGGATCGCCGGATCGTCCGTCGGCGCGAACGTGTCGCGCAGCGACAGCGGCGCGACGATGCGCGCAGCGATCGACTCGTTCCACGACGTGCCCGTCGCCGCCTCCACCATCATCCCGACCAGCACGTAGCCCGTGTCCGTGTACGCCCAGCCCTCGCCGGGTGCGAACGCGGGCGCGTGCGCCGTCGCGAGCGCGACCAGCTCCTCCGGCGTCCATGTCCGCGCGAGCAGGGCGTCGAGCTCCGTGGGCGAGCTCGACTGCATCAGCATCGCGACTTGGTCGTCGACGTGGTTGCGCAGCCCGCTCGTGTGCTGCAAGAGCTGACGCAGCGTCATCGCTGCGCCGTCGTTGCCGTGGCCCGCGACGACGCCGGGCAACCATTCGTCGACGGTGTCGTCGAGCGCGAGCACGCCCTCTTCGACGAGCTGCAGCGCGACGATCGCCACGAACGTCTTCGTCGTGCTCGCGATGCGAAAGCGGCTGTGTGGCCCGATCGCGATCGCGCCGTCGCGCTCTGCGACGCCCGCGGCCGCCCACGCGCTGGCCTCGTCGCGCGTCGCGACGGCCTGGACGCCGACGACGCCGCTGGCGGCGATGGCCTCGACGTCGGCGGTCAGACGTGCGGTGAAGTCGTCGTCGTCGTCGGTGCTCGCGCAGCCGATCGCGGTGCAGGTCGCGAATAGGAGTGAAACAGGTGCTCGCATGGGCCGAGCTTGGCCGCGCGCGCTTCGTGAACCAGCGCGGGCCGACGGGCGGTTGCGTCGGGCCGACGGTCGGTGCGTTCGGGGCGACGAACGGCGCCCTGCTGCGCAAGCGTCCGCATGGCGGACACATCGCTGGCGCGTCGGCCGGCATTGCGCGCGTCGATCGGCTGAAGCGACGCGGCCGATGGGCCGATGGGCGGGACCGGAGCAGCCCCTGTCCGCGCGTGAAACGATGATTTTCGAAGACGAGACCGGACGACGACGCCGTCGCGCGATCCAGGTGGCCGCCGTCGGCCTGGCGGTCACGGCCGTGCCGCTCGCACTGTTCGCGGTGGGTCGGCTGCAACCGACGGAGCGCACGGAGCTCTTCGGCGCGGTGTCGCGCGCAGAGGCTGCGGAGCCCGCGGCCGAGACCGAGCCGCACACACAGGCCACATCGCCTTCGTCCGCACACGTCGCGCTCCTGCGTGCGCGCGAGCACGAGGCCGACGCCGCGCTCGCGGAGCTCGACGGCGCCGCGCTGCCGCTGCCGGCGGGATCGCACCTCGCGTTCCTCGTCGACGACGAGGGCTCGTTCGCGAGCGCGCGCGATCACGCCGCGCAGATCGGCGCCGTCGCCCCCGACTGGTTCCGGGTCGGCAAGAGCGACTGCACCGTCGAGGTGCTCGCGAGCGCGACCACCGAAACGACGGGCGATGCGCTCGTGCTGCCGCGCGTCGCGAACCTCGACGGCGATCGCTGGACCTCCGGCGAGACCTCGCGACTGCTGGCCGACGCGGACGCGCGCCGCTGCGTCGCCGACCGCCTCGCCACCGAGGTGATCCAGCGCGACGCCGACGGCATCAACGTCGACTTCGAGTCGCTCGCGCCCGAGGATGCCAGCGGGCTCGTCATGTTCGTGATCGAGCTGCGTCGCGCGCTGCATCCCAGCGGCCGGCGCGTGACCGTCGACGTGGCCACCGGCGATGGCGCATTCGATCTGCGCCGACTCGGCCACGCCGCCGACGCGGTCGTGCTGATGGCCTACGACCAGCACCACGACACCGGCGTGCCGGGACCGATCGCGGCGCGCGACTGGCTCGGCGCCCAGGTCGACACCGCGATCGGGCAGCTCGACAGCGATCGCCTCGTCGTCGCGCTCGGCAGCTACTGCTACGACTGGCCGCAGGGTGGTCGCGCGCGTTCGTTCGGCGTGCCCGAGGGGTTCGCCCTGGCCGCGCTCACCGGCGCAGTGCCCGAGACCGCCGAAGGCACCGGCAACCTACACTTCTCGCACCGCGACGAGCACGGCGTCGAGCACGACGTGTGGTGCCTGGATGCCACCGCGGGTGCCGACGCGCTCGCCGTGCTCGCGCAGCGTGGCATCGATCGCACCGCGCTCTGGCGCGCGGGCAGCGAAGATCCGTCGTGGTGGCCGATGCTCGCCGCGGCCCCCGAGGCACGCGCCGCTGCGCTCGCCGAGATCCCGCAGAGCGCTGCTCCGATCACGCGCGGCGAGGGCGACGTCGTCTCCGAGCGCATGCACGCGCGCGCCGGTCGACGCGAGCTCGCGCTCGATGCCGAGGGCTTCGTCACCCACGCGACGGTGACGTCGCCGCCCTCCCCCACCGTGCTCGAGCGCCGCGGCGACGCCCACGGCGACGGCGTGGTGCTGACCTTCGACGACGGTCCCGATGCGCGCTGGACCCCGGAGATCCTCGACGTGCTCGCCGAGCACGACGCACCCGCGACGTTCTTCGTCGTCGGCGAGGCCGCGAGCGATCACCCGGAGCTCGTGCGGCGCGCGGCCGCGGCGGGTCACCTGATCGCGAGCCACAGCTGGGATCACCCCGACATGGCCACGCTCTCGTACGCCGAGTCCGTGCGTCAGCTCGAGCGCACGGCACGGCTGCTCGAGTCGCTCACGCTGCACCAGATCCTGTTCTACCGCGCGCCCTACACCGCGCTGCTCGACACGAGCTCCGCGGAGGCGCTCGCCGTGCAGGCGCCGGCGTTCGACGCCGGCTACACCTACGTCACGGCCTCCGTCGATCCGGCGGACTGGTCGGAGACCGACGCTGCTGCAATCACCGCGCGCGTGCTCGCCGAGGTCGAGGCGGGCGGCCGCGTCGTGGTGCTGCACGACGGCGGTGGCGATCGCCAGGCGACCGTGCTCGCGCTGCGCGAGCTCATCCCGGAGCTCCAGCGTCGCGGACATCCGATCGTCGGGCTCGACGACTATCTCGGCAAGGGCCGCGCCTCGATCGCGCCACCGCTCGACGACGCCGACGTCGCCGTCGCGCTCGGCACCCGCACGGTCACCGAGGTGCAGTCGAACGGCGCGGTGCTGCTGCAGTGGCTGTTCGGGCTGTGCACGCTGCTCGCGGGCGCCCGCATCCTCGCGCTCGGCGTGCTCGTGCTGCGCTCGACCAAGATGGTGGTGCCCTCCGGCTATCACCGCCCGCTCGTCACCGTGCTGCTGCCGGCCTACAACGAAGGCAAGGTCATCGAGGCCAGCATCCGCTCGCTGCTCGACGGCGAGTACGACAACCTCGAGATCCTCGTCATCGACGACGGCTCCACCGACGACACCGCTGCGGTCACGCTGCGCGTCGCGAGGACCGAGCCGAAGGTCCGCTACCTGCACAAGGAGAACGGCGGCAAGGCCTCCGCGGCGAACCTCGGCATCCGCGAGGCGAAGGGCGAGATCATCATCGCCGTCGACGCGGACACCGTCGTCGCCGAGGACTCGATCCGCCGCATGGTGGCGCACTTCGCCGACCCGCAGGTCGACGCGGTGTGCGGCAACGTCGAGGTCGGCAACGTGTGCTCGACCCTCACCGCGTTCCAGGCGATCGAGTACGTCACCAGCCAGAACTTCGACCGGCGCGCATTCTCGGCGCTCAACTGCATCGGCGTCGTGCCCGGCGCGCTCGGGGCCTGGCGACGCAGCGCGGTGCTGGCCGCCGGCGGCTACAGCCACGACACGCTCGTGGAGGACGCCGATCTCACGCTCGCGGTGCTCGCGCGTGGCGGTCGGATCACCTACGAGCCGCGGGCGCTCGGCCGCACCGAGGCCCCGCAGACCCTCGGCGCGCTGTGGAAGCAGCGCTTCCGCTGGACGTACGGCACGTACCAGTGCCTCGCGAAGCACCGTGGCTCGTTGTTCCGCGGCACGCTCGGCTGGGTCGCGCTGCCGAACGTGCTCGTCTTCCAGGTGCTGTTCCCGATCCTCAGCCCGATCGGCGACATCGCGCTGGCCGCCGCGATCGTGACCGGCTCGTGGAGCGCGGTGCTCTCGGGCTACCTCGGCTTCCTCGCGATGGATCTCGTCGCGTCGGCGCTCGCGTTCCACCTCGATCGCAAGCCGATGCGCTGGCTGCCGCTCTTGCTGGTCCAGCGCTTCACGTACCGGCAATTCCTCTACCTCGTCAGCTTCCGCGCGATGCTGGCCGTGCTCGCGGGCTCGCGTCACGGTTGGCGCAAGCTCGAGCGCACGGGCTCGGTGGTCACGCTGCCGCTGCCCACCGCCACGCCGGCCCCGACGCGTCGCGCAGCCTGATCGGCCGCCGAACCTGCCGCGCCAACGAATGGTCCATCTGCCAACGGCTTGACCGCCGCGCGGACCCGCGGCCGATGCGGGCCCATGCTGCGTCCGAGGATGGACGAAGCCATGGAGCTCCGAGGACGAGTCGCTCTCATCACCGGCGCGAGCCGAGGCCTGGGCCTCGAGCTGGCGCGCGCGCTGGCCCGAATCGGCGTGAAGGTCGCGATGGTCGCGCGCGACGAGCAGGTGCTCGCCGCCGCGGTGGCGCGGGTGCGCGAGGAGGGCGGGATCGCCGAGGCGATCGTCGCCGACGTCGGCGCCCCCGAGGCCGCCGCGGCGATCGCAGCGCGCACGCACGCGCTGCTCGGTGCGCCGACGATCGTGATCCACAACGCGAGCACGCTCGGCACCGTGCCGCTGCCGCTGCTCGGCGACACCGATCCGGCCGCGTTCGCACGCACGTTCGCGGTGAACGTGATCGGTCCGTTCGCGCTCAGCCGAGCGCTCGTCGCCAAGATGGTGCTCGGCGACGGCGGGGTGCTCGTGCACATCAGCTCCGACGCCGCGGTGGAGGCCTACCCCACGTGGGGGGCGTACGGCGCGAGCAAGGCCGCGCTCGATCACCTCGCGCGGATCTGGGGTGCGGAGCTCGACGGCACCGGCGTGCGCGTGCTCGCGATCGATCCCGGCGAGATGGACACGCAGATGCACGCCGACGCGATCCCCGACGCGGATCGCAGCACGCTGCAGAACCCGGCGGCCGTGGCTGCGCGCATCGTCGCACTGCTCCGCGACGACGCGGTCGCGACCGGTTCGCGCGTCGCGGCGAGCGGGACGGAGGTCGCCGCATGAACGCGGGCGACACCCCGAGAAAGGGCGGCGACGCCCAGCGAATGCTCGCGATCGATCCGAGCAGCGGCGCGATCTTCGAGTCCACCGTCGGCGCGTTGCCGTCGTTGCTCGCGCCCGGCGACGTGGTCGTGCTCAACGACGCGGCCACGATCCCGGCATCCCTGCGCACGCACCCCGCGTCCGGCGAGCCGATCGAGCTGCGTCTCGCCGGTCCGCCGCGCCACGAGGTCTGGCCCGCCGTGCTGTTCGGGCCGGGCGACTGGCGCACCGATACGGATCTGCGGCCCGCGCCGGTGCTCGTGTCGCCCGGCGACGCGCTCGAGCTCGAGGGCGGCGTGCAGGCGATCGTGATCTCGCGCTCGCGACTGTCGCCGCGGCTCGTCGAGGTGCGCTTCGAGCTCGGCGAGGCCGAGCTGTGGGCGCTGCTCTATCGCATCGGCCGTCCGATCCAGTACGCGTACGTGCCCGAGCCGCTCGCGATCGCGGACGTGCAGACCAGCTACGCGGCCCGGCCCTGGGCCGTCGAGATGCCGTCGGCAGGGCGACCGCTCACGCTCGCGACGATCATCGCGTTGCGCCGTCGCGGCATCGCGGTCGCGACGCTCACCCATGCCGCCGGGCTGTCGTCGACGGGTGACCCCGAGATCGATCGGCATCTCCCGCTGCCCGAGCGCTACGATCTGCCGTCAGCGACCGTCGCCACGATCGCGCGCGCGCAGGCCCACGGCGGCCGTGTGATCGCGATCGGCACCTCGGTGGTGCGCGCGCTCGAGGGCAATGCACGGAAGTGGGGTCACCTCGTCGCCGGCGCGGGCGAGACCGATCTGCTGCTCGCACCCCACGTGCGTCCGCGCGTCGTCGACGGCGTGCTCTCGGGCGTGCACGAGCCGGGCTCGAGCCACCACGCACTGCTCGGTGCGTTTGCATCGGCCGAGCTGCTCGCCCGTGCGCATGCCCGCGCGGTCGCGACCGATCTGCGCATCCACGAGTTCGGCGACTCGACGCTGGTCGCACCGAACCTCGCGGCACTCGCCCAGCGCGCCGCATGAAGCTGCTACGCTGCAGCTCGTGCTCCGCCGCGGCTTCGTGATCGGCCTGCTGCTCGCGCTCGCTGCGTGCACGCGCCGCGGCCCCGATCGCGAGGGCGCAGTCGCGGTCACGGCTCGGCTCGCGCTGCGCCCCGCGGCCGACGGCGAGGCCTGGCCCATCGACATCGCGGCAGCGATCGAGCAGGAGCAGGCGAATCAGGCCGAGCGAAAGGCCGACGGCACACCCGCGATCCCCACCGTGCCGCGCATCACCGTCGAGCGGAGGCCGATCTACAGCGATCGATTCCCGCCGGTCGAGGCCCGCACGATCAAGGCGGCAGAGCGCGAGACCCTCGAGCAGGCCTACGCGCGTGCACGCACCGATCGCGAAGGCGCGGGCGACATCGTGCCGGTCTACGAGGACGTCGAAGGCGGCTGGGAGCTGCACTTCGTGCACTCGACCGGCGGCTTCGAGCTGGCCCCCGGTGCGATGGCGAAGCTCGCCCCGGCAGACTCGGAGGAGCGGCCGGCCGTCGCGTTGTTCCTCGCGGAGGGCGATGGCGTCCGCTTCGAGCAGCTCACGCGCGAGCAGCTCGGGCGGCGGATCTCGATGGTGACGGGCGACGAGTCGCTGATGATTCCGGTCGTGCAAGACGCCGTTCCCGGCGGCGTCGTGTGGATCACGGCCGGGGTCGACGGCACCGCCGATCAGCTGCTCGCGCGACTGGTACGCTGAGCGCACGCGGCGAGACCGCGCGCGCTCTTCGAGCGTCGATAGGCACGACCATGCGCGACACCTCTGCTGTTTTGCACCGCCGCGACCTGCTCCAGGGATTGCTCGCCGGCCTCGCCGTCGGCTGCAGCGTCTCCGAGCGCGAGCCCACCGGCCGCCCCAACGAGGGTGTCGACGCGAAGGTCGGCCCCACGCCCGATCCGCACCACACCGATCCCAGCGTCACGCCGCCCGGACCCGTCGACGAGGAGGCCGCCATGGACATCGCCAAGCGCATCGATACGTTCGCGTTCGACTTCTACGCCCAGCTCGGCAAGAGCGCCGGCAACCTGGTGTATTCGCCGGCCTCGATCGCGCTCGCGTTCGCGATGGTGCATGCCGGGGCGAAGGGCAAGACCGCCGCCGAGCTCGCCCGGGTGTTCCACCTCGAGGGCGACACCGCCCGGCTCCATGCCGGATTCGCCGACGTGGTGAGGCGCTGGCAGTCGGCGCGCGAAGGGCTCGAGCTCAGCGTCGCGAACCGCTTGTTCGGAGAGGCAACCACCCCGTTCGAGAAGCCCTATCTCGCCACGACCGACCAGGTCTTCCAGGCGCCCCTGGAGACGGTCGACTTCAAGCGCGCGTTCGAGCCGGCGCGCGCACGCATCAACGCATGGGTCGAGGAGCGCACGCACGAACGCATCAAGGACCTCGTGCCCGAGGGTGGCGTCGACGCGACCACGCGGCTCGTGCTCGTGAACGCGATCTACATGAAGGCGGCGTGGGCGGATCCGTTCAACGAGTCGGCCACGAAGCCGGGCGACTTCTTCGCGCCGAAGGGCAAGGTGACCGCGAAGTTCATGCGGTCGGTGAACCACGTGAAGAGCGGCGCGGTGAAGGCCGACGGCATCCAGTGGGCCGAGCTGCCCTACGAGAGCGGGCCGTACGCGATGGCGTTCGTGCTGCCCGATGCGCCGGGCGGCCTCGCGAAGGTGGAGGCCGGGCTCACCGAGGCGAAGGTGCGGGGCTGGCTCGCGGGCACCGACTACCGCCGCCTCGATCTGCAGGTGCCGAAGTTCGAGATCGAGCCCGGCGATCCCGTGGCGCTCTCGAAGATGCTCGCGAAGCTCGGGCTCACCACCGCGTTCACCGCTGCCGCCGACTTCACCGGCATGGCGCCCGCCGCCGAGCAGCTGCAGCTCGCGGAGGCCTACCACAAGGCGTTCATCGCGGTGGACGAGAAGGGCACCGAAGCCGCGGCGGCAACCGCAGTCGGGATGCGCGCCGGCTCCGCTCCGCCGTCCGACGAGCCGATTCCCTTCAAGCTCGACCGCCCGTTCCTGTTCTTGCTCCGCGACACGCAGACGGGGACGATCCTCTTCATGGGGCGCGTCGAGAGCCCGACCAGCTGAGCGATTCGTCGCCACCGTCGGCCGCGAGCACGCTCGTCCCGGCGCTCGACGTCGCGGGCGATCGCTTCGCGGCCGCGGCCCATGCCGCACGCCGTCGGCTCGCGCAGGCGCTCTTCGGCGTCGACGAGCCCGCGCTCGTGGGCGGTCGCTACCGAGTGCTCGAACGGCTCGGCGCAGGTGGGCAGGGCGCGGTGTGGCGCGCCCACGATGAACGCCTCCGCCGCGACGTCGCGATCAAGATCGCGAGATCGGAGCGCAGCGGCTCGCCGGATGCACGCTGGCTCGCGCAGGAGGCCCGCACGCTCGGCGCCTTCGCGCATCCGGGCATCGTGTCGGTGTTCGACCTCGGGCTCTGCTCCGCGGCCGCCTTCGGTGCCGACGACGACGCGCTCGTCGTGTACGTCGTGCTCGAGCTCGTCGATGGCAGCACGCTGCGCGAGTGGATCGCGGCGCGCCGCCCCTCGGTCGCGGAGATCCATCGCGTGTTCGGCGACATCGCCGCGGGTCTGCATGCGGTGCATGCCCAAGGGCTCGTGCACTGCGACGTCAAGCCGGCCAATGTGCTGGTGAGCACGTCGGGGGGAGGCAAGCTCGCCGACTTCGGGCTGGCCTACGTCGCGAATCGAGGCGGGCCGGAGCACGACGAGACCACGCTCGTCGAGCGTGCGACGCCCGACACCGCGAACGACAGATGGGTGGTCGGCACGCCGCTGTACATGCCGCCCGAGCAGTTCCGCGGTCGTCGCGTCGACGCGCGCGCCGATCAGTATGCGCTCGCGGCCACGTGGTTCGAGGCGCTGTTCGGACAGCCGCCGCACCGGGGCCGCGACCACGGCACGCTGCTCCTCGCGAAGCTCGAGGGTGCGCCGGTGCGGCCGTCGTCGCTGGTGCCGCGGCGCTCGTATGCCGCGCTCGCGCGCGCGCTCGATCCGGATCCGCAGCGCCGCTTCCCCGAAGTCGCAGCGTTCGCACAGGCAGTGCGCGCGGGCGGACGCCGGCGCTGGTGGGTACCGGCCTCGGTCGCCGCGCTCGGGCTCGCGGGCGCGATCGGTGTGGCGCTGCACGATCCACCGCGGCCCGGCTGCACGCCGGACGAGCTCGCCGACACCGTGATCGTCAACCGCGGTGCCGGCCCGGTCGACGGCTATGCGGTCGGCCTCGAGCAGCGCTTCCGCGACGGCTACAACGCGCAGCTCCGGCGACTCGGCGACGCCCGACGCAGCGCATGCGCGAGCGATCGCAGCGATGCCGTGCTCGCGTGCATCGCTCGGGTCCAGCAGACGATCCAGACCGCGCTCGCGCCCGAGTCGGTGCACACGCGACGCGACGTGGAGCGGGGCTACTCCGTGCTCGCGCTGCTGCCCGATCCCCAGGCCTGCCTCGACCAGCCCTCGGCGGAGCTCGCGACGATCGGCTACGACGAGGACGACATCGCCGCGGCTTCGCGCGCGCTCGTGCTGGCGAACGAGCACATGCTGGCGGATCGCTTCGAGGCGACCATCGCGGCCGCCGACGAAGCGGCGCGCCACACGTCGGCCGAGCAGCTGTTCGCGAACGAGATCGCACTGACGCGTGCACACGCGCTCGTCTCGCTCGATCGCTTCGACGAAGCGGCGCGCGAGTTCCAGCAGGTCTGGGATCGTGCGCTCGCGAACGATGCGGCGCTCGACGCTGCGCGCGCAGCCGAAGGCCTCGCGACGGTCGTCGGTACCAAGCAGCGCGACTTCGAGGCCGGGATGCGCTGGGTCAGCTTCGGTCGCAGCCAGCTCGCGCGCGTCGGTGGGCTGCCGGCGTACGAGGCGGCGCTGCACTCCGCGGCGGGGCTCATCCACATCGGCGCCGGCGATCGCAACGCGGCGCTCGCCGAGCTCGACCTCGCGCTCGCGCTCCTGCGCGAAGTGCCCGACCAGGAGTCTGCGCTGCTCACCGTGCTCGAGAACGCGTCGCTCATGCGGCTCGACGCCGGCCAGCACGACGCCGCGGAGGCCGGCTTCCGCGAGGTGCTGGCGCGCAGCCAGAAGTCGTTCGGTCCCACCCACCCGAAGGTCGCGCGCGCCTACCTCGATCTCAGCTACCTCGAGCACGAGCGCGGCCGGCTCGAGCGCGCCGACGAGATGGCGGCGCGGGCCATCGAGGTCTACACGGCCGATCCCTTGCGGCAGGACTTCGAGCTCGCGCGCATGCTGGGGTTTCGCGCGGGCCTGGCCGTCGAGCGCGGCGATCTGCAGTCCGCACTCGTGGCGGCGCTGCGCGCAGACGAGATCTGCGAGCAGGTGTTGCCCGCGGACCACCCCGAGCGCGCCCGCGGTGTCTCGATGGTGCTCGACGTGCTCGTGCGCATGGAAGATCTCGACCGCGTGGAGGCATTCGCGGAGTCGCGCCGGGCGACGATCGCCCGGGTGCTCGAGAGCGACGAGGAGCCCACGGTCGGCGTCGCCGAGAACCTCGCGCGCGTCGCCGGGATGCGCGGCCGGTTCGACGAGGCGATCCGACTGTTCCGCATCGCGATCGAGACCGCCGAGCGCCGGCGGTACGCGGTCGAGAACATCGTCGAGTGGTGTGCGATCGCAGCCACGCTCGCAGCCGAGACCGGCGATCTCGCGGGTGCCGCGAAGTGGACCGCACGTGGCGAAGAGAACCTGGCGCGCTTCGGTTCGAGCAAGTCGGGACGCGAGCTGCTCGAACAGGTGCGCGCGGCGCTCGCGGCCACGCGCGCCACGGAGCAGCGACGGAAATGAGCCCACGCCGACAAGTGCAGGCGATGACGATCCGCGTGCGCTCGCTCCTGGTCGCGGCTCTGCTCGTGGCCTGCACACCGACGCCGCAGTGGACCAATGCCGAGCTCGGCGCGCTGGCCAGCGCGGAGGATCTCGAGCTGGTCACGCTGCACCCCCGGCCGCTCGACGGCGGCGACCTCGGGACTGCGATCGCCGACTATCGCGAGCTCGGTCGCGCGCCGGTCGCACCCGCGGATCGCCAGCGACTGGTCGCGTCGCTCGATGGTGCGCTGCGTCCCGCGGATCCACAGGCACGCTGCTTCTGGCCGCGGCATGCGCTCACCGGCACGACCTCGCGAGGTCGCGTCGAAGCGCTGATCTGCTTCGAATGCCACACGCTGTGGGTCGGTCACGACTCGATCCCGATCGACGCGAGCGGCAGCACGGTGATCGAGGAGCTGCGCGTCGCGGCCGAGCTACCGATCGCGGACTGAAGCGCCTGCTGCATCGGCTGCAGCGAGCTGATAGAACGCTCGCCGGTGCCGTCCTTCTGCCGAAGTCTGCTGCTCGCGTGCGCGCTCGCGTGCGTGCCGGCACTCGCACGCGCCGATGGCCGCACGCTGCCGACGCTCGGCAACGAGGCCGCGATCATGGGCGGCGCGGTGGTGGCCGCAGGGCGCGGCGGCAGCATGGCCTGGTACAACCCGGCGGGCCTCGGCGCAAACAAGCGCGGCAAGGTCGAGGCGAGCGCGCAGCTGTTCATGATCCGGCTGCGGCGACTCCAGGGCGGCCTCGTCACCGAGCTGCCCGACGGCTCGCACTCGGACGCGATCCGCAGCCGCGAGCTGCTGGTGCTGCCCAGCTCCACCGTCTGGGTGCTCCGCGTCGCCCCGCGCACGAGCCTGGCGCTGTCGTTGTTCGTACCGAGCTTCGACGAGATCGACATCGACACGTTCTCGCAGCGCCGCGTCGCCCCGATCCAGTTCGCACAGCAGATCAAGGTGCTCTACGAGCAGCGCCGCTACGACGTCGGGCCCTCGATCGGCTTCGAGCCGTTCCCCACGCTGCGTGTCGGGTTCGGGGCCTTCGTGGTCTACGACAAGACGGTGCAGAGCAGCCGTGCTTGGGCGTGGGGCAACTCCGACGCGGAGGGCGTCGAGCGCTTCGTGCAGACCGAGGTCTCCGAGTCGGTGCGCTCGTGGGGCGCCGAGCTCGTCGCGGGGTTGCAGTGGCAGCCCACCGACTACCTCCACCTCGGGCTCGCGGTGCGCTCACCCCGACTGTGGTTCGTGCAGCGGCGCACGCACAGCGCGGTCGCGGCGAGCGGCGGGCGCAACCCCGCGCGCGGCGAGTACGGCGAGCTGTCGTTCGTGCCGACGTTGCAGAGCGGGCTCGCGCGCAAGAACGATCCGACCACCGTCACCGCGGGCCTCGCATGGGAGTGGCGCAGCGGCACGGTCGCGTTCGAGGCCGACGCGAGCCCGGCCCGTCGGGGCGGCAACAACGAGGCGTTGCGGGCGAGCTGGGCCGCGCGCCTCGGGGCGCGTGGTCGAGTCACCAAGCGTTTCACACTCGGCGGCGGCGTCTACACCCAGCGCAGCTCGCTCGTCGTCGCCGACGACTTCCTCGACTTCGATCTCGACACCTACGGGGTCGCGTTCGGCGGCGAGCTGCGACGTCCGGTGCGACTCGGCAAGCGCGAGCGCGCGAACCGGCTGATCTTCACCACCGTGGTGGGGCTGCGTTATGCGATGTCGCTCGGCCGCGCGGGTCGCATGCGCATCGACCTCGCGGATCTCGCCGACGAGAGCCGCGAGGTCTTGATCACCACCGGCTCACCGGTGAAGACACGCGTGCAGGATCTCGCGCTGCAGCTCGGCACCGGGCTGGAGTTCTAGCAGGGTGCGGAAGAACGCGGAGCGTTCTTCCGGACACCCTGCTCCGTGCCC
>CAZFKC010000055.1:0-5785 GCA_964519175.1 uncultured Nannocystaceae bacterium
GGCGCACTCTTGCTGGTGCTGCCACGCGTTCGTCGCGAGCGCGCGGTCCGAGCCCGTCCGGGGCCGGCGTAACATCGCTCCGAGCCGGCTCGCCCGGGGTGCACCTGCAATGAGACGCCTCCTCGTATTCGACTGCTGCGCGGGTGCGAGCGCCGGCGTGCTCATGCTCGCGCTACGCGGCTGGCTCGCGCCCTGGTACGGGCTCCCGGAGGCACTCCTGGTGTTCATGGGGATCGTGAACCTCGGCTACGCCGCGTTCGGCGGAGTACTCGTGCTCCGCGGTGACCCGCGGCCGCGCCTCGCCCCTGTGCTCATCGTCGCGAACTTCGTCTGGGCAGCGGCATGCGTCTGCGGTGCGGCCGCGCTTGCAGGCACGGCGACCGTCTTCGGCCTGGCCCACCTCGCACTCGAGGGGCTGTTCGTCGGCTCGCTCGCGGCGATCGAGCGCCGACGCTGGCGCGCGCTCAGGCAACGGCGCGAGTACGTGGGCTGAAGGTCGAGCTCGCGACGGCGGCCCCGCCGATAGATTCCCTGCAACAACCCCCGGCCACGGTCGACCAGCTCTCAGCCCCCGGTGTCGGGGCAGGAGCTCCGCGATGCTCAGGCAGTCCATTCCTCTGTGCGCAGTCGTCCTCGCAGCAGCATGTAGCGAGGCCAATCCCCAACGAGCCGAGCCCACCTCGGGTGGGCTCGGGTCCTCCGAGAGCTCGGGCAGCACGGGCGGCGACCCGAGCTCGAGCGGTGGTCCGTCGAGCACCACGGTCGGGTCCACCGGATATCCCGGCGAGACGTCCAGCGATGGCACCACGAGCGAGTCAGGCACCGAGCACGGCGCCGACGAGAGCTCCGAGAGCTCGAGCTCCGGCGAGCCCATTCCGTCGTGCGACGAGACCACGCATCGCTGCGTTCCGCCGCCGCCCGATGGCTGGAGCGGGCCCGTCGCGCTCGTCGTCACCGCGGCCGAGTCGGCCGGTAGCGGTTGCGAAGGCGAGTACGGCATCACACAGACCACCGGCTTCGGTGGCCTGCTCGCGCCCGAGCCCACCTGCACGTGCGAATGCGGATCGCCGCAGGACGTCGAGTGTGGCGACGAGACCAGCGTGCTGTACTACCCGCCGGATTTTCCCACGCCCGGCGTCAACGCATCGGACTGCATCACGCCGGCGGCCGCCGTCGAGATCTCCAACCTCGAGGCGTTCGCAGGGGCCTCGCCCTCGCGCTGGCGGGCCAATCCCGTCGAGGCCTCCGGTGGCACATGCACGCCGCTCGCGACCAGCGAAGTGGTCCCGGCGGCGTTCAGCGGCCGCGTCGACGCGTGTGCACCCGCGGACCCCGTGCTCTCGTGTGAGGACGGCACGCTCTGCATGCCCGAGCCGCAATCGCCGCTCGAGGCCATGCTCTGCATCTGGCGCGACGGTGAAAACACCTGCTCCGGCGAATACTCGGTCGATCGCACGATGCACACCGGCTTTGCCGACAGCCGCAGCTGCTCGGCGTGCGCGTGCGGAGATCCGACCGGCGCGACGTGTGACGACTCGTCGCTCTGGGTCTGGACGGGATTCGACTCCCACGAGCTCGTGGCCGATGGCGACTGCCGCTATCTCGGCAACTTCGGCGCAGTGACTGCACTCAACTTCGACCCCGGGCCATCGTCCGGGGGCAGCTGTCAGCCCAGCGGTGGCATCGCGCAGGGCGGATCGGAGCCGACCGGTCCGATCACGATCTGCTGCGACTCCTAACCGGGCGCCAGCCGGATCAGGATCACCGACACACCGTCGGTGATCGCGATCTCCGGCACGCCGTCCGCGTCGTCGTCGCCGACGGCGAGCGCCGAGATCGGCAGCGGTGCATCGAGCCACGTGACGCATCGCGCCAGCGAGGTCACCGTGTCGCCCTGCGTGGAGACCTCTCCGCCCATCATCAACGCCAGGCCGCCGGGGCCTCCGACCACGAGATCCTCGCGACCATCGAGGTCGAAGTCTCCCGCGCCGCCGAGCGTGAGCTCCCCGGCCGAGCTCCAGCGCGCGGGATACCAGTCGTCCGGCGCGCCCCACCATGCGCTCGCGAACGTGCGGCCGTCGATCGAGTGCACGCCGATCACGTCGTCGCGCAGGTCGCCGTCGAGATCGCTCGCGTAGAGCCGACGGCCGAACGGTGATGCGCCGCGCTCGGGCAGCGTACGGTAGATCGCCGTGCCGCTCGACGCGGTCGCCACGTAGACCTGCTCGCTCTGATATGCGATCGCGGCCTGGCCCACGTTCCCATCGAACACGGCCGTGGGTGCGATGCCGTTCGCGTCGAGCTGCGTGCCCTCGCCGAACGAGACCCCGTCGGATTCGTGCAGCAGCAGCCCGTCGCTGCCGGAGACGAACAGCTCGGCGACCCCGTCCGCGTCGTAGTCGGCCAGCGCGAGCGCCGTCGCGCCGGATGCGTCGAGTGTCTGCACTCCCTCGAAGGCGTCACCCGCGATCTCCTCGGGCTCGCGCTGACGGAACACCTCGATCGCTTCGCCGAGCAGCACGAGATCCTGGTCGGCGTCGCCGTCGACGTCGCCGACCGCGATCGCCATCGCGCCCACCGGCCCGCCGAGCTCGAGCTCGCCACTCGGATGCCGCACCAACGTCGCGAAGTCGCTCGCCGCGACGAGCGCTTCGCCGGGGTGGTCGTGCATGCGCACGAACGCGAGCGAGATCACCTCGGACAGCTCGACGTCGATCGGGAGCGCTTCCGAGACCACGAGGCCGGTCGGGCATTGCTCGAGCTCCGGCACGGGACCGCAGCTGCCGTACGTGCAGATCTCCGGCTCGCTGCAGTCGTCGTCGATGTAGCACTCGTAGTAGGGGCCGCACTCGCCGAGACAGCAGTCGTCGTCGCAGCATCCGTCGAGACACTCGTACACGCACTCGCCCGCCTTGCAGACGTAGCCGCCTTCGGGGCAGTCGGCGTCGACGCGACACTGCGGCTGCGGGCCCTCGGAGCTCCCGCGGGTCGTGACCTCGTCTGTGCCTCCCTCGGTACCTGCGTCGAACGGCACCTGCGGTCCGCATGCGGCGAGCACGAGCACGGTGCCGAGGTTCCATGCCGCAGTATCGAACGCGACCGCCACGCCCCCGATGCTAGCACCGGCGCGCTGGCTGCGGTGACGGTCGCGATTCCAACCGAGCGTGCCGAGCTCACCCGTCGTTCAGCGCGACAGCCCCGGCTTCGAGTACCACGCTTGCGCCCGCGGCTTCGATCGCGGCGGATGCGGTGCCTTTCATCGACGCCGTGGTGGCCGCGATGTCCACCGCCGGCGCTTTGATCGACGCAGTCGCCGCGGCCTCGAGCTCGACGCTCGTGCTTCCGGTGGCCGCGACCACGACCGAACGCAGTCGCGCCGAGATCGGGTCGAGGGTCAGCTTGCTGGCGCCGACCGTGAGCTTCGCCTTGGCGGGCGAGCTGAGCGCGAACTCGTCCGCGAGCTGCATGCGCGCGCCGCTGGCAGCTAGACCGAGCGAGGCGGCCTTCAGGGCGATGGAATTGGGTACGAGCTCCACGGAGGATCCGGGCGTCGTGATCGTGATGTCCTCCGTCGTCATCACGATGGACGAGTCTCCACACTTCAGCACCAGTCGCTCGGTGGCCGTCAGCGAGCACGTGCCCGTCACCACGACTGCGGCCGACTTGTACATCGTGCCGAGATCTCCGGCGCTCTGACCGCCTTTGATGTCGATCTGCAGGCTGCCTTCGATCTTCTGGTACTGCGAGCCCACGACTGTTCGGGTCGAGTCCTTTTCGACGAGGTGATGCTCGTTGCCATCGATCGTCGTGTTGCGGTCGCGACCGATGTGCATGGTCTGGTCGCCGCCGACCTGCAGCGTGTGGTTCGCGCGCACCACTTCGTCGAGGTTGCGCTGCGCGTGCAGGTAGATCTGCTCGTGTGACGCTGCGTCTTCGAAGGTGAGCTCGTTGAAGCCGTCGCCGCCCGGTGAGCTGCGCGAGCGAAGCGTCGTCTTCGTCTTCTGATCGGGCAGCGGGTAGGGCGTGCCGTTCGCACCGTTGTAGAGGCAGCCCACGCACACGGGACGATCGGGATCGCCGTCGAGGAACGCGACCAGCACCTCCATGCCGACCCGCGGGATCACCATCGCGCCGTAGCCTGCGCCGGCCCAGATCTGTCCGACGCGCATCCAGCACGAGGCCGGGGCTTCGCCGTCCACGGCCGGCTGCCAGTGCATGCGCACCTGGATGCGGCCGAGCGGGTCGACGTTGATCTCTTCGGCCGCGGGCCCGGTGACGAGCGCGGTCTGCAGGCCGTGGACGCGGGGCCGCGGGGTCGTGCGCGCGGGACGGAACGGCACCGCCAGCGGCATGCACTCCAGCTCGTTGGCATAGTTCGCGCCGCTGCGCGCACCCGCGACCTCGACGTCGGGGCAATCCGCGACGTGCCGCACGGCGGTGAGCAAGAGCGGCACCGGCTCGTCGCCTCCCTCCGCGAGCTCGAAGTGCGTGCCCGCGGCGAAGCCGATCACGTTCGAGTGGCCGCGACCGACGATGTCACCGGCCGCGCGCGCTTCGTGATCGATCTGCACCGAGCGCGCGATCACGTCGGCCGCCCAGCGTCGCGGATGGAAGAGCTCGTGGGTGTCACCCGCGGCGTCGGCCGGGTATCGCTCCGTTCGCACGCCGGGCGCCGCGACCATCCAGTCCCAGTCGCGCTCGCCGGTGGCCGGCGATCGTGGGCGGTGCGAGAAGACGAGCCCCTGCAGGCTCTCGTGGTCGGCCTCGTCGTGCCGATCGCGGACGATCCGCAGCTCGGGCTCGTCGGTCGTCGCCTTCGGAAAGCCGGCGGCGTCGTCGACGAGCAGCATCACCTGCTCGTCGCCGCTGTCGTCGAGCAGCCACGCGATGCCCTCGTCCTCGAGCATCCGCGAGATGAACGCGAGATCGGATTCGTCGTACTGCACGCAGTAGTCGCGCTTCACCGGATCGTGCGAGAGCCGGGACTCGACGCGGAGCTTGGGCACCTTCGCGAGCAAGCGCTCCACGATCTCGCGCACCGAGAGCTCCTCGAAGATCCGAAAGCGACGTGCGGATCGTAGGCGTACGATCGTCGGCTCGAAGCGCACGCGGGCATGCAGGTCGCCCGCCGCCGTGCCGAGTAGCTCGGCGCGCGTGATGCAGCCGCGCAGCACTCGCGTGCCGGTCCCTCGCGTGAAGCGCAGCGTCGCATCGCAGTCGAGCAACTCGGACAGTGGCACGCTGGTCTCGCTGACGAGTCGGAGATCGGCGCGGAACGGCTCGCCGATGCGCTCTTCGAGCACGAGGCTGCGCACGCGCCACGGCGCGCTGCCGCACTCGAGCTCGTACTCGACGTGGGAGAGGCGAGAGGATGGTGCATCGGGCATGGCTGGGCCTCCGATTCGAGCGCGACGGGGACGAGGACGGGGGAGCGGGCCTACTCGCGCGCGCCCTTGGCGGGCGGCGTGCTCGTGGGCTTGGATGCGAGTGGATCGTCGCCGACGATCAAGTAGCCGACGCCGACACCGATGCCGACGGCCGCGAGCGTGCCGAACACGAGCGCGAGCACGAAGGTGCGACGCGAGCTGCGGAGCTGCAGCATCGTCGTGGTGGTCGGCTCGGCGGGATGCAGCTCGAGTGGCGCCGGAACGGGCTCGCGGCCACGCGACGGTTCGCGCGATCGCTCCGGCGCTCGACTCGAGGGCGGCGCGCTCGAGTGCGGTGCGACGCTCGACTGTGGATGCGCGCTCGAGGCCGGTCGCGAGTGGGCGACGGGAGCGGACTG
>CAZFKC010000055.1:5885-10983 GCA_964519175.1 uncultured Nannocystaceae bacterium
GGCGGTGGATACGACGCGGCCGGCGGTGGATACGACGCGGCCGGCGGTGGATACGACGCAGCCGGTGGTGGATACGACGCAGCCGGTGGTGGATACGGCGCGCCGGGTGGCGGGTACGCCGGCGATTGCGGTGGGTACGGCGACGGCTGTGGTCGATACGCCGGCTGCTGCACCGAGTCGGGTGGCGGATACGACTGCGGATGCGCCGCGTGCATCGGCGGCTGCGCCGACGGTGGCGGCAGCGATGGATCCGCCGACAGTGACGGCGGCCCCGCGAGCGGTGCGGCCGTCGGACGGCGCGCTTGCTCGACCGCGGCGCGCACGAGCGCAGCACATGGCTGCCGACCCTGCGCGCGCGCAGGCCAGCCCGCGAGCATTGCGAGCACGGCTGCGCCGTCGCGCGGCCGGTGGGCGACGTCGGGCTGCAGGAGCGCGACGCGGATCGCCTCCGCTTCGGGTGCGACCGAGCGCGACAACGCCGGCAGCTCGCGCGACATCGCAGCGCGGTAGAGCACCATCGCGTCTTCCTGCTCGCCGCGGAATCGTCGTCCGTCGAGCAGCTCGTGCAAGATGGCGCCGAGCGCATAGGTGTCGAGCGACGGCAGCCGCATGCGTCCACCGAGCTGCTCGGCCGGCACGTAGCGCAGCATCCCGTGCGCATGGATGCCGCTGGTCTCGTCGTGCGGACGATCGGCGATGCCGAAGCCGCGCAGCTTCACGTCACCCGAGGCGGACACCAGCACCTGCGACGGCGAGAGCTGCCGGTGCACGATGCCGTGGGGGTAGCCATCGGCGCCCATGCTCGCGTGCGCATGCGCGAGCCCCATCGCGATCTGCTCGACGAGGTGGCCGATCGCGGCGTGCCACGCTGCCGGATCGCTGGCCGCGAGCTGTGCGAGCGCCGGCTCGAGCTCGGCGAGCGGGACACCCTCGACCCACTCGAGCACGAGATAGGCCGCGCCGCCGTGGTCGCCCTGCTCGAGGATCCGCTGCAGGTTCGGGTGCAGCAGCCAAGGCGAGAGCGCCACGAGTGGATCGAGCCAGCTGCGGAGCCGGGGATCGCCGATCGCGTGCGGCGGCGGGAGCAGCAGCGCGTAGGCCTCGAAGACGCCGGCCGCATTCGTGCGACGTGCGAGCCAGATCTCCTCGGTGCTCTCGCGCTCCACCCGACGCACGAGCTGGTAGGGCCCGATCGCCTGCCCGGCCTCGTACTCCGCGCGCGGGGACACGCTGGCCATGATAGCGCTCATCCCACGCCCTCGTGGGCGATCGGTACGCCGCCGACGGACATGCGCAGCGGCAGCTCGCGATGGATGCCGGGCACCAGCACGCGCGCGAGCGGCTGCGAGCGCACGATCCACACCAGCGCCACGGTGCCTTTGGCGGGTGCGATCACGACGCTGCCCAGCACGCGCGTCGCCGCGAGCCGCTCACCCGCGAGCGAGAGCTCGAGCTCCGGCGGCGCCGGCAGCTGGAAGCGCAGCACGCGTCCATCCGGGCGCATGCCGTGTGCAGCGAACGGCGTGCCCGTCGTGAGTGCGGGGAACACCAGCTCGGGCATCGCCTCCTGCACGAAGCGGGGATCGAACCCGCTGCCGTGCTTGCCGAGCGCGAGCCCTGCGCGTCGCTCGGCGAGCTGGGCATCGTCGGGTGCCGCGTCGAGTGGCCATGCGCCGAGCAACGCGGAGCGCGGGAACACGTTTGCGGGCACGAAGCCGAGGTGCGCCGGCCGGGGCTGCAACCACCAGCGCGCGGGGTCGCCGACGATCAAGCGCTCGTCGGTGAGCAGGTCGTCGACGCGCTCGAGGTTCGGCAAGCCGATGCCGTCGATGCGCTCGCCCTGCACGAGATAGCCCTTGCCGAAGGGATTGCGCGGGTACGCACCGCGGTGCTCGGTCGCCGCGGTGGGGAGCTGCGCGATGGGCAGCTCGATGCGCGGATCGACGCCGCCGTACGCCGACGCGAGCCCGAGCGGGATCTCCGTGAACGTCGCCGGTGCTCCGATGCGCGGGCGACCGCGCTCGTCCCACTCGATGTGGCGCTCGCCGAAGACGGCGATGCGAGCGACGCGATCGCCGACTTCGAGCGCGACGCGGCTGCTCTCGACCGGGCGCGGCGCGTGGACGCTGCCCAGCACGACGACGTCGGTAGCGATCTTGTTCGGCCAGAAATCACTGCCCGGCAAGAGCCGCGGCTTGGTGTCCGGCTTGCGGATGTCGTGGAAGAGCGGCTGCGGTGCGGTGACGCGCATGCCCGCGTCGTCGACCGCGTACGTGACCTTGACGAGGCCGTAGGCGCGCTGGCGACCCGGTGCGTCGCCGAGGAGATCGACGATCGCATCGAAGCGATCATGAGCGGCTCTGCGCGTCACAGCGGCGGCTCGTCGGCGTTCTCGCCGGGGTTGAAGGGTGGCGCGCTCGGATGCGATCCGGCGCTGGGATCGAGCGACCAGTCGGGCTGCTCGGCACGCTTGCGGCTGGAGCGAGGAAACCATCCCAGCATGGCGCCCTCGGGGTGCGTGCGGTAGCCACCGCTGTCGTCGCGTTCGACGAGCATCTCGAACGCCAAGCTCGACCCCCCGGCAAGCAGCCCAGCCGTGAGGTTGACCGGCAAGAGCACGATCCCGATCCCGATGGGCAAGGCCCGCGCGATCAGCTCGGGATCGATCTCCACGGACGGCATCTCGTTGTCGAGCTCCGCGAGCAGCGTCTCGATCGTTTCGATGCCGATGTCGGCGAAGCTCACCGCAATGTCCGCCGGCGTCACGCCGATGTCGACCGAGGCGAGCGCGTTGGTGGAGTTCACTCCGAGTGGCGCCGGCACGGTCCCGCACACCAGCATGGGTGAGAGCAAGTCGCCCCCGGTGAGCGCGAGCGGTGTCTTCTCGCCGCGCACGAGCGCGGCCGCGAACACGACCTTGCGCGACGAAAGCAAGATGTGGAGCGGGCCCAGCGGATCGGGCAGCGGCAACATCGTGATATGGACGATGCCCATGCCGCAGTCGTGTCCCGCGAGCACGACGGGAATGCCGCGGTGTTTCACGTTCACTGCGAGCGCGTGCGTCGTGGCGCCGGGCGGGTGCGCGAGCACGACGTCGAGCTCCAGCGTGGGCCCGGGGATCGGAGTGGGCACCGGCAGCTGCACGCACTCGTGCATGGTGAGCGACGGCAGTACCACCCCGACGACGTCGGTCGCGCTGGAGATCTTGCGCTTCACGAGCCCACCCTCGCCTCGTCGACGAGTCGCAATCGCAGCGAGCGCTGCTCGCCGCGCTCGGGGGCGGCCACCGTGAAGCGCGTCGCGAAGAGCACCTGGAAGCGCCGCTCGTCGGGCAACAGCACGACGCGCACCGGCACGAGCTCGCGCGTGCCTTGCTTCGCGCCGACGTGGTAGTCGAGCAGCGGTCGCACGGCCGGGAACGCGAAGCGCAGCCGTCCGTCCGGGGTCATGCCGCGCAGCTCGATCGGCGTGCCGACGGAAGGTGGCGTGACGAGCCACTCGGGATGGCAGCGCGCGCGCGGAGCCTCGGCCATCGCGTCGGCGGTGGGCGGCTTGCCGGCCGCCTGCGCGAGCCGGATCCACTTCGTCCAGCGCAGCGGCGCACCGATCGGCAAGGTCGCCCAGCACACTGGATCGGGCGCATCGCTGCGCTTGCCGATCGGCGCGCGCGGATCCTCGAGGTTCGGCAGCGCGTCGTCGGGCTGCACGACCGGATAGCCCGGCGCGCAGTACATCACCTCGCCCAACGCCTTCGCGCGCGCGCGCGGATCGAACCCGCGGCCCGTGGGGTTGATCTCGTCGGCGACCGCGATCGAGCTGGCCTTGTCGAGCCACACCGCCGTGCTGCCGCCGAAGGCTCGCTCCCACACGAGCGGCATCGAAAGATAGGGCTGCGGCGCGCTCGCGACCTGACCGGTCGGCCCTGCGCGCCACGTGCGATCGCCGAAGACGTCGATCGCGCGGCGGTGCTCGCCGACCGCGAGCTCGATGCGCTGCGAGGTCGCGGGCTTGCCACCGGGCGCGTACGCCTGCGCGAGCGCGATGATCTCGCAGCGGCCCGACGCGACCGGCGCGAGATCGCCGGGCAACACGCCCAGCTCGTGCTTCGCGTCCGCGACGAGGATGGGCGCCGGCGCATCACGATCGATCGCCAGCACGCCCGCTGCATCGATGCGGAAGGACAGCTTGGCCACGACCATGCCGCGGCGCTGCTTGGCCTCGGTCGTGGTCGCGACGATCGCCTTCGCGGGCGCGGACGTGGGGTTGACGAGACGCATCGCCGACTCAGTTGAGGTGGATGACCTCGCCGTCGAGGCGGATGTCGTGGGTGGCTTCGATCTCGACGGCGCCGAGCGTGGCCTCGAGCTTGATCTCGTGCGCGCGGATCTGCAGTCGGCCGTCGAGCTCGAGCGCGACGTCGCCCGAGAGCAGGCGCACGACCGGGCCGTGCTCACCGTCCGTGACGCGCACGACCTCGCGCCCGCGGCTGTCCTCGATCGACAGGTGCTCGCCGGCACCGAGCTTCGCGCTCGCCGCGGCCCGCGACGACGCAGCGGGACGCTCGGCGAAGCCGTCGAGCACACCCATTACGATCGGCTCGCTGCAGCCCCGCGCCGAGCCGAGCAGCACGCGATCGCCGACGCGCACGCCGACCCCCAGCAGACACAACGCCCAGCCCCGGGTGCGCCCGTCGTCGCCCATCCACTCGATCTCCACGCAGCCCGAGCGCGTCGGGTGCTCGGTCGCCACGCAGAGCCCGAGGACGGGCGGCAGGGGGCGCGCAGCGATCGCCACCACGGGATCCGCGAGCAGCTCGGCGATGGGAGAGCTCGTCTCGCGGAGGGTCTCGACGGGATCGCTGGGCTTGCGCATGGGCTCGTGGCTCCGGGACGCGGAGTATCGCACGCTCGAAACGTGCGCCCACGCGGGGCGCCCATGCATGGTCGACCGCCGCGTGGGGTTGTTGCAGACGATTCACACTCGGGCGTTCCGACGGCGGCGGACGAGGGCCGCACCCGAGGCGATCGCCAGGACGGCGAGCCACGGCGGCGTCGTGCCGGTCTGCGTGCAGGCGCAGGCGACCGTCATCTCGTCCTGA
>CAZFKC010000055.1:11083-57765 GCA_964519175.1 uncultured Nannocystaceae bacterium
GCCGCCCTCGGAGGCGCCGCCCTCGGGCCCGCCGCCCTCGGAGTCGTCGCCCTCGGAGTCGCCGCCCGAGTCGTCGCCGGTCGGCGGATCGCCGCCGGGCCCACCCATGCTCGCTTCGGCGGTGTTGCCGGTGTGGCCGAGGTTCACGCGCAGCCCGTTCGGCCCGGGCTCGAGCGCGAAGTCGGTCGCGGGATCACCGACGTCGATCGACGGGCTGTCGACGTCGTCCATCACGAAGTCGCCGGTCGCGGGATCGAAGCGTCCCTTCGTCGAGCGCACGTGGAAGTCGCCCGCTGCCGGATCGGCGAAGAGCGGATCGGCCGAGAAGTTGCCCTCGCCCTCGATAGGCTCCTCGCTCAGCGTGTAGGTGGCCGTGATCATCGACGTGTCGTCGGCACCGAAGTCGTCGCCGCCGTTGCCCCAGATGATGCTGTCGATGATCTCGACCCGCGAGTACGTCTGCAGCGCGACGGCGTTGTTGAGCGTGTCGGGACAGTCGTGGCTCGCGATCGTCACGTTGCGCAGCGTCGCGACCGAGGGCGTCGTGTCGTAGCCGTCGACGAACAGTCCGGCCCCGCCGTCGACGCCGCAGTCGTTCGCATGGAAGAGATCGCCGGTGAACGTGGCCACCGCACCGTCGTCGATGAACGCGCCCGAGCCCAGCGATGCGGCGTGGTTCTCCGTGTAGACGTTGCGCTCGAACGTCGCGGTCACGCCGGTGCCGTAGGCGAGCGCGCCCGCGCCCCAGCCGTAGCCGGCCACGACGCCGACCTCGTTGCCGCGGAACAGGTTGCCGCGGACCGTGAGCGACCCACCGGTCATGTAGAGCCCGGCGCCGTGATCACCGTGTGCGACGTTGCCCTCGATCACGTTGTCCTCGACGAGCAACGTCTGACACGCGGTGGCCAGGCCCGCGCCGCGATCGCCGATGTTGTTGCGCACCGTGTTGCCGATGAAGCTCGCCTCGCAGTGGTCGGCGGACACCCCGCCACCGATCGTCGCCGGCGTGCCGTTGTCCTCGATCGTGTTGTTGCGGATGATCGGCTTGTTCGTCGTCGACAGATAGTCGGCATCGATCAAGAGCCCGCGCTCGCCTCCGCGGATCACGAAGCCGTCGAGGACGGTGTCGCCGGTCTCGAACAGCGACACGACCGGGCCCGCGGCGGTGCCCTCCACGATGCTCGGCGTATCCGGGCTCGTCGCCGTGAAGCCGGCGTCGTAGCTGCCGACGAGCTGCAGCTCCTTGGCCACCACCTCGAACGCCGAGTACGTGCCCTCGGCCACGAGGATGTCGTCGCCGTCGGCCGCCGCATCGATCGCCGCCTGGATGTCGTCGAAGGGGCTCGCGGGTGAGCCATCACCGCCGCCGGGGGCGCTGGCATCGACGCGCAGCTCGGCCGCCTGCGCGGAGGCCGAGATCGCAGAGACGAGGGTGATGCTGCCCAGGAAGGCCAGGGACGGGGCAGTGCTTCGGAACGTCATGACGGAGAATGCGTGTTCCGGGGATGAACTCCGCCACGGATTAAGCGGTCGGTGTCGCGCGGTACGAAGGGCTCGACCGCCGCCCGGCGATGATCGACGATGGATCCACTTCGTGAGCACCGACGCACCAGCAACCGGGCCGATCCCCGTCGTGGCGGAAGGGGAGCGCTGGATCGCGCTCTACGCCGAGCTGCGCCGGCTCGCCCACGCACTCATGCGCGGTGAACGGGCCGAGCACACGCTGCAGACCACCGCGCTCGTGCACGAGGCGTGGCTCCGACTCGGCGAGGATCGATGGGAGCAACGCGGGCAGTTCATGGCCGCGGCCGCCCGCGCCATGCGCTGCATCCTCATGGATCACGCGCGTGCACGCGGACGTGTGAAGCGCGGCAGCGGACAGGCGCCGGTCGGCGACGTGTTCGCGATCGCCGATGCGTACGGCGAGCTCGTCGATCTGCTCGCGCTGGATGCCGCACTCGATCGTCTCGCGGCCGTCGACGAGGTCGCCGCGCAGATCGTCGAGCTGCGCTTCTTCGCGGGCATGAACCACGACGAGGTGGCGGCTGTCTGCGGCATCTCGCGGCGCACGGTCGATCGCACGTTCCGGCTCGCGCGCGCGTATCTCTACGAAGCGATGGGGCCCGAGCCGTCCGGCGAGCCGACATGACCGCGCTCACCCCAGCCGGGCGGGCGCTGTTCCTCGAGCTCATCGATCTGGACGAGCCTGCACGGGCCGCGCTGCTGGCCGAGCGCTGCGCCGACACGCCCGAGCTCGCCGCCGAGGTCGCAGCACTGCTCGCCGCCGACGCGCAGGCCGAGGGCTTCCTCGAGCCGCCCGCGCTCGCGCAGCTCGACGAGGACGAGCCCTCCGGTCGCTGGCTCGTGGGTCGTCGCATCGGGCAGTACACGCTCGACGTGCGCATCGGCGTCGGCGGTATGGGCACCGTCTACGTCGCGGAGCAGGATCGGCCGAAGCGCAAGGTCGCGCTGAAGCTGCTGCGCGCGAGCTATGCGACGGCGAGCCTGCGCCGCAGGTTCGAGCGCGAGGTCGAGATCCTGGGGCGGCTCCGGCACCCGGGCATCGCCGAGATCTACGAGGCCGGCACGCACGAGAGCGAGCTCGGCCCGGTGCCGTACTTCGCGCTCGAGTACATCCCCGACGCCAAGGCGATCACGAAGTGGGCCGACGACGCGCAGCTCGACGCCCGCGCGCGCGTCGAGCTGCTCGCGCGCGTCTGCGATGCGGTGGCCGAGGCGCACCGCCACGGCATCGTCCACCGCGACATCAAGCCCAGCAACATCCTCGTCGGCAGGGACGGGGCCCCGAAGCTGATCGATTTCGGCATCGCGCGGCTGCTCGACGACCCCGACGCCGCGGGCACGCTCGCGACACAGCTCGGCGACTTGCTCGGCACGCTGCACTACATGAGCCCCGAGCAGTTCGACAGCACCGGCACGACGCCGTCGGCCGCGAGCGACGTGTATGCGCTGGGCGTCGTGGCCTACGAGCTCGTCGCGGGACGCCTGCCGTATCCGATCACCCGCACCAGCGCGGGTCGCATCGCCGAGCTCGTCCGCACGCACATCCCCGAGCCGCTCACCCGCGCGCCCGTGCGCTGGCGTGCGCTGGATGCGGTCGTGCAGATGGCGCTCGCGAAATCGCCGGCGGATCGCTACGCGGATGCGGCCGAGCTCGCGGCCGATCTCCGGCGAGCGATCGCGGGCGAGCCGGTGCGCGCGCGTCGTTCGCATCGCAACCATCGTCTGCGCACCGTGGCGTGGCGATCGCGACGCGCGTTGCCGTGGCTCGCGGCCAGTGGTGCGGCCGCGGTCGCCATCGTCGTCGCCCGCGGTGGTGGCGACGAGCCGGGCAACGTGGTCCCGCCGCCCGACGTCCCTGCGGTCGATGCCGGCGAGTATCGCGAGCACGTTGCCGCCGCCCAGCGAGCGCTCGCGGCCAACGACCTCGCGCGGGCGAAGGCGGAGCTCGCGGAGTGCGTCGTGGAGGAGCGGCGCTGGGAGTGGGATCGGTTGCGTGCGCAGGTCGATCGCTCGGTGCAGACCGTCGAGCTCGAGGCGCCGGCGACCGCGTTGGTGCACGACGAATCGCGCGATCGCCTGATCGTCGTCACGCCCGACGGGATCGTGCAGGCCTGGAGCACCACCGGCAGTGCTGCGGTGCCCGTGCTCGAGCCCGCGTGGCGCGTGACGCTCGGCGACGAGCTCGCGGGGATCACGATCGACGTCGCGCGCGGGCTCGTGTATCTCGGTGCCGGCAGCGGGCTCGTGTACCGCCGTCGCATCGACGACGGCAGCGACGCCGGCAGTCTCGGCACGCGCGGGCCGAGCGTCGACGGGCTCGTGCTGCACGGGCGGGACCTCGTGGTCACGCGCAAGGGCGGAACGCTCGAGCGCTGGGATCTGGACGCCGCGACGCGCATCGGCAGCGTGAAGACGGAGCACGGGCTCACCTCGCTCGCGTCCGACGGCGAGCACGTCGCGGGGGCCTGGGAGCACTGGGGCGTCGACGAGCTCGACCCGACGAGCGGCCAGCTCGTGCGCGCGTTCACGACCACCGAGGGGGTCGAGACCATCGTGCTCGATGGCGATCGTCTCTACGCCGCGGGCTGGGACGATCGCATCACCGTCTTCGATCGCACCGGTGCTCGCGCGCCGCGGCAGCTCGAGGTCCAACCCGACGGCCTCGTCGATCTCGTGCAGCCCGACGCCGACACGCTGGTCTCGGCCGGCCGTGACGGCGCGATCGCAATCTGGGACCTGCCCTCGGGTACGGCGCGCGAGCGGCTGCGTGGGCACGATTTCGGCGTCGATGCGCTCGCGCTCGGCGGGGACGGGCGCTGGCTCGCGTCGGTGGGCCTCGACGGCACGCTGCGCACGTGGGACCTGCGCGCGCCCCCGATCGATCGCGTGATCCGGGGCGCGGGCGAGAAGGTGCAGGCGCTCGCCTTCGATCGCACGGGCGAGCGGGTGGTGGCTGCGATCGGTGCGCAGTGGGGGCGGCTGGACAACGCCGCGGTGCGGGCGTGGTCGGGCGCAGACGGGCACCCGATCGTCGCGGCGACCGATCAAGCAGTCACGCTCGATGCGATCGCAGTCGCGAAGGACGGTCGGACCATCGTCACGGCGAGTCGCGACGGCGCGGTGCACGTGCGCGACGCCGTCGATCTGACGACGCGCCACGTGGTGCGGAGCCACCCGAGCGGCGTGCGAGCGCTCGCGTTCGTCGACGAGGGCAACGTCTTCGTGGCCGGTGGCGAGGACGGATCCGTGGCGTACTGGAAGCTCGACGGCACGGCGCTCGAGCGGCGCGATGCGGGGGTGGGCCCGGTCGCCGACGCAGTATGGACCCCGAGCGGCGTCGTGGTCGGTGGCGAAGGCGGCGTGGCACTGCTGGGCGAGACCTCGGTCGAGCATGTCGGTGCGTTCACCGGCGTCACCGCGCTCGCGGGCCTGCCGGATGACACGATCGTGATCGGTCACGCCGACGGCACGCTCGCGCGCGTCGAGCTCTCGTCGACGACGACGAAGTGGAGCGCGCCGACCTTCGGCCGCGCGATCACGGACGTCGCCGTGTCGGTCGACGGCGAGCGCATCGCGATCAGCAGCCAGGACTATCGCATCCGCCTCTACGACGCACCGAGCGGCGAGTACCTCGTCACGGTCGGCACGCACGAGTCGGTCGCGACCTCGGTCGCGTTCTCGCCCGACGGTCGCACGATCGCCTCGGGCGGCTACGATCGCGTCGTGCGGCTGTGGCATGCGCCCACGGCCGTTCCCGGCGGCTGAGTCGACCCGCCGAGCGTCGCGGGCCGTGTGCGCGCCGCCCTACGGCGGTGCTTCGGCCAGCACGAGGCTGTAGAACGTGCAGTCGGCGGGCGCCTCTGCGACGTCGATCTGGATCTTCTCGCTGCCGTCGCCCATGCACGTGTACGTCAGGTCGAGCTCGCCGTCGGCACAGCATCCGTCGACGAGCTGGTCCGGGATCTGGCTCGACACCGCGTCCGGGGGACACGTGAACTCCGAGCCGTCACAGCGGAGGTAGACGCAGACGCGCAGGCCCGGATCGGTGGAGACGTAGATGCGATCGGGCGCCTCGGGTGGGCGGTAGAGCACGTAGCTGTCGATCGCGTCCGTCGTGACCAGCACCATGGAGTACTCGCCGAGCGCCGGGATGTCGCTCGTCGTCGCGTCCGGCAGCGGCTCGTAGCCGTCGTCCTCGCAGGTCACCGGCCCGGTGCTCGAGCCTTCGCTCGCCTCGGTCGTGCCCGCGCCGGGCCCGCTGCTACTGCTACTGCTGCTGCTGCTCGATGCGCCGCCGAACTCCGGGTTCGGATCGAGGCATGCCGCGAGCACGAGCGCCGACCCCACGCACCCGGCGAGGGAACGCCAGCTCGTGCGTGGTGCGGAGGAGATCACCGCGATCAGCATACGCGCGTGCGACAAGCCGTGGCAGGGTGTGTCGATCCCCCTGGAGCTCCATGACGTCCGTGAAAAACGCTGGCTTTGGCGCGCTCTCGCTCGTGCTCGTGATCGAAACGGGGTGCGGTACCACCGGCGGATCGGACGCGGACGAATCCACGGCGCCCAGCACCGGCGGACCCGCCAGCGAGAGCGAGTCCGGCGGCTCGACCCCGTCGTCGACCGCGGGCACCGAAGGCGAGTCCGGATCCAGCGATCCCGACAGCGGCAACGGCCCCGACTCGAACACGAGCGATCCCGACACCGGCGAGACCACCGACACCGGTGATCCTCCGGTGGGCGAGTGCGGGGCGATCGCGACCTTCGAGGACGGCGCCACGCCGAGCGCGGAGCTGCACGTCGCGGTGGATGGCAACGATGGTGGCGGCTGCGGGGCCGAGGCCTCGCCGTGCGCGAGCATCGAAGGCGCGCTCGCCGGCGCGTCGCCAGGCACCGCGATCCGGATCCACGCCGGCACCTACCCGGGCGGCGCGTACGTCAGCGGGGTCGCAGGCACGGCCGATGCGCCGATCTGGATCGGCGGCGCACCGGGCGAGGCGCGTCCCGTCTTCGAGGGCGGCGGCACGGCGATGCAGCTCTCCGGGGTCCGCTACCTCGTGCTGCACGACCTCGAGGTGCGCAACATGAGCGACAACGGGATCAACGTCGACGACGGCGGCGCGGTCGACGATCCCGAGGCGACGCGCGGGCTGGTGATCCGCGGCGTGTTCATCCACGACATCGGGACCGGCAACAACGACTGCCTCAAGCTCTCCGGCGTGAACGAGTTCGCCGTGGTGGGCAACGAGTTCTCCGCATGCGGCGGCGAGGCGGCCGGCAGCGCGATCGACCACGTGGGCTGCCACCAGGGCGCGGTCGCGTTCAACCATTTCCACGATCTGCAGGCGTCGGGCAACTCGGTACAGACGAAGGGCGGCAGCGAGGACATCGAGATCCACGGCAATCGCTTCGAGAACGCCGGCGAGCGCGCGGTCAACATGGGCGGCTCCACCGGCTTCGAGTTCTTCCGCCCGCCGCTCGATCCGAACGCGACGAACGCCGAGGCCCGCGACATCCGCGTGACCTCCAACGTGTTCGTGGGCAGCTTCTCACCGGTCGCGCTGGTCGGTTGCACCGGCTGTCTGGTCGCGAACAACACCATGATAGACCCCGAGCACTGGGTCTTCCGCGTGCTGCAGGAGACCGAGTCGACCGGCGAGTACACGTTCGCGCCGTCGGGCGAGAACACGATCTCGAACAACGTCGTGGTGTACTCGCGCGCGCTCGTGGGCGTGGTCGTGAACGTCGGAGGCGGCACGGCGCCGGAGACGTTCACGTTCTCGAACAACCTCTGGTACGCCGAGGATGCACCCGAGCAGTCGGACCCCGCGTTGCCGGCCCCGGAGTCCGGCGGGCTCGTCGGCGTCGATCCGCTGCTCGCCGACGACTTTTCGATCGGCGCCGACAGCCCGGCCGCGGGCGCAGGCGTGACGATCGCGGGGGCGCGCGGTGATCACCTCGGACGTTGTTGGGCGGACCCGCCGTCGATCGGTGCGTTCGAGATCGAAGGGTGATCGCCTCAGCGCCGTCGCGCTGCGCCGCGCTTGCGCGACGTGGCCAGCAGCACCACCGCGGTGACCAGCGCCGCCGCACCGATCGCGAGCACGACCGCGCCGCCGGTGCGCGTGCCGTAGACGAACCGACAGTTGCCGTCGGTGTCGACGTCGTTGCCCGAGCAGCGCGCACGGTAGGGATGCCCGTGCAGCGCGACGAGTGGGGTGCCGATCGCGAGGCCGCCGAGCCCGATGCCGAGGAGCGCCCACCCGGCACGACGGCCGGCGCGTCGCGGCTTGGGCGAGAGCTCGAGCGTCACGGTGTCACCCGTGCCCGCGAGCGCGTCGAACTGCAGCTCGAGCGGGAGGTAGCCATCGAGCTCTCCGCGCGCGCGATGGCGGCCCTCCTCGACGGTGCGCTCCACCGGCGCGGTGCCGACGAGCTCGCCGTCGAGCCACACCAACGCGCGCGGCGGCACGCTCTCGAAGCGGATCACGGGCGGTGCTCGCAGGAGCGCGTCGAGGTTGCGATCCAACACTGCGGCGCGATCGGCCAGCATGTCGCCGACCTCGGCCACGGCACACACCTCGCAGCGGGCGGAGCTGTTCGTCAGGCTGGTGCCGCTGTTCGCGTCGAGCAGCTCGAGCGCGACGTCGAAATCGCGGTCGCGGACGGTGACGCGCGCGCGTGCGATCCACCGCGCACCGGTGTCGCGACCGAGCGCGCGGATGCACTCGGCGTCCGTACACGGCGCGGTCGCCTTCGCATCCACGATCGGGCGACCGCCGCGCTCGAGGCCCTCACGCAGGCGGCGGGCGAGCTGAGCGCGCCACGACGACGGGAGCTCGCCCTCGACCACGAGCGGCAGCACGGCGATCGACTCGGTCGCAGCCGCGGGCGCGGCCGCGGACGCGGGCAGAGGTGCGAGCGCGATCGCGAGTGCCGCGACGACAGCGGGGGGCGAGCTCCGCCCTGCGGACCCGAGGCGCTCCGATGACCGCGCGCGCGATGCCATGCAGCTACCGCGCAGGCTACCATGGTGGTCTCGTGGCGACGGCCTGCCCCGACGAGGATGACATCGTCGCGTACGCGCAAGGACACCTCGGCGCGTCGGTGCGGGAACGGATCGCCGCGCACGTGGATGGCTGCCCGACGTGCGTCGGGCTGGTGGCCGAGGCCGCACGCGCGGCTGCGACGCAAACGTTCGGTGAGCCGACGACGGTGCCGCACGAGCCCGCGCTCGGCCGCGGCAGCGCGCTCGGTCGCTACCTCGTGCTCGATCTGCTGGGCAAGGGCGGGCTCGGGCACGTGTTCGCGGCGTACGATCCGGAGCTCGATCGCCGCGTCGCGATCAAGCTGCTCGAGTCGAGCGCGCACGGTACGGCGGCGCCGGCGGATCTGCGCGCGCGACTCGTGCGCGAGGCGCAGGCGCTGGCCAAGCTGCGCCATCCGAACGTGGTCGCCGTGCACGACGTCGGCATCGTCGGCACGCAGGTGTTCATCGCGATGGAGCTCGTCGACGGCACCACGCTGCGCGAGTGGCTGCTCGCCCGCGCGCGAGACTGGCGGGAGATCCGCGAGGTCTTCGTCGCGGTGGCGCGCGGGCTCGCGGCCGTCCACGACACCGGGCTCGTGCACCGCGACATCAAGCCCACGAACATCCTCATCGGCCACGACGGTCGCGTGCACATCGCGGACTTCGGGCTCGCGCGCGCGCTGGGGCCCGAGCCCGAGCCGCAGAGCAGTGGCTTGCGCCCGCGCGAGCCGGCGCTCGACGTCGCGCTCACCGCGTCGGGCGTCGTGCTGGGCACGCCGGCGTACATGGCCCCCGAGCAGCATCGTGGGGCGCGCGTCGACGCGCGCGCCGATCAGTTCGGCTTCGGCGTCGCGCTCTTCGAGGCGTTGCACGGCACCCGGCCGTTCGCGGGCACCACGAGCGCGCAGATCCTCGCGGCCGCGTCGTCGGGCACCGTCGTCGAGGTCGAGCCGCGCCGCGTGCCGGGCTGGCTGCGACGCGTCGCACTGCGGGCGATCGCGTCCGAGCCCGACGCCCGCTTCGCGTCGATGCACGAGCTACTCGCCGCGCTGCAGCAGGATCGCCGCGCCCGTCGCTGGCGTGCGGCCGCCGGCGCGAGCGGGCTCGTGCTCGGCGGCGCGGCGCTGTGGGCCCTCGTGATCGCGCCGGCGCTCGCACCCGGGCCCGACGCGCGCGCCGAGGTCGACGCGCTCGTGCACGAGGCCCGCGCTGCGGCAGCACAGACGCACTTCGTCCATCCCCCGCCCGACGAGCCCGCGACGCCGACCGCCTACACCAAGGTGCTCGAGCTCGAGGCCCTCGAAGGTCCGGCGGCGAGCTTCGCCGACGCGCAGGCCGGCGAGCTGCGCGAGGAGCTGGCGGGGACGCTCGTGCACCTCGGCGATCGGTTCTGGGCGATCGAGGGCGGCGTTCCGATCGCCGCCGAGTACTACGCGGCCGCGCTCGTGTTCGACGACGATCAGCCCCAGGCGCTCGCGCGCGTCGGCGTGTCGGTCGCGGCCATGGTCGCGCTGCGCGAGCGCGCCGCGAGCCTCTCGTTCGCGCAGCCCGAGCTCGTCGCGGTCGCGCCCGTGCTCGCGCTGGCCGTGGGCGACGAGCGCGAGCGTGCGGCGCGGATCGAGGCGGCCTATGCCCGCGAGCCGGAGCCACCGCCCGCGATCACCGACGCGATCGAGGACGTGCTCGGCGAGCCGGCGCGCACCGCCGTCGCGCGCGGACGCGAGCGTCGAGCCGCCGCGACGACGCCACGGTTGGTGGCGCGAGCACCCGTCCCCGATGTCCCCGAGCGTGCCGACGCGTCGCCGCCCATCACTCCACCACCGGTCGCACCGCGGGCGAGCGCGGGCACACGCGCGCCGGCCCCCGTCGAGGCCGCGCCTGCGGCGGACTCCGCCGGTGCGAAGACCCACGCCGCCGAGGGCAAGCGCGCGCTGCAGCGGGGCGACCTCGCGGAGGCCGAGGCCGCGTTCCACCGCGCGCTCGCGGCCGATCGCAGCAACGTCGCGGCGCTCGCGGGGCTCGCCGAGGTGTCGTTCCAGCAGCGCGCGTACGAGAGCTCTGCGAAGCTGCTCGAGCGCGCCGTCGCGATCGCGCCGCGCAACGCCGAGCTGCACCTCGATCTCGGTGACGTCTACTTCAAGGTGCTGCGCTTCGACGACGCGCGCTCGCACTACGATCGCGCGCGCACGCTCGGTCACGACGGCGCCACGCGTCGGCTCGCGCGCCTGGACGAGCGCATGGGAGCGCCGAAGTGAACGCGGACTCCGTGGAGATCTTCGTCGCTGCGCTCGCGCCGTCCTTGCAGCCGCCAGCGGAGCAGCGCCCGGGCCTGGCGGTCGCGCTGGCGACGATCTGCGAGCGCGCGCGTACGCGCTGGCCGGAGCTCCCGCTGCCGATCGACGCGTTCCTCGTGCACGTCGCCGCGCGGATCGCCGAGGAGCCCGGGTTGGCGGTGCAGCTCGAGCGCATCGCGGCGGCGGATCTGTGGCTCGCGTGCGCGTGTTGTCGCGGCGACAGTCGGGCGATCGCGGCGTTCGAGCGCACGTATGCCCCCGAGATCGGTGCCGCGCTCCGGCGGCTTCGCGACCAGGCGCTCTTGCCCGACGACTTCCGCCAGATCCTGCGCCACCGGCTGTTCGTCGGCGACGGCGAGGTGGGCCCGGCGATCGAGCGCTACTCGGGCCACGGCAACCTCGGGGCCTGGGTGCGCGTCACCGCGATGCGCACGGCGATCAACGCGACGCGCAACAAGCCGCGTCCGGACCGACCGGGCGAGGGCGACGAGCTGTTCGAGCTCGAGCCCAGCCGCGAGGATCCCGAGCTCGATCACCTCAAGCGCACGTATCGTGACGCGTTCACCCGTGCGTTCCTCGACACCGTGGCGGCGCTTCCGGTCGCCGATCGCACGCTGCTCCGGCAGTCGGTGATGCACGGGCTCACCGTCCGCGAGATCGCCCGCATCCAGGGCGTCCACCACGCGACGGTCGCACGTCGGATCGCGGCGGCGCGCGAGCAGCTCATCGCCGGCACGCGCACCATCCTCGCGCTCCGCCTCGCGGTGAGCCCGCGCGAGCTCGACAGCATCATGATGCTGATCCAGAGCCGCCTCGACGTGAGCCTCGCGCGCGCGCTGACCCCTGAGTGAAGCATCAGTCGGGGTACCAGCCGGCGTCGAAGCCGTCGCCGACCTCGAGGTCGTCGACCACGAAGCCCATCGTGTTCGGCGTGGCGACGCCCCAGTAGCCCCCGAAGTTCACGGTGTCGTCCCAACCGACGACCTGCAGATCGAAGTCCGTGCGCTGCGACGAAGGCTGCGCGAAGTCGTTGTTGTTGGCCCAGATGCGGAACTGCGCGCTGCCGTCGAGGCCGCTGCGGAGCGCGAACTGCAGGTGGTACCAGCCGTCCTGCGGTGCCGCGCCGACGTGTTGCGGCGGGAGCTCGACGCCGCCTGCGTGCGTGACCAACACCCCGGGCGCGCAGTCCCAGCCGATGTTGACGTGCGCGCTGAAGCTGCCGACGTGCCCGAGCAGATCGGCGGCTTCCCAGCTGTCCGCGCCGAGCCCCCAGTCCGCCGGCTGCACCCACTCGACGGTCGGCTGGTAGGGCGGATCGGTGAACGAGTAGTCGAAGCCGAGGCTGCAGCCGCCGTTCTCGTAGGGATTGAACAGGTGCAGGATGACGCGGCTGTTCGGCACCGCGTCGCCGGTCGTGCCGAACAGCACGAACTTCGCGCTGGCCTTCATGTTGGTGTTGCCGACCCAGCGATGATCCTCGTCGAAGCGGATCCGCCAGCGGATGAACACCTCCTCGCCGACCTCGGCGGTCGGCTTGCCGAGCGACGAGAGCGCGGGCGTCACCCAGCCGATGTTGAACTGGTTCTCGGAGGTGTTGCAGCCGTCGCCGCAGCCCGCGATCTGCACGTGCGCGCCTGCGGAGCCGTTCCAGCCCCCCGTCGGCAGGTGCTCGGTCGTCCACGTGGTGTCGCTCTGCGGATAGCGATTCCCGAAGCCGTACATGTTCTGCGCGCCGAGCTCCTCGAACGGCTCGACGAACCACACGTCGCCGGGATCGGGCTGCACACCGGAGTCACTGCTGCCCTCGACCGCGCCGCTGCTGTCGTCGCCGCCGTCGCTGCTGCCGGGTGCGACCGTCGTGGCGCCGGACTCCGCGGTCGTCGTCGCGCCGCCGGAGCTCGCCTCCGATCCCGCACCGGTGGCATCGGGCCCGGCATCGGCGGTCGCGAGGCCGCTCGCCCCGGACTCGCCGGAGTCGGAGACGACGCAAGCAGCGGAGAAACAGATCGCGAGGGTGACGCGGCGGTGCATGGGTTCGGGCTCCACACAGCTCGACACGATCCCGCACGGCGTGTCGCGCGACCGGGCTCGTGATCGTGGTGCGTGGCACACTGCATCTGCGGCAGTCGCGACGGTCGCCCGTGTAGCTGCGCACGCGGATAATTCAGCGCACCGCCGTGGGCGTGCTCGGTAGCCTGGGTACCGTGGCCGATCCATTGATGCGCGCATCCGGGCTGCGTGCGGTGGCGAGTGCGTCCGTGCTCGGGGTCGTGCTCGGCCTCGCCCGCTTCGGGGTCGCGCTCGCACCGGACGACCGCTTCGCGCTGCTGCACACCTCGCTCGGGTTGACCGTCGCGACGGTCGGCGTGTTCTGGATCTGGGGCACGATCCGCGCGGCACGAGGCGACGACGGTGCGGGGACCGGATTGTTCGCGCTCGCCGCGACCGTCGCGCTCGCGGCGGTCGCCTTGGAGGCGATCGTCGCGTTCGATCCGTTGCTCGAGCTCGAGGTCGCGTTCGGCAGCGACGGTGCGACCAGGCTCGCCGCCGCGGCGCGCGTGTGCACCGTCGCCGCGCAGATCGCCTTCGCGGTCGCGCTCGCGCGCCTGGCCTGGTACGAGCGGCACGGCGCGGCGCTGTTCGGCGCAGCGATCGCGGTCGTGATCTCGGCGCCGATGCTGGTCTTCGATCCGGTCGCGCTCGCGCTCACCCGACCGCACGGATCGCTGGTCGCTGCGTCGTGGCTCGACGCGGTGCCGGCGGTGCTCGCCGGCGTCGCGCTGGTCACCGCGATCTGGGCACTGCCGGTGCCGCGCGCGTCGCTGTGGCGCGTGTTCGGTCGGCCGCTCGAGCTCGTGCGGCTCGCACTGGCTGGGCTCGTGGTCGTCGCGGTGGTGTTCATCGCCGCGCGCGTCGGCACCGCTGCGGACCCGCAGTGGCTGCGCGCCGCGGTGCTCGGTCCGACGAGCGTGCTCGGCACGGCGATCGCCGTCGGCGCGCTGCGGACGTCGCGTCGCTCGATTCGCTGGACGCGGTGGTCGTTCACCGCGACCGCGCTCGCGACCTTCGCAGTCGTCGTGGCGCAGCTCGTCGTCGTCGGGCTCGTGCCGCTCGGCATCGTCCGGCTCGGGCGGGCCGAGCTCCTGCTCATCGACGACGTCGCGCTGGTGGCGACGATCGTCGCGCTCGCGCTGCTCGTGCTCGGGTGCGCACGCGTCGATGCGGCCCTGCGCCGCCCCGCACGTGCCGCCGCGTCGGTGCTGGGTGCCACCGTCTGCGCCGGGCTCGTCGCGATCCTGCTGCGCGAGCATCCGCTCGCGCAGCAGATCGGCACCGGTATCGTCGCTGCGCTCGTGTTGCTCGTGCTCGCCGCGGTGATCCTGTCCGTGCGTCTGCTCGGTCGCGGGGTCGCCGTCGCCGAAGCACGTGCGTACGGCGAGCGCGTGCGTGCGGTCGAGCGTGCTGCCGACGAGGCGCGGCGCGTGCACGAGCGCTGGCGTGCCGCGCGTCGCCGGTGAGCACTGCTAGCGCGACGCGCCCGCCACCGTCGCCACGACCTCGAGGTACTCCGAGGGCACGACGAGCGAGCGCCCGCCGCCGCGGTCGTACTTCGCGAGCAGTCGGCCCATGTCGCGCTCGAGCGTCGCCTGACCCTGCTCGTCGAGCGCGCCGAACGCCTTCAGCGTCGGGCCGTAGTAGGCGCGGAAGATGTGGATGAAGTGCGCCGCGGACTCGTAGCGGAACAGGAACTCGACCGGCTTGGTCTGGATCGACGACACCGCGTTGCCGAACAGGCCGACGAGGTGCTCGCGCTTGCCCCACGCCGAGGCGGGCATCACGTTCGCGGGCGGAGGAACGAGCCGGCCGACGACGCCGAACAGCTCGCCGATGAACCCGCTCGGCGTCCAGCTCGCGAGCCCGATGCGGCCGCCAGGACGGCACACGCGGAGCAGCTCGCTCGCGCTGGCGACATGGTTCGGGGCGAACATCACGCCGAACGTCGAGAGCACGACGTCGAACGAGGCATCCGCGAACGGCATCGCCTCGGCGTCGCCTTCGTGCAGGTCGATCGCGAGTCCCTCGGCCTCGGCGCGGGCCTGGGCCTTCGCGAGCAGGGCAGGGACGTAGTCGATCCCGCTGACGCGCGCGAATCGACGCGCGGCCGCGAGGGTCGCGTTGCCGTTGCCGCACGCGACGTCCAGTACGCGTTCGCCGGCACACACGTCCGCGGCCTCGCAGAGCGTCTCGCCGACGATCTGCAGCGTGGTGCCGACGACGGCGAAGTCACCGGAGGCCCAGGTGGCCTGCTGCTTGGTCTTGATCGCGCGGAAGTCGACCTCGGGGGTGTGGGCGGGAAGCGGAGTGCAATGTGTGTCGGTGTTCATGGGCGGTGGTATGAATTCGGAACGCCACGGCCGGTATGACTGCGCGTCGGATCGCCACGACCGATCGTCCGAGAGTGGACGGGCACCCCACCGAGCGTCCGGCGGCCGCGACCCAGCGTCCGGAGCAGCGGATGCCACCGGTCGACGTGCTCTCCGAAGTGCTGCGCGCCGTACGTCTGCGCGGCGCGGTGTTCTACACGGTGTCCGCATCGACACCGTGGGTCGCCGAAGCGCCGCCCGGCCACGAGCTCGCGCCCTTCGTGATGCCGGGCGCGGAGCACGTCATCGAGTACCACCTCATCACGTCGGGCACGTGCTGGGGCGGGCTCGTCGACGAGCCGGGCGTGCTGCTCGAGGCCGGCGACATCATCGTGTTCCCGCAGGGCGATGCGCACGTGCTCGGCAGCGCCGATCGCATGCGCGGGATCCGAGACCTCGACCTGCCGCGGCGTGCGTCGCTGGAGCGCTTGCCGGTGAGCCTCGCGATCGGCGGCTCGGGGCGCGACCCGGTGCACGTCGTCTGTGGCTTCCTCGCGTGCGACTCGCGGCCGTTCAACCCGCTGCTCGCCGCGCTCCCGCGGGTGATGCACATCTCGCGCAAGGCGACCGCGGCCGAGGGTGACATGCTCGGGCACTTCATGAGCTGTGCGCTCGCGGAGTCGAAGGCGCCGCGTGCCGGCGGCGAGGTCATGCTCGCGCGGCTCTCCGAGCTGATGTTCGTCGAGGCCGTGCGTCGCTTCGTCGCCGCGTTGCCACCCGCGCAGCTCGGCTGGCTCGCGGGGCTCCGCGACGATCTCGTCGGTCGCGCGCTCGCGGTGCTGCACGCACAGCCGGCCCAGCCGTGGACGCTCGAGCAGCTCGCACGCGACGTCGGATCTTCGCGATCGGTGCTGGCCGAGCGCTTCTCGGACTACGTCGGCGTGCCCCCGATGCAGTACCTCGCGCAGTGGCGCATGCAGCTGGCCGCGACGATGCTCGCGGGTCCGACGACGCTCGCGAAGATCGCCGAGGACGTCGGCTACGGCTCCGAAGCGGCGCTCTCCCGCGCGTTCAAGAAGATCGTCGGCGTCGCGCCGGGCACATGGCGAGCGACCCGGAGCGCGTCCGGCTAGGCCATCAGCTCGTCGACGATCTCCGTGCCCGCGTCGCCGAACGACGTCACGTCGTCGAGCCCCATCGCGCGCACGAGCGAGTACAGGAAGTCCTGGTAGCTGCGTCCGTTCGCGTTGCGGTAGCGGCCCTGCGCGATGCCGGCGTTCTTGCCACCGGCGACCACGAACGGCATGTCGTTGCGATCGTGGGCGTACTGGCCGAGCCCCAGCTCCATGCCCCAGACGAGCACGGTGTTGTCGAGCACGCTCCCGTCGCCCTCGGGGATCGCCGCGAGCGCGGCGATGAGCGCCGCGAACTGCTCGGCGTGGAAGCCGTTGATGCCGAGCAGATCGTCCGCGGGCCCGACGTGCGCGGCGTTGTGGTGCCCGTTGTTCACGCCGATCTCGTCGTAGGCCCCTTCTTCGATGCCGCCGTAGCCGCCGACGCGCAGCGTGACGACGCGCGTGATGCCGCAGCGGAACGCGACCGCCGCGTTCGCGAGCTGCCCCGCGAACGTCGCGACCAGCCCGTCGCCCGCGGGCGGCGTGCCGAGCTCGCACGAGACCGGCACGTAGGGCTGCTCGAGATCCTCCTCTTGCGCGCGCACGAGCGTGAGGTGCTCGTCGAGCAGGATCCGCGTCTCGGTGTCGAGCTGCCCCTGCAGCTTGGTGAGATCGCCGGCGATCACGTCGAGCACGCTGCGCTTGCGTGCACGCCTCGCCTCGGCCGCCGCGGGATCTTCGTTGGCCAGCCCGAACAGGCGGTTGAAGCCGCCGGCCGCCGAGCCGATCGCCGGTACCGGAAGCCCGCTCGACGAGAACGTGATCTGATCCTCGAGCGAGTTCGCCGGGATCACGCCGAGCTCGAGGCTCGGCAGCGCCGTCGTCGCGCGGAAGCGATCCGCGAGCAGCTGATCGAGGCTCGGACCGCCCGTTGCACCCGGATCGATGCCCGAGCTCGGCCGCCCGGTGAGCGCCTCGCTCGTACCCTGATGGTGGCTGCCGGGCCCGGTGATGCCGTGCAAGAGCAGCAGGTCGGCACGGTGCGGCTCGAGGGCCGTGAGCGCGGGCGCGAAGTCGAAGTCGGTCTCGCTGGGGTTGCTGGGGATGTAGTGCTCACTCTGGTGCCCGTTCCCGGTGAACATGAAGAAGAAGCGCAGGGGCGGCGGCTCACCGCCCGCGCGCACGAGGTTGCCGAGCAGCCCGAGCAGCCCGCCGGACACACCGAGCGCGGCCGCCGATTGCAGGAAGCGACGACGAGCAGGGCTCGCGAGGTTGGAACGACGGCTCATCACTGCACCTCCTCGAAGCGATAGGTGAATGCCGACGTCGCGGTGATCGACACCAGCGCGTCGTGCAGGCTGCCCGCCGCGAGCGCGGCCTCGACGTCGCCGAGGCTGCCGTCGTCGGCGATCGTCTCGAGCCGACCGAGCGTGAAGCGCAGCCACTGCTTCGCGAAGCACGACACCGACAGCGGCGACTCGGCGACCGCGCGAGCAAGCTCGGCACCACCGGCGAGCGTGCCGTCCTCGAGCCCGATCGCCGGTGCGCCACCGGTGGGATCGACGGGCTTGCCGTTCTCCATCGTGCGGTGCACGCCGATCGCGTCGAACTCCTCGAGCGTGAAGCCGAGCGGATCGATCTGCGCATGGCAGCCCGCGCAGGTCGGATCCGCGGAGTGCTGCTCCCAGCGCTCGCGCGTGGTCGCGTTCGGATCGGGTGGTGGCGGCGACACCATCAGCCCCGGCGGTGGTGGCGGCAGCTCCTGGCAGAGCACTTGCTCGAGCACGAACACGCCGCGGCGCACCGGCGACGTCGTGTCGAACGTCGACGTCGCGGCGAGCACCGACGGATGCGTGAGGATACCGGCGCGCTCCTCCGGCAGCTGCGTGCGGGTCTGCTCGGCGGGCGGCGACAGGCCGTAGAGCGAGGCGCTGCGCGGGTCGACCCACGAGTAGTCGGCCGACAGCAAGGTCGCGAGCGAGGCCTGCTCGACGAACAGCACTTCGTGCACGAAGCGCTGGGTCTCGGCCAGCATCCCGAGCGCGACGTCCGGCGAGAACATCGGAAAGAGGTTCGGATCGCGATCGAGATCGGCGACCTTGTACAGCCACAGCAGCTGGCTGAAGAAGCGCTGCGCCGTGGCCTCGCCGCACGGCGAGTCCAGCAGGCGTCGCACCTGCGTCTCGACCTGCTCGGGGCTCGCGAGGGCGTTCGCGGCGGCAGCCTGGGCGAGCTCGCTGTCGGGCGGCGACTCGCAGAGCGCGTAGCTGATCCGCGCCGCTCGCTCGTAGCTGTCGAGCGCGAACGTGCCGGGCTCGTCGTCGAGCTCCGTGCCGACCTCGACGAGGTAGAGGAACGACGGGTTCGCGAAGATCGCCTCGAACACCATCTTCAAGGCCTCGCCGTAGTCGCCGTCGGCCTGGGCGATGAGCCCGGCGATCTGCTCGCGACGATCCGCGTCGAGCGGGCGGCGGAACGCGAGCGGGGCGAGGCGATCGACGACGGCCTGCACGCAGGCCTCGCGCTCGGCGGTGTACTGCGCGCCTGGATCGGCGGGACCCTCGACGGAGAGCCCGCGCACGAGCAGCGTGAAGTTGCCGGTGCCGTTCAGCGCGTAGTCGAGCACGCCGGTGCCCTCGGCATCGACCTCGACGGTGACCTCGTAGGGCGGGCCGGGGAACGCGTCGAACGTCGCGACCTGCTCGCCGGCGAAGTCGACCAGGATCTCGGTGCCGTCGCCGTCGACGACGTCGAAGTCGAGCGCGACGACGTAGCTGCCCGGTGCGGGGAACAGGTGCGAGTACGAGAGCGTGACCTCGGTGGCGTACTGGATGAAGATCGCATCGGGCACGTCGGTGGGCTGGATCGCCCACTCGGGGCCGGCGGCGAGCCCCGTGCCCGGCACGTCGACGATGCGCGAGGTCGCGAGCGGCGGCAGGATGTCGTCCGTGCACTCCGGCACGCGCTCGTCGAGCGTCTTGTCGGCGACGAGCATCGTCGCGGCCTCGCGCGCCGCCGCAGCGAAGGCCTCGAGGTGCGCGGCGCTCACGGTCTGCGCATTGACGACGCGATCGAAGGTGAGCCCGAGGCTATCGGGCGGCACGTCGTCGAGCCCGCTGGGGATGACCCCGAGGATGTCGCGGTAGCTGTTGCGCAGCTCGGCGACCGAGAGCCGCCGGGTGCTCGACGAGCTCGCCATCGGGCCGTCGCCGGTCTCACCCGACTCGCCGCCCTCGCTCGCGCCCTCGCTGCCGGACTCGGAGGCGGTGACGGCGCTCTCGGCATTTTCGGTGTCCCCGCCCTCGTGTTGTGCAGGCGAGCCGCTGCAGTTGCAGCCCGCCGGCACCAGCGCGAGCGAGAGCACCGCGCCGGCCAGCACGGTGCGCAGGGGATCGAGAACGGACTTCGGGGCCATCGAACAGTGCATGCGACGTTCGCCTCCGAATCGCGCCAACGGGGCGCGGACTTTAAGCCGGTTGTAGGCGGAACAGGGATCGAACCTGCGACCAGCGCGGTGTAAACGCGCCGCTCTACCGCTGAGCTATCCGCCTGCGGCGGGCAGCGTAGCACGCGGCAGCGCGGCGAGGTGCGCCGCGACGGTGCGGCCGGCGAGCTCGAGCTGCGGCCACAGCTCGGCCAGCGGCAGCAGCACGAAGGCCCGCCGATGTGCCTCGGGGTGGGGCAACACCAGACGTGCGTCGGCGAGCTCGCGCGAGCGCGTCGCACCGCGTGGCACCCACGCGACGAGGTCGAGATCGATCGTGCGCGGGCCCCGACGCTCGCGACGGATGCGGCCGAGCCGCGCCTCGACCCCGAGCAGCTCCTCGAGCAGCGCGTGGGGCTCGAGATCGGTGTCGAGCGCCGCGACGGCGTTGAGGAAGGACGGCTGCGCCGGATCCAGCGCGGGGTTCTCGAGCAGCTCGGAGCTCGCGAGCAGCTCGGTGTCGGGCAGCTCGCCGTCCTTGAACGCCGCGAGCACGCGCCCGATCATGGCCGCGCGCTCACCGAGGTTCGCACCGAGGCCGACGATCGCGATCGCAGCGCGTCGTCCGACCGGACGTTTCACAGCCGCACGACCTCGCCGAGCTTCGCCGACACCACGCGCGCGACGGTGCCGAACAGCTCGTCGCCGGTCTTGCCCGCGACCCAGCGCTGGCCGGCGTCGTCCCAGTCGAAGTGCCACGCGGTGCGATCGGCGGCCATCCACACCTGACCCGCGGCACTGTGTGCATTGATCACGAAGCGCGTGCCGTCGTCGAACGCGAGCGTGAGCACGTCGCCGCCGAGCTGCACGTCGAGTGCGTCGTGCTCGAGCGCCGCGAGCCCGCTCTCGATGTGCTCGAGCGCCGCGCTCGACAGCTCGGTGAATCGACCGCGTTCCATCACTGTGCCTTCCCGTCGGCGGCCGGTGCCTTCGCGCTGCTCGGGGGCTCGCCGGCCTTCACCGTGCCGGGCGTCGGTGCGCCTTCGGGTGGCAGTGGACCGAACTTCTCCTCGGCCTGCTCGCGGGTCATCTCGATGACCTCGTGCTGCGTGCCGTCGGGCAGCGAGATCGTGCGCTTGTACGGCTCGAGCCCTTCGGTCGCGTCGGCCGGCGGATGCGTCTCGGTCCACCAGCGATCGAACGCCCGCCACCCGAAGTATCCGAGCAGCGGGAGGTAGATGCAGAGGCGGATCAGGACGCCCTTGCGTGGCAACCGCACGGGGGTGACTTTGGCCCACCTACGCGCGCCCGGCAAGCCGCGCGAGGCCAGTCCGCGCTCACGGCACGGAGACGAACGCCACGGTTCGCTCCACACGCCCTTCGAGGAACCCGCCGCTGTGAAATGCCGCGGGATAGCTCGGGGTGGTGAAGCGCGTGAGGCGATAGGTCGCGTCGCACTTGTCGCGTGTGCCGCCGTCGATCACGCGCGCGGGGATGTTCCAGCTGCCCTTGTCGTCGACGACGACGCCGCCTTCGCTCTTGTAGTCGTGCTCGTCGGTGGTGGTCTCGAGGCAGATGCCGTAGCCGATCTCCTCGGCGAGCCCGATGTGGATCTCGGCGCCGTCGTTCGCGGGCGCCCACGACAGCATGAAGTCGGACGAGCGCGACACTTCCTCGTCCGCCATGGGCGAGAGGATGTCGAAGCTCGGCGCGAGCTCGACCGCGAATGCGAGGTCGTCCTCGCCGGGTCGCTTCAGCATGAACTCGATCACGCGGGCCGCGGTCGCGTCGAGCGACACGGAGTAGACGACGCGGTCGGTGCGGTCGATGCGATCCGGCTCTCGCCCCGCGATCGTGAGCTCGTCGTCGTCGCACAGCGCGAACCGACCGGGCGGGCCGGTGCGCGCGCCGTCGCCGAAGTCGACCTCGGCGTGGATGTTGACGCCGTTGTCGACCGCGGTCGCGACCACCGACAGGCCGTCGTTGCCGATGCCGCAGGCGTTGGTGCCGGCCGCTGGATCACAGGCGGCGAGCGCCGACGCGAGCAGCAGGGCGGACGCGAGGCGCATCTTCCTACAGGGTATCCCGGCGGACGGCCGCGGTTCAACGGCGGCTAGAACGGCTTCACCACCGCCATGATGACGATCAGCAGGAGCAGGACCGTGGGCACCTCGTTGATGAGGCGACACTGGCGCGAGGTGAGCCGGCAGCGACCGGCTTCGAGATCGCGCCGCACCTTGCCGGCGTAGAAGTGATAGCCGAACAGGAACAGGAGCGCGCCCAGCTTGAGGCGGAACCAGCCCTGCGCGAGATAGACGTTCCAGCCCGACGACCACAGCCACACGCCGAAGGTCGTGGTGAGCACCATCGCCGGCATGCAGATGCCGCGATACAGCCGCCGCTCCATCACGCGCAGTACGTCGATCACCGCGCGGTCACCCGCGTTCTCGACGTGATAGACGAAGAGCCGGAAGATGTAGAAGAGCCCCGCGAACCACGTCACCACCGCGATGATGTGGAGCGCACGGAGCCAGTCGTGGGTCACGCGCGTAGGTTAGCAGCCCGTCGGCGCGGCCTCGTCGCCATCGGCGGGGCAACGAGCCCCCACGTTTGCGTAGGGCCGATCACAGCCTCGCGGGCGGCCCATGTGACGTTCGTGCGCGTCGCCGCGCGCGCGGGTTCCGGAACCAAGTCCCAGCCCGGACGGTGTATCGTCGATGCCATGTCGGGGGGCCCGGACACGCGGCGTGGCGAGGGTGCGAGCGGCGACGCCAAGCGCCGCAACAACCCGATGAACCGCCTCGTGCCGTACCTCGATCTGTTCGCGCGGCTCGAGGACGACGAGCTCGCGCGGCTCGCGAGCGTCGAGGTCGAGATGGTCGCGACGCTGCGGCGCCAGGTGAACGAGATCGGCGAAGGGCTCGCGCACTACCTCGATCTGTTGCCGCGGCTCGGCGACGACGAGCTCGTGCGGCTGTCGGGCGCGAGCATCAAGACGATTCGGTTCTGGCGGCTCTGCCAGCCCCGCACCACGCCGAAGCCGACGAGCACCACCTCCGAGATCTCGTCGGTCACACCGATGCCGCGACCGATGCCTCGGCAGAGCTCGGGCCCGAAGGCGCAGTCGGGCACGCCGCGGCCGGCAGCCGCTTCCGAGAGCGGCACGCGTCGGCGCACGACCGGCGTGCCGACCCAACCCGCGCCGATGCCGGAGCAGCCCGTCGCCGACTGGTCGAGCGAGGCGCCGTCCACCAACGCGCGCACGACGATCACGCCGGGCCCACATCCACTGCCGCGCGGCGCGTGGGACACCACGAGCCCGACCTCGGGCACCGCGACGATGATCACCCCGGTCGGCCAGACCCCCGATGTCGCGTGGCAGGCCGAGCCGCCGCCGTCGCTGACGTCGACCCAGGCCGGTGTGCGCGCGCCCGAGCGCACGCTGCCGAGCCTCGATCCCGCGGAGAGTCAGCACTCGGCTGCGCAGCTGATGAACTTCGACGGCGAGCCGTTCCCCGGCTACGAGGAGTGGCGCCCGGCGCTGGCGAGCTCGGCCGACGAAGACGCGGATTTCACGGTCGAGCTCGATCGCTGAGCTTCGGAAGAAGCTCGGCGTACTTCGTCCCGGCGCCGGTGTTGAACGTGAGCACCTCGTCGTCGGGCGAGATGTAGCCGCTCGCGCGCAGGGCCCGGATCGCCGTCAGGCACGCGCCGGCCTCGGGACAGGCGCACACGCCGGTCGCGCGTGCGAGCACGAGCATGTCGGCGAGCAGCGCGTCGTCGTCGACCGCGATCGCGGTGCCGCCGGTCTCGCGCAGGATCGCGAGCATCATGCGATCGCCGACCGCCTTCGGCACGCGGAGCCCCGACGCAGCGGTGTGCGCGTGCTCGAACAGCGGGGCTTCGTCGTGGCCGGCCTCGAACGCGCGCACGATCGGAGCGCAGCCGGTCGCCTGCACCGCGACGTAGCGCGGCTGACGGGGCTGCGCGAGCCAGCCGAGCTGCACGAGCTCGGCGATGGCCTTGTGCACGCCGACGAGCCCGGTGCCTCCGCCCGTGGGGTAGACGACGACGTCGGGTACGCGCCAGCCGAGCTGCTCGCAGAGCTCGAGCCCCATCGTCTTCTTGCCCTCGAGCCGATACGGCTCCTTCAGCGTCGACACATCGAACGCACCGAGCTCGTCGCGACGCTCCGCGACGACGCGCCCGCAGTCGTGGATGAGCCCGTCGACGCGGTGCAACGTCGCCCCGTAGAGCAGCACCTCGCGCTGGTTGATCTCCGGCGTGTCGGCCGGCACGAACACGTGCGCCGGCAGACCGGCACGCGCGGCATAGGCCGCGAGCGCACCGCCGGCGTTGCCGGCCGAAGGGATCGCGAACGCGCGCGCGCCGAGCTGCACCGCCATCGTCACGGCCGCGCCGAGCCCACGGGCCTTGAACGAACCGGTGGGCTCGAGGCTCTCGTCCTTGATCCACAGTCGCCGAAGACCCAGTGATTCGGCGAGCCGCGGTGCGTCGACGAGCGGCGTGTCGCCTTCGCCGAGCGTGATCGGCTGCGCGTGCTCGGGCAGCGGCAAGAGCTCGCGCCAGCGCCACATGCCGCGTGGGCGCGACGCGAACGCGTCGCGATCGACGTCGCGACGTACGGCGTCGAGATCGTAGCGGCAGAGCCAGGGCCGCCCGGCCGGCGAGAGCATGTGCAGGCGATCGGCGGACGCGCGCTCGCCGGTGAGCGAGCACTCGAGATGCGTGAGGTAGCTGCGCGGCATGGATCAGGTTCCCGGGGTGTGGCCGAAGATCGCGATGTGCAGCCGCGGTCCGAGCCGGAAGCGGTGCGCTCGGCAGAGCGGCACGAGCGCGGCGTAGTCGGCGGACAGACGCGCGGGATCGGTGCACTCGGGCATGAGCAGCACGCGGTCGCGCTCGAGCTCCGCGATGCCGAGCTCCGCGACCATCGCCTCGACCTCGGCGAGATCCTCGGCGAGCGCGATCGGATCGTGCGCGCGCACGACGAGCTTCAGCTGCCAGGGCCAGCGCATGAGCGCGCGCACGACGTCGGGCCGGCGGCGACGCGCATCGTGGCGCGGTCCCCAGATCGGATCCGGCGGCACGCTGTGCGCGAGCTTGGGGCTGAGTGAGACCAGGTCGGCATGCAGATCGTCGCGCAGGACCGTCGCCGCGGTCTCGATCGTGACGTGGTGGCCGGCGTGCGCGAGCCTGCGCGTGAGCTCGGCGGCCTCCGCGAAGAGCAGCGGCTCGCCGCCGGTGACGACGACGTGGCGCGGGCCTTCCGCACAGAAGGCGACGAGCTCGTCGAGCGTCTGCCGCGTGCCCTCGGGCTGCCACGAGCTCTTCGGCGAGTCGCACCAGGCACAGCGCAGGTTGCAGCCCGAGACCCGCACGAAGGTGCTGGGCACGCCGGCCAGCAGGCCCTCGCCCTGCACCGAGACGAAGCGCTCTTGGATGCGCAGCGAGCTCGTGCCGACCGACACCGCGACACTCTTGCCACGACCCCCGCGCGCCGCCAAGCGCCGGTTCGGCCGCCGGTGGCGCATGGTAGATTCGCGGCCGCAATGCAGTCCCCGCGCACCCGCATCGCTTCCGTGCTGGCCATGACGCCCCCTTGCGCCGAGGTCCGCGTCAAGGGCTGGCTTCGCACCGTCCGTGACAGCAAGGCGGTCGTGTTCCTCGAGCTCAACGACGGCTCGGCGATGGCGAGCCTGCAGGTGATCTGCGACGCGACGTTGCCGAACATCGAGGAGGTCCGCCACCTCACCACCGGCTCGGCGATTTCGGCGACCGGCGAGCTCGTGGCCTCGCCCGCGAAGGGCCAGGCCGTCGAGCTGCGCGCGAGCGCGATCGAGATCGTCGGCAAGGCCGACCCCGACTTCCCGCTGCAGAAGAAGCGCCACGGCTTCGAGTTCCTCCGCACCATCGCGCACCTGCGCAACCGCACCAACAGCTACGGTGCCGTGTTCCGCGTGCGCAGCAAGCTCGCGCATGCAGTGCACTGCTTCTTCCAGGACCGCGGCTTCGTCTACGTGCACACGCCGATCATCACCGCGAGCGATGCCGAGGGCGCGGGCGAGATGTTCCGCGTCACCACGCTCGACCCGGCCAACCCGCCGCGCACCGAGGCCGGTGGTGTCGACTGGGACTCCGACTTCTTCGGACGGCAGGCGTTCCTCACGGTGTCGGGGCAGCTGAACGGCGAGAGCTTCGCGCTCGGCATGGGCGACATCTACACGTTCGGCCCGACGTTCCGGGCGGAGAACTCGAACACCAGCCGCCACGTCGCCGAGTTCTGGATGATCGAGCCCGAGATGGCGTTCTGCGATCTCGAGGGCAACTGCGACATCGCCGAGTCGTTCGTGAAGCACCTCATCCGCACGCTGCTCGAGCAGTGCACGGCCGACGTCGAGTTCTTCAACGAACGCGTCGACACCGGCCTGCTCGCGCGCCTACGCCACGTGGTCGATGCGCAGTTCGAGCGCATGCCGTACGCGGAGGCGGTGCAGCGGCTGGAGAAGAGCGGCAAGGCCTTCGAGTTCCCGGTGTTCTTCGGCGCGAACCTGCAGGCCGAGCACGAGCGGCACCTGACCGAGGAGATCGTCGGGCGCCCGGTGTTCGTCACCGACTATCCGAAGGAGATCAAGGCGTTCTACATGCGCCGCAACGACGACGGTCGCACCGTCGCGGCGGTCGATCTCCTGGTGCCACAGGTCGGCGAGCTCATCGGTGGCTCGCAACGCGAAGAGCGGCACGACGTCCTGCTCCACGCGCTCGAGGAGTCGCATCTTCCCGCGAGCGCGTACGGCTGGTACCTCGACACGCGCCGCTTCGGCACGGCGCCGCATGCCGGCTTCGGGCTCGGCTTCGAGCGCATGATCATGTACGGGACCGGCATGCAGAACATACGCGACGTGATCCCGTTCCCCCGCACGCCGCGACACTGCGAGTTCTGATCGCCGGCGCGATCGAAATCGGTCGAAGAACCGGGGCTGCGGCGATCGCGAAGGGGTCCCGTTTTCCCTGGGATTCCAGTGGCTTGAGGGCGGTCGATCGAAGAAATCGATCGAAGTGCTCCGTGCGTTGAAGGTTTGCACCGGTAGGTCGTCGAACGACCACATCCGCACCGCCAACGCCGAGCACGGAGTCGCCGGTCGAGGCCTTCAACCACGAGGAACGCGAGAGTCCAATGTATCTGCGAAGGAACAAAGTCCGCTGTGGCGAGTCGCGCCGCACCTACCTGTCCATCGCCCACAACGTGTGGTGGTCCGGCGAAGGCAACCGCCGCGCACAGAGCCGCCCGATCGTGGTCGCAAGCTTCGGAGTCGAGGACAACGTCGACATCGATCTCGCTCGCGACCTCGTGCAGGCCGTCGAGAAGTGCGCGCCGAAGTTCGCCACTCGCCGCGGTGAGGGCAAGGCAGCGACGATGCGGATCGCTCAGGAGATCCGGAAGATCGAGCCGTTCCTCAAGGCGCTCGCGAGCCGCAAGCTGAACCTCGCCGCCCATCTCCCGCCGCATCCGGAGCGCGCCATCGTGCTCGAGGCGCTCGTTCGCGACCGCCTCGCCGAGCCCGGCATCGGCGCCCGTGAAGAGGAGATCTTCACGAGCATCCGTGCCCGCTTCGAAGCCGCGTAGCGTCAACCCTGCCCATCGAGGATGCGCAACAGCACCTCGATGGGCAGTGTCTGTTCGGGCTTGCGCGAGACGAATACGTGTCGCGTGCCCGTGCTGACGAGTGTCCCGTAGCCCAACCTCGGTGCGAGTACTTCGAGCACGAGCAGGCGTTTTCCGCCGAGCTCGAGCGCGGAGGCTCGCTCCTGGAAGGCCGGTCGTGACAGCGGCGTGTTCTCGACGAACACCTCGCTGAGGAATTCGACGGGCACCGCGATGTCGGAGCGCTTGCCCTGGAGGCGGTCGCCGAGCTCGCGGGGTAGGCCCGCCGGCAGATCGCCGCGGATCTCCGCGACGATCAGCGGACGCAAGAGGTCGGGCTCGGACAGGCCGGCGCTCGGCGTCGCGATCACACCGTGCTCGTCGAGCTCGTAGGCGAGCCCCGCCTGCAGCTGCTCGGCGCGTCGCTTCTGCTCCGCAGCTTCGGCCGCCGCCTCGGTCGCGCGACGCTTCGTGTCCTCGTCCACCGTCAGCCGAGGCGGACCCGCAGGTGCGGGACGCGGCGCGGGCTTGCCCGCCGGCGCTTGCGCGGCCGCGGGACGTTGCGGCTTGCCCGGCCCCGCCGGAGGCGGCGGCTCGGCGCCGTCGTCGGCATCGATGCCCTCGCCCGAGCGTCCGACCAGCGTCATGAGCAGCTCTTGGTCGTTGACCGTGCCCGCGTCGACCAGCGGGATCTCCACGCGTGGCGAGCCGGGAAAGGCCTGCGCCAGATCGTCGATGGAGATCCGCATCTGCTCGCACAGGCGCGTGACCGGCCAGTTCGGCTCGCCGCCGGCGGCACGATCCTCGGTGCCTTCGTCGGACGCGATCACCTGACCGCGCTGCGCGAAGAGGAAGCCCTCGCGCCGCTTTCCCGGCGGGCCGGGCTGGGCCCAGTACAGCAGCACGCGGTGGGGCACCGCCTGGCTCGTGATGAGGGCGAGATCGGCGTTGGTGCGCCAGAACTCCGCGGCGTCTTCGGCGGTGACGTGCCCCTCGATCGTCAGCAACAAGATGTTGCCGACCTCGTGGCGGATCGCGACGAGTCGCGCGTCGAGGATGTTGCGCGCCTTGCTCGCCAAGAGCTCGCCGTAGATCGCGGCGAGTTGGGAGAGGCGGAACATGTCGAACGGGATCAACATCCCGCCGTGGCTGCCACTGGAGATCTGCATCGGCTCGGTCATGTCGGGCTCGCCGCTGGGAGAAGAAGAGGTCCAACACCGCTAGCTCGACGCGAGCACGGCGACCGAAACGAGCCAACGATCACGACCCGCCTGCGTGCGCCCCACCGCGAGCGTGGAGCCGCCATCGACGGGGCAGATGTGGAAGTCGGCGGCATGTTCGTCGTTGGCGTCGCGCTCGAGCGCGTGGAAGGGTGTCGCGCAGTGCCGCGCGATGGCTTGGCGAACCTGCTCGACGAGCGAGCGGCTCGCGTCGTGGGTGAGGTCCCCTGCCTGGAGACCTATCACACCCGAGGGCGCGAGTTCGAGGGTGAACGCATGCCCGGCGACTTCCACCGGCGGCTCGGGGAAGCAGACGTAGGTCGGGCCGGACTCGGTGGGCTTGGGTTCCGGCGCGACGGCGCACAGCCGATTGGCGAGCGCGGTGACGGCGGCTTCGTCGCGCCCGAGCCCGAAGAGCGCGATCGATTCACCGAGCACGTCGTTCACACGCTGCCAGGGGTTCTCACCCGGGCTCGCGGTCGGGCTCGAGCGTCGACCGGCTCGCGCGCGGCGGCCCCGACCCTCGCCCGCCGCAGGAGCACGCACGGCCTCGAACGCGGCGCGCGTCTCGTCGTCGGTGCGTCGCGCACAGCCGGTCACGTCGCCCGTCGCCACGAGCAACACCACGCACGCGGCGCGCGTGCTCACGGCACACGTTCCTGTCCGCCGACGATCACGTGACCGATCGCGGCCGCGGTGCCGGCCGCGAGCAACGTCGCGAGCACGTCGCCGTCCGCGACGCCCGCGAAGATCGGGTGACGCAGCTCGATCACCGCCGCATCGAAGTCTGCGCCCACCTGCAGCCGACCACGCCGCGCATCGCAGCCGAGCGCACGCGCGCCGCCGTGGCTGCCGATCTCCAGCAACGCGCCGGCCATGTCGCGCCCCGCTCCACCGAACGCGATGCGACGGCCGGTGCGCAGGCGCTCGCCCATCTCGAGCAGCCGCACTTCCTGGATCGGGTCGATGACCGCGTTGCTGTCGCTGCCAATCGCGAACGCGACACCTGCTTCGCTCAGCTCGCGCGCGCCGACCAGACCGTCGCCGAGGTCGGCCTCGGTCGTGGGGCACACGCAGACCTGCTGGCCTGCGAGCGCGCGACGATCGGCGTCGTCGAGGTGGATCGCATGCACTGCGGTGAAGCCTGCAGGTCGCGCGCAGTAGCCCAGCGACGCGAGCAGCTGGGTCGGCGAGCAGCCGTGCTCCGCGATGCACTCCTCGTTCTCGCGCGGTTGTTCCGAGACATGCACGTGCAGTGGCAGTGCGGCCGCGCTCGCGTACGCCCCGAGCCGGGCGAGCGCATCGCGACCGACCGCGCGCACGCTGTGGGGCGCGATGCCGACCGCGATGCCGCGCGCACGCAGACGTTCCACCCGCTCGAGGTAGGCATCGACGTCGCGGTCGCAGAATCGCCGCTGCTCGGGCAGCGCGACGCGACCTGCACCGGCACGCTCGTAGAACACCTCGAGCAGCACGAGCCGGATGCCGGTCGCCTCGGCCGCGCGCACGATCTGCAGCGAAAGCTCGTCGGGATCGGCGTAGGGGCGGCCGTCCGGGGCGTGGTGCAGGTAGTGGAACTCGCCGACGCACGTGAAGCCGGCGCGCAGCATCTCCGCGAACGCGAGCCGGGTGATCGCGAACACCTGCTCGGGGTCGAGCGCGTTGGCGACGCGGTACATCGCCTCGCGCCAGCTCCAGAACGTGCTCTCGTCGCCGACGCGGCGGTGCGTGGCGCCCCGGATCGCGCGCTGGAACGCGTGGCTGTGCGCGTTCACCAGGCCGGGCAGCACGAGCGCGTGCCCGAAGTCGCGGACGCGCGGCGCGAGCGGCACTGCGGCCAGCTCGTCGCGCGCGCCGAGCCGCACGACCGCGCCGCTCTCGTCCACGTCGTAGCGTGGCCGCTCGACCATCGCATCGCCGACGATGCCGCGCTCGGCGAGGAAGGTCTGCGCCGCGCTCACGGAGCGAACCAGATCTTCTGGGCCTCGTAGTCGAGCGTGAACCGCTTGCGGCCGATGGTGCCGAGCCCGAGCATCCCGTCGAGGCGGAACGCGTCGGAGGTCTGCGTCTGATCGAAGAAGCCGAACGCGGCGACGAGCTTGCTGAGCTCGACGCCGCTGCCGAGCGTGAACTGATCGACGGTCACCATGGGGGCCTCGTCGGCGCGGATCGGCGGCGCGCCGATGCCGGCGAACGCATACGCAGCGGGCGTCGCGGCCATGTCGGCGCCGTGCATCCCGCTGTTCAGCAGGTACACGCCCTCGGCCGGGCCCATCAGCGCGCGCACGTACACGTAGTGCGTCTCGTGCAGCCAGAACGGCACCGCCGCGCCCGTGCGTCGCGCCTCGCGCTGCGCCTTGCACTTCGCACCGCCGGCGACGAGCTCGAGCTTCTTGCCGGGCACGTCGACCGTGATGAGGAAGTCGGTGAGCGCGTGCGCGCCGATCACCGCGCGGATCTTGCCTTTGTCGTCGCCGGCCATCTCGGCGATCGTCTCGTCGGGCAGCACCGCGACCGGCACGTTCTGCAGCTTCTGCCCGCCGAGCCCGAGCGCATCGACCTGGCCGTAGCCGATCTCCGCACCGGCGTCGTTGATCTGCGTGCGAGCGCGGATGACGACGCCGATCTCCTTCGCGTAGCTCGTCCCCAGGATCACCTCGGCGGAGCCGGTGTCGAAGATCGCACCGGTGGTCTTGCCGTTGATCTCGATCTCCGGGACGACGAGCGGGGAGGCCGTCTGCAGCTTGGGCGAGATGACGCACTCGTTGCCGGCGTACACGAACGGCTTGCCGACGAACGCCCGGTAGCGCCCGGCCATGACCGGGTTGCCGAGCTCGTCGAACAGCTTGCCCAGCTTCGCGTAGTCGCGGCGACGGAGGTGGATCCACGTCAGCTGACGCGCGACCGCATCGCTGCGCACGCCGGCCTTCTCGGCGCGTGCGAGCGTGCGGGTCGACGCCGCGAGGTCGCCGCGGAACATCTGCGCGCGCGCCAGGATGAACAGCGCCTCGGGCTCCTTCGACTGCAGCCCGAGCGTCGCGGCCGCGGCGGCCTCGGCCTCGGCGAAGTGGCCGGCGACGAACTCCGCGCGTGCGAGCGCGACCGCGGCTCCGACGTCCTTCGGTGCTGCGGCTGCGGCACCGCGAGCGCGCGTGACCTCGGTCAGGATCGGATCCGCCTGCGGGGCCGGCTTGGTCAGCTTCGGAACCGCGAACTTGCTGGTGTCGACCTTGTCGTGGCTCGCCCGTTGCGTCGTGAACTCGACGACCTGCTCGCGGGTGCCGGCGCGGTTGGTCACGCGGATCTTGAACGGCATCAACACGCCGTCGACCGCCTTGTAGTCGTCGTAGACGATCGTCTGCGTGCGCAGATCGTCGCCTTCGCCGTCCTCGACGACCTCTTCGCGCAGGAGGCCGGTGGAGCGATCGAACCACATCGCCTTGGGCGGCTGGCTCGCATCGACGCGCCACAACACGCCGTCGAGCTCGACGACGCGGCCCTCGCTGTCCTGCTTGCGCGGCGTGAGCAACGTGGTCTCGATGCCGCGCTTCGCGACGTCGAAGTACCAGTGCAGCAGCGCGTCCTCGCGCGAGGCCACGCGCTCCTCTTCGGTGTCGATCTGCAGGATGCCGTCGCTGCCGAGGCTCCACCCCACCTTGCCGTCGTAGCCGCGCTCCTCGATCGCCTCGCCGAGCACGGTGCGGCGGTAGAGGCGACCATCGGCGGTGGTCTGCAGGATGAACGAGCCGGTCTTGTCGGCGGAGAAGCAGCCCTCGTTGCCTTCTTCGCAGCCGGCCTCGGCGCGGAAGATCATCCGCGCTTCGACCGTGCGCTGCTTGATGCCTTGCAGCTTCGGTGCGCCGCCCAGCGCGCGAATGTGCCGCTCGAGCACCTCCTCCGCGGAGGCAGGCACCGAATGCGCGCCCTCGGGCGTCTCCGCCAGATCGTCGGGGATGCGCAGGCAGCCCGCGCCCATGGCGATGGCCACGCACATGCAGGCGCGGAGCATTCGGTCGTGCACGGCGGCACGGTCGCGCGCGGGCGCGAGCGCGTCAAGCCGAGCAGCTCACCGCGCGCGTCCCCGCGATCCTGCGTTGGAGGCGGGCGTTGGAGGTGGGCGTTGGAGGTGGGCGTTGGAGCTGGGCCGCCCTGCCCAGCGACGCCGCGCGGACGCGTCGGATCCCGCGACAAGTGCTAGCCTCGGGCGCCGTGCGGACTCCGTTCGCGATCGTGCTCGTGCTCGCGCTCGCGGCGTGCGCCGCGTCACGGGACGCACAGCGGCCGGCGAGCACGGAGCCGCGGGCGGTGCCGACGCCCGGCGGGCTCGCGCTCGGGCATGCCGGCGCGCATCGGCGCTCGAGCAGCTACGGCGTCGTGGTGCACCGCGAGATCGGGCTCGGTGGTGCGCGCTTCGTGCTCGCGGTGGCCCGCGCGTGTCACGAGCGACCCGAGCCTGCGCCGCCGCGCGACGTGTTGCTCGAGGTCGATGCCGACGAGCGGCGCTGCCGAGTGCGTCCGTACCATGGGCCCGTCGCACTCTCGTTGCGGCGCGCCGATGGTCGCTGGTGGAACGATGCGATCGAGCTCGCGACCGACGACGAAGGCCGGATGTTCGCGCGCTACGCCGACCTCGATCGCGCGCTCGTGCGACAGGGCGCACGGCTCGACGAGTTCACCGCGTTCCAGGTGGGCCAGGGTGGCTGGGCGGGCACCTACGATCTGGTGCGGCTGCGCGGCGTGCAGGCCGATCTGCACGCGCAGTGGGTGCAGCGGGGTCGCGGCTCGCCGGGGCTGTTCGCCGCGCGCCACGTCGAGCACCCCAGCGCCGCGATCGCGCAGGAGCTGGCCGTCGAGGCCCGCCTCGCACGGCAAGAACGCGACTTCGCGGCGGTGCAACGCGGCGAGCTCGGGGCCGCGGCGTTCCTCGATCGTCACGTGTGGTCGCCGCTTCGCCACCGCGTCGCGAGCCTGCTGCTCGAGCAACGTACGCACGCGCGCGCCGACGACACGCCGCCCGACGACGCAGTCATCGAGCGCTGATCCTACGGCGCTTCGTCCGGTACTTCGCCCGGTACGAGCTCGGGCGGAGCCGCCGACGCTGGACGGCGCACCGGTGCAGAGAGCGGGGGCACGACGCGATCGGCGACGCGGATCGGCTCTTCGGGCACCGTCTCGAAGAAGCCGACGTAGTCGATGTGCGCGCGGCCGCGATAGACGACGAGGCGCAGATAGATGCGATCGTTGCCGTTCACCCAGTACGTCCAGTACGGCTCCGCACCGACGCGCGTCACGCCCTGCACGCCGTCGAGCACCGGCTGCGTCTTGTGCGTCGCGTCGGCGGGGAAGCGCTGGGCGGCGGCCCGCAGTGCGGCGAGGAACGCCTCGCCCCGATCGTCACCGAACACGGGGCGCTGACCGAAGCGACGCGGATCCGGCAGCCCCCACGTCGCATCGGGCGTGAGCAGCAAGCGCAGGTCCTCGAGCCGATCACTCGCCGCGGTGGCGAGCAGCGCGACCGCGATCAACTTGGCCTGGAACGTCAGCTCCCACAGCTCGACGCCACGCGGATCGACCGGCGGGCGATCGGCATATTTCTGCAGCAAGTCGGCGGAGACGCCGGCCGGCGCAGGTGCAATCGGATCGGGGATGCGAATCGGTGCGCGCACCGCCGGCGTCTCGAGCAGATCGCCCTGCGGCGCCGGATCGCAGGCGAGCGCGAGCAACAGACTCGGCGCCAACGTGGCAAGACGCGCGGGGTGTGGCAGCACGCCACGGAGCGTAGCGCATGGTCCCCGATCCCTGGGAGACGCCGGGCTCGCACGACGTCGTTCGCACCGCCAGGATTTCGACGTTTTCGATCGGCGCATCCTCTGGCAGGATGACGCGCATGGGCTCGGGCACGGACGCGCCGCCGGACAAGCCGGATGCGGACCGCAAGCGAGGCTTCGACGACGCATGGACGGAGTTGCTCGGCGCGGCTCCGGACGCCCGCGCCGAGGCGGCCGCGGCGGTCGCCGACACCGCGGTGGCCGACGCGCCGGATCCCGGCGACTCCGTCTCGGCGCTCGCCGACGAGATCCAGGGCGGGCGCACGGCGGAGCCCGACGTCGCGCTCGGCGGTGGCGGTCGCGAGCACGACGCGACGATGGCGACGATGATGTCGGGCTCGTGGGCGATGGCGACCCGCGACGCGTCGCCGACCGCCGCGGGTCCGATCGAATCGCGGACCGGCAAGGACCTGCGCGAGTCCGACGCGGAGATGGCTGCGATCATGGGCGCCGAGCTCGACGCCGCGCTCGCGCGCCACAAGGCCGCCGCGAACGGGGCGACGCGCAGTGCACCGAAGCCCGAGCCCGTGAAGCCCGAGCCCGCGCCGCGCTCGTCGTCTCCGCGGGAGCCGGCGCCGCGCGAGCCGGCGTCGCGCGAGCCGAGTGCCGAGCGCGACGAAGCACCGAAGGCCGAGCGACCCCGCGCCATCACCACGCCGCCGCGTCGCATGGTCGCGCCCGAGCCCCGACGCTCCACCGGTCGCATCGCCACGTTGCCCGAGGAGGAGCCGCGGGGCCGCCTCTCGCTGGGATGGGCGGCAGCGGCGGGCGTCGTGATCGCCGGTGCGATCTGGTGGTTCCAACATCCGCCCGACGCTGCGCCGAAGGGCGAGGACGCGAAGCGCGTCGCGAGCAGCAAGACCGAGGGCAAGCGCAGCGACGCGGGCACGAAGCCCGCGCCGACGCGCCCCACGGATCGCGCGGGTACACCCGCAGCGGCCGAGACCCGCGACAGCACGGCGAGCGATCGCGCCCTGCCACCCGACGTCGACGACGAAGAGACGAAGGCGGCCGTGCGCGAGCCGCCGCCCACGGAGGCGAAGCCGCCGACCACACCGCCCGAGGTGGCCGTGAAGACGCCGCCCGTGGCACCGACCGTGGCCCCGGCCGTGGCGCCTGTCGCCAAGCCCGGCGGTGATCCACGCACGCCGCCACCTGGCACGCCGCCCGACATCGCGGCCGTGTTCGTGCGGTTGCCGGTGAGCCCCGCCGATCTCCCGCCCGTCGGCGGTGTCGGGGCGACGGGCGTGCACGTCGACCGCGTCGAGATGGGCGCGAGCTACGACAAGACCGGCTGTGGTGGTGTCGCCGATCGCTTCTCGCTCGCGGCCACCGAGCGCGTGAACGTGTGCCTGCGCGTCGTGCATCCGCGGGCCGAAGAGACGGTGTCGATCGTCTGGCAGAAGAACGACGACAGCACGTCGCGTCGTGGCAAGATCGCGATCAAGCCGCTGCACGCCTATCGCACGCGCGCGTATCTGTTGCTGCGCAAGGAATACGTCGGCGACTGGACGGTGCGCATCCTGTCGGCCGACGGCGTGGAGCTCGCGTCGCATGCGTTCACCATCGCGCCGTGATCCGTTGCGCCGCGCGGCGTTCGTGCTGGCGATGGCCGCGACCTCCACGGCCGCAGCCGAGGAGCCGGCACCCGCCGAAGCGCCGGCCGCCGAAGCGCCGGTCGCCGAGGCACCCGCGCCTCCCACGTGGCGCTTCAAGCATGCCGACAAGAAAGTGAAGGTCGTGGTGCTCGCCGGCTCGATCGGCGCGTGGCCCAAGCAGCCCTACGCGAAGGAGATCGCGCGGCTGTGCAAGCACGTCGAGGTGCACAACCTCTCGGAGGTCGGCCAGGGCGCGTGGGCGCTGAAGCAGCGCTTCAAGCAACAGGTGCTCGGCAACCACCGGCTCGCGCTGCGCGACGAGAGCATCGAGCACTGGCTCGTCTACGGTGGTGGGCTCAACAGCGTCGGCACGCCGCACTCGACCAACAAGCACATGCGCGATCTGTTCGTGCTCGCCCACGTGAACCACGTGAAGGTGGTCGCGCTGTCGGTGACGCCGTGGGGCTCGCTGCACGACAAGCGCTGGCGCGGGCAGAAGGGCCTCGACCACGTCGCCGACACGCGCAAGGTCGTCGACTACACGATGGGCCGGCTCACGCCCGAGCAGGCCTTCGGCAGCTACGGCCGCAAGCGGCCGGGTGGGGTGGCGGCGCCGTGGGATCCGCTCGAGCAGCCCGACGTCGCCGTCGATCTCTACGACTCCGCGCTACGCGATCGCGATGCGACGCCGCTCGAGCTCGAGGCCACCAAGGCGACGCTGCGCAAGGACTCCGGCTGGCGACAGGCGCACGCGAAGCTCGACGACGCCGCCCGCGAGGCGAAGCTCGAGCTCGATGCGCGCGCCGCGTCCGAGCTCGTGCAGTGGTTCCTCGCGCCCGAGCTGCAGAGCTTCGATCACACCCATCCGAACACCGAAGGCCATCGCATCATCGCGGCGACGATGTGCCCCGAGCTGCCGGCCAGCTGGGGCTGCGAGTGCGAGCCGGTCACTCCAGCAGCGCCAGCAAGTCCTCCCGGGTGATGCTCGCCGCCGCGGCGGCACCTTCCACCGCGGATGCGGCCAGCTCGCGCTTGCGCTGCTGCAGCGCGAGGATGCCCTCCTCGACGGTGCCGCGCGCGACGAGCCGGTGCACGAACACGGGCTTGTCCTGCCCGATGCGGTGCGCACGATCGGCGGCCTGATCCTCGACCGCCGGGTTCCACCACGGGTCGAGCAGGAACACGTGGTCGGCCGCGGTGAGGTTCAGACCCGTGCCGCCCGCACGCAGCGAGATCAGCATCACCGGTGGACCGCCGGGATCCTGGAAGCGCGCGACGACCTCGCCGCGATCCTTCGTGCTGCCGTCGAGCCGCACGTGCGCGATGCCGGCCTCGCCGAGCCGCGGCTCGACGCGATCGAGCAGCGACGTCCACTGCGAGAACACCAGCGCCTTGTGGCCCTCGGCGATGCTCGTATCGAGCGTCTCGAGCAGCGTCTCGATCTTCGACGACGCGCGATCGGTGGCGGGCTGGCCGGGTACGAGCGCCGAGTCGCAGGCGGCCTGGCGCAGCCGCAGCAGCGCCTCGAGCACCGCGAGCGTCGACTCGCCGGCGCCGAGCCGCTCGGCGATCGACTGCTGGGTCGCCGCGCGCACGGTGTCGTAGACGCGGCGTTCCTCCTCGCGCAGCTCGCAGTGCAGCACGAGGTCCGTGCGCGGCGGCAGCTCCTTCGCGACGTCGCGCTTGAGCCTGCGCAGCACGAACGGCCGGATGCGCTCGCGTAGCGCCGCGACCGCGGTGGCATCGCCGGCCGCGAGCGGCCTCGCGAAGCGCTCGAGGAATTCGCTGCGCCCGCCGAGCAGGCCCGGGCTCGCGAAGTGCAGCTGGCTCCACAGATCGTCGAGGCGGTTCTCGACCGGCGTGCCGGTCAACGCGAGCTTGAACGCACCGTCGAGCCGGAACGCCGCGCGTGCGACCTGACTGTCGGGGTTCTTGATCGCCTGCGCCTCGTCGAGCACGACGCAGTCCCAGCGCTGGGCCGCGAGCACGTCCTGATCGATGCGGAGCAGCGCATAGGTGGTCAGCACGACGTCGGCGTCGGGGTCGAGCTTGCGGCCGGCACCGTGGTAGCTGCACGCGGAGAGCGACGGGCGGAACTTCGAGATCTCGGCGATCCAGTTCGGCAGCACCGAGGTCGGCGCGACCACGAGCGTGCGTCCGCGGATCGCACACAACGCCTGCAGCGTCTTGCCGAGCCCCATGTCGTCGGCGAGCAAGCCACCCATGCCGGCGTCGCGCAGGAACGACAGCCAGGCGACGCCGCTCTGCTGGTAGCTGCGCAGATCGGCGCGCAGATCGGCGGGGAGGCTCGCTTCGGGGATGCCGGCGAAGTCCTCGAAGAGCGTGCGCAGCCGCGACCAGTCCGGCGGCGCGGGTTGTTCGAGCGCGGTGCAGAGCGCGGCGAGATCGGCCAGTGCCCAGCGCGGCGTCGACGAGTCGTCCGCCACTTCGCGCGCGCGCAGCAGTGCGGCGACGCGATCGCCGTGCTGCGCGAGCCACGACTCCGGGATCCGCCCGAAGCCGCCGCCGACGATCGGCGCGAAGCCGTCGCCGCGCTGCCACGCGCGGACCACCGCGCCGGCCTCGACCTTCGCGCCACCACGGCGAGCCCCATCGCCGCCCATGTCGTCGTCGAGCTCGAACCAGAGCGAGAAGCCACCGGCGTCGTCGAGCTGCAGCCTGGGCGCCAGTCCGCCGCGCTCGACGAAGTCGGCGTGCGCAGTACCGCCGGCCTCGAGCTCGCTGCGCCCGAGTCGGGCCGTCCACGCGATCGCCTCGCCGGGCTCGAAGCTCGCACGCACGCCGGGCTCGAGCCCGAGCTCGTTGCGCAGGCGTTCGACGAGCGTGCGCTCGAGCCGAGTGTTGCGCAGCGGGACCTCGTCGCCGGCGCGCACGATCGTGAGCTTGTCGCCGTCGACGCGGGCGATCGCCGGTGTGCCGTACACGAGCGTCGCGAACGCGGTGAGCCGATCGCCGTCGCGCGCGGTCACGAGCTCGATGCGCGGCGGGAGCACGCGCGTCTGCGGCAGCGCTTCTTCGAGCTCGACCGGCAGGAGCCGCCGCCAGCGCGGGATGACGTCGCCGGCGAGCGTCGCGGAGTCGTCGGCGGCGAACCACTTGCCGCGACGCAGCTCGTCGTACTCGCCTTCCGGAAGCCCATGGCCGCCGAGCGGATGGAGCGTGTCGCCGCGCCGCAACGCACCGTTGCTGAACAACGTGGTGACCGAGGGGTCGCGCTCGAGCTTGGCCTCGAAGCGGCCGTCGTCGCTGCGGCGCACATGGATGCGCAGGCCGCAGCTCGCTGGACCGATCGCGATCGGCTTCCCGCCCAGCGTGATGTCGCCGGCCCCGGCCATCGCCGCGAGCACCTTCGCGACCGAGTGCCGCTGCAACACACCCGCACCGAACGTGCCCAGCTTCTTCTCGAACGCGAGGTCGGCGGAGCTCGCGACGAACTTCGGACCCTTGAGCTTGCCGAGCGCGACCTGGGCGAGCGTGCCGTCGAGGCGATGCTCACCGGCCGCGTCGACGATCACGCGCGCGAGCGCGAGCGCCTCGCCCTGGGCGGTGAAGCGATACGCCACCCGGCCCGGGCTCGCGGCCGCAGCGGCGCGGTGCAGCGGTCGGCCGTCGCGCTTCGACTGCTGCAGCGCGATCGCGGCGGCGGCCGCATGCGCGCAGGCGTCCTCGTGCCAGTTGCACTCGCAGCTCCACTCGTCTTCGGCGAGGAACAACGTGACGAGGGGCGCGACGAGCCCGCCCTTCGTCGCGACGCGCAGCTCGACCTCCTTGGGGGTCTCCTCGACGAGCGTGACGGCATCGCTGCGCGCGAGCTCCACGCCGCGCGACCAGGTGGCCGCCGCACACGAGTTGCGGATCGCCGCGAGCAACGCCTCCATCGGCGGCTAGTAGCGCGGGATCGCGGGATCGACCTCGCGCGACCACGCCTCGATGCCGCCGACCACGTTGTAGACGGTGCGGAAGCCCAGCTCGAGGAAGTGCAGCGCGGCTTGCTGGCTGCGCTGCCCGTGGTGGCAGTGGAACACGAGCGGGGTGTCCTTGGGCAGCTTCGAGAGCATCGCCATGGTGGGCGGATCGAGCAGCACGGTGCCGGGGATCTGCGCGCGCTCGCGTTCGCCGGGCGTGCGCACGTCGATGAAGTGCAGCCCGGGGTCGCGCTCGAGCATCGCCTTCGCCTCGGCCGGCGCGATCGCCTTCACCGACGGCGGCGCGTTGGGGTTGTCGATCTTGAAGCCGCCCTGCGGACCGTCGATGTACGCGATCGACACGCCGTCGGCACGCCGGGCGCTCGGTCGATCGAGCCGGAGCTTCACGCCGTTGGCCTCGATCTCGACGTCGCCGTCGCGGCCGGGTCCGATGAACAGGTCGTGGCTGAACCGGCCGTCGATGCTGAGCCGCAGCGCCTCGCCGGGCCCGGCGTCCTTGGCCGCCTCGCGGAACACTTCCGCGGCCTCGTCGGTCAGGGTGATCGTCGGCGGAGCCGGCGGCTTCACCAGATCGCCCAGCGACTTCGCGAGCTCGCCGGTCGAGTCCATCTCGCGCACGATGTCGCAGCCGCCGACGAACTGGCCGTCGACGAAGAGCTGCGGGATCGTGGGCCAGTCGGCGTACTGCTTCACCCCGTCGCGGATCTGCGGATCCGAGAGCACGTTGACGGTGGTGTAGCTCGGCAGGTACTGGTCGAGGATCTCGACCACGGTGGCCGAGAACCCGCACTGTGGCGCGGCGCGGTTGCCCTTCATGAACAACACGACGCGGTCCGACTTGACCAGCTGTTCGATCTTCTCCAAGACCTCGCTCATCGCCCGGATACTAGCGCTTCGCGCAAATTCATGGTCGGGGGCTTGTGCGCCGGCCGGGCGGAGCTACCGTGTGAGGTACCCGTGCAAGAGCTGCCGCTGCCCCTTCTCGTGGTCCTGATCGTCGCGGCGGTGATCGCGGGCCTGTGGCTGGGCAACCGCGCCGGCAAGGCGCTGCCGACGGAGCGGCGCAAGGACGGCAAGGCGGGGCCGACGCTGGCGGCCCGTGCCCGGGGCGCGGCGACCTCGGGCATCGTCAAGCTGTGGAAGTGGAACCGCGCGCGCAAGAAGGCCGCGGACGAGAAGAAGTAGTGCGCGTCAGTCGACGGGCGCGTCCTCGTCCGCCGCCTCGCCCTGCTTCCGCTTCCAGGCCCGCAGTCGGTTGCGCAGGTTGATCCACCGCTCGGGGCGAGCGGCGGTGTCGGGCGGAAGCCCGTGGCGCGCGCGCACTTCGTCGCTCGGCTGCGCTTCCGGCTCGGTCGCGCACTCGGCCGTGTAGAGCGACGTCTCCGTCCCGCGCTCGCGCCACTGCGTCGCCGGATCGTACGGCCCGCGCTCGCGCACCGTCTTCGGATCCGGGATCGGATAGCCGAGCTTGCGCAGCTCGACGCGCATCGGCAGCACGCCACCGTGCTCGAGCGCCCAGTGCCGACACCACCAGCGTGCGTGCCACTTCTGGTACCACACGCCCTTGCCGCCTTCGCCACCTGCGATGCGCCGGTTGATCTTCCGCTCGCGCGTGTACGTGAGCCACGGGATCGGGCGCTTCTCCGGCGCGTAGACGTCGGTGTTCATGTCCCACTCCTTGCCGTCGGCATCGGTGACGAGCACGCGCAGCATCACGTTGCCGCGCGGTGGGTTGGGCGCGAACATCTTCCAGCCCTGCGTGGTCTGGGTGAGCTTGAGCCAGTGGCTGAACGTCTTGTTCGCCGCGTTGCGCCACGTGAGGCTGTCCTTCTCGGGCAAGAGCCACACCGACACTGCGACGACGTGGAACACGAAGATCGCGCCCGCGACGAAGCGGCCTGGCGCGCGATAGGCCCACGCGAAATCCTGCGGTGCGTCGTCGGGCTCGGGTGATCGACGCGCGCGCCACAGTGCGCCGAGCAAGAACGCGGCGACCGCCGCGACGGTCCAGCCGTATGCGACGCCGGCGAACACGCGGGCCGGCACGCCGAGCGCCGCGATCGCGATCGCGGTCGCGAGCGCCCGATCGGGGATCCGCACGCCGTCCTTCGTGCTCGCGAGGCGTACGGGGTCCTCGGCGGGCACCGGCTCGCGCACGGTGACCGGCAGCCCGATGCGGGCGGCGACGCGACGGAGCTCCGCGAACAACACCGCGAGCTCGCCGCCGTTGAGGAAGCAGATGAAGCCGGTGAGGCAGCCCGGCGAGAACCAGCCGATGTTCATCAGCCCGACGAGGTGGAGGTGGAACACGATGCCGAGCCCGATCCACAGCCGGCGGCCGAAGAGCCACTTGAGCCACCAGTCGAGATCGAGGACGTGCTCGCGACCGCGGATGGTGATCCGGGGCGGACGATCGCGCAGGCGCGGATAGAGCCGCGCGATCGCGATGCTCGCGGCGATCCAGACCGCGGCAAAGACCACCTGCACGCGCACGAGCGACCACGAGCTCTTCGGACCCTGTACGTAGTGCACGGGATACAGCCAGAGCACGAGCGCGAGCGCGAAGCCCGAGAGCGCGAGCCAGCCGAGGCGTGACACCCAGCGATCGCGCGTGGAGATCGCGATGCGCTCGCGCAGCCCGAAGCGCACGAGCAGGCCGACGACCACGACCGGGAACAGCGTCTCCCACGCGTGCACGACGTGGGTGTTGAGGCGGAACAGCGTGGTGCCGAGCAGCGCCGAGAGGCCCTGCGGCGGGACGCGATAGAAGTGATCGAGGTTGAGCGCGTAGTAGAACGCGTCGCCCGACCACCAGATGCCGCCGTTCTTCACCGCGCCCGTGGTGCAGTAGATCGCGGCGCACTGCAGGATCACGAGCAGACGCGGCCACGCGGGGATGAGCCGGTAGATCGGCTCGCTGGGGTTTCGCCGCAACCGCAGCCAGTTGTCGAGGCTGTACGCGCGATCGCAGCGCGACAGGCACAGGTAGAAGAAGAACGTGCGGTAGACGTTCTCGGTGCCTTCCCAGAACACGTTGTTGCGCTGGATGATCCCGTGGAAGAGGATCCACGCGATCCACTTCATCCAGCGCGTGCGATAGCCCAAGATGGTGCAGACCATCGCGATCTCGAAGACCGCGAGGTAACACCAGAAGAAGCGCGGCGAGCTCCAGAAGAACAGCAGCGAGTAGCGCGGGCCGCCCAGCCACGCCAGCACGGCGGGGGCGTCGAAGAAGCCGTACGGCTCGCCGTCGAGGCCGTTGCCGAAGCCGCCGAACTGCTCGGCCGCGACGACCTGCCGCGCCACCTCGGTGGTGAACAGGCCCTCGTCGGTGAACAGGTACTCGAACAGCTCCCACATCCCGTTGATGTTGCAGAGGCAGCAGAGCCCGAACGCGATGCGGAACGCGCCCATCGTGCGCGGATCCTCGGCCCGCAGCACCAGCCGACGGAAGCCCTCGCGATGGGCGAAGAGCACCAGCGCGAGGCCGATCGCGGCCCCGAGCATGAGCCAGCCGGCCACCGGCGCGCGGGCCAGTGCGTCCTGGTTGTGGACCGGATCCGCGAAAGCCAGCACGAGCGCGCCCGCATCATCGCCGCGCGCGCGCTTCGTGGCAATCCTCGGCGCAGCAGGTGACGCTCAGCGGATCACGTTCGCGAGCGCGGCGATGTTGGCGACGACGAGCGCGATCAGCTCGACCTTCTTCTCCACGCCGCTCGAGATCCGACCGCGGAGGTGCCGGCCGAGCAGGTTGCCGAGCACGAGTCCGACGAGCAGCGCTGCGACGGTGGGGAGCTGCTCGAGCGAGAGCAGACCGACGGCGCCGTAGCCGACGACGCGGCCGACGTGCATCGCGATCGCACAGACGGCGACGGTGGCGACGTAGGCCGTGCCGGAGAGTCCGGTGGAGATCACGAGCGGCGCGATCAGCATGCCGGCGCCGCCGGAGGTGGCCGTGAGCGCGCCGATGACGACCGAGTACGCGATGATCCAGCGTCCGCCGAGCTGGATCTGCAGCTTGCCGGTCGAGCGCAGCAACGCGACCACGGTGCTCGCGGTGAACAGGAGCGCGACGACGAGCTCGGGGATCGCAGGCAGCACGAGCGCGCCCGCGAGCGCGCCGGGGATGACGCCGAGCGCGACGATGCCGGCGAGGCGGCGATCGATGTGTTGGCGGAACAGCCAGCCGCGGTGCACGTTCGAGACCATCAGCGCGGGCGCGGTGACGGCGAGCGCCTCGCGCGGGCCGGTGAGCAGGCCGACCGCGACCAGCAGGAACAGCCCGCCGCCCATCCCCGCGAGGGTTGTGAGCACACCGGCGACGACGCCGAGCAGCGCGAGCAGGCCGATTTCCATGTCCGTGAGCACACTATGGCGCGGCGGCGGCTCGCTCGCCCATGAATGTTTCGTCCACTTTCGATAACGTTTGCTTATGCTCGACAACTACCGGCACTTCGTGCTCGTCGCGGAGCACGGCGCGTTCACGACGGCGGCGCGGCACGCCCACGTCTCGCAGCCGGCGCTGACCGCCTCGATCAAGCGGCTGGAGCAGCAGCTCGACGCGCGGCTGTTCGATCGTGGTCGGCACGGCGCGACGCTGACGGCCGCCGGGCAGGCGCTCTTGCCCCACGCGCGCGCGGCGATCGTCGCGGTGGCCGAGGGCCGGCGCGCGGTCGAAGCGCTCGAGCGGCTCGATGCGGGCGAGGTGCGCATCGGCGGTGGGCAGACCGCGTGCACGTATCTGTTGCCGCCGCTCCTGTCCGCGTTCCGCCGCAAGCATCCGCGCGTGCTGTTGCGATTGCGCGAGCTACCCGAGGAGCACGCGGTGGATCTGTTCGAGGCGGGCGAGCTCGACATCGTGGTCGCGGGCGATCGGCGCGGCGAGCTGTTCCGCGACGAGTCGGTGGTGCTCGTCGCGGCACCGGGCGTCGATGCGGCGACGTCACCGTTCATCGCGTTCGCACCGGGCAGCGCCGTGCGAGCGCTGATGGACCGCTACTTCGCCGACGCCGAGATCACGATGGAGCTGGGCAGCATCTCTACGGTGAAGGGCAGCGTGCGCGCAGGGCTGGGCATCGCGCTCGTCAGCCGCACGGCGGTCGCGACGGATCTCGAGCTGGGCCGCCTCGTGGAGGTCCGTGATCCCCGGGTACCGCTCTCGCGCCCGCTGCGGCTGCTGCACCGCGGGGTCGAGCGCCTGCCTCCGGCCGCGCGTGCGCTCCGGACGATGCTGCTCGCGGACGCACCAAAGCCACGGCGTGGGCGTCAGCCGCGGCCGACATAGGCCCGCGACGAATATTCCTTGACGTGAATATTCCGATGTGGGAATATACGGAGGTGCACGCGACCTTCGCAGCGCTCGCCGAGCCCAGCCGACTCCGCATCTTCGAGCTGCTGCGCGACGGGCCGCGGCCTGTCGGCGACATCGGGGACGCGCTGCAGCTCCGGCAGCCGCAGGTCTCCAAGCACCTGCGCGTACTCAAGGAGGCCGGGCTCGTCGACGTCGAGGCCCGCGCACAGCAGCGGCTCTACGCGCTGCAAGCCGCGGCGCTGCGCGACCTCCACGAATGGCTCGAGCGCTACCGCGACCTCTGGGAGGAGCGGTTCGACGGGCTCGATCGGGTTCTCGAAGACATGCAGACGAAAGCCGAGAAGAAGGAGCGAAGACATGAACGCAAGAGCTGAGTCCCCCAAGAACGACGGCACCACCCTCGAGCTGCCGAGCGATCGCGAGATCCTCATCACCCGGTCGTTCGCGGCCCCTGCGGCGACCGTCTTCGCGGCGATCACGTCGCCCGAGCACATCCGCCGGTGGTGGTCGCCCCGCTCGCGCGGCGAGATGACCGTATGCGAGGTCGACCTCCGCGTCGGCGGCCGCTGGCGCTTCGTGATGCGCACCAACGACGGCCGCGAGGTGGGCTTCTCCGGCGAGTACTTCTCGATCACCGCACCGACCGAGATCGTGCAGTCCGAGGTGTTCGACCCGTTCCCCGAGTCGCCGGCACACGTCACCGTCCGGCTGCGCGAGGAAGGCGGCCGGACGGTGCTCACGAACCTGTCGAGCTACCCGTCGAAGGAGGTCCGCGACATGGTGATCGCGACGGGCATGGAAGACGGCATGCGCGAGAGCATGCGACAGCTCGGCGACGTCATCGCGTCGCTGCGCTGAGCTACTTCTTCTTCATGCTCTTGCAGATGCCGACCAGCTTGTCGGCCATCTCGGCGCTCGTGAAGGTCGCACCGTTGCACGACCACGGCTTGCCGCCGACGTCGATCTTGATGTCGAAGTTCCACTGCTTGCCGAGCGGCGGGTTGCGCTCCCAGCGGGCCTCGCTGTCGCTCACCACCTGGATGTTCGAGTTGTCCTTGTCGGTCGCGAGGCTCTTCACCGCGTCCGCATAGCCGGGTGCCTCGGACACCGAGATGAAGTCCTCGTCGGAGATCGTGAGCTGGCGGCTCGGATCGTCGAGCTCCACCTTGCTGCCCTCCGGCGCCTGCGCGACCCAGCCCTTGAACGCGTCGCCCCACGGCGAGAGATCGGTCTCCTTGTCGGGGGCGGCGGCCGGCGCATCGGCCTTCGCATCGGCGGCCGGTGCGTCGGCGGCCTTCGCATCGCCCGCGGGCGCATCGGCGGCCTTCGCATCGGCGGCCTTCGCATCGGCGGCCTTCGCATCG
>CAZFKC010000055.1:57865-68452 GCA_964519175.1 uncultured Nannocystaceae bacterium
GGGCGCATCGGCGGCCTTCGCATCGGCGGCCTTCGCATCGGCGGCCTTCGCATCGGCGGCCTTCGCATCGCCCTTCGCGTCGGCCTTCTTGTTCTCGGCCTTCTTGTCTTCCTTCTTGGCGGTGTCGGTCTTGCTGTCGCAGCCGAGGCCGAGACCGAGGGAGAGAGCGAGGGCGAGGGGGATGAGCCGGGTCATGCGAACCCAAGACGGGGGTCGCCCCGGACTGTTGCATCGCATCGCGCCGATTCGGCGCATGTGCCCACGCACGCGCGCCGATCAGCCGCTGCTGCTCGACTCCGAGCCGCTGCTCCCGGAGCTGCCGGAGCTCTCGCTGCCCGTCGTCGCGCCTTCGCTGCTCGAGCCGTCGCTGCCGGTCGTCGCCGCCGTGGTGTCGTTCGAGCCCGACGTGCTCTCGCTCGAGCCGGAGCCCGTGCCGGTACCCGTCTCGCTGCTGCCCGTGCTGTCGCTCGAGCCCGTGCTCGTGCCTTCCGTCGTGCTCGAGCTGTCGCTGCCGGTCGGATAGAGATCGGAGATGTCGTCCGCCGGACAACCGGCGAGCGCGAGACACACGAGGGCAGGGGCGAGGCGGCGCATCAGTCGTCGAGCTTGCGCGTGGGATCGCCCTTGTCGCCGTCCTCTTCCTCCGCCTCTTCCTCTTTCTTGTGGGCCTTCTCCCAGGCCTTCTTCTTGTGCTTGATCCACGCCTTGTACTTCTCGTTCTCCGGAAGCGGCGGCAGCCCGTGGCGCTCGCGCACGAAGTTGGGCAGCTGGCCCATCACCGCGTTCTTGCAGTGCTCCGTGTACTCGATCTTCTCCTCGCGCGTGCGCTCGAGCAGCTCCTCGGGCACGTAGTAGCCCTTCTTGGCCACTTCTTCCGGCGAGGGGATCTTGTACCAGACCTTGATCAGGTCGACCTTCTTCGGCGGCACGCCGTCGTGCTCGAGCGCCCACTGCCGGCAGTAGTAGCGCGCGTGCCACTTGCGGTACCAGCTCGTGTCGCCCGACTCGCCGCCGATGATGCGGCGGTTCATCTTGCGCATGCGATCGTTCCAGATCCACGGGATCGGCTTGCGCTCGGGCGCATAGACGTCCGTCCGCATGTCCCAGGCTTCGCCGTCCTGATCGGTGACGAGCACCTTGAGGAAGACGTTGCTGCGCGGAGGGTTGGGCGCGAACATGCCCCAGCCCTGATCGGTCTGCGTGCGCGTCAGGTAGACCGCGTAGATCTTGCGGGCCTCGCCACGGAACGCGAACAGGCTGTCCTTCTCCGGCAGGAGCCACGTCGCGACCGCCGAGAGGTGCCACGCGATGAGGCCACCCACGACGAAGCGACCGAACGGGCCGTACGCCCACGGCGTGCGCAGCGTGCCGGGCTCCGGCGGTAGATCGATGCGGCGATAGGGATCCACGCCGCCGCCCTGCACGCGCAGCCGCTCGCCCCGCTGCGAGCGCCAGCGCTGGAATGCGACGCCGGCGATGAACAGGAGCGCCGCGTACCAGATCCGCAGCCAGTTCCACTCGGGCTGCACCACCGACGCGACCAGGATGCCCGCCAGCACGATCGCCCCGGTGGCGAACAGTGCCCACTGCGGCAGCCGGACCGTGTCGCGGTGCAGGTGCGGCAGCGTCGAGTCCTCGGCGGGAATCGGCGGCAGGCCGGCGCGCACGTCGGCCGGCACCGGCACACCGATGCGCGCGAGCTTGCGCCCGATGAAGCGCAGCATCAGCGCCGTCTCGAGCCCGGTCAGCATGATGAACGTCTGCGACAGCATGCCGGTCTGGAACTGCCCGATGTTCATGAGCGTGAAGATCCCGCCCATGACCGCGATGTGCCACGGCACCCAGATGCGGCGGCCGAGGATCCAGCGACACACCCAGGCCTTGTCGATCTGCGTGGTGCCGAAGCGGCGCATCGCCTCCCAGACGTGCGGCTTGCGCTTGCGCAGCATCCACAGCGTCGCGGGCGCGACGACGAGCCACACGATCGCGCCGATGGTCCAGTAGCGCCACGCGAACACGTTCGCGGCGAGGAACAACCCGTCGATGAAGAGGCCGAACACCACGATCGCGGTCGCGATCGTGGCCGCGGCCTGCTGCGGCGCGACGACGATGGGCTTGCGATCGAGGCGCTCCCAGAGCCACCAGATCGCGAAGAGCAGCGACACCCAGGCGGCCACGAAGATCGCCGCCGACTGGGCGGAGCCGAAGACCGCCATCTTCTGGGTCGCCGCCGCCAGCCCAGCACCGGCACCGACGACGACGAGCGGCACGACGACGCCGACGAGCGAGCGCGGTCTGCCACCGGTCGCGCGCGCGATGCCGTACGCGAGCCCGTTGTAGAGCATCGCGACACCGCCCATCACGACGAGCGCGATGCCCAGCGCGGGCCAGCTCACCACCGGGGTGAAGTGCACCGGCCACGTGACCCAGATGAGCGCGCCCGAGACGAGCACGAGCGTGCCCCAGCAGAGTCGCGTCAGCGTGCGGCGCACACCGGTCGCGAGCGGGAGCTTCTCGCTACGCGCCCAGAACACGAACACGCTGATGATGCAGATCCAGAAGAACGCCTCGCCCCAGTGGGCCATCCACGTCATGAGCCGCATGACGTTGGTCCCGAAGATCGCGGAGATCTTCTGGGGGTAGAAGCGATAGAAGTGGTCCATGTTCCACGCGTAGTAGATCGCGTCGCCCTTGGCCCACACGCTGCCGTTCTTCACGATGCCGGTGAACGCATAGACCGTGCAGAGCTGCAGCATCGCGAGCCTGCGCGGCCACGCCGGGATCAGCCGGTAGATCGCCGCGAGCCCCTTGGGATGCTCCTCGGACGGCGCCACGCCGGCGCCGCCGCCGGGTCCGTCGCGCTCGGACAGCAGCCCCTGCTTGCGCAGCTTCCGACAGCGCAGCCAGTTGTCGACGCTGTACGCATGCCCCGACTTCGCGCAGATGAGGTACGCGAGGAAGACGCGGTAGACCAGCTCGGTGCCCTCCCAGAACAGGTGGTTCCGGAAGAAGATGCTGTTCATCAGCAGGAAGGTGAGCACGCCCATGATGCGCGTGCGCCAGCCGACCATGAAGCACGTGCCGACGAAGTAGAACGCGATCATGTGCGTCCACATCGCCGTCGGCGAGTCCCAGAAGTAGAGCAGCGACCACTTGGGGCCCTTGAGGAACTCGATCACGCCCCAGACGTCGAAGAAGCCCCACGGCTCGTCCTCGCTGAAGCCGTCACCGAAGCCCTTGAACTGCGCGGGCGCGTGCACCTGCCGCGCGACGTCGGCCGTGAAGATGCCTTCGTCGGTGAACAGGAACGTGAAGTACTCGAAGAAGTCGTTGACGTTGCAGATGACGAAGAAGCCGAACACGATGCGGTAGACCGCCATCGCGCGCGGGTCCTCGACGGTCAGCCACCACCGCCGCCAGCGCTCGCTGTGCAGGATGAAGAGCGTGCAGAGGGCCAGCGTGCCCAGGAGCACGACCCATCCGACTTGCGGCGAGAGCTCGCGCGCTGCTTCGTTCGGCACCTTGTCGTCGGCGAACGCGAACAGCGCTGCGCCCAGATTCCAACCGGTCGTCGCTAAACCAAACATCTGCTGCTCGGGTGAGTCTTTCCGACGGCTGGGCCGCGCGCAAGTGCCCGTGCGTCTACTGCTGTGGGCCGCGTGGCGCGCCCGAAGGCGCTCGTGGCGAGGGCCGAGTACTCGGCCACGCGGGGGTTGGACACGCGGGCAGCGAGCAAGCGCAAGCTCGGTGGTTGAATCCCTTGCGATGCGGCCGTACGGTCGCCCGAGGTGGCGAGCGAGGAGCCCGGCGAGGTCGAGGCGCCGAGGCCATCGGCAGAAGCGGGCGGCGTCGCGTCCTCGGAGAGCTCGAACGCGTCACGGCCGCGCATCACCGAGGTCGACCTCGGCGCGACCGGCTTCTACAAGGCGCTGCCGCCCGGCGGCCGACTGGCGCGGCTGTGGGCCGCGATGGGCCTTCTGCTCGGCCGTCGCCTCGCGATGGCGGTGCGCGACGACCACGTCTTCATCATCCTCATGGCCGCGTTCGTCGGCATCACGAGCGGTGCGGCCGCGGGCGTGTTGCTCACGTGGATCGAGCTCGCGATCGACTCGTTCCCGCGCCCGAGCGGTGGCGTCGATGCGCTGCGCTGGAGCGTGGTGCTGGCCGTGCCGGTCGCCGGTGGCCTGCTCGTCGGGCTCTTGCGCCTGCTCGCGGCCCGCTTCGTGCGGCAACCGCTCGCGCTCGGTGTGCCCGCGGTCGTCGAGGCGATCGCCACCCGAGGTGGCGTGCTGTCGGGCCGCGCCGGGGTCGTCTGTGGCCTCGGCACCGGCGTGACGATCGCGTCGGGTGGCTCGGTCGGCCACGAGGGCCCCTCGGTCGCGATCGGAGCGGCGGTCGGCAGCGTGGTCGCACGCTTCTTCGGGCTCGGCCGACGTCGGCGCATCGCGATGGTCGGCGCCGGCTGTGCAGGCGGGCTCGCGGCGGCCTTCAACGCGCCGCTCGCCGGCGTGATCTTCACGGTCGAGATCGTGTTCGGCGGCGCAATCGGTGGCGACGTCGGCACGATGTCCGTGTTCATCCCGCTGATCGTCGCGGCGGTGTGCGGCACGTTCACGTCGTATGCGATCCGCGGTGACGAGCTCGCATTCGATCTCGTCTCGCACCACTCGGTCGGCGCGGCCGATCTCGGCTTCTACGTGCTGCTCGCGGTGTTGGCCGGGGTGATCGGCACGGCCTTCTCGCGCGCGATCGTGGGCACCGCCGCGCGCTTCGAGTCGTTGCGCGCGCCGGCGTGGGTGAAGCCGGCGATCGGGGCCGCCGGTGTCGGTCTGCTCGCGGCGCTCGTCTCGAACGAGCTGCTCGGGGCCGGACACTCGACGGTCGAGCGCGCGCTGCAGGGCGGGCTCGAGTGGAAGCTCGCGGGCGCGCTGCTCGTGCTGAAGATCGTCGCGACGTCGCTGACGCTCGGCTCGGGTGGATTCGGTGGCGCGTTCCTGCCCTCGCTCTACGTCGGCGCGTGTCTCGGCACGCTCGTGGGCACGCTCGTCGGCACGTTCGGGCTCGGGGCCCAGGACGTCGGTGCCTACGCGCTCTGCGGCATGGGGGCGATCTTCGCCGCCACGATGCACGCGCCGCTGACCCCCATCGTCATGATGTTCGAGGTCACGCACGACTACGGCGTGATCCTCCCGCTCATGCTCTCGTGCATCCTCGCGAGCGTCGTTGCGCGCAGGCTCTCGCCCGACAGCCTGTTCAAGTCCGAGCTGCGCCGTCGCGGCGTCGTGCTCGCGGCGGCCGAGGCCGAGCAGGAGGTCATGAAGCGCGGGCTCGTGCGCGAGCTGATGCTGCCCGCGACGCCGGTGCTCACGATGGGGGCCGGGCTCGACGAGATCCGCTCGTTCGCGCTGCAGGCCGACCTGCGTGCGGTGTTCGTCGTCGACGGTGACGGCGGCGTCATCGGCTATCTCAACGGCTCGTTGCTGGCCAAGCACATCCTCGAGGGCGAGGTGAAGCCCGACTCGACCGCCGGCGAGCTGATGACGTCGCGCAAGATGCCGCTCCTGCTCCCCACCGACACGCTCGCCGGCGCGATGCTGGCCTCGGCGCGCTCCGGCATGGAGCTCCTGCCCGTCGTCGACGAGCACCGGCGGCTCATCGGCGTGCTGCGTCGCGGCGATCTCATCGGGCACTACAGCGACAAGGTGCTCGGCGAGCACGAAGAGGTCGTGCAGGTGCGCACGGGTGGCGGGGGGCCGGCCGATCAGGAGGTCGGGCTCGGCAAGGGGCTCGTGCTCGAGCGCGTCGTGATCGGCCGCTCGTGGGCGGGCAAGAGCCTGGCCGAGCTCGATCTGCGCGGCTGCACCGGCGTCACGGTGCTCGAGTGGGTACGCGGCGACACCACGCTGCAGGTCGATCCGCGCGCGCCGCTGCGCGAGGGCGACATCATCGCGCTCACCGGCACACGCGAGCAGATCCTGCGCGCGCGGGCGCTGTCGATCGTGGTGCACCGATGATCGCGGGGCTGCGCATCCGCTCGCTCGCGCCGGGTGACGCCGCGACGATCGCCGAAGCGTTCGTCGCCGCCGGCTGGGAGGCCACACCGGCGCGCTACGAGGCGTATCTCGCCGAGCAGGATCGCGGGGAGCGCGACGTGCTGGTGGCCGAGGTCGGCACCGAGCTCGCCGGCTACACGACGATCGTCTGGGAATCCGACTACGAGCCGTTTGCTGCCGACGGCATCCCGGAGATCAAAGACCTCAACGTGCTGCCCGCGTGGCGCCGTCGCGGCATCGCGAGCGCGTTGATGCACGAGGCCGAGGAGCTGATCGCGACCCGGTGTCGCGAGGCCGGCATCGGTGTCGCGATGGACCCCGACTACGGGCCCGCGCAGCGGCTGTACGCCCTGCGCGGCTACGTGCCCGATGCGCGCGGGCTGACCTCGCGCGGCGTGCACGTGCGCTGGGGGGACACGGTCACCATCGACGACGATCTCGTGCTCTTCCTGGTGAAGCGCCTGCGCGTGCGCTGAGCTGCCGCGAAACGAGTGGCGGCCGAGGCTCCGCCGGTTTCCGGCCTCGGACGTGCACGGAGCTGCTAGAAGACGTGGCGCCGCCGATGGACCGCCTCCCGCTCACGATCGTGCACTACGGTGCGAACGACCCCGAGACGCATCGTGGCGGCGTCGAGTCGTTCGCCCGCAACCTGCGGCTCGTCTTCGAGCAGGTCGAGCTGTGGCACCCGCGGGTGCTCGATGTCGAGCGCGTACGCCGTGAGCAGCTGCTGGTCGTCTGCGACAACCACTGGGTGCTCGACTTCCCCGACGACATCGTCGTGGTCGGGTTCCAGCACGGCGTCGCCGAGGTCAAGCGCACGCACACGCGCACGTGGAAGGACCGCGGGCTCGCGCGGCGGCAGGCGAAGGCGGCGAAGCGACGCAACACCGTGTGGGTCGCGTGCGCCCAATGGATCGCGCGCACGTTCGGCGAGCTGCACGGCAACGCGGCGCAGGTGATCATCCGTCACCCTGTCGACCTCTCCCGCTTCGACGGGCGTCGCGACGACGTCGACCCGCGCCTGCTGCTGCACGACGCACGCGGCGAGCACAAGGGCGAGCGCCTGGTGGCCGAGCTCGCACGCCGCTTCCCGCAGTGGAAGCTCGAGCCGCTCGCGTGTGCACCGGCCGAAGTGCCGGACCGCATGCGTCGCGCGCGGGCCTTCCTGCACCTCAGCCGCTACGAGGGCAACAGCATCGTCTGCAACGAGGCGATGGCGATGGACCTGCCCTGCATGTTCACGCGGGTGGGGCTGATGCAGGACGCCGACGGACCGCGCGATGTCCATTTGGTCGATCCGGTGCGCGCGTTCGGTGACGCCGACTACCTCGCGGGCGAGCTGAACGCGTTCACCGAGTCGCTGGCCACTCGGACATGGAACCCGCGTCGCTGGGTGCTGGACAACGCTTCGATCGAGCTCGCGCGTGGCCGTTGGGCCGAAGTCGTCGCGCTCGCGTCGCGTCGGTGATCTTCGCGACGCTGCTCGCGTGGCGCGTGCTGCGGATGATCGCGCATGCACGTGCATGCAGCGACCTACCCGTAGGCATCGTCGCACGTGGTCGTTCGGCCGCGTCTGCGTGATCGGTGGTCTACGCGACGCGATGCGTCGCTGCGGACGTCGTGCACGCGAGTTCGCAGACACTCGTGACGCGCGTGCGAGTGTCGAACGATCGATCTTCGCTCGATCGATCGCGGCCGCATGATCGAAGCGACGACGTTCATCCGATCGCGAAGATTGATTCTGGCGCACGCTCGTTGCTGCTGGTAATGTCCCTTTACTCCGAAGGACGAGCCACAGTGAAACCGTTGAACACGAGATCACTGGCGGGGATGCTTGCGCAACACACCGCTGCGCTGGCCGATCACCCGCTCTACCGAGGCATCCACGACGTCGCGGCGCTCCGCATGTTCTGCGAGCGCCACGTCTACTGCGTCTGGGACTTCATGTCCCTGCTGAAGAGCCTGCAGCAGGAGGTGACGTGCATCTCGTTACCCTGGGTTCCCAGCCGTGACCCCGAGGCTGCACGCCTGATCAACGAAATCGTGCTCGGTGAAGAGTGCGACGAGATGGAGCCCGGTCGTCACGTGAGCCACTTCCAGTGGTATCTCGAGGCGATGGCGGAGATCGGTGCCGACGTCGGTCCGATCACCCGGTTCGTGAAGCGGCTGCGCAACGGCACGCCCACCGACGTCGCGCTCGCCGACCCCTCGATTCCCGACGAATCGCGGGAATTCACCCGCTGCACGCTCTCGTTCCTCGAGGCGCCGCTGCACGTGCGCGCCGCCGTGTTCTTCTATGGTCGCGAAGATCTGATCCCGCGGATGTTCCTGCCGATGGTGCACGGGCTCGCGGCCGAGGGCTTCCCGTGCGGCCTCCTGCTCGGGTATCTCCAGCGTCACATCGAGGTCGACGGCGGCCACCATGGCCCGCTCGCCGAGCAGCTGCTCGAGCGATTGTTCGAGGGCGACAGCCGTCGCGAAGCCGAGGCCCAACGATCGTCGATCGTCGCGTTGGCGGCCCGCCGTCAGCTGTGGGATTCCACGTACGAGACGATTCGCAGCGCACAGGCCATCCAGCAAGAAGTGCCCCGCGTCCGCCGGCCGTCGTATCTGACGGCCTGACGTTCGCGGGCACTCGCTTCACTTCGCGACGCGCAGGGCGCCCCGCCCGATCTGCACGTCGAATCCGCAGCTCTTGTGTCCGAGGCCGCCGATGCAGGTGACCTCGGACACCGTCACTGGACGCTTCAACACCCCCTCGACGACCCCCGCGATGAGCCCGCCCTCGAAAGCACACAGTTTGCGCCCGACGGTTTCCATGCCGGCACAGGTGACGCATTCGTATACGTCGATGTACATCGCGTCGTCGTCCATCTTGGGCACCTTGATGGTGCCGATCATCAGGTCCGAGCAGAGCTGCAGGAACGCCTCGAGGTTCGGCAGGCCGAGCGCACGGCCGAGTCGCTTGCCGGCGATGTACGCCGGGCCCGATGCACCGCGTCCGAGGATCTCCTCGAATGCGACCAGCCGGACCAGGCGGAACAATGCAATCGGCGCGAGCGGGCCGAGGGTCTCGCGATCGACTTTCAACGCATTTTCGACGGTGACGTTCGACAGTTCGCGGGCGTTCATCGAAATCAATCTATCACTTCGACATGCTCGCGTCGAGCAGCGTCGCTCGTTTCATCGCTGCAAGAACGGAGGAGTCGCATGAGCGCACAACCACAACCGCTACGTCGTACCGATCAGATCCAAGAAATCCTGCGAGGGCTGCGGAGCTCGTCGTCCGAGATCGTCGGAGCGGCGATCGTCAACTCGGAAGGATTCACGGTGGCGACTGCACTCCCCGGTGAAGTCGACGAAGAAGTCGTCGCCGGTATGGGTGCAGCGCTGCTGGGCGTCGCCGAGCGCATCGCGTCCGAGTTGATGGACGCCGAGATGGTGCAGACATACGTGCGCAGCGCGAACGGCTACATCATCCTCAACGCCGTCAACGAGGATGCGATCCTCATCGTGCTCACCACCGACAAGGCCAAGCTCGGGTTGGTGTTCCTCGACATCAAGAAGCGGCTGCCCGATCTCGGGAGGATGCTGTAGATGAACCGGCCGGCAACGCTCGCGATCATCTGCGCCGTCGTCGGGCTCGCCGACGTCGTGTGGATGGATGCGTGGTTGCTGCCGGCCTGGGCCAGCGCGGCGACGACGTCGACCACGACGTCGTCGCCGACCATCGCTGCGGCGGCGCTCCACACAGCAGCGACGCCCGTGGAGCCGCGCGCCCCGGAGCGCACCGCAGCCGAGCCGACCGCATCCGCGACGCCGGCACCCGCAGCGCCGGCAGCCGCAGCGCCTGCTGCTGCAGCGCCTGCTGCTGCAGCGCCGGCACCAGCGGTCGCGGCGAGCCCCGAGCTCGTGGTCGTCGATCCCGACGAGTCCCCGCAGTCGGCGGGCGCGGGCCGCATCCCTATCTACTTCGTGGACACGGGCAGCGCCGAGCTCGGGGCCGACGCACGGGCGAGCCTGCTCGCGCTCGCCGGCCGCATGCGCGACGACGCGTCGCTGCGCGTGATCGTGCGCGGCCATGCCGACGCGCGCGGCACGAGGCGCGACAACTTCCGCCTCTCGCGACGCCGGGCCCAGGCCGTCGCGCGGGAGCTCGGCGTGCATGGCATCGACGAGCAGCGGATCTCGCTGGCCTGGTTCGGCGAGCGCAAACCGGCCGTCCGCGGGTCGAACCCGCGGGCCTGGGCCGCGAATCGTCGCGTCGAGCTCGACGTGAAAGGAAGGAGATGACGATGGAACTGCTCACCACGTTGTGGTTTGCATCGGCGCTCGGCGCCGCGAGCTTCTTCGTCTGCGGCGTCGCGACGCACGTGGCGATCGCCCGCACCCGTCGTCGCGATGACGTCCTCGATCGCGAGGCACCGGCACTCGATCCGGGGCAGGCCGCCGCCGAGGCCTCGATGGTGCGCGCCACCGCGGACGCGCGCGCGCATGCCGAGCGTGCGGGCCACGAGGCGCGTGCGCAGGCCGA
>CAZFKC010000056.1:0-67136 GCA_964519175.1 uncultured Nannocystaceae bacterium
CGCCGTACGCGAGCGAGCGGCCGGGTGGCACCGGGCTCGGCGTCGTGCTGGCCCGACAGGCGATCGCACAGCACGGGGGGACGGTGGTGCACGAGAGCACGCGCGGGCGCGGCACGAAGGTGACGATCACGCTGCCGAGGCCGGGAGGGCCGGGCTGATGGCGACGATCCTCGTGGTCGACGACGAGGCCTCGGTGCGCTTCGTCCTCGAAGAGGCGCTCGGCGATCGTGGGCACCGCGTGATCGCGGTCGAGGGCGCCGAGCCGGCGCTCGCACAGCTCGAGCACGCCGACGTGGTGCTCACCGATCTCGCGATGCCCGGCATCGACGGGCTCGGGCTCATCGCGATGGTGCGTGAGCGCGACTCGATGCTGCCGGTGGTGCTGCTCACGGCGCACGGCTCCGAGCGCGTGGCGGTGCAGGCGATGCGTGCGGGGGCCCACGACTACCTCGCGAAGCCGTTCGACACCGACGAGCTCGCGATCGTGCTCGAGCGCGCGGTCGAGTACGCGCGTCTGCGACGCAGCGACGAACGCAGGCGAGTCGAGCTGGCGACCGGCAGCACGATCGTCGGCGGATCGCCGGCGCTCCTGCGCGTGGTGGAGCAGGCCCGGCGCGTGGCCGATCGCGATGTCACCGTGCTCGTGCGCGGCGAGACCGGCACGGGCAAGGAGCTGCTCACTGCGCTCCTGCACGCGGGCAGTCGCCGTCGCGATCGGCCGCTCGTGCGCTTCAACTGCGCGGCGATCCCCGAGGAGCTGGCGGAGAGCGAGCTGTTCGGCCACACCAAGGGCGCGTTCACGGGCGCGCAGTCGACCCGCGAGGGCCTGTTGCGCGCGGCCGACGGTGGCACGCTGGTGCTCGACGAGATCGGCGAGCTCTCGCTCGCGGTGCAGGCGAAGCTCTTGCGCGCGGTGCAGCAGGGCGAGGTGCAACCGGTCGGCTCCGATCGCACGCTCGCGGTCGACGTCCGACTGGTGGGCTGCACGCACCGCGACCTGCGGGCCGAGGTGGCCGCGGGCCGCTTCCGCGAGGATCTGTACTACCGGCTCGCGGTGGTGGAGCTCGTGGTGCCGAGCCTCCGCGAGCGCAGCGAGGACATCCCGGCGCTGGTCGACGCGTTCCGACGCCGGTGGGCAGCGCGGCTCGAGCTCGGCGAGGTCGCGTTCACGCCGGCGCTGGTGGAAGCGCTCGTGCAGCGACCTTGGCCGGGCAACGTGCGGGAGCTGGAGAACACGGTCGCGCGACTGCTCGCACTCTCGACGGGGGGCGTGATCGACGTGGACGCGCTCGAGTCGCCGACGACCGCGACGTCGCTGCGCGATCGCGTCGCGGCGTTCGAGCGCGGGGTGATCGAGGCGGCGTTGCGAGAGGCGAATGGCAACCACTCGGAGACCGCACGCAAGCTCGCGGTGTCGCGCGTGACGCTGCTCGACAAGCTGAAGCGCTACGGCCTCGGCGGCCGGAAGTAGCGCGCCACTTCACTCCTCGCCGCACGCCTCCGCGAAGTCGTCGCAGCAGTCGCCGTTGGCCGTGCACAGGTCGTCGCAGAAGCAGGCCTCGCCGTCGCCCAGCGGCACTGCGCTGCTCGAGTCGCAGTGATCCACGCACGATCCCGTCGGCGTCGGATCGGGCATCGGCTCCTCCTCCGGCTCCGTGCCGTCGTCGAGGTCGTAGATGCCGCGATCGAGCAACGTGCCGATGTACTTGCGCGTCACGTTCCACACCAGCCAGTTGCCACCGCTGCCCTGCAGCACCCACGGTGTGTACGCGTAGAACGACGCCGTCGCGTGGCTCGCGGGGGTCACGGTGCGCCCGTCGAGCGTCTTCTTGGCCTTGCCCTTCACCCACGCGCCGGTGCCGGCGACCGAGCCGTCGAAGTGCTCGCGCAACACGTCCGCGCCGCAGTCGAGCTGCTGGTCGAGCCCGCGGAACGCCGGATTGCACGAGCTCCCGTCGGGGCAGCCGCAGCCGAGCGCGAAGTCGACGGAGTTGGCCGAAGGCCGCTTCGTCTTCGAGACCAGCGACTTCTCGACCTGCATCCGCGTGAGCAACAGGACCGGGTTCAGCTCGTGCGCCTGGGCCACCTCGAGCAGCACCTCGGAGAACGGTCGACCGTCGACGACTTCGTCCGCGAGGAAGCTGCGATTGCCGTAGGGCGAGTGCTCCAGCAGATCCTGGAGCGCCGCGAGCGTGACGGCGTCGGCGTTCTCGAACAGCAGGTCGTCGACGATGAGCTTCGCGTCGAAGGCCCCGAGCGCCCCGTCGAACTTCTCGTTCGAGTAGGGCACGAGGTCGCTGGGCTCTTCGTGGGCCGAGAGCGCTTCGCCGCGATCACCCTCGTCCTCGACGCATGCGCCGAGCACCGTTGCCACCAGGAGCAGCAGGACGCGAGCACTCGATCGATCTCCCGAGTCGGCCATTGCAGCTCCTCGCCCGTCCACGTAGGCGGAGGCCGCTCGCAGGTTTCCGCGGGTGCGAAATTCCGGGCGGGAAGGGGGTCCAGGAAGGCCTGCGTAGCGCCCGGAGAATCCCGCGAACCGAACGGTCGCTGCTGCAACGCGAACCCTCCTGTCAGCACGTTGTCAGGAGCCCCGGAGTACACCGGTCCTGCGCCTCGGCGCGCGAAGGAGACGAAGTCATGAAGCATCCGGTGGTTTGGTTCGAAGTGATCGGCAACGACGGCGACAGCCTGCGCGAGTTCTACAGCTCGCTGTTCGGCTGGAAGATCGATGCCGACAACCCCACGAAGTACGGCATGGTCGACACCAAGGGCGACAAGGGCATCCCCGGCGGCGTCGGTCAGACGAGGGGCCCCGAAGCCCCGCGCGTGACGTTCTACGTCGAGACCCCCGACCTCGCGGCCACGCTCGCGAAGGCCGGAGGCCTCGGCGGCAAGACCCTGCTGCCGCCCACGCCGATCGGCGACGGCGGGACGATCGCGCTGTTCGAGGATCCCCAGGGGCACGTCATCGGCCTGGTGGCCGCGTGATCCCCACGGGACAGCTTCTGCGATGCTGCGGCCATGCGGCGCGCCGATCGACTGTTCCAGATCATCGAGATCCTGCGCCGGCGACGGCGCGGGGTCACGACCGCGGCCCAGCTCGCCGAGCGTCTCGAGGTCTCCGAGCGCACGATCTACCGCGACATCGCCGACCTGCAGTCCACCGGCACACCGATCGAAGGTGCGGCCGGCGTGGGCTACACCCTGCGCCCGGGCTTCGACCTGCCACCGCTCATGTTCGACGCCGGTGAAATCGAGTCGCTCGTGCTCGGCGCACGCATCGTGGGTGCGTTCGGCGACGCCGAGCTCGCCCGCGCCTCGCGACGCGTGCTCGACAAGATCTCGGCCGTGCTGCCCGACGAGCTGCGTCCGCTGCTCTCGCGCTCGCTGCTGTTCGCGCCCGGAGTGGCGCCCGATCGCAGCCACTCGCGTGCGCTGCAGACGATGCGGGCCGCGCTGCAGCAGCGTCGCAAGGTTCGCATCGCCTACCGCACCGACGACGGTCGCGAGAGCACCCGCGTCATCCGGCCGCTCGGCGCGTTCTTCTGGGGTCGCGTGTGGACGCTGTCGGCGTACTGCGAGGCGCGCGAGGACTTCCGCACGTTCCGCCTCGATCGCATCGGCGACTGCGAGCTGCTCGACGAGACGTTCGTCGACGAGCCCGGCCGCAGCCTCCGCGAGCTGCTCGCACGCAACGGGGCCTCGGCCGAGCGCCTGCTCGAGCCGTAGCGACGCGCGATCAGGCGGCGCTGCGCGCCTCGAGCCTACGTCGGAGGGAGCCGTCCTCGAGCGCCTTCGCGGTCTCGTCGGCGCCGCCGATCAGCACGCCGTCGACGTAGACCTGCGGGAACGTCGGCCACCCGCTCCACAGCTTGATCGCGAGCCGCTTCTGCCACTGCGAGAAGTAGCTGCCGTACTCGAGGTACTCGAATGCGATGTTCGCGGCCTCGAGCGTCGTGCGGGCCCGCTTCACGTGGGGGTTCTGCGCCATGCCGACCACGACCACGGCATGGCTCGCGACCGCCTGGGCGACCTGCGCGACGACGTCGGCGTGGAAGGCCTGCATCTTCTGCAGTACGGGCTCGGAGAGCTTGGACTCGGGGAGCTGAGGTCGCGTCACGGCGAAGGGTGTAGCACGCGCACAGCTCCGTGCGAGCGCAGCGCCGCGATCCTCGTTCGTGCGCACGCGCCTCGCCCTCGGCGTAACACGCTGCGGCGATCGATCGTCGTCTCGATCATTCGGGCAGGAGCACCGGTACCGGCGGCGCCTGGCCGTTGCCTGCGGCGCTCGGCGTCGTGGCCATGAACCCGAGGCTGAGCTGCGCGCGCTTGGCCTGCTGCACGTAGCTGCCGATCTGCATGTGCAGCGAGTCGCGCTCGCGGGTGTTGAGCTCGCGCTGGGTGAGCAGCGCGTCGAAGATCGTCCGGTCGGTCGAGGCCCGCATGATGCGGTCGAGCTCGGCCTCCGCGAGCTCGAGCTTGGCCAGCCGATCGCGGAGCTGCTGCACCGTCGGGGTCATGTCGCTCGTGTTCGAGCTCTCGCTCTCGATCGCGCCCGGCAGTCGCGAGAGCCCGTGGCGGAAGCGATCGAGCGCCTCGGGCGGGAGCATCGCGTTCATGCTGGCGTTGCCGGCCGACGACGACAGGTTGGTGATCTCGCCACCGACGTCGACGATCAGCTTGCGCACCGCCTCCGCCGACGCGTTCGGATCGGCGACGCGGAGCTGCAGGTTCGTGTAGCGCGTCATGACCGGACCGTTCGGGATCACCGGCATCGGGGTCGTCGGCACGATCGCGGCGGGGCCGACCGGCGTGTCGACCTGCTGCTCGGGATCGGCGGCGCCGGTGCCAGCGCAGGCGGTGACGAGGGCGAGGGTGCAGAACGGGCTCGCGGTTCGCATGGGGCTACCTCCAGCCGCCTGGATACGCGCGGGCCGGGCGGACGGTCTCGTGCTCAGGTCGGGGCGAGGCCGAGCCGGGCGCGGACGGCCTGCAGGATCGCGACCTCGGGTGCGACGAGCTGCCCGTCGGCCCACGCCCCCCACTCGAGGTACTGCAGCAGCTCCTGCAGGGCCGACGGCGGCAGCCGGTCGAGCAGGTGCTCGAGCGGCTCGGCGCGGGCCGCCACGAGCGCAGGGTCGGTCGTCGCCGGATCGAGCTCGGCCCAGATCCTCGCCTGCGCGGAGGCATCGAGTCCGTGGCGGGTCATCGTCGCGTCGAGCAGCGCGCGCTCGCGGTCATCGAGGACGCCGTCGGAGACGAGCAGCCGCAGCAGGATGCGGCAGCACAGCACCTTCTCCTCCCGATCGTCGCGCAGCGCGCCTTCGATCGCCGAGAACACCGAGAGCCGCAGCGCCGTCCTCCCCATCACCCGCGATCATGCCCGCGATCGCGCGGCGCTGTCGAGCAGCGTGCGTGCGAGCGCACGTGCGACCACGGAGCTCGGACGATTCTCGGCTGCCGCCGCCGCGAGCACCGTTGCGGCGGTCAGCTCGATCGCCGCGATCGTCTCGGCGATGCGCGCCCGCGTCGCGGCGCTCTCGCCCTCGCGCACCGTGAGCACGCCCTCGATCACCGCACCCGCGGATGCGATCGGATCGGGCACGACGAGGATGCCGCGGGCGTGCAGCACCTCGTCGGCGCCCGGTCCCAGCGCGTTGTTGGCTGCCCCACAGATCGCGCGCGTGGGCCAGCTCGTCGCCGACAGGCCGTCGATGGCGAAGCCGAGCGCGTTCGGGCTGAACACGTCGCACGCGGTCGTCGACACCGCCTCGGGCGCGATGATCTCGACGCCCGCCTGCGCAGCCGCGAGCCCGGCCGCGGCATCGGGATCGGCCGCGAGCACGCGCGCGCCGAGCTCGACGAGCCCACGTGCGACGCGGCCACCGACACCGCCGAGCCCCTGCACGACGACGGTGGCATGGCGGGGCTCGAGCGCGAGCGCGTCCCAGACCGCACGCATCGCGGCGAGCACACCGGCGGCCGTGGATCGACTCGCGTCGTTCTCGATCGGGTTGCAGTACTGCGTCGTCTCGCGCACCCACGCGAGCTCGGCGGGTCCGGTGCCGACGTCGGGCCCACACACGTAGCGGCCGGCGAGCGCTTCGACCGCGCGACCCACCGCGCGATAGATCGCGCGCCAGTCGCTGTCGTCGCGCACGACCCGGAGCACGGACTTCGCTCCACCGGCCGGGAGGCCGGCGAGCACACACTTGTCGCGCATCGCTCGGCTCAGGCGCCGGACGTCCGCGATCGCGGCGTCGTCGTCGGGGTATCGCGTGCGGCGGATGCCGCCGAACGCCGGACCGAGCGCGGTCGAGTCGATCGCGATCCATCCCCGCAGCCCGATCCGCTCGTCGACGAGCTCGAGGAGCTGCTCGGGGGTCTCGTCGGCGACGGGCGGCATGGACGGGAGCACGCCCTGACATACCGCCGCGGGCGCGCGCGTGTCACCGACGATGTGCCCGTAAACGAGCGCGCGCTGCGGAGCGACTCGCGCGTACCAGCACCGACGCCGCCGACCGTCGCGAGTGAACGCTTGTCGGCGGTGGGGCGACTCTGCGAGCATCGAGGCATGCGTCGGATTCGCTTGCTCGCCCTCGGCGTCGTCACCACCGGTTGCCCTTATGATCCAAAGGTCGTCGATCCGGGGGAGATCACCGAGACCGACAGCGATACCGACACCACGATGGGCTCGCTCACCGAGCCCACCGAGAGCGGTGATCCCACGACGTCGCCGTCGACGACCGTCGATCCCTCCGACCCCGACACGGGCACGACCAATCCCAGCGGCGACTGCGGCGACGGCGAAGTCGAAGGCGACGAGGTCTGCGACGACATGGTCAACGACGGGGCCTATGGCGGCTGCCTGCCCGACTGCAGCGACTTCGCCGAGCGCTGCGGCGACGGTGAGGTCAACGGCCCCGAGGCCTGCGACGACGAGGTGAACGACGGGGCCTACGGCGGGTGTGCGAGCGACTGCAGCGCGCTCGGTCCCCACTGCGGCGACGGCGAGATGAACGGCCCGGAGGGCTGTGACAACGGTGATGCGAACGAGAACGGCACCGGCTGCAACCTCGACTGCATCATCTCCGGTACGCAGCTGGGCACCTACGACGACGGCCCGTTCTCGTTCTGCGACGGCAACTTCATCACCAAGCCCACGTTCCGCGACGGCAACACGCTGGTCGCCGCCACGGGCTACTGCGGTGTCGACGACCAGGTGCTGCTGGCGCTCAACGCCGACGTGACGTTGAACCAGATGTACGACGTGCTGCTGCCCGAGACGCCGGTGCGCGAGGCGACCGTCGCCGGCGACCTGTGGGTGCTCGGCGCGAACGGCTGCAACTACGTCGTCGACGCCGCCGGCGTGCTCACCGAGGTCTGCGAGGCGCGCACGGCCGGCACCGAAGCGCTCGAGGCCGACGAGTCGGGCAACTACGCCGCGCTCGACTACGACGTGCTCGCGCTCTACCCCGCGGGCAGCCCCACGGCCGGCGACTCGCCGACCTGGGTGAACATGCCGCAGGACAACGGCAGCTACGACTACAGCTTCGCGGGCGCGACGTTCGGCGCGGCGGGCTCCGTCGCGGTCGTGGGCTCGCGGCGGCTCATCAGCAACAGCACCAACGTCGGCTTCGTCGCGCGGTACACCGCGGCCGGCAACCTCGCCGGCAACTACACGTTCCCCGACGTGCAGTACTTCGAAGACGCCGTGCACGCGCCGGACGGCACCGTCCTCGCGATCAGCAACTACCCGTCGTACTCGGTCACCAAGCTCGATGCGAACTACGCGGCCGAGTGGAGCCTGCCCACCGGTTCCGATCTCGACCTCGCGGCCGGCATCGACTCGACGGGTGCGCTCGTCCTGCTGTACCGCGACGCGTCGACCACCGAGTACCGCATGCTCAAGCGCGCGTCCGACGGAGCCACGCTCTGGGATCAGTCGGTGACCGGCCTCGGCTACGAGTACCGGATGGGCATCGCGCCCGACGACTCGATCTGGATCGCCGACGTGGTGTACGTCGACCCCGAGGGCTACCACGTGACGGTGATGAAGTTCGCGCCCTGAGGCGCACCCGCTTCACGCGTGCATGCGCTCCGCGGCCCGCGCGAGCGCCTTGGCCTCGGCGAGCAGCGCGGCCGCGGCGTTTGCGAGCGGGGCCGTGTTCGTCGCCTTCGCCTCGTCGGGATCGCCGAGCCCGGCATCCGCTGCGCGGCGCAGACGCGCGAGCACGAGCTCGCGCAGCGCGGCGGCATCCTCGACGCCGCGCAGCACGCCCGTGTGCATCGAGCGCATGCCGGGCTGCTCCGCACCCGCACCGCCGCCGGCCGTCTGCACCCGGAGATCGGCGATGCCGAACGCACGCTGCAGCGGGCCCTGCTCGATCGTCACGTTCTGCACGTTGGCGAACGTCAGCGTCATCTCGTGCACGATCAGGATGCCTTCGCGGATCCGCAGGCTGCGATCGGTGACGACGTACCAGCGGTGCTCGTAGTCGAGGCGCTGCAGTGCGTAGCCGAGCGGCAGCGACAGCAGCCAGAGCGTCGCGACGCCGTACTCGAGCATGCTCACCACGATCCGCCCGACCAAGGGCAGCGGCTCCGCCGAGGCGACGAGCTCGATCGCCACGAACGGGGACGCGAGCAACAGCAGCAGGATCGCGCGGCCGAGCAACCACAACGTCATCCGATAGCGCCACCATCCCGGTGCGGCGCGGATCACCCGGGCACGGTCGCCGGGCGGCGCGACGGGGGGCGACGGCACCGCGCAGACCTCGTAGACCAGGCGAAGGAATGCCGACCACATCGCGCTATGCCACCGGTGGTGCGAGGCGCTCGAGCGCGACGCGTGCGCGCGCGAGCTCGGCCGTCGCCTCGCGCAGCGCCGCAATCGCGGGATCGTCGACCTGCGCCTCGGCTTCGGCGTGCTGCGCCTGGCCGCGCATGCGCGTGTAGAGGAAGTCGCGCACGGCCTCGAACTCGCGCAGCCCTTCGATGGTCATCTCTGCGGACGCCGAGCCGGCCGCGGTCTGCACGAGCACGTCGGCGAGCCCGAGCCAGCGCTGGAACAACCCCGAGCGCAGGTGGATGTCCTGGATGCGCCGGTAGGTCAGGTTGATCTCGCGGCGGAACAGGATGCCCCACCGCATGTGCACGCCCTCTTCGTCGAAGCGATAGCGCATCGAGTGCCAGCGGAACCACAGGAACGGCGCGAGCACGACGAACGCGGGACCGGTGAGCAGCGCGCGCAGCAGGTAGAGCGTCCACAGCCGCGCGTGCGGGCGCTCGATCGCGGCGATGGTGGCGGGCAGCGGCATGGAGCCTCGCGACGATGATGCCTCACTTCGGCACGACCAGCTCGCGGCTGCGTACCCACCACACCCCGACGGCGCAGCAGATCGCCGCGACCGCGAGCAGCACCGGCAGGCTCACCCAGGGGCTCGGCGGACGCACCAGCGGTGCGAACAGACCGCGCTTGCCGGGCAGCTCGAGCAGACTCCGCAGGTGCGTGCGCACGGTCAGCTGCGAGAGGAATCCGGGCACCGCGCCCAGCAGCTGATCCCAGCCGAGCACGCCGAGCCCGACCAGCATCGGGCGCTTGAGCACGAGCCCGAGCAGGGCGAAGAGCGGCACGTAGACGAGCGCGCCGAGTACCGCGACCGCGAGCTGCACGGGCAGCTGGAGCGGATCGCTGGTGGCGACGAGGATGCCGGCGAGCACCGGCACGAGCACTACGGCGATGGCGGCAGCGGTGCGCGCGAGGAAGATCGGTCCGCGCCCGAGCGGACGCACGAACGCGAACGTGAGGGTCTGATCCTCGACCTCCTCGCGCAGCCCACCCGAGCCGAAGAACAACGCGAGCAGCGGGAGCGCGAGCGTGATCTCGAAGTCGACGACATCGATGGGCGAGGCCGCGATGCGCAGCGCGATCGCGATGACCACGATCGCGGCGATCCACAGCACCGTCGCCGGACGTCGCAGCGTCCGCATCGCGTGGAAGCGCGCCCAGAAGCTGGCCAGCCGGAGCTGCGGTGGGAGGGGTTCGTCGATCATGACACGAGGTAGCGGTAGAGGCTCTCGAGGTCCGCGTCGGGGGAGGTCATGCGCTCGAGCACGAGCCCGAGCTGGGCGGCGGTGCGCGGGAGCTCGTCGCAGATGCCGTCGAGGTCGACGACGGTGAGCTCGAGGGTACGGGCATCGACGAGCGCGAGCGCCCGCACTGCGGGACTGTGCAACATCGCGGTCGCGAGGGTGCGCGGCTGGTCGAGCTCGACGCGCACACGGTAGGGCCGGTCGTCGAGCAGCGAGCGCAGCCGACGGATGTTGCCCTGCGCGCGCAGTCGCCCGTAGCGCACGAGCACGACCTGGTGCGTCATCGCTTCGATCTCGTGCAGCACGTGGCTCGACACCACGACCGTGCGATCGCCGGTGCCGAGCGAAGCGACGAGCGCGATGAGATCGGCGCGGCCGACCGGGTCGGTGCCGGTGAGCGGCTCGTCGAGCAACACCACGCGTGGCTCGTGCGCGATCGCCTGCGCGATCTTCACGCGCTGTCGCATGCCGCGGCTCATCTCGCGCAAGCGCTTGTCGGCCGCGCGCTCGAGCCCCACGCGTGCGAGCGCCGTGCGTGCGCGGCTATCGGCCTCCTTCGCGTCGAAGCCGTGCAGCCGCACGAGCGCGCCGACGAAGCCCGCGGCTGGAAGCTCCTCGTAGAACTTGTCGTGCTCGGGGCAGAGCCCCAGCGAGATCATCGCGCGCGGATCGCTGAACGGATCGCGACCGAGCACGCGCACCTCGCCCGTGTCGGGGCGGAGCTGGCCGGTGACCAGCTTCATCAGCGTCGACTTGCCCGAGCCGTTGGGCCCGAGCAGCCCGGTGACCCCGGGCCCGATCTCGAGGTCGATCTCGTCCAGCGCGCGCACGAGCCCGAACAGCTTCGAGACCCCGCGAACCGTGATCGTGGCGCCGCTCATCCGCGCACCTGTGCGCGCAGGCGTGCGGCCAGCGCTGCGAGCCCTCCGGCGATCATCACGAGCAGCGCGAGTGCGGAGAGGAGCGCGCTGGGGTTCGTCGATGCGCGCACGTCGAGCAACGCAGCGAGCATGCCCGGCGAGCCCCGACGCAGCAGCGCGTCTGCGACGGTCTGCACGTCGCGCAGCGGCCCGAGGTAGCCCGCCCAGGCCATGCCTTCGTCGGCGAGCCCGTCGGCGAACGCACCGATGATGGCGAGCCCGAGCACGTAGGCGACACCGACGGTGCGGCCGCGCTCGCCGAGCGCGCTGGCGCCGAGGATCGTGCTCGCGAGCAGCACGACGCACAGCAGCGCGCCGAGCAGGCCGGGCAGGAGCAGCTGCCAGAGCTCGCGCGCGAGCTCGTCCGGGGCGATGCCGACCGCGAGCAGCCACAGCCCGAGGAACGGCACGAAGAGCGTGACGACCGGCAGCGCGAGCGCGACGAGGGCCTTGCCGAGCGCGTAGTCGAGGGTGGTGAGCGGTCGCGAGAAGTACAGCTCGAATGCGCGGGTGCGGCGGTCCTCGGCGACGAGGCCTGCGGCGACCACGGCGAGCAGCAGCGCGGTCGCGTGCAGCTGCACGCCGAGGAACGTCGAGAGCGTGCCGTGCACCTGACCGATCGCCTGGCGCACGAGCCCGGCCATGAACATGCCGGCGGCATCGTCCGCTCGCTCCGCGTCGATGCCCGCGACGAGCACCTGTCCGATCAGCGTGCCCCCGTGCGCGAGCACGACGAACGCACACAGCGCGATGGCCAGCTTCGACGAGCGCTTGCGGAAGGCGAGCGCCAGCGCGGTGCGGGCGATCGCCCACGGCGCCCAGCGCTTGCGGCTCTGCACGGGCAGCCGGCGATAGCCGATCGAGATGACCTCGTCCTTCACTGCGCCGCCCCGATCGTGCTGAGGAACGCCTCTTCGAGCGAGAGCGCACGTGGCTCGAGGTGCCAGAGCCGGGTGGCGCTCTCGCCCGCGGCCCACCAGATCGTGCGCGCGTCGTGGCCGTGCGCGAGCGTGACGACGAGCGCCTCGGGCCTACGCCCCGGCTGCACCGCTGCACCCGTGCGCGCGAGCGCGGCCGCGAAGCCCTGCGGATCGCCGTCGACGCGGACTTCCCACTGCTGGCTGGTCTCGACCCGGAGCTCGGCGAGCGGGCCGCTGAAGCGCACGCGCCCCTCGTGCATGATCACCACGGCGTCGCAGGTGCGCTCGACGTCGTGCAACAGGTGCGTGGAGAGGATCACCGCGGGCCCGTCGCCCTCGCGCAGCCGCACGATGAGCGCGAGCAGGTCGTCGCGGCTGTCGGGATCGAGCCCGCTGCTGGGCTCGTCGAGCAGCAGCAGCTCGGGATCGTGCACGAGCGCCATGCCCAGCTTGACGCGTTGGTGCATGCCGGTGCTGTACTCCTCGACCGCGCGCATGCGTGCGTCGTCGAGCCCGACGAGATCGAGGATCTCGTGGGCGCGCAGCACCGCCGCGCGGCGGGGCATGCCACACAGCTCGGCCGCGTACGCCACCGACTCGAGCCCGGTGAGCCCGGGAATCCGGTCGGGCCCCTCCATCGCGTAGCCGAGCCGTGCCCGCACCGCGGTCGGCTCGCGCACGACGTCCAGCCCCAGCACGCGTGCGGTCCCGCCATCGGGCGCGAGCAGGCCGAGCAGCACGCGCATGAGCGTGGTCTTGCCGGCGCCGTTCGGGCCGAGCAGGCCGACCGCGCGGCCTTCGATGTCGCATGTGACGTCGCGCAGCGCCTCGAATGCGCCGAAGCGCTTGCGGAGTCCCGAGAGTGATACGAGCGGCACGTGGACGACGACGGCGCCACCCTACCAGATCGGTGGCCGCGTCATTTCAGCCTGCGTTCGTCCCATCGCGGGTGCAGACGGGTTGCACGGGTGCGGGCGCGGTCCTACGCTCGTCGAATGCGGTTGCGATGGCTGGCTTCTTGCGTCCTGACGACGATCGCGTGTGGGCCCGCCGTCGTCGTCGGTGATTCTGCGGGCACCGACTCGAGCGATCCCGACGACTCGGGCAACGACGTCGATCCGACGATCGCCTCGGTCGATACGACCGCGTCGACCACCGCGACCACCCTGTCGACCAGCGTCGGCTCGGACCCGAGCACGACCGGTCCCATCACGATGACCGATGCGACCACGGTGACCGTGACGACCGATCCCAGCACGATGACGGACCCCACCGGCGCAGGTCTGCCCGACGGACAGAGCTGCTCGCTCGACGAGGAGTGCGAGTCGGGCCACTGCTACACGCTGAACATCCTGGGCGGCGTATGCGGCCAGTGCAGCGACGACTCGGATTGTGCGGGCGGCGGCTGCACGCCGGCGAACCCGATCATGTCGCCGCCGACACCGTCGAGCTGCAACGACGGCAGCTATGGCGACGCGTGCGAGAGCGAGGACGTGTGCGCCGACGAGCTCGTGTGCACGACCGTGTTCGAAGTGCCCGGCATCATCACCGCCTCGACATGCGGCGAGTGCGGTAGCGATGCCGACTGCGCGCCGGGCCTCCTGTGCGCGCCCGACATCGCGATCAACGCGCTCACCGGGGTGAACCGCTGCGTCACGCCCGGTACGCTGGCGAACGGTCAGAGCTGCGCATTCGCGGCGACCGGCGACGAGTCGTGCGCCTCGGGCCACTGCGCCATCGCGGACGTGATGGGGCTGCTGCAGATCGGCGTGTGCAGCGAGTGCGAAGTCGATGGTCAGTGCGGGCCGGACACGCTCTGCCAGCCGCCGCAGGTCGACCTCATGACCGGGGCGCTGAGCCCCGGCACCTGCCTCTGACGCTCCGCCGGTTTGCGCGGACCCGCGCCGGTTCGTGCTACCGTCGTCACGTGCGTACCCACGAGCTCGTTTCCCTGTCGATGCTGGTGCTCGCCGTCGCGTGCGGCGGCGGAGAGAGCAAGGGCTCGGCCGCCGACGCGATCGCGAAGGCGGTCGCCGTCGAGAAGAAGGCGGACACCAAGGAGGTGAAGGTCGAGGCACGGCCGAAGAAGGTCGATCCGACCGCGCCGCCGTGGACCGTCGATGCCGTGCGTGCGGCGATGCAGCCCGGCACGAAGCTGGTGTACACGCGTGCGGGCACCGACGCGAAGGGCAAGAAGGCCGGCGGCAAGCTGACCTACGCGCTCTCGAACACGAGCGACGACGGCGCGACCACCTCGTACACGGTCGATCCGGATCCCGGCACCAACAAGGCGTCGTCGCAGCCGGCGAACACGCCATGGTCGACGTGGAGCCCGTTCTTCGCGATGGAGAAGCCCACGGTCACGATCTCCGGACGCGAGGCCGTCACCGTGCCCGCCGGCACGTTCGAGGCCAGCAAGGCCGAGCTCGCGGACTTCTTCGGCAACCACAAGACCGTGTGGATGATCGTGGACAAGCCGGGCATCTACGCGAAGGTCGTCGAGAGCCCGAACACCAGCACCGAGGGCGACAAGACCTCGATCACCTACGAGCTCACCGAGCTGCCCAAGGCGCCGCAGTAGCGATGGCCTGGGTCGTGTACGTGCTGCGCTCGCGGGTCCGTGCCCGCACCTACGTCGGCGTCGCGCTCGATGCGAAGAAGCGACTCTTGCAACACAACGGCAAGCTGCCCGGCGGCGCCAAGAGCACGCGCGCGTGTCGGCCGTGGCGGATCGCCCGCGTGCTCGGGCCGTTCGACACCCGCGGCGCCGCGCAGCGGGTCGAGGCCGCCGTGAAGCGCCTGCGCGGCCCCGCGCGATTGCGCTATCGGCCCGAGCCCGCGTAGCCAAGATCGTTTGTCACGAACGCTGCCGCTCGCGCGTTGGTCGAGCGATCATGCGAGCCGCGATGGATCCGCACAGCGTCACGTCCGAGCTCCGCGCCGTCACGGTCTTCCGGATCGGCGCGGTGTGTACCCGCATCGCCGCGCTCGACGAGGCCGCCGCAGCGCAGACGAAGCTCCGGGTCACCGGGCTGCCGCTGGCGCTCGCAGCGTTCTCCCTGCGTGCCCGCATCGTCGGGGCCGGCGCCGAGATCACGGTGCTCGACGTGCGCGCGGCGTTCGACGTCGAGCTGGGCGAAGACGTCGACCTCGCGGTCGAGCGCACTGCGCTCGACGAGGCCAAGCACACCCGCGCGCGGCTGCAGGCGCAGGTGGAGCGCGTGGAGAAGGAGCTCGCCGAGCTGCGTGCGCTGCACCCGAGCTTCCGCGAGCCGCCGCGCCGCGAGCCGCCGCGCGAAGCCCCGCTCGCGAGCATGCTCGCGCTCGTCGAGCTCGTCGATGCTCGCTTCGAGACCGTGTCGGCGCGGCGTCGCGAGCTGCGGCGCGAGCTCGAGGACGCCGAGGAAGCCGAGCGCCTGCACGAGCGCCGGCTCGCCGAGGCTTCGTCGGCGCGTCGCAACGAGCGCGCACGCGTCAGCCGTGCCGCGATCGTCACGCTCTCCGCCGCACCGCACACGGCGTGCGAGCTGGCGATCGAGTACGAGGTCGCGGGCGCACGGTGGGCGCCGAGCTATCAGCTCGCGCTCTCGCCCGACGGGCGCGGCGGCAAGCTGGCGATGCGCGCGTCGATCGTGCAGCGCACCGGTGAAGACTGGCGTGCCGTGATGCTGTCGCTCTCGACTGCGTCGCTGTTCCGCCGCACCGAGCTGCCCGAGCTGCGCTCGCTGCGGATCGGTCGCGCGCAGCCCGAGCCGCGCCGCGCGGGCTGGCGCGAGCCACCGCCGGGGCTCGACGCGCTCTTCGCCGACTACGACGCGGCGGTGCTGACCAGGCCCGCTGCCGCCGGGATGGAAGCCGAGGCGCAGGACACCGCGCGTCGGCAAGCGCCGAAGGCCGCGCGCGCTCGCACCGAAGCGGGCCGTGACGTCGAGCTGCGCTCTGCCGTCGCGGCCGCCCCCGTGCCGATGCAATCGATGCCGGCGCCCCCACCCATGGCCGCGCCGATGCCAGCGGCGCCACCACCTGCGCGCGCGTCCACGATGGCGTTCGGCGGCGCACCACCGGCGCCGCAATCGGCGACGCGTGCGGGCATGGTCGCGCCGGGTGCGTTCGCCGAGCAGCAACGGCTCGCCGACAAGGCGATGCTCGACGGCGAAGACGCGGATCTGCTGCTCGACGAGCCCGCGCCCGAGGCCGCGCCGGCGTTCGCACCGTCGCACGATCTCCTCGACTATGCGGGGCTGCGCATGCAGGGGCCGGCCGTCGGTGTGCAGCGCGGCCGGCTCGCACCTGCGCCGTCGTGGTCGCTGGGCATCGCCGTCGGCGTGCACGTGCGCGTCGAGGTGGTCGCGTCTCTGGTCGAGCAAGCGCGGCGGCAAGCCGAGTCGATCGCGTCGCTGCCGTTGCCGCGCGACTTCATCGCCGTCGCGGCGCAGGATCGCTTCGACTACCGCTTCGAGGCCCGCGCACCGGCCGATGTGCCGTCGACGGGCACGTGGGTGAGCGTCGCGGTGGCCGACTGCGAGCTCGAGCTGCGCCCGCGCTACGTCTGCGTGCCTGCGGTCGAGTCACAGGTCTATCGCACGCTCGAGCTGACGAACCGCACCGCCACGGCGCTGTTGCCCGGTCCCGTCGACGTCGTGCGCGAGGGCCAGTTCCTGCTCACGACGCAGCTCCCGCCGATTCCACCCGGCGCCGACGGCCGGCGTATCGGGCTCGGCGTCGAAGAGGCGATCAAGGTCGCGCGCAACACTCGGTTTGCCGAGACGACCGGGGGGTTGTTCGGTGGTGCCGCGGTCTTGCCCCACGAGATCGCGATCGAGCTCGACAACCGGCTCGGCGTGCCCGCGGAGATCGAGGTGCGGGAGCGCGTGCCGGTCGTCGCCGCCGACGAGAAGGACCTCGAGGTCAAGGAGCAGGAGGTCACGCCGGAGTGGACGGTGGTCGAGCAGCCCATCGACGGCGTGCTCGTACACGGGTTGCGCCGCTGGCGGGTCACCGTGCCCGCGCGACAGAAGACGACGCTGACCGCGAAGTTCACCATTCGCATGCCCGCCGACCGCATGTTGGTCGGCGGCAACCGCAGGAGCTGAGCCATGGCCGACGAACGCACCGCAGTCCTACCGATCCGCCGTGTGCAGGTGATGGAAGATCGTGCGCAGATCGAGCGCGCGGGCGAGCTCGAGCTCGGCGAGGGCACGACCGTCGTCGTGATCGAGCACGTCGCGATCGTCGCGGTCGACCGCTCGCTCGAGGTGACGGTCGAAGGCGCCGCGCTGCTCGACGCGCGGCTGCGTCGGCGCTGGCGCGAGAAGCCGAAGGGCGGCGTGGCAGCGGACGCCAGCCTCGCGAAGAAGCTCGTGCGTGCGCTGGAGCTCGAGCTCGTGGAGCTCGGCGACGCTTGTGCGCGCGCGCAGATCGCCGGCGAGACCCTGGCGGTCGCGCGCACCGATCTGCTGCGTGCGATCGCCGAGGCGGCGGGCGCGGGCCGGCTGCAGGTGCCCGAGCAGCTCGCTGCGCTCGACGAGCTCGGACGCCGGCAGGCCGAGGCCGACGAGCGCCAGCGCACCGCGGACCAGCGCTACGAGCAGTGTGCGAATCGCATCCGCGAAGCGCGTCGTGCCGTGGCGATCTCCGAGCAGCCCGAGCACGACTTCGAGTGCGCGTTGGTGCTCTCGCTGGCGGGCAGCGGCCGCGCGAACGTGCGCGCGCGCTACCAGGTGCCGTGCGCGGTGTGGCGGCCCGCCTACCGTGCGCGCCTGGTCGGCGACGCGGTCGAGCTCGAGGCCGAGGCGGTCGTGTGGCAGGCGAGCGGCGAGCGCTGGGACGACGTCGAGCTCGCGCTCTCGACGGCCCGCCCGACGCTCGGCACGACGCCGCCGCAGCTCTTCGAGGATCGCCTCACGACGCGGCCGAAGCAGGAGAAGGAGAAGCGCAGCGTCGAGGTCGGCATCCGCGAGGTCGCGATCGAGAAGACCTCGGCCGAGGGCGGCGCGACCGACATGCCGGGGCTCGACGACGGCGGCGAGACCCGCGTGCTCTTGGCCCGCGGTCGCGCGACGATCCCCGACGACGGCGAGCCGCACCGCGTGCCGCTCGGATCCTTCGGCGCGGCCGCGCGCTGCGAGCTGGTGTGCACGCCGGAGCTGGGGCCCGAGGCGGTGGTGGTCGCACGCTTCACGAACACGTCCTCGCAGGTGCTGCTCGCCGGTCCGGTCGATCTGCTGCGCAGCTCCGGCTACGTCGGGCGCTCGTCGCTGGCGTTCGCGGCCCCGGGCGAGACGGTCGAGCTGTCGTTCGGAAGCGAGGACGGCGTCGTGGTGCTGCGCGACGACGAGGTCGAGCACGACACGTCGCGCATCACCGGCAAGCAGCGGCACCTGCACACGATCACGCTGCACGTCTCGAACGCGAGCGCGCAGGCGCGGACGATCGTCCTGCAGGAGCGCGTGCCGGTCTCCGAGGTGAAGGAGGTCGAGGTCGCGGTGCTCACGAAGAAGTGCGAGCCGCCGCCGCGCGAGGTCGACGAGGACGGCATCGCGCGGCTCGAGCTCGCGCTGCCCGCGGGCGGCACGCGGGTGGCCAAGCTGGTCTGGGAGCTCGAGGCGGCGGGAAAGGTGGCGGGGCTGTGAGCATGCGCTACGCCGCCGCGACCTCGCGCAACCGCGAGCCCATCCTCGCCGTGCTCGCGCGCGTGCTGCCGGCCTCGGGCACGTTGCTCGAGATTTCGTCGGGCACGGGCGAGCACGCCGTGTTCTTCGCGCGCGCGCTGCCCGGGCTCTCCTGGCAGCCCACCGACATCGACGAAGACTCGCTGCACAGCATCGCGGCGTGGCGAGACCACGAGGGCACACCGAACCTGCTGCCACCCTTGCGGCTCGACGTGCACGACGAAACGTGGCCGGTCACCCGCGTCGACGCGGTCTTCTGCGCCAACATGATCCACATCGCGCCGTGGTCCGCGTGCGAGGGTCTGATGCGCGGCGTGGGCAAGGTGCTGCGCCCGGGCGGCATCATGGTGCTCTACGGGCCGTTCCACATCGGCGGCAAGCCGACCGCCGAGAGCAACGCCGCGTTCGACGAGCGGCTGCGCGCGACGAACCCGAGCTGGGGCGTGCGCAACCTCGAGGACGTGCTCCCGCTGGCCGGGGCCGCCGGCCTCTCGCTCGTCGAGCGCATCGAGATGCCGGCGAACAACTTCTCGCTCGTGCTCGAGCGAGGCTGAGCTACTTGGCCAGGATGCCGCGCACGGCCCCGATGATCCGCTCGATCTCTCGATCGGTGAGCTTCGGCGTCAGCGGGATCGACACGGTGCGCTCACCGACCCAGTACGCGTTCGGGATCTGCTCGGGCTGGAACCCGAAGCGCTCCTGGTAGTACGGGTGCACGTGCAGCGCACGGTAGTGCACGCCCGTGCCGATCTTGCGCTTGTGCATCTCGTTCATGAACTCGTCGCGCGAGACCGGCGCCGAGTCGAGGATCATGAGCGTGTAGAGGTGCCGCGCATGCACGGTGTTCGGCTCGGGCTCGGCGGGCAGCTGCACCGGGAGGTCCTTGAACGCCTCCTGGTAGCGGTTCCACACCTCGACGCGGCGACGCAGCCACTCGTCGACGTGGGTCATCTGCACGAGCCCGAGGCTCGCCGCCATGTCGGTGAGGTTGTACTTGAAGCCGGGGAAGACGACCGCGTAGTGCTTGTAGCCCTTGTCGGAGAAGCGGCTCCAGGCGTCGGCCGACATGCCGTGCAAGCCGTAGATCTGGATCTTCTTCGCGAGGTCGGGGTCGTTCGTCGTCACCATGCCACCTTCGCCGGTGGTGATGTTCTTGGTGACGTAGAAGCTGAAGCAGCTGAGATCGCCGATCGAGCCCACCTTCTTGCCGTGGTAGGTGGTCTCGATCGCGTGCGCGGCGTCCTCGATGACGAGCAGGCCGTGCTTCTTCGCGATCGCCATGATCGCGTCCATGTCGCAGGGACGGCCGGCGAAGTGCACCGGCACGATCGCCTTGGTGCGCGGCGTGATGGCGGCCTCGATCGCCGCGGGATCGATGTTGAGCGTGTCGCGCTGGCAGTCGACGAGCACCGGGGTCGCGCCGGTGTGCACGATCGAGTTGGCGGTCGCACAGAACGTCATCGCGGTGGTGATGACCTCGTCGCCCGGGCCCACGCCCGACACGACCATCGACAGGTGCAGCGCCGCGGTGCACGAGCCGACCGCCATCGCGAACTTGGCCCCCGTGTACTCCGCCATCACCGACTGGAACTCGTGCACACGCGGACCGGTACCGATCCAGCAGGTTTCCAGCGTGTGGGTCACAGCCTGGATCTCGTCGGGTCCGATGATCGGGCTGCCAAAGATGATGTACGGCTCGTCGGTCATGTGCGGCGCCAGTCTCCGCGGGGATTGTGCTACGCGGATGGCGAGGGCGCGAGCGGGTTTTGCTCACGCGCACGGCTGTCCCAGCCGCTTCCGGCGCGCTGGACCGCGCGTGGGGTCACTCGAACGTTCCCTCGATCACGACCGGACAGTGATCGGAGACGCTCCGCCAGTGCGGATCCATGGCGGGGCGCGCCGTGGGCTCGCAGCGCAGTCGCGCGCACAGCCCGAGGACGCGCGGCGCGTCCCAGCTGCCGCCGGTCGCGACCGCATGATCGAGCAGCGACGGGTGCACGTCGGAGAGCGGCGGGACCGGCTGCCAGTACTCGGTGCACGGCAGCTCGCCGGTGAGCAGCTCCATGTCGGCGTGCGCGACGACACGCTCGACGAAGTCGCGCTCCTCGCTGGGCGTCGTCGTGAAGCCGGTGCTGTTGTAGTCACCGAGCGCGATGGCCTCGGCGTCCCACGTGTCGCGCGCGGCCGCGAGGATCTCGAGCACGCGCGGCCACTGCCGCTTGCGCTGCTCGAACTGCTCGGGGAACGGCCGCAGGTGCACCGACAGCACGGCGAGGCGATCGTCGTGGTCGTCCGCGTCCGCGACCACCACCAGCGTCGCGGGCTGATCGTAGCCGCACCGACCGTCGCCGCTGGGATCGAGGCCCGGATAGCCGCGCGTGGCGACGAGGTGCAGCCGCGATGCATCCCACGCGATGCCCGTGGTCTCGCGGTCACCCTTGCCCCCGCACGGCGAGACGACGAGCCGCCAGTCGCGACCGGCGCTGCGCGAGGCGACCGCGAGCACGCCCCGCAACGCGTCGGCGTCGACGATCTCCTGGATCGCGATCACGTCGGCCTCGAGCTCGGCGATCGTGGCCGCGACGGCCTCGCGATCGGTGCGGGCCATCGGGAACGACTCGATGTTGAAGGTCGCGACGCGGATCCCTTCGTCGCGCTCGTCGAGGCCCCACGCGAGGGCACCGATGGCGAGCGCGAGCGCGCCGAGTCGTTGCCTCGCGCGCACCGACTCACCCTCCGACCGGCACGACCGACACGACGATCGGCGCGTCGTCACCGGTCGCGGCCTCGCCCGGCGCGAACGAGTCCATGTGCCAGACGTCGTTGTCGTCGACGTCCTTGCCGATCACCGTCGCCGTGCCGGTCATCTCGACCGTCGGCGTGGTGCCGGCGGCACACTGTGCGGTGTGGGCGGTGGGAATCGGCCCGAACAGCAGCGCACCGCCTTCGAGCGGCGAGTCGATGCGGTAGGTGATCGTGAGATCCTGCGTCGCGTCGAACTGCTGCGTGATCCAGACGATGCTGCAGTCGACGTGCTCGCCGACGTTGCCGGCGCACAGGCGGTCCTGCCAGCCCTCGCCGCCCTGCGCGAGCCCGCCGAAGACCGGCGCACCCGCGACGCCGTACTGCTGCATCGACGGATGGCTGGTGTAGAAGCTGGACAGGCACGGCCCGTACGCCAGCGTCGCAATCACCGTATCGGTGCTCGCGAACGGATCCACCGCCACGCCATCGGCGCGCGCGAACTCCAGCCGCACGTAGCCGTGGGTCAGCGAGTCCTCGTAGTCGCCGCCTTCGCTCGAGCTCGACGACGATCCATCGGCCGAGCTCTCGCCACCCCCACCTCCACCTCCGCCGCAGCCCGCGAGCCCGGCGACGAGGCCGAAGATGAGCTGGTTGCGCAGACGGGACGTGGATGTGAATCGCATCGTGCGTCGCTCAGCGTCACGCAGGATGCCGAGTCGGTCAACATCTGGTCAGTCCGTGCTCCGCGCCGTCGTTGCGACGCGCGCTCGTGCGCTTCGGCGTCGCACGCGTGATTCCCTGCTCGCCGAAACGATGCCGGCGGGCCATCGTGGCCATGGATGGGGTCATGGGCATGAGCAGAGGTGCGCGTCTGCGCCCGCATGCCTGGATCGGGCTCGTCGGTGCGGCCGCGTGCTTCGACGCCGTCGACACGGCGAGCCACGACGGCGGGTCGTCGAGCAGCGCGGCCGATGCGTCGGGAACCGCGCCCGCGACCTCGACCGGCGCCGACGGCAGCACCACGGCGACGAGCATGCCCGACGTCGCCACCGAGTCGAGCTCGATGGGGGCCGCGGACGGTCCGAAGTTCGATGTCGCCGGCGCCCCCGACATGCCGGACGACACCGAGGACCCGCAGCCGACCTGTCACGTGGTGGACGACATGGACGCGATCGGCGATTGCGGCCAGCAAGCGCCGGCGAACAGCTTCACGCCGGCGGTGCAGTGGACCTTCGGCATGGACGAGCAGAGCTGGGTCACTCCGCTCGTCGGCAACTTCACGGACGACAACGGCGACGGCAGCATCGATCTCTGCGACACGCCCGACGTACTGCTGGTCTCGAACACGAGCATCGACTACGCGACCGCATGCTACCTGCACGTGCTCGACGGCGAGACCGGCAACGAGCACTTCTCGATCCCGCCCAGCGAGCAGATCTCGTGCACCGCCACGCCGGCGTTCGGCGACATCGACGACGACGGGCTGCCCGAGATCGTGGCGCTCTACATCGACGGCAACGACTTCCACCTCAAGGCCTTCGAGCACGACGGCACGCTCAAGTGGGCGAACACCGAAGGTGGTGGCGACGCCTCGCAGTTCTATCGCGAGTCCGGCGCGATCGCGCTCCACGATCTCGACGCCGACGGGGACGTGGAGATCGTGTTCAACCACGAGGTCTACGACCACGACGGCAACTTGCTGTGGGAGCAGCCGAATCCACAGCCCGGCGAGCTCGAGTGCACGACGGCGGCGGATCTCGACGGCGACGGCGAGATGGAGGTCGTGACCGGCCACTCGGCGTACCACGCCGACGGCTCGCTCTACTTCGAGAACTACCCGACGATCAGTGCGCAGTCGATCCCGCAGATCGGCAACCTCGACGACGACCCGGAGCCGGAGATCTTCATCACCTCGGGACAGGGCATCTGGATGGTCGGGCACGACGGCACGATCCAGTACGGCCCCGTCACGCCGACCGGGGTGGGCGCGATCGGTTACCTCGTGTGGCAGCGACCGGGCACGATCCACGACTTCGACGGCGACGAGGTCTCGGACTGGGCCAGCTCGTCGCAGCAGTACTACGCGGTCTACCAGGGCCCCGATGCGGCCGACGTGCTGTGGCAGGTGACGATCGAGGACTACTCGGGTGCGGCGGGTGGCACTGCGTTCGACTTCCTCGGTGACGGTGTCGCCGAGGCGATGTACGCCGACGAGCAGAACTTCCGGATCTACGACGGGCTCACGGGCAGTGTGCTGCTCGAGCAGGCGCGCTTCAGTCCGACGGTCAGCGAGTACCCGACGGTGGCCGACATCGACAACGACGGCTCGGCCGAGATCCTCGTGGTGTCGACCTCGGGGCAGCCCGCGCTGCAGGCGATCCGCGACGCCGACGATCGGTGGATCCAGGCGCGCCGGATCTGGAATCAGCACGCGTACTACGTGACCAACGTGCGCGAGGACTCGACGATCCCGCAGGTCCCGGTCGACAACTGGAAGACGCTGAACACGTTCCGCACGAACGCCCAGATCGAGGGCGGCGGCGTGTGCAAGCCGCCGCCCCCGGGCTGATCGTCGGGATCCGGGAGCCCGGCGGAGCCCGCGGGGAACCTTTCGGGGTCCCCGCGCGAGAACCCCGACGTGCCTGGAGCTGCGCACCTGCGAGCGGTCCCGAGCGAGGCGGGCGAGCTCGATCCCGCCACCATCGCGGCCGCGAAGGCGGGGTTGCCGTGGGCGCAGGAGGCCCTGCTCGCGCGCTTCGAGCGGCCGGTGTGGACGGTCGTGTTCCGCGTGCTCGGTCGCGCGGGCCGGGACGGCGTCGCCGAGGACGTCGCCCAGGACGCGCTCGTCGCAGTGCTGCGGGGGCTGCCCCGGCTGCAGCTCGATCACGGCGCGCCGCTGTCGACCTGGGTCCTGACCATCGCGGCCCGTACCGCGATCTCCGAGCTGCGTCGACGTCGACCCGAGCTCGCGCCCATCGACGACTGCGAGCTCGAGGGCAGCGACCGACCCGATGAAGGCGCCGAGCAACGCTCGAGCCTCGTCGCGATCGCCGACGCGGTCGAGACGCTCGCGCCGGAGATCCGCGCGACCTTCGTGCTGCGGGCGTACCACGAGCTCGCGTATCCCGAGATCGCCGAGATCCTCGGTGTCGATCTCGGCACCGTGAAATCGCGGCTGTGGCGGGCCCGCGCAGCGCTGCAGCGCCGACTGGCCGAGGTGAAGCCGTGAGCGACGAACGAACCGAGTTGCCCGAGGGCGACGAGCTGCCACGCGAGTGGCTGGAGGAGTGGACCGTGCCCGACGTACCCCGCGATCTCTCTGCCCGAGTCATGTCCCGCATGCACGAGACGCCGGCCGTCTCGCCGCCGCTCGTGTTCGCGCAGTCGCGCTCGAGTACGGTGGTCGCCACCGGTGCAGCCGTGTTCGCCGCGGCTGCGGCTGCGGCCGCGCTGGTGATCAGCGTGTCGCGTCCACCTGCGGCCCCGGAGGCACCGACGCCCGTGCCCGTCGCCGAGGCACCGGTGCCGACGCCCGTGATCGTCGCGGGCGACATGCAGATGCAGGCGCTCGGCCACCTCGTGCTCGACGTCGCACCGGGCGATGCGAAGGTGGAGATCGACGGCGTCGAGCTGGCCGGACCCGCACCGTTCGTCGCTACGAACCTGCCCGCCGGCAAGCACGAGCTCCGGGTCACGCGCGACGGGTACAAGCCGTGGGTGAAGGTGCTCGACGTGCCGGCCGCCGAGCTGCAGCTGCCGATCACGCTCGTCACCGAGAGCCCGCACGACAAGGCTGTGCGCGAGAGCTCCGAGGCGGGCAAGGCCGTCGGCGAGATGCTGAAGCAGCAGGTCGCGGAGGATCGTGCCGCGGCTCCCGGAACCCCGGTGCCCGCAGCCGATCCGCTCGGTCGTCACGTGAGCCCGACGAAGGCGAGCGTGGTCGGCAACCTCGACGCCGACATCATCCGCCGGGTCGTGCGTGCGCACATCAACGAGGTCCGCACTTGCTACAACGCCGGGCTCGTGCGCAACGCGAGCCTCGAGGGGCGCGTCGCCGTGCAGTTCACCATCGGTGGTGAAGGCACCGTGACCGAGACGCAGATCGTCGACACCACGATCTCCGACAAGGAGGTCGAGACCTGCATCGCAAAGGCCGTCGAGCGCTGGAAGTTCCCCAAGCCCGACGGCGGCGGGTCGGTGGTGGTCACCTACCCGTTCGTGCTCGAGGCCGGCTAGCCGAGCAGCGCGTCGACGCGGTCGGGCACCTCGCCGAGCGTCTCGTCGACGCCGACCGCCTGCAGCACCGTGTTGAGCACCGCGGCCGGATGCACGCCGCTCGCCCGCAGGTGGCCACCCGGGCTGGTGTGCAGACCGCCCGCGCGACCGCCGACGAGCATCACCATGTTCTCGGTCGAGTGCGGGCTGAGCTCGCCGCCGCTCTCGAGATCGAAGCCCCAGCCGCCCTCGAAGGCCAGCACGAGGCCGGTGGTGTCGAGCATCGAGCTACCGTCGAAGTCCTCGGTGTCGCGCAGCTTCTGCACCAGTCGTGCGAAGTGTTTCACGTGCCAGGCCGCGCAATCGGCCAGCGCGTCCTGCATCTCGTCCTCGTTGTCGCCGATGCTGCCGTGGGTGATCTCGTGAAGATCGCTGGGCAGCCCCAGCAGCGTGTACATGTTCATGAAGCACTGCGCGAACGTGAGCATGTACGAGGCCACGCGCGAGATGTCGCAGGCGAACGCCATGTGCACGAGGTCGGTCATCACGGTCGCGCGCAGCTCCTCGTCGGAGTAGCCGTTCGCGTTCTCGTAGTACGAGTTGTAGTCGGCGCCGCCGGACGGGTCGATGCCGTCGCCGATGGGCGGATCGTCGCCTGGGTCGGGCAGCATCATGCACGCGGGCGCGTCGGGCAGCTCGAGCTCGTCGAGCCGCGACTCCAGCGCGCGCAGCTCGTCGAAGTGTCGCTGCATGCGGAGCTTGTCGGCGTTGCCGAGCCGACCGATGAGCGTACCTGCGTCGTCGGCGACGAGATCGACCACGCTCTTGCGCATCTCGAGCATGCGCTTGGCCTTCAGCGCCTCGGCCGGATCGGGCGGCACGAACCCGGAGAAGAGCGACTCGAACGCGAGCCGCGGGCTCGTGATCGGCGGCACCTGCTCGAGCTCGCCGCTCGCGTTGCGGCGCGCCGAGATGACCCCGTCGGAGCCGCCGTCGGAGTCGACGCGGTAGAACGACGGCTGCGCGCGGTAGGTGAGCACCGGCTGCGGCGTGCCTTCGGCGAGCACGCTCGCGGCGACCCAGTCGGACGAGGGCGCGGCCAGCTCGCCGTAGCGCTCTTCGTCGAAGCGCTGGCCGGTCGCGAGCACCTGGTGGCTCGTCGAGTGGAAGCTCGCGGGCCGACCGGCGGTGGGAATCGTGGTGCCGACGGGGATCTCGAGCCCGGACACGAGGCTCACGACGTCGGAGACGCCGAGCTCGACGAGCGGCTGCAGCGCGCGCGTGACCGTGCCGTTCCACGGACCTTCCGTCGCGGGCGCGATGCGATCGTTGCCGTACGAGCCGATCGAGAACCCGGCGAACAGGAACGCGTAGCGATGGATCGCACCGCCGGCACGCGCGGCGCGGGGGCCGAAGATCTCGAGGAACGGCAGCGCCATCGTGGTGCCGCCGAGGCCCCGCAGGAATCGTCGACGTCCGAGTCCGCGCCGGCTCATGGTGCCTCCTCGCGGCGGTAGCGGAAGGCCTCGGCGCCGACGTAGCCGGTGATGAACGCCAGCATGTCGAGTCCGCCGTCGCCGGAGCTCTCGGCGACGACGCGGTCGACGAGCGTGGCGTCGTGGAGGTCGAGCTCGGTGCGCCCGACGGCGAAGCGATAGAGCTGCTGCGCGACGCAGGTCTCGAGCCCGTCGGATTCGACCGCCAGCGCGGCGAGCTCGGCGGGGCCGTTGAACGTGCCGAGCCCGACGAACTCGCCGTCGCCGTCGATCGGGCAGTCGGGGCGCTCGAGATCGTTGGCCCGGAACACGCCGCTCGCGTCGTAGGCCTCGAGCCCGAAGCCGATCGGATCCATGAGCTCGTGGCAGCTCTTGCACGCGTCCTCGCGCGACATGAAGTAGCGATCGATCTTGCACGCGTCGGGATCGGCGGGCGGCGGCGCGCACACGTCGACCATCAGCTCCGGCGGCGGCTTGGGGATGTCCTGGCAGAACAGCTTCGTGCGCACGAGCTTGCCGCGCTGCGTCGGGCTGGTGTCGCCGAACTTCGCACCGACCGACAGGAAGCTGCCGTGCGAGAGCAGACCGCCACGACCGTCGTCGGGGTAGGGCACCCAGCTGGGCTCGGCGGGCACCGGCAGCCCGTAGTGCTCGGCGAGCGCGGGCGTCAGCCAGGTCTCGTTCGAGGTGAGCATGTCGATCCACGCGCGGCGCTCGTCGAACACGATGCGCTCGACGAGGGCGGCGGTCTCGACGTGCATGTCGGCGTAGACGCCGGTCTGCGCGAGGTTCTCGTAGGCGAGCCACAGCGCGTGGAAGCGGACCACGCGTGCGCGTGCGCGCGGATCGTCGAGCAGCATCATCGCTGCGCTCGCGATGCCCTCGGAGCTGTCGAGCTCGCCGGCCTCGGCGGCGTCGAGCAGCCAGTCGGGCGGCGTGCTGCCGATCATCAGGTAGGACAGCCGGGCGCCGACCTCCCAGCCGGTGAGCCGGAACAGCTCGGGCGCGTCGGGGACCGGCACGCCGATCTCGACGCGATACACGAGCTCGGGGTGCTGCAGGAACATCCGCAGGCCCGCGGCGACGCCGGCCCAGAAGTCGCCCTCGTCGACGCCGTACGACTGCAGTGCCGCGAAGCGATCGAGCTCGTCGTCGGTCAGCGTGCGTCGCAGCGCGCGACGGCCGAAGCTCGACAGGAACTCGCGGTAGCACGCGGCGTCCTCGGGGCCGCTGGGCGTGCAGGGCACGAGCGCACCGCGGAGCTCGGGCGACGCGACGATCGCCTCGGCGATGTCGCCGGCGAGCAGCTCGAGGCCCTTGACCAGCGCTTCGGAGGCGGTCTGCGTGGTGTAGTCGTTGTCGAACGGCGTGAGCGTGTCGGCGGGGAGCAGCTCCTGCACCTGCGCCGGAGTCAGGCCCAGCAGATCGACGACCGTCTGCGTGTACTCGGCGATCGAGAGTCGGCGCAGGCCGGAGACGCCGATTTCCTCGGCCACGTCGTCGTCGACCGGCGGCTCTTCGCCGGTGTCGCTCGCCGCGTCGCTCGTCGCGGCCGTGCTCTCGCCGGCGTCGCCGGCCGCGTGGTGGTCGCTCGACAGGCCCGTGTAGCAGGCGGGGAGTGCGAGCGCGGTCGCTGTGAAGAGGAGGCGCCGCGGCACCTCACCACGCTACGCTCGTCGCGTGGGGATGCCAAGGTGTGCTCTGCGTGGTGCGGACCACCGTCCGGGCACGGGCACGGGCACGGGCACGGGCACGGAGGCGGCGCCTCTCGGGCGCGCCTACGGGAACACGAACTGCACCCGGCGGTCCTTCGCGCGCTCGGCTTCCGTCGAGCCCTGCGACTCGAGGCTGCCCTTCGCGAGCACCTGCAGCAGCTCCGCGGGGGCGCCCCCGTTCACGAGCATGTTCTTGACCGACGCGCCGCGGCGCTCGGTGAGCAAGATGTTGTACTCCTCGGTGCCGACGTTGTCGGCGTAGGCCTCGAGGATCACCTGGCGATTCTGCTCGGCGATGCACTTCGCGAGCGCCTCGACCTCGGGACCCTGCTTGTCGCCGACCTGATCGGAGTCGAAGCCGAAGTACACGGCGTCGAGGTTGCACGGACCGGAGCCCGGCGCCGGATCGGTGCCGGAGAACACGCAGGTCCCACCGTCGCAGATCTCGTCCATCTTGCACTGGTCGTCGGTCTGGCACTGGCCGGTGTTCGAGCAGCGGCCGGTGTCGAGGTTGCACGTCGACGGCGAGCACTGGATGTCGTCGGTACAGGTCGCGCACTGGCCCGCGGTGCATGCCCAGCCGCCGGTGCAGTCCATCTGCTGCGTGCACGGGTCGCCGATCTCGCCGCCGCCGCCCGAGCCGTCCTTGCCGATCTGCGTGGGATCCTGGCAGCGGAACTCGTGGCACTTCGTCGCCGCACCCTTGCCGGTACAGTCGGCATCGCTCGCGCAGTTCTGACAGCTGCCGTCGACACACTTCTCCCCGAGGTCGGCCTTGCAGTGCTTGTCCTTCTTGCACTTCGGGTACGGCGGCGGCTTGCATGCCGTGAGGCCGATCGCGATCGCGGAGAAGGACAGGACGGAGACGAGCGTGCGGAGGATGGTGGGCATGGCGAGCCCGAAGTGTCGCGGCCCGAGGTGGCTCTTCGCAAGCGCCAAATGCCGCGTATCACCATCGCACCCGAACGCACCGGCCCGAACCTCTATACTCGCGGACCTGAGCATCATCGACGCACAAGGGCTGCGCCGCAGCTATGGCACACGCGAGGTCCTGCGCAAGGCCTCGATGTCGATCGCAGCGCACGAGCGCGTCGGGCTCGTCGGGCGCAACGGCGCCGGCAAGAGCACGCTCGCGCGCATCCTCGTGGGGATCGAGGCGCCCGACGAAGGGCGCGTGGTCACGAAGAACGGGCTGCGGCTGGGCTGGCTCGAACAAGATCCGCGTTTCGCCCCGGGCACCACCGCGATCGATGCGGTGCTCGAAGGGCTCGGCCGCTGGCGCGACGCGAGCGCTCGACATGCCGAGCTCTCGGCCCGGCTCGAGCGCGGTGACGGCGAGCTCGCGAGCTTGCTCGCGGCGCAGGCCCGCGCCGCGGCGGAGGTCGAGGAGCTCGGTGGTTGGGCGCTCGAGCACGAGGCCGAGACGATGCTCACGCACATGGGCGTCGACCGGACCACGCGCGAGCTCGCGACGATGAGCGGCGGCGAGCGGCGGCGGGTCGCGCTCGCGCGCGTGCTCGTGTCCGCTCCGGATCTCGCGATCCTCGACGAGCCCACCAACCACCTCGACATCGATGCGGTCGAGTGGCTGGAGACGTGGCTGTCCGAGCGCTTCCACGGCGCGCTCGTGCTCATCACCCACGATCGCTATCTGCTCGATCGCGTCGTCACGCGCACGCTCGAGGTCGAGGACGGCGAGGTGCACTCGTACGACGGCGGCTGGGGCAGCTACCTCGAGGCCAAGGCCGAGCGCGAGGCCCATGCCGAGCGCGCCGAGGCCAATCGGCGCAACTTCCTGCGCAGCGAGCTCGAGTGGCTGCGTCGCAGCCCGCAGGCGCGCACCACCAAGCAGCGCGCGCGAGTCGATCGCGCCGAAGCGGCGCTCGAGCGCGCGCCCGCACGCGCCGAGCGGGGCGTCGAGCTCGCGATCGAGCACGTGCGCAGCGGCAACGTGATCCTCGAGGCCGAGGCGCTCTCGGTGGCGCGCGGCGATCGAACGCTGGTACGCGGGTTGACCCTGCGGCTCTCGGCCGGCGAGCGCGTGGGCATCGTCGGTCCCAACGGCTGCGGCAAGACCACGCTGTTGCAGGTGCTGCTGCAGAAGCTGCCGCCCGCGGCAGGCACCGTCCGTCACGGTCGCAACACCCGGATCGCGGTGCTCGACCAGCTGCGCAGCGGGCTCGACGATGCGAAGACGATCTTCGACTCCGTCGTCGCGAATCGCGGCGAGATCGTCATCGGCGAGGAGCGCTTCGACGGGCGCAGCTACCTCGAGCGCTTCGCGTTCGGCAGCCACGATCAGCGCAAGCTGGTGGGCACGCTGTCGGGCGGCGAGCGGGCCCGCGTCGCGTTGGCGTGCACCCTGCGCGACGGCGCGAACGTGGTCGTGCTCGACGAGCCGACCAACGATCTCGACGTCGACACGCTGGCGGCGCTCGAGTCGACGCTGCTGGCGTATCCGGGCACCGTGCTCGTCGTCACGCACGATCGCTGGTTCCTCGACCGCGTGGCGACCTCGATCCTCGCATTCGAAGGCGAGCACGTCGTGCAGTACCAGGGCGGCTACACCGACTGGGCGGCGCGGCGAAAGGAAGCGCTCGCCGATGCGGCCCGCGAGCGCGCGAGCGTCCAGCCGGTCGCGGCCGCCGTGCCGGTCGCGGCGACGCCCGTCGTGCGCACGAAGCTGAGCTGGGCGGAGCAGCGCGAGCTCGAGGGCCTGCTCGAGCGCGTCGACGCAGCGGAGCAGGAGGTCGCGCAGCTCGAGGCCGAGCTCGCACGACCCGAGCTCTACGCGCTGCCGGAGCCGGAGCAGCGCGCCGTTTTCGATCGCCTCGCCGCGGCGCGCAAGTCGGCCAGCACGCTCGCCGATCGCTGGGCCGAGCTCGAGGCGCGCCGCGAGAGCGACGGCTGAGCCGCGCTCGTCCTGGTCGGGGCATGCGCCACATCGATGGCGGGCATGAGCCCGTTCGCTTGGACGTGCCCGGATCCGGCGGCTATCCCAACCCTCGTGAAGCGCTCGCGTTGCACGACCTTGGCGGTGGCCACGATCCGGTGATGCGCTACGCGTGGGCGATCGGCCCGGCCGATGCGCCGATCTTCAGTGGCTTGGACATGGCCGTCGTCGCCGATGACGGCCGGCTGGTGGAAGTGAACGGATTCTTCGACGACTGACCTGGAGGACGACGATGACGCGTGGAACGAAGGCCGCAATCGCGGCGATCTCGTGGATGCTGGTGGCGATGACGGGATGCCCCGCGGACGACGACGACGACGTCGCCGACGACAGCTCGGAAGGCGGCAGCGATCCGTCCGCGAGCGCCGGCGCGACGACGGCGGGCTCGACGACGGCGGGCTCGACGACGGCCGGCTCGACGACGGCCGGCTCGACGACGGCCGGCTCGACGACGGCCGGCTCGACGACGGCGAGCTCGACGACCGAGGCCGAGGACACCGGCGAGAGCAGCGGCGGCACCGACACCGAGACCGGTGGCGCGCCGGCCAGCCTGCTCGGCCACGTGCACCGCGACGCGGCGGCCACGATCGCCGACGGCAACGACGGCGTCGGCACGCTCTACGTGGCGGCGTTCGGCGGCTGCGCCGAGGATGCGATGCTGGCCGGCTTCGCGATCGTGGACATGGCCGACGTCTCGTCGCCCGACGCCGTGGTCGACTTCACGATCGCCAACCTCGTGCCCGGCGAGTACGACCTGCGCGTGTTCCTCGACGACAACGGCACCGCGATGCTGCCGACGCCGGCGCCCGATCCGGGCGACCTCGTCGCGGATCCCGATCTCGCCGACGAGGGCGCGACCTGCAACATGGTCACGATGGACGGCGTCGACCTCGACGCCGAGCTCACGCTGACGGTCGCGATTCCTGCCGCATGAGCGCGACGCTCAGGGCGAGAGCCCGGCGTCGTCGGCGACCATGTCGATGTACGCGCTCACCACCGGTCGGTCGACGAAGTCGTAGTAGTCGACCACCGACGAGTCCCACGGATCGTGGGGCAGGGCGTTGATGACGACCATGTGCAGGCACCACGGCGCGCCGGCGTTGCAGCCCGAGCCGTTGCCCTCGAGCTCGAGGTAGCCGCCCTTGGCGTGCCACATCGAGTCGAGGTACTGCATCGCGTCGCGGTTCGGCGCCGCCGTGCCGGTCGCGCCGTCGTAGACACTCACGAAGTACGCGCGGTGCAGTCGCTGCACCGCGGCGTCGTACAGCCCGGCGGTACCGCCGTCGAGGTCGAAGTAGATCACCTTGTCGGCGGTGACCCCCGCGTCGTCGAGCCCACCCTCGAGCTGTCCGAGCAGCTCGTGCGCGACGTAGCTACCCGAGCTGTGCGCCGCGACGACGACCTTGCCGTCGTCCCCGAGCACCTCGGTCAGCTTCGCGGCGATGTACGAGTTTCCGACCTCGAGGTCGACGTAGCCGACCGTCGCGGGCCCCTGCACGGCCCACACGTGCCGCACGCCCAGCTCGCGTAGGCGGGCGAGCCACAGCTCGCGCACCCACGACTGCGACGCGTCGAGTGGGAACGGATAGCCCGCGTAGCCGATGAAGGCGTTGCGCGCGCTCGGATCGAGCAGGTCCTTGTACGCGACACCGTAGCCGATGTCGTCGCCGGTCTGCCACGGGATGTCGTCGAACTCCGGCAACGGCGCGCCGGTGGTGCCCTCCGACGACGACTCGGTGCCCTCGCTCGAACCCGGCGCATCGCTGCTCGTCGTGTCGGCGTCGCTCGGCTCGTCGCCCGTCGTGTCCGGCCCCGTCGTGGCGCCGGCCGTCGTGGTGGACGGCGCGCTGTCGCCCTTCGTGACCTCCCCGCTCGACTCGCTCGGCTCGAAGGCTTGCGTGCTCGACTCGGAGGGCGCGCCACAACCGATCAGCGCGCCCGTGATCGCGAAGGGCACGCAGGAATTGCGCAGCATCGCTCGACGCTAGCACGCAGCTCCCGCGCGAGCGCCCGAGCCTCGATCGGCTACGCAGAGTTGCCTAACGCCGCGGCCCGAATCCGGACACGCATCGTTTGCGCCTGCGCCCGAGGTGCTGCGCAAAGCAGGCGTTGGGCGGGCGCAGCGGTCGGCGCGATACGAGTGGAGTCGAACGCCATGGGTGTCCTCTTCGCACTGGTTCCTCTCGCGCTCCTCGCGGTCGGCGCTGCACTCGTCGCATTCCGCTGGGCGGTGCGTAGCGGGCAGTTCGACGACCTCGAGACCCCACCCATCCGCGTCCTGTTCGACGACGACCCGGGAGAGCTCCGATGAAGCAAGTCACCGTCCGATACGACGACGCCATCGTGCGTCGTTTCGCGCTGGTCACCGTGTTGTGGGGCCTGGTCGGCATGCTCGCCGGCCTGTGGCTCGCGCTCGAGCTGGCCGACGCGCGCTTCAACCTCGGCATCCCGCAGATCGCCTTCGGGCGCCTGCGGCCGCTGCACACCAACGCCGTGATCTTCGCGTTCGTCGGCAACGCCATCTTCGCGGGCATCTATTACTCGACCCAGCGCCTGCTCAAGACGCGGATGTTCAGCGACCTCCTGTCGCGCATCCACTTCTGGGGCTGGCAGGCGATCATCGTCGCCGCCGCGACCACCCTGCCGCTCGGCTACACGAGCAGCAAGGAGTACGCGGAGCTGGAGTGGCCGATCGACATCGCCATCGCCGCAGTGTGGGTCGTGTTCGGCATCAACTTCTTCGGCACGCTGTTCCGGCGCCGCGAGAAGCACCTCTACGTCGCGATCTGGTTCTACATCGCGTCGATCGTCACCGTCGCGATCCTGCACATCTTCAACTCGCTGGCGGTGCCGGTGGGGATGCTGAAGAGCTACTCGGTCTATGCCGGCGTGCAGGATGCGCTGGTGCAGTGGTGGTACGGGCACAACGCGGTCGCGTTCTTCCTGACCACGCCGTTCCTCGGGATGATGTACTACTTCATGCCGAAGGCGGCGAAGCGGCCCGTCTACAGCTACCGGCTCTCGATCATCCACTTCTGGGCGCTGGTGTTCATGTACATCTGGGCGGGTCCGCACCACCTGCTCAACTCGGCGCTCCCGGACTGGGCGCAGACGCTGGGCACGGTCTTCTCGATCATGCTCATCGCGCCGAGCTGGGGCGGCATGATCAACGGCCTGCTGACGCTGCGCGGCGCGTGGCACAAGCTGCGCACCGACCCGATCCTGCAGTTCTTCGTGGTCGCGATCACCTTCTACGGCATGTCGACCTTCGAGGGGCCGATGATGTCGCTCAAGTCGGTGAACGCGCTGTCGCACTTCACCAACTGGACCATCGCCCACGTGCACGCGGGCGGGCTGGGCTGGAACGGCTTCTTCACGTTCGGCATGCTGTACTGGCTGCTCCCCCGCCTGTGGCGGACCGAGCTGCACAGCGTGAAGCTCGCCCGGCTGCACGTGTGGTTCGCGCTGCTCGGCATCGGCGGCTACGTGCTCTCGATGTGGGCCGCGGGCATCACCGAGGGCCTCATGTGGAAGGAGTTCGACGCCGAGGGGCGCCTCGTCTACGGCCAGTGGGTCGAGATGGTGCCGCCGCTGCACGCGATGTACGTCGTGCGCGCCTGCTCCGGCGCGCTCTACATCAGCGGCGTGGTGCTGATGGCCGTGAACTTCTACAAGACCTGGAAGACGCGCGGCGACGTCGCCGACGAGACCGTCGAGATCGCGGTCCCCGACGAGGCGCCGAAGAGCACCACCTCGGTGGGCTGGCACTACAAGCTCGAGGGTCGTCCGCTCGCGTTCACCATCTGGACCACCGTCGCCGTCGCCGCGGGCGGGCTCTTCGAGCTCGTGCCGAGCATGGCGATCCGCAGCAACGTGCCGACCATCTCGAGCGTGAAGCCGTACACGCCGCTCGAGCTCGCCGGCCGCGACGTCTACATCTCCGAGGGCTGCGTGAACTGCCACTCGCAGATGGTCCGTCCGTTCCGCGAGGAGACGCTGCGCTACGGCGAGTACGCGAAGGCCGGTGAGTACGTCTACGACCGTCCGTTCCTGTGGGGCTCGCGACGCATCGGTCCCGACCTGCTCCGCGTGGGCGGCAAGTACCCGGACATGTGGCACTACAGCCACCTCGTCGATCCGCAGTCGACCTCGCCGGGCTCGCTGATGCCGACCTACGCGCATCTGTTCCGGCAGCCGCTCGCGATCGACGACATCGAGGCCAAGGTCACGCTGTTCGCCGACGTGTTCGCGGCGCCGTACAGCGACTACGACGTCAGCCACGCGGAGGTGCTCGCGCGTGGTCAGGCCGGACGCATCGCCGACGGGCTCGTCGCCCAGGGCATGCCCGACATCCGTGACACCCAGGCAGTCGCACTGATCGCGTACCTGCAGCGGCTCGGCACGGACGCCCGTGCGGGCGGCGAGGAGGAGACCCCATGAAGTCGCTCATCCTGTCGCGCGCCGACTCGCTGCTGCTCCCGGAGCTCGCGTTGGTGCTGTTCGTCGCGATCTTCATGGTCGCGCTGTGGAAGGTGCTGCGCCCCGGGGCGCGCGAGCACTACGCCGCCCATCGCTCGATGGCGCTCGACGCCGAGGATCTGGAGGACAAGAATGGCTGAGGAAAGAGATCGCAGCTTCGATCACGACTACGACGGCATCCAGGAGTTCGACAACCCGCTGCCGCGCTGGTGGGTGCTGCTGCTGTTCGGCACGATGATCTTCGCCGTCGTCTACGTGCCCTGGTTCCACCTCGGACCCGGCGAGCTGCCCCGCGAGACCTGGGCGCAGGACATGGCCGAGTGGGAACGGCTGCACCCGCCCGTCCCGCTGCCCAGCGAGGAAGAGCTCGAGACGCTCGCGAGCGATGCGTCGGTGATCGAGCGCGGACGCAGCATCTTCGCCACGCGCTGCGTCGCCTGTCACGGCGTCGACGGTGGTGGCCAGGTCGGCCCGAACCTCTGCGACGACTATGCGATCCACGGCTGGTCGCGGGCTCGCGTGGCCCAGATCGTCCACGACGGCGTGCCGGCCAAGGGCATGATCTCGTGGGGCCAGCAGCTCGGCCGCGACGACATCCTCGCGGTCGCGCTGTTCGCCTACCAGCTGCGCGGCACCACGCCGGCGAACCCGAAGGCACCGCAGGGCGATCCGATCGCCGCGGGTGCGCTCGCAGTGCGCCTCGATGGGACGAACGATGCGACCGCCCGATCCCACTGACGCGCCGAAGTCGATCGGCGCCGGCGGCCGCCGCGTGTGGCTGTACCCCGAGTGGCTGCGCGGCGTGTGGATGACGCGCCGCACCACGGTGCACACCGTGTTGCTCGCGCTGCTGCTCATCGGTCCGTGGGTCGACATCGACGGGCGTGCGGCGATCCGCTTCGACATCCCCGGCCGGCGCATCGATCTCTTCGGCCTGCACATGTTCGCGAGCGACGGCGCGTACCTCCTGTTCGCGTTCGGGGCGCTGATCTTCTCGGTGTTCCTGTTCACGGCGCTGTTCGGGCGCGCGTGGTGCGGTTGGGCGTGCCCGCAGACCGTGTTCCTCGAGTCGCTCGTGCGCCCGTGGGAGCGCCTCGTCGAGGGCTCCGCGCATGCGCGCACGAAGCTGGATCGCAGCGCATGGACCGGCGGCAAGCTGGTGCGCAAGACCGTCAAGTACGCCGGCTACCTGGTGATCTCCGGCGCGGTGGGCACGACGTTCACCGCGTACTTCCTGGGCCGCAGCGGGACGCTCGAGGCCCAGCTGCACCCGTTCTCGCACCCGGCCGGGACCTTCACGTTCCTGTTCATCACCGGGCTGCTCTTCTTTGACTTCTCCTGGTTCCGCGAGCAGACCTGCCTGGTCGTGTGCCCGTACGGGCGCTTCCAGTCGGCGCTGCTCGATCGGCACTCGCTCACGGTGCTCTACGACGATCACCGCGGCGAGCCGCGCGGGAAGAAGGGCACGCTCGGCGCCGGCGACTGCGTCGACTGCCGCAAGTGCGTGCAGGTCTGTCCGACGGGCACGGACATCCGCAACGGCAGCACGATGGAGTGCGTGCAGTGCATGGCCTGCATCGACGCGTGCGACGACGTGATGGAGCGGCTTGGTCGCAAGCACGGCCTGGTGCGCATCGGCAGCCTCGCGGGGCTCGACGGCGAGCGCACGAAGATCGTGCGCACGCGCACCGCGATCTACGGCGGGCTGCTGATCGCGGTGCTCGTGGCTGCGGGTGTCGGCATCGCGTTGCACCGCGACGTCGCGATCGGCGTCACCCACCAGGTCGGGGCACCCTACGTGGCGCTCGGCGACGGACGGGTGCAGAACGCGTTGCAGCTGCGCATCGAGAACCGCAGCGACCATGCGCGCACGTTCGAGGTCGAGGTGGTCTCGCCCGACCGCGTCGAGCTGGTCGCACCGGTCGCACGGCTCGAGGTGCCGGCCGACACCACGAAGCACATGCCGGTGTTCTTGCTGCGCGCGCAGGACGACATCGCCGCGGCGCGCGAGCTGGTGGTGCTGCGTGTCCACGAAGAGGGCACCAGCGCCGACACGCGCGTCGAGCTGGAGTTTCTCTCGGGAGGTCCACGATGAATGCCGCAATGACGCAACCGCGCACGTTCTGGCCCTGGGGCATCGTGCTCGGGCTCGCCCTGGGGGTCGGGGTGCTCTCCACGATGGCGACGATCGCGATCCGCCACCGCTCGGCGGTGGTGCCCGGCGATCCGGATCGCGACGCGCTCGACTACGACCGCGTGCTGGCGGCGCGGCAGGCCGCGACACAGCTCGGCTGGAGCATCCAGCTCGCACCGTGCACCCGCATCGAGGCCGGCGTCTGTGCGCTCGAGCTGGAGGTGCTCGACAGAGAAGGCACCGCGCTCGCGGGCGTGGAAGGCGAGGTGTCGGTCGCGCGCAGCGACGACGCGCGCTGGGATCGCAGTGCGGCGGTCGAGGCCGCGGCGAACGGCTACCGAGTCCCGCTGCAGCTCGGCGCCGGTGGCCTCTACCGCGTCTCGCTGCGCCTGGACCGCGGTGACGAGCACTGGGTCGGCGAGCGCGAGCTCCTGCTGGTGGCGGACTGACCCATGGAACCGTGGACGATCCTCGTCGCGAGCATCGTGGGCAGCCTGCACTGCGCGACGATGTGCGGGCCGATCGCCGCCGTGATCGGCACCGCAGCGCCAGGCCGCGATCTGCGGGCGCGCTCGCTGGCGCTGTCCGGCTACCACGTCGGTCGTGGCATCGGCTACAGCACGCTGGGCGCGGTCGCGGGCTGGCTCGGCGCCGGGCTCGAGCGCGCCGGCACCACGCTGCTCGGCATCGCCGATCTCGCCGGGCTCGCGATGATCGCGGTGCTCGTCGTGATCGCGGTGCGCCCATGGCTGCCCGTGCGCCCGGCACTGCTCTCGATCGGCCGCACGCCGCGTCCGCCCCGGCTCGCGACGCGCATCGCCCAGCTGCTCGCGAAGGGCGGCCACGGTGCTGCGCCCGCGATCGGTCTGCTCACGGCCGTGCTCCCGTGTGGATGGCTGTGGAGCTTCGTCGCGCTCGCGGCAGCGACGAAGAGCCCGGCGAGCGGCGCACTCTTGATGCTCGCGATGTGGGCCGGGTCTCTACCCGCGCTGTCGTCGGTCGGCGCCGTTGCCGGGTGGATGTCGCGGATCGTCGGCGCTCGTGGCCGCGCGATCGGATCGATCGCGCTGCTGGTCGTGGCCGCGGTGATGCTGGCCGGGATGATCACGCGTCGCGCCGCGAGCGACGACGAAGAGGTACCACCGTGTCACCGGAGCTGAGCGAGAGCTGTGCCCACTGTGGAACGCCGGCCCCCGCCGGGCCCGCGCCGGTCTTCTGCTGTGGCGGATGCGCGACGGTGTACGCGGCGCTGCAGGGCTGTGGCCTCGACCGCTGGTATGCGATGCGTCGCGAGCTCGGTGCACCCGCGCCCGCGCGCGGTGGCGCTCGACTCACCGCCGATCTGCTCGCGCTCGACGACGTCGAGCGTCTGCGCGAGCACGGCCACGCGCCGGGCGACGCGGTGCTGCGCCTCGACGGCCTGCACTGTGCCGCGTGCGTGTGGCTGCTCGAGCGGTTGCCGCGGGCGGTGCCCGGAGTGCTCGCGGCCCGGGTCGACTTCGGCGCCGCGCTGCTGCACGTGCGCTGGGACCCCACGCAGACCAAGCTCTCGGAGATCGCCGCGTTCGTCGACGGGCTCGGCTATCCGCCGAGCCTCGCGAGCGCGCAGGGCGAGCAGGCCGCGTCGCGCGGCGACCGGGCCGCGTTGTGGCGCATCGGCGTCACCGGTGCGCTCGCGGCCAACGCGATGCTGTCGTCGTTCGCGCTCTACGCGGGCGCGGACGAGCTCGTCGACCGCTCCTTCGCCCACATGTTCGAGTGGATCGGCCTGGCCTGTGCGCTGCCGAGCGTGACGTGGGGCGCGTGGCCGTTCCATGCCGCCGCGCTCGCCGGCCTGCGCATGCGCGTCTTCCACATGGACCTGCCGATCTCGATCGGCGTGCTCGCGGGTTTCGCTGCGAGCGCGTGGGCCACGCTCACCGGTGGCGGTGCGGTGTACTTCGACAGCGTCGCGATGCTCGTGTTCCTGTTGTTGCTGGGTCGTCGACTCCAGCAGTGGGGCCGCGCGCGCGTGCGCACGCAGCTCGAGGTGCTCGGCGCGCTGGTGCCGGCCACCGCGATGCGGCGAGAGGCGCAGGGCTGGACGCGCGTCCGCAGCGACGCGCTGCTGGCGGGCGACGTGGTGCGCATCGACGGCGACCAGCGCTTCCCGGTCGACGGCGAGGTGGTGGCCGGCCGCGGCCACGCCGATCTCGCGGTGCTCACCGGCGAGTCCGTGCCCGAGGAGATTGCGCCGGGCTCCGCCGTGTTCGCCGGTGCGATCAACGTCGGCGCGCCGGTGGAGATCCGCGTCGCCAAGGCCGGCGCGTCCACCCGTCTCGGTGCGCTGGTGCAGCGCGCCTTCGCCGACGATCTGCGGCCGGCCCCGATCGTCCGCATGGCCGATCGCATCGCCGGATGGTTCGTGGCCGCCGTGCTCTCGCTCGCGGCGATCGGCGGCGTGATGTGGTGGCGCGTCGATCCGCGGCAGGCGTTCGACGTCGTCGTCGCGCTGCTCGTCATCTCTTGCCCGTGCGCGCTCGGGCTCGCCACCCCCATCGCGCTCGCAGTGGCGCGGTCGCGGGCTGCCGGCGAGGGCATCTTGCTGCGCTCCGGCGCTGCGCTCGAGGTCATCGCGCGCGCACGCACCGTGGTGCTCGACAAGACCGGCACGCTCAGCGAAGGCCGTCAGCGCGTCACCGCCAGCTCGCTGCCCGCCGAGCTCCGTCCGCTCGTCGCCGCGGTCGAGCGCCGCAGCCGGCACCCGATCGCGCGTGCGATCGCGGCGTGGGCCGCGAGCGAGCACGAGCCGGTGCCGACCGAGCTGCACGAGCATCCCGGCCTCGGCATCGAAGCGGTCGTCGACGGACGACGCCTGCGCATCGGCTCGGCGGCGTGGCTGGGCGCGGAGCGGGACGAGGTGCGCGCGGCGGTCGAGCGCGCCCACACGCCGGTGCTCGTCGAGCTCGACGGTGCCGTGTGCGGGGTCATCGCGGTCGCCGATCGCCTGCGTCCCGAGGCGCACGAGCTCGTCGCTCGACTGCGCGCGATCGGCAAGCACATCGTCATCGCCAGCGGCGATCATCCGCGCGTGGTCGCGGCGATCGCCGCCGAGCTGGGCATCGACGAGGCGCACGGCGGCTGCAGCCCCGAGCAGAAGGCCGAGCTGGTCGCGAGCCTGCCCGCATGCGTGATGGTCGGTGACGGGGTCAACGACGCGCTCGCGCTGCGCCGTGCCGGTGCCGGTGTCGCGGTGCGCGGCGGAGCCGAGGCCGCGCTCGCGGTGGCCGAGGCCTATCTCGCCGACGACGATCTGCGCACGCTCGCGCGACTGTTCGAAGGTGCTCGCGCGGCGCGGCGCGTGGTGATCCGCAACCTGCTGTTCTCGCTGGCCTACAACGTGACCTTCGCCTCGCTCGCGCTCGCGGGCTTCATCACGCCGCTCGTGGCCGCGATCATCATGCCGATCTCGTCGCTCACGGTGATCGGCAGCTCGCTCGTCGCGCGCACGTTCTCGCGCACGCAACCTTTGCGGCCCGCGACCGAGCCCGTAGCAACGCTTGCACCGGCCGCATAGGCCCCGACGCACTACGAAGTGGGTGCACCGTTCGCGTGCCCCGAAGAAACAGGAGCTACCCAGATGATCCGCAAGCTGTCCCTCGCCACCCTCGCCTTCTCCCTCGTCGCCTGTGGCGGTGGTGAGAAGAAGGCCAAGAGCAACGCCGACCCCGCCGTGGTCGCCGCGGCGAAAGAGGTGTGGGACACCCGTTGCGCGACGTGCCACGGCCCGCAGGGCATGGGCAACGGCGTGAACGCAGCGAACCTGAAGACCCAGCCGCGCAGCTTCCGCAACCACGACTGGCAGGAAGAGACCACCGACGACCGCATCCGCCAGGTGATCGTGCAGGGCGGCAGCTCGGTCGGGCTCTCGGTCGAGATGGCCGCGAACCCCGACCTCGCCGACAAGCCGGCGGTGGTCGACGAGCTGCTCGCGATGGTGCGCAGCTTCAGCTGAGCTTGCCGAGCCCGGGCACGAAGCGCCCGGTGGCACCGCCGGCGCTCTGGCGGCGACGCGGCGCCGATCGATCCCCGCGCCGCGTCTCGCCGACGAGCTGACTCGGCTCGTGGTCGCCTATCTCGGCGCGTCGGGCTGATCGTGCGGCACCGGCTGCGCGCGACCGCGCTCCGCGCTGGCGCGCAGGCGCTGGACGAACGCGGTGACCGCCTCGACCGCGGCAGCCGTGCGCGGCGACGGCACGATGTCGAAGGCATGGCCGGCGCCGGGGATCTCGAGGTACTCGACCGGCGCGCGCGAGCACTCGCGCAGCCGCTCGACGAATGCGCGCGCACCCTCGACGGGGGCGACGGAGTCGGCGGTGCCGTGCAGCACGAAGAACGGCGGCGCGTCGGGCCGCACCTGCTCGATCGGTGACGCGGCGACGAATGCCGCCTCGTCGTCCTGGTAGCGGACCTTCATCACCCAGCGCTCGAGCGCACGTCGGAACGAGCGACCGAGCGGCCGGCGTCGCTCGGTGAGATCGTAGATCCCGTAGAACACGACCACACCGGCGACGGAGGTGTCGGCGTGCTCGAGCTCGGGCTGGTAGCGCGGATCGTTCGCGGTGAGCCCGACGAGCGCGGCGAGGTGTGCTCCCGCGGAGCCACCGGTCACCACGATGAAGTCGGGGTCGACGCCGTATTCGTCGGCGTGCTCGCGCACCCACGCGATCGCCCGCTTCACGTCGATCAGGTGGGCCGGGAACGCGGCCCGCGGGCTCAGGCGATAGTCGACGTTGAAGCCCACCCATCCGCCGGCGGCCAGGTGTCCGAGCAGCGGAATGCCCTGCAGCCACTTCAGCCCGCTGACCCAGGCGCCGCCGTGGATCTGCACGATCGCGGGCCGACGCGTGCCGGAGTCCTTCGGCCGGAAGATGTCGAGCCGCAGACACGCGCCGTCGATCGTGCAGAACTCGACGCCGCGCTCGACCACGATGTCGCGGCGCACGAACGCGAGCGCGGGCACGAACAGGTGCGAGTCGGGGTAGCGCGCGAGCGTGCGCTCGTCGCCCTCGGCCAGCTGGCTGCGCAGCATCGCGGCGTCGCGGCGCGCCCGCAGGAACAACAGCACGAGGCCGAGCCACGCGACCGATGCGAGCGCGAGCCCGACGAGGCCCTGCCACGAGGCGAGCGCGCCGAGCCACGCGAGCACTGCGACCACGACGACCTGCCACGCGAGCTGGTGCGCGGCGGCCTCGCGCAGCGCGAGCCCGGCGATGAAGCTCTGGAAGACGACCCAAGGGTGCCGCAGGGGCCGCAGCGCGTTGAGGCTGAGGCCGACGAACGCGACGCCGCACGCGAGCAGGGCCCACGGCGCGAGCAGTGCGAGGTCCTCGCGCACGCGATCACCACCCGCTGCGGCGGCGCCCGAGCATCCCGGCCTGGTCGAACCAGGCGTAGATGTCGCGCACGGTGTCGGCGAGGGGGCGCGGATCGTGACCGAGCTCGCGCTTCGCCTTGCCGCTGTCGATCTTGCCGCCGCGCAGCGCGTGCAACGACTCGCTCGTGTAGAGCGGCTCGCGACCCGTGAGGCGGCCGAAGGCGTCCATCACCGGTGCGCCGAGCCGCGCGAGCCACATCGGCGCCGAGATCCGCGGCGCCGCGCGCCCGCACTCGCGCGCCGCGAGCTCGGCGATCTCGCGCACCGGCACCCAGCGTCCGCCCGCAAGGTAGTTCTCGCCGTCCTTGCCGCGCGTCTCGGCTGCGATCGTGGTGCGCACGAGGTCGCGGACGTCGACGAAGTCGAAGCCGCCGTCGATGAGGCTCGGCAGCCGCCCACGGGCGAGCGCGAGGAAGAACCGGCCCATGCGCGAGGGCTTGTAGTCGAACGGACCGATGACGCCCGTGGGATTCACGATGACGGCCGAGAGTCCCCGCGCGACCTCCTCGCGCAGCGCCTTCTCGCCGGCGTGCTTGCTCTGGTTGTAGAGCGGATCGCTCGGCTTCGGCGGCGGCGTGCGCTCGTCGATGAGCGCCGGGTGATCGAGATCGAACGCATGGCACGAGCTCATGTGCACCATGCGGCGTACGTTCGCGCGCCGGGCCGCGCGCGCCACGGTGCGCACGCCCTCGACGTTCGTGCGCCGCACCGCACCGCCCGGGTCGCCGAGGATCGAGATGCGCGCCGCGAGGTGGTACACGACCTCGACGTCGTGCAGCGCCCGATCGACGCTGTCCTCGTCGCCGACTTCGCCGCGCGCGAGCTCGACGTCGAGCCCGGCGAGCGCGCTGCGATCGTCGCGCACGAGCACGCGCACGTCACGGCCGGCCTCGAGCAGCGCACGCACGAGGTTCCCGCCGACATGGCCGCTCGCACCGGTGACGAGCACCTTCACGTCGGCACCGGCGCGCCCAGCCCGAAGCCGTCGTGCAACGCCCGCAGCGCGAGCTCGCCGTAGCGCTCGTGCACCACCACCGAGATCTTGATCTCCGAGGTCGACACCATCTGCACGTTGATGCCCTCGGTGGCGAGGATGCCGAACGCCGTGGCGGCGACCCCCGCGTGCGTGCGCATGCCGAGCCCGACGATCGAGATCTTGCAGATCTCGCGGTCGGTGACGATGGTCGGCGCCGACTCGCCGAACTGGATCGCCGCGATCGCTGCGGCGGCGCGATCGAGGTCGGCCTCGGGCACCGTGAACGAGACGTCGGCGCGGCCCTGTGCGCCTGCGTTCTGGATGATCATGTCGACCACGATGCCGAGCTCGGCGGTGGCCCCGAAGATCTTGGCGACGACGCCCGGCACGTCGGGCACGCCGACGAGGGTGACCTTGGCTTCGTTGCGTTCGAGCGCGACGCCCGACACCAGCACGGATTCCATCTGGGGCTCCTCCGGCACGATCATCGTGCCCGGTCTCTCGTCGAAGCTCGTGCACACGTGCACGTGTACGCCGTAGCGCATCGCGAGCTCGACGCTGCGGATCTGCAGCACCTTCGCGCCCTGACCCGCGAGCTCGAGCATCTCTTCGTAGCTGAGCCGATCGATCTTGCGCGCGCTCGGCACGATGCGGGGGTCGGTGGTGTAGACGCCGTCGACGTCGGTGAGGATCTCGCAGACGTCGGCGGAGAGCGCAGCGGCGAGCGCGACGGCGGACGTGTCCGAGCCGCCGCGGCCGAGCGTGGTGGTGTTGCCCTCGGCGTCGGTGCCCTGGAAGCCGGCGCACACGACGATGTTGCCGAGCGCGAGCTCGCGATCGATGCGATCGGACGCGACGCCGACGATGCGCGCGCGTCCGAAGCTGCGATCGGTCTGCATGCCGAGCTGCGGGCCGACCAGCGACACCGCGCGGCCGCCCGCTTCTTGGATGGCCATGGCCAGCAGCGCGGCGCTGACGACCTCGCCGGTCGCGACCAGCTGATCGAGCTCGCGCTCGTGCTCGGGGGTGCGCCGGGCCGGCGCGACGTAGGGACCCTTGTGCTCCGCCGTGTCGCCCGGTTGCACCAGTGCGTTGGCGAGCGCGATGAGCCGGTTGGTCTCGCCCGACATCGCCGAGACCACCACGAGCAGCCGGTCGCCGCGCGCGGTGACGCCGAGGCAGCGCCGTGCACAGTGGGCGATGCGCTCGAGCGTGGCGACGGACGACCCGCCGTATTTCTGCACGACCAGCACTGCGGGCGTTTGTAGCACCGGCGGGGGTGGGTTCGATAGCCGGCGGATTCGACGTGGCCCGTGATCGATTCGCGCGGACGTGTGTCGAGTCTGCTGCAATGACCCGAACCATCCCCACGCTCACCCTGTCCCTCCTCGCCGCAACCTCGACGCTAGCGGTCGCAACGCCGGCCGACGCCGCGATCGACCTGAGCAAGCTCCAAGCGTTGGAGTCCAGCGTCGCCCAGGGCAAGCAGCTCTACGAGGACGCGAAGAAGATCGCGACCGACTACGAGTCGCTGCCCGCGAGCATCAAGGAGAAGCTGAAGTCCAAGAAGGAGCGCATGAAGAACGGCGCGAAGTCGTTCCTGCTCGTGCTCGACGCCGTGAAAGACCGCCGGCCGCTCCCCGTCTACTTCAGCAAGTCCAGCGGGCTGACCGTCGCCTGTGGCGACAAGGTGTGGGTGCACAACGCGGCGCAGGATCTGGTGCTCGCCAGCGCGCCGGGCAAGGAGAACACGCACCTCAACTACGTGCGTGTCAACGTCGAGTGGGCGAACAAGTCGAGCGTCGCGTCGGCCAACTTCCGGGTGATGTGTCGCAGCAAGGCCGACGGCAAGCCACTCGCGTACGGTGACGAGTTCCTGCTGAAGCTCGATCCGGCCAGCGGCCTCGCCGACGGCAAGCCGTACTTCCACGCCGGCACCAAGACGGGCTACGACCCGGTCGTGCGACTCGGCGACAAGGCCGAGATCGACAAGTGGTCCGCGTACTGGAAGCTCCGCGGTGGCGAAGGCACGGTGCAGACCGGGATCCCGATGGAGATCGTCGCGACCAACCGCAAGGACGACGGCAACGTCGGCGGGCTGTGTGGCGTGGGCCCGGGCGGTCTGTTGCCGGTGGTCGAGTTCGGCATGAGCAATCACTGCGGCGTCGTCGAGCTGGTGGCCGGCGTCGCGAAGAGAGGCGTCGGTACGCCGCCGAAGTGGACGACCGCGCTCGCCAAGGAGGTGAAGGCGCTGGCGGCCGAGCTGCGCGAGGAGATCGAGGCCGCCGGCAAGTGATCAGCCGGTCGGCGTCGCCTTCACGATGAGGTAGGTCAGCGGCGCGTCGTCGCGCTCGTTCACGAGCTCCAGCGACGCGCCGAAGCGGAGGTAGACGACGGCGCCCGGTCCGAACGGGACCGCGCGCCCGTCGACCTTCGCTTCGCCGCATCCGGACAGCCCGATCACGATCTCGCTGTCACGCTGCTGCACGTGACGTCCGACGCGTCCGCCTTCGGCGAGCTCGCACGACAGCACCGCGGTGAACGGCGCGGCGGGCGTGCTCCCGAGCAGGTCCCACACGAGGCAGGTGCCGGTGCCACCGAAGAGATTCTCACGCACGCTGGGCTCGCCGCGGCCGATCTGCATGCGAGAAGGCTAGCTGCTATGCTGGCCGTCCACATGTACATGCGTCGCCTCGGACTGGCGTGCTCGTTCTTGGTGCTCGGCTGCAAGCACGGCGGAAGCTCCGGCGACGACGAGTCCGGCGAGGCGTCCGCGGAGCACGGGTCCGCCGAGAGCGACTCTGCGGAGAGCGACTCGGTCGACACCGGCGACCACCCGATCCCCGACGTGCCGAGCGATTGCGAGGGCATCGACGCGCAGGACGTCTCGTCGCCGACCGCCACCATCACCGGCGCCGACTGCAACGAGAACGCGATCCGTACCGCGGTCGAAGCCGGCGGCACGATCGTGATCGACTGCCCCGACCCGGTGCCGTTCACGGCGCAGATGACGATCCGCACCGACACCGTCATCGATGGCAGCGGCACCACCGTGCTCGACGGCGGCGGCGTCACCCGGCTGTTGTACAAGGTGCCCGGTCCGACGCTCTACCTGCAGAACCTCGGCATCACGCGCGGACAGGCCCCGAACGCGAACGGCAACCCCGCGCTCGATCCCAACCACTGGGCCGAGTGGCCGGGCGGTGCCGTGCTGGCGCACTGCCACGACGACACCATCAACGTCGGCGGTGCCGTGTACGCCAAGAACTTCACGTGCACCGACAGCGCGACCGGCGAGTCGACGAGCAACCCCGCCGACGGATCGATCCTCGACACCGGCACCGGTGGATGCGTGTACTCGTTCACGTGCACGTTCCACTGCGACGAGTGCACGTTCACGGGCAACCGCGCCACGAACGGCGGTGCGATCGGTACGCTCGGCGGCAAGATCCAGCTCACCAACAGCACGTGCGCGAACAACGAGGCGCGGCTCGACAGCTCGACCAACGTCAACCAGGGCTTCGGCGGCTGCTTCTACCAGGACGGCACCGAGACCGCGCCGGGCGAGGACGACCTCAACTACACGCGCTTCTGCGGCAATGCGCTCTCGGACAACGGCGCCGACGCGGCCGGCGGGGCGCTGCAGTACTTCTACCGCCAGCACACGCACACGAGCTTCGAGTTCACGAAGAACCTGTGCCAGGGCAACGTCGCGAACGGCGGCCCGGACTTCGTGCAGGGCGGGTGTCTGTACGTGTACGTCGATCCCGACACGAAGATCCCCTGGGCGCCCGACGTCGGGCCCGACACGTTCGTCGTCAGCGGCAACACGTTCCTCGACAACACCGCGACGCATCTGGGCGGTGGCGCGGCGATCTACAACATCTGGGAGACCGCGGCGCGCTTCGACAACAACCTGTTCGCCGGCAACCGCGTCGAGACCACCATGCAGGACATGGGCGGCGGCGGTGCGCTGGGCCTCGTCGGCACGTACTTCGATCTCGAGCACAACACGTTCGCGAACAACGTCGCCAACAACTGGAACGGCGGCATCATCCTCGGCGCCGGCGGCGTCGCGCTGCGCAACAACCTCTTCTTCCAGAACTCCGCGCCGAACACGATGGGGCCCGGCCCCCAGTACCTGAACCAGCACGTGAACTACAAGCTCGACGAGGCCGACGACGGCATGGGCAACGGCTTCCTCGTGTTCGCGAGCAGCGGCAATTTGTACATGCCGTCCGTCACGCCGAGCGGTGAGCCCTCGGCGAGCCCCGGCGCGGCCGTGCTCGATGCCGATCCGCTGCTCGGTGAGCTGGTCAGCGACGATACGTTCCCGCCCTATATGCCGCTCGGCACGGGCAGCCCCGCCATCGATGCCGGCACGGCGCTCGATTCCGTCGACGTCGACATCCGCGGACACGCGCGCACTGATCCTCCGGACATCGGTTGCTACGAAGCCGACGGCTGATCGCGCCCGCGTTTCCTGCCATGATCGCCCGCGGTGTCGGACGGGGGCGAGCCGAGTCGGCAGACACTCGAGTCGATCTACTCGGGTGAGGGGCCGAGCCCACCCGGGCTCGACTCGCCCGGGCGGCGCGCGGTGTGGTTCGGCGAGCGGTTCGCCGGCGCGCCGGTGCCGGAACGCATCGGTCGCTATCGCGTGCTCGCGCGCATCGGCGTGGGCGGCATGGGCGAGGTGTTCTCCGCCGTCGATGCCGAGCTCGACCGCGAGCTGGCGATCAAGCTCGTGCATGCAGAGCTCGACGACGGGCTGGGGATCGCCTCCGGCGCGAGCATCCGGCTCCTGCGCGAGGCGCAGACGCTCGCGAAGGTCGATCATCCCAACGTCGTCGAGGTCTACGAGGTCGGGCTGTTCGGCACCCGCGTGTTCCTCGCGATGGAGGTCGTGCGCGGGTGCTCGCTGCGCGAGTACAGCAAACGCGGCCGTCCGTGGCGCGAGGTCGTCGCCGTGCTCTGCCAGGCCGGCCGTGGCCTGCACGCGGTGCACCGCGCCGAGCTCGTGCATCGCGACATCAAGCCCGACAACATCCTCGTCGGCGACGACGGGCGTGTGCGCGTCGCGGACTTCGGGCTCGCGCGCGGTGGTGGCATCGCGACGGATCCACCGCGCGGCGACGCAGCGGCGTCGTCGTTGCCCAGCCCCAGCCTGCCGCTGCCGTCGCGACTCACCGCGAGCGGAGCGGTGATCGGCACGCCGGTGTACATGGCCCCCGAGCAGCTGCGCAGCCCGGTGATCGACGCGCGCTGCGATCAGTTCGGTTTCGGGGTGATGGCCTGGGAGGCGCTCGCGGGCACGCGACCGTTCCCGGGCGGGAGCATCTCCGAGCTGTTCGAGGCCCATCGGCGCGGGGCCACGCCGCCGCGGGGCTCGGCGGTGCCGCTCGCCGTGTGGCGCGTGCTGCAGCGCGCGACCGCGTACGAGCCCGACGATCGCTGGGACTCGATGCTCGAGCTCGTCGAGCAGCTCGAGCGCGCGAGCGCACGTCGCTGGGTGGCGCCGGTCGTCACGAGCGCAGCGATCGCGACGTGTGCCGGCGTCGCGCTCGTGCTCTCGCTGTCCAGCGCGGCTCCGGCGTGCGACGAGCCCCCGAGCCCCGAGCGCGCGCAGCGGATCGCGGCGCTCGTCGTGGGCGCCGACGTCGATCGCCACGCGATCGAGGTGCTCGAGGCGCGCGCCGATGCGCTCGCCGGCGCACGCGCGAGCGCATGCATCGCACGTGCACAGCAAGGCGCGTCGCCGCGCAGCGATCGCGAGAGCAGTTGCCTCGCGCGCGCCGAGCAACGACTCGACGCGCTGGTGGCCGCGCTCGGACGCACCGAGCGCGATGCCTGGGGCGTCGAGTCGCTGCGGGCGATCGCCGAGCTGCCCGATCCGCAGCGCTGTGCAGCGGCGGCGTCGAGCGAGCTCGAGCAGCCCGCGACGGTCGAGCTCGCCGATCGCGTCGAGCGCGTGCGCTCCGAGCTCGACGATGCGTGGAGCGAGCTCGCGCTCGGGCGGGCGCGCGACATCGAGGGGCGTGTCGCCGGGCTCGATGCGGTCGCGAACGCGATCGGATTCACACCGCTGCGCGCGGAGGTGGGCTGGTTCGCCGGCGAGCTCGCACGCCAGCTCGGCGATCCGGCGCTGGCCCGCACGCGGCTGCTCGACGCCGTGGCGCTCGCGGAATCGTCGCGGCACGACGTCCTGGCGGCCGACGTGTGGAGATCACTCGCGGTGATGGCGATCGCAGAGCTCGGCGACCTCGATGCCGGCCGCGACTGGCTGCGTCGCGCCGAGGTCGCGGCGGCTCGGCTCGGCGACGACCCGATGCGTACGCGAGTGCTGCGATTGTGGCATGCACAGCTCGCGCGACAGGGCGGTGACCTCGAGGCGGCGCACCGCGAGGTCGCGTCGATCCTCGCAGAGGCGCCGGCCGGCACGCTGCGCGATCCTTCGTGGTGGCCGGTCCTGACGATCGCGGCCGACATCGAGGAGGCCCGCGGGGCGTTCGCGTCGGCGCTCGCGCTGCACGAGCGTCATCGCGATTCGCTGGTCGCCGGGCTCGGCCCCGACCATCCCGACACGGCCGACGCCTACTACAACGTCGGCAAGACCGAGCTCGCGCTCGGCGAGCCTGCCGCCGCGCGACACGAGCTCGAGCACGCCGAGGCGATCTGGGCCGCTGCCCGTGGCCGCGACCACCTCGATGTCGCGCTCGTGCACGCGGCGCTGCAGCAGCTCGAGACCAGCGTCGGCGCGTTCGATCGCGCCCGGCGACACGCCGACGATGTGCTGCGGATCCGTCGCGCGGCACTGCCGGCCGATCACCCCGACCTCGCGATGGCGTGGATGGGCGTCGGCGCGGCGGCGTATCTGCAACACGACCTCGCCGCGGCAGTGCCGGCGTATGGCGAGGCGCTCGCCATCGACGAACGCGCGCTCGGTCCCGATCACCCCGAAACTGCGCTCGTGCGTGCGAACGCGGCCGAGGCCCTCCTCGCGGCCGGCGAGCTCGATCGCGCACGCAGGCTCGCCGATCGGGCGGCCGATCGGCTCGCGGCGGTCGACGATCTCGACCCTGCCGTGCTGGCGTTCGCGGAACGCGTGCGCGGGGCAGCGCTGCGCGAGGGCGGAGACGCGCTCGCGGCCGATCGCGCGCTCGCCCGCGCCGAATCGCTGCTCGACGGACATCCCGGTGATCCGCTCGAGCTCGGGCTGGTGTTGCTCGAACGCGCACGCGTGCACGCAGCGGCGGGCCGATCGGCCGACGCACGCCTCACCCTCGGGCGCGCGCGGGCTCAGCTGGCCGAGGTCGACGGAGAGTCGGCGGCGCACCTGCGCGACGAAGCCGAAGCGCTCGCGCGCACGCTATGATGCGCGGGCATGGCCACCGTCTACCTGTACCAGGATGCCAACATCGTCGTGACCTCGACCATCGTGTCGGGGCGCCTGCAGCTCAGCATCAACGGCGTGATCCTCGGCACGGTCGACGATTGCTGGGACCCGTCCCTCATGCCGCCACCGCCCGCAGTCACGCGCATGACGATCCTCAACGCGCCCGACGGCACGTTGGTGTCGGCGCGGTGGCAGCCGTGGTCGGGCGGTACGTGGACGCCCTTCAACTCCGGTGTGTCCGGGGCCTGGTACGACTTCCCGACGCCGCCGGGCGGTACGGAGAAGGAAATCCGCTTCGACGCAACCGCAGCGACGGGCGAGGTCTGTGATCCGAAGCTGGTGCTCCGCACCAAGCTCACGGAAGACTAGCGCTTCAGCGTGCGCTCGAAGAACGCACGCACGTGGGCCCACGCGTCGGCGGACGCCTTCGCGTCGTACTTGGGGTTCGACGGGTTCGCGAACGCGTGCTCGGCATCGTACTGGTGCAGCTCGATGCTCTTGCCGGCCTGCTTCAGCGCCGCGACGAACTCGTCGACGGCCGCGGGCGGGATGCCGCCGTCCTTGTTGCCGAACACACCCAGCAGCTGGGCGTGGATCTGCTGCAGCGGCGCGGGATCGGTGACGAGCCGACCGTAGTAGATCACCGCTGCGTCGAGATCGGGCTGCATGATCGCCTGCTGCAGCGACCAGCCGCCGCCGAAGCACCAGCCGATGACGCCGCGCTTGCGCGCACCCACGCGGGGATCGTCGCGCAGGAACGCATGCGCGGCCGTGAGCGTCTTGCGGGCCGCGGCCTCGTCGACGGTCTTCATCAGCGCCATCGCCTGGTCGCGGTCGGTCGCGACCTTCCCGCCGTAGAGATCCACGGCCAGCGCGGCATAGCCGTCGGCGGCGAGCCGATCGGTCCAGTGCTTGATGTGCGCGTCGAGCCCCCACCACTCGTGGATCACCACGACGGCGGGTAGCGGCGCCTTCGCGTGCTCGGGCAGCGACAGGTAGGCGCGCCCACCCGCGAGCTCGATCTCGATGCCCTTCGCAGCCGGTGCATCGCCAGCGGGCAGCTCGTGCATCTGCTTGAACTCCTCTTCGCTCACGCCGAACGGTTGCGCCGTCGCGACCGGTGCCGGCTCGGTGGTCGGTGTGTTGGTCTGCGTCCCCTGCGGCGTCGTGCCCGTGGCCGGACGGCAGGCGAACATGAGGGAGACGCAGAGGATCGTGGCGCGGGCGAAGGACACGAGCCGGAGCCTAACCCATCGGGGCGGGCGCGAGCGCGACCCGCATCGTCATGAGCACGACGTTGTAGGGATCCCACGTGGAGACGACGTAGGGGATCTCGAGCTCTGGGCCGTCGGCCGTGATCGTCGTTCGGACGAGCGGCAGCGGATAGGCGCCGTAGAGGCCCGCGACGTCGCAGTGCAACAGCTGCTCGCCGGGACACGTCGCGCCGCAGCAGTGGGCCAGCTGGAACGCGGGGTCGGCCATGTCGATGATCGTGAGCGCGTCGCTCCACGGACCCTCGGGGGCCGCCGCGCTGCGCAGCACGATGCGGTTGTCGACGATGTTGCCGCCGGCATCGTGCAGCTCGCGCTGGTAGACGGCGATCCACGCCTCGGCCTCCGGGATCCACTGCACGCCGAGCTCGCCGACGCCGTCGCTGTCGAACATCGGCGCGATCGCGGCGCGCTGCTCGGACGTGAGCGTCGCCGCCTCGCTCCAGCTGCCCGCGATGGGATCGAACAGCTCGGTGCCGTCACCGGTGGCGAGCGCATCACTCGCGACGCGCGCGAGATGGACGCCGCTCCTGCGATAGTCGCCGGTGCCGAACATCCACACGATGCCCTCGCGCTCGACGGGCGCGATCTGGATGAAGTGACCGCCGAGCGCACCGTCGCCGAGGCGGTCGATCGGGCGCACGATCTGGTAGCTCGGAAGGTCGCCGACGTTCCACGTCGCGAGATAGCCGAGCGTGGCGCGGGTGGGCGCGAGCTCCACGAGGCCCGCGTAGAACAGCCAAACCTGGTCGCCACGTCCGAGCGCGCCGCTCGGCACCTCGAACGTGCCCGGCATGAAGTCGAATGGTCCGGCCGGCTGCGCGATGTACTGCGCGAGCGTCTCGCCGGCGGGCGGCGCCATCGCTGCGCCCGCGAAGTCGCGCTCGACGCTGGGGTCGGTGCCGGCGGCCACGCTCGGGACGTCGGGCGTGACGAGGAACGCGAGCGAGTCACACAGCGCGCTCGGATCCGCGGCGACGGTCGCAGCGTCGATCCAGCCCACCGCATCGGGGTCCTCGCCGAAATCCCAGATGACGCGGTAGCCGACCGTGTCGCCGAAGAACAGGTGCAGGCGCTCGGCCGCGATCACGGGCACGCCGAGATCGGTGCCGCGCAGGTTGAAGCGCGTGTGCGTGTGGTTCGCGCTCGGATCGTCGAGCTCGGTGTCGGAGACGAGCTTGCAGACGAACCCTTGCTCGACGAGCGCGGGAGTCCACCCGGTGGGCGAGGGCTCGCCCGTGCTGCTCTCGTCGACGACGCCCGTGTCGCTCGTCGTCGTCGTCGTCGTCGTCGTCGTCGCCGTCGTCGCCGTGACATCGGAGCTCGACTCCGTCGGGCTCGTCGAGCTGCCGACCGTGCTCGTCGACGTCTCGGCCGGCGCCGCGTCGTCGGCCGAGCTCGCGCCCGGCTGGGGGCTGCACGCCACCGCGAGCGCAGGCACGAGCGCGATCACCGTTCGCATCCGCACCAGCATAACAAGCCCGCGCGCGGGTCGGCTCGGCTACGATCGAAGCATGCGTCGCGTCGTCGTGCTCGTGCTGCTCGCCGCCTGTGGCTCCGACTCGACGGACGACGGCTCGCCGTTCACGACGACGACGGTGGGCACGACGATCGCCGGTACCACCACGATGCCCGCGACCGACGACAGCGGCACCGACTCGAGCGGGGGCACGACCGCGTCGACCGCCAGCGCATCGACGAGCGAGGCCGACAGCGGCACCGCGCCCACGAGCAGTGACGGGAGCGATTCGCCCGAATCGTCGAGCGGCGGGCTCGACTGCACGGCGCCCGCGGACTGCGAGACGTGCTGGCAATGCGCGGTCGCCGGCCCGTGCATGACCGACTACCAGGCGTGCGCATCGCAGCTGCACTGCTCGCCGACGCTGTCGTGCGTCGACGACAATTGCCCGGCCGAGGGCGTGAGTCAGAGCTGCGTCGACCAGTGCTGCTTCTCGTGCCAGATGCTGGGCACGTGCGGCGGGGTGAACGGCGCGATCGCCTGCGTCGCGCAACAGTGCGCCGGCCTCTGCGGGATGGCGGCTTGCTGAGCGCGTGGTAGCTTCCGCGTCCAGCATGGCGCGCTTCCTCCGCATCCTCGCACTCGTCGCCGCCTGTGAGCCGAGCGGCCAGACCACCCCGCCCGAGCCCGAGCCGACGCCGACGCCGACGCCGACGCCGACGCCGGCCAAGGTCGTCACGGTCGATCGCAAGCCGAACGCCGCGCAGCTCGCCATCGTCGCGGCGCCCGATCGGCTCGACGACGATCGCGTGCTCGACGAAGGCCGCAAGCCCGCCGAGCTGCTCGCGTTCCTCGATCTGAAAGAAGGCATGCGCGTCGCCGAGCTCATCGCCGCATACGGCTACACGAGCGAGCTGATGGCGCGCGCGGTCGGGCCGCAGGGCAAGGTCTACGCGCAGAACAACCGCTTCGTGCTCGAGAAGTTCCTCGAGCCGGCGTGGACCGAGCGCTTGAAGCTGCCGCAGATGGCCAACGTGCAGCGCCTCGACACCGAGCTCGACAAGCCGTTCCCCGACGACGTGCGCGAGCTCGACCTGGTCGCAATCGTGCTCTTCTACCACGACACGTACTGGCAGAAGGTCGATCGCGCGGCGATGAACGCCGCGGTGTTCGCCGCGCTGAAGCCGGGTGGCTCGTACGTCGTGATCGATCACAGCGCACGGCTCGGCGCGGGCGCGGATCAGGTGCAGACGCTGCATCGCGTGGAGGAGGCCCTCGTCCGCGACGAGATCGAGGAGGCCGGCTTCGTGCTGGCCGAGCAGTCGAACTTCTTGCGCAACGGCGACGACGCGCGCGACTGGAACGCCTCGCCCGCCGCTGCCGAGCAAGCCGGGCGCCGCGGTACGAGCGATCGCTTCGTGCTGCGCTTCGTGAAGCCGCGGTAGCGCGATCGCTCCGGCGATGGCGCTATGATTGCGGTGTGAGCACGCCCGGCCTGCCGACCGCGTCGTCGACGGCGCTGGAGGACGAAGCCCCGGCTTCGGGGCTCGCGCCCGCGACCTTGCTCGCCGATCGCTACGTCGTGATCGAGCGGGTCGGCGAGGGCGGCATGGGCCAGGTGTGGCGTGCGTTCGACGTGAAGCTCGAGCGCGCCGTCGCGCTGAAATTCGTGCGGCAGGGCGGCAGCAGCAGCCGCGCCGAGGCCCGCATCGTGCGCGAGGCGAGGGCGATGGCGCGGCTCGCCCATCCCAACGTGCTGCCCGTCTTCGACGTGATCGAGAGCGAAGGCGTGACCTTCATCGTGATGGAGCTCGTCAACGGCAGCACGCTGCGAGAGTGGATGCTGCAGCGCGGCCACGGGCTGCGCGAGATCCTCGCGGTTTTCGCCGCCGCGGCCCGTGGCCTCCACGCCGCGCACGAGGCCGGCTTCGTGCACCGCGACTTCAAGCCCGCGAACGTGTTGCTCGCCGATCCGCAGTCGGCACCGGCGTACGCCCGCGTGCGAGTGATGGACTTCGGGCTCGCGCGCGAGGAGAGCTCCGGCGCGCGGATGCCCGAGCGCATCGCGGGCTCACGCGTCGCAGATCTCGGTCCGCAGGCGCTGACCGTCGTCGGCGAGGTGATGGGCACGCCGGCCTACATGGCCCCCGAGCAGCGCGTGGGTGGTGCCGTCGACGCGCGCTCCGATCAGTACTCGTTCTGCGTGAGCCTGTTCGAGGCGGTGCTGGGGCACCGGCCGCGCACGCCGGAGGATCCGTGCGCGGGGCTCGACGAAGAGGCGAGTGTGCCGTCGTGGCTGCGCGCCTTGTTGCGTCGCGGGCTCGATCCCGATCCCGCGCGGCGGCACCCTTCGATGGCGCAGCTCGCCGCGCTGCTCGAGGCGCGCGCGCAGCCGCGCAGGACCGTGGTCGTGGTCGCGTCGGCCATCGCTGCGGCCCTCGGCGTCGCTGCGATCATCTGGTCGGTGCGCGCCCGCAACGATGCCGAGGCCGTGCGGGCCCGCTGCGCGGAGGAGGGCGCAGCGATCGCGGAGGTGTGGAGCGATGCCCAGCGCGGCGCGGTCCTTGCCAGCCTGGGCGCCACCGACGTCGTCTATGCGAGCGAGCTGTTCGGTCGCGTCGCGCCCTGGATCGATCGCTGGGCCGACGAGTGGTCGAGCCTGCGCGCGCAGGTCTGCGTCGCGGCGACGATCGAAGGCGCCAGCGCCGTGCCCACCGTGCCCGCGATCGAGTGCCTCGAGGAGCGCAAGCACGAGCTCGCTGCGCTGGTCGAGCAGCTCGCACACGCGGATGCCGGCGCGGCGGCGCAAGCGGTGTCCGCCGCCGCGGGTCTGCCCGCGCTCGCGCCGTGCATGGATGCGCAGGCGCTCGCGCTGCGCCCCGAGCTCCCCAGCGACCCGGAGGCGCGGGCGAGCGTGCTGCGGCTGCGCGGCGAGCTCGCGGGCGCTACGGCGTTGCTCGATGCCGGTCACCACGTCGAGGCGTTCGCGCGCGCGGACCGACTCGTCGAGCAGGCGCGCGCGCTCGGCGATGCCCCGCTCGTCGCGCTCGCACTCGCCACGCGCGCGCATCTCGGGCACGAGGCCGGAGATGCGGCCGAGGTCGAGGCGCTGCTGGTCGACGCGTTCCACACCGCGCGCGCGGCCCATGCCGACGACGTCGCCGCCGACGTGGCGGTCGATCTCGTGTTCGTGACGGGGCGTCGGCGCAGCGACTTCGACGAAGGGGTGCTGTGGGGCGAGCTGGCCACCACGCTGCTCGAGCGCATCGCGGGCGCAGACGACCCGCGCTGGAGCGCCCTGCACACGAACCTCGGGCTGGTGCTGCTCGCCCGCGGCTCCGAAGACGAGGCGCTCGTGCACATGCAGCAGGCCGTGGCGATCACCGAGCGCGCGATGGGCAGCACGCATCCGTGGCTGGCGACGCCGCTGAACAACCTCGGGCTCGCGTTCGCCAACCGCGGCGACACGAAGGCCGCGATCACGCAGTTCGAGCGTTCGATCGCGATCACCGAATCCAACCTCGGGCCCGAGCACCCCGAGGTCGCGATGACGCTGCACAACCTCGGCGACATGTACATCGACGACGATCCCGCGGAAGGACGCAGCTACAACGAGCGCGCGCTGGCGATCTGGGAGCGCACGCTCGAGCCCGACCATCCCAACGTCGCGATGGCGCTCAACAGCATCGCGCATGCGCGACTGAACGAAGGCGATTCCGACGGTGCGATCGCCGACTTCGAGCGCGCGATGACGATCTGGCGCTCGCGGCTCGGGCCCGACGACCCGGCCGTCGCCAGCGGGCTCAACAACCTCGGCGCCGTCTACCACACGCGCGGCGAGCACGAGCGCGCCGCGCCGTACTACGCCGAGGCGCTCGCACTGCGCGAGCGCATCCTCGATCCACTGCACGACGACATCGCGAGCACGCTCTCGAACTTCGCGCGACTGCGGCTGGCCCAGGGGCGCAACGACGAGGCGGCCGAGCTGGCCGCGCGTGCGCTCGCCATCTTCGAGCGGCGCAGCGGGGCTGCACCGGCCCAGCTCGCCCGGGCGCTGCGGCTGGTCGGCGAGATCGCGCTCGCACGCGGTGACGCACGCGAGGCCGTGGCGCGGCTCGAGCGTGCGCGCGCCCTCGAGGCCGAGCTCGACACCTCCGCGACCGATCGCGGCCAGACCGAGTTCGCGCTCGCACGCGCGCTGTGGGAGGGCGGCGCCGCGCGGGAGCGGCAGCCGTGGGATCCGGCCGAGCGCGCGCGTGCGCTCGACCTCGCCAGGAGTGCGCTCGCGTTGCGGCAGGGCGAGCCGAAGGCGCGCGCGAAGATCGAGGCGTGGCTGCGCGAGCACACGCTGCCGTGATCATCCGTTCGTCGCGGCGCTCGCGAGCTCGGTCACGCGCTCGCGCAGCCAGGTGAGCAGCGGGTCCGCGACGTGGCGCTCGTGCCAGTACATGCCCAGCTTCGCCGGCGCGAGCGGGATCGGTGGGCGGAACTGCTGCAGCCCGAACCACTGCTTCGCCTGCTCGGCCGAGCGCCGTGCACACGTCAACACGGCGTCGCCGGTCGCGACGATCTGCGCCGCGGCCAGGAACGTCGTGACCACCGCTACCACCCTTCGCTTCAAGCCGCGCTGCTTGAGCGCTTCGTCGACGGCGCCGGGCACTCGACCGCGCGGCGAGATGAGCACGTGCTCGAGCGCAGCGAACCGTCGCGCACCGAGCCGCTCGCGCAACACGGGATGGCCCCGCCGTGCGATGCAGACGAACGGTTCCTCGTGGATGACGCGGCTGCGCAGCCCGGTCGCCGAGCGATGCATGCTGAGCGCGAGGTCGAGCTCGCCGCTGGCGAGCTCGCGCATCGTGTCACCTCCGAACGGGGTGACCACGAGATCGAGCCCGGCGGCCTCGCGGGCCAGCAGCGCGACCAGGCCCGGCAGGAGCAGGCTCTGCGCGTAGTCGACCGCCGCGATCCGCAGGGTCCGATGCTCGCGGGCGAGATCGAGCTCGGCCGGTCGCGCGAGCGCCGTGGCCAGCAGCTCGACCGCGTCCCGCATCGGGGTGGCGAGCGCACGCGCGCGCGGAGTCAGGCTCATGCGCTGACCGGTGCGCACGAGCAGGGGATCTCCGACGAGCTCGCGCAGGCGCGCGAGGGTGTGGCTCATCGCCGAGGCCGAGACCCCCATCCGACGGGCCGCGCGACCGACGTGCTCTTCGGCGAGCAGGGCTTCGAGCGCGACGAGCAGGTTCGCATCGATCGCGGCCAGGGGCGTACGTGGCATCGCTCCTGAGCATACCTGCACGACGTGCAGGTATGGAGCTGTCGATATTGCATTTGGACCAACGACGAGTCCGACCCACGCTCTCGGCCCGGAGACATCCATGCCCAGAGCGAATGCGTTCATGACTTCGATCCTGCTGCTCGCGCTGTCCGGCTGCACCGACGACGGAGGTGGCAGCGGATCGTCCGATACCGGCAGCGAGAGCAGCGACGGAAGCACCAGCACCGCGCCGACGACCACCATCGATCCCGACGGCAGCAGCGGGACCACCACCACCGCGACGACCGACGGGAGCAGCAGCGACGGCGGCAGCAGCGACGAGAGCAGCAGCACGGCGGCGGACAGCAGCACCGGCGAGACCGGCGAGCCGACGGTCGAGCTGCTGCTCGAGCTCGATGCCGCGGCGTACGAGCTGCCCGAGGGCCTGTTCGTCGACGGCGACGAGGCGGTCGTCGGGTTCGCGTTCACCGGCGCGATCGAGCGCATCGCGCTCGCCGACGGCGCGCGCACGCCGTTCGCTGCCACGCCGCCACCGCCCGCGAACACGAGCTTCGTCACCGGCATCACCCAGGACGACGCGGGGCGCGTCTATGCAGCGGTCGTGTCGTTCACGCCCGAGCTGCAGGCCGGCATCTATCGCGCCGACACCGAGGGCGGTGACGCGACGCTGTGGGCCTCGGATCCCGCGATGGTGTTCCCGAACGGCTTCGCGTGGGACGACGAGGGGCGGCTGTTCGTGAGCGACTCGGTGGGCGGGATCTCGCGCATCGAAGCCGACGGCACGATCGAGCCCTGGTTCAGCGATCCGCAGCTCGCCGGTGATCCCATGGCGTGTGGGCAGGACGCCGCGTTCACCGTCGGCCCCAACGGAATCGCCTGGACCTCGGACGCACTGTGGGTGGCGAGCAGCGATCAGGGCATCCTCGCGACGGTCGCAATCGACGACACCGGGGCCGCGGGTGCGCTCGAGCTCGTCGTCGGTCCCGACTGCGACCTCGGTGGGATCGACGGGATCACGCTCGACGAGGACGGATCGGTGATCGCCGCGATCAACCGGCAGGATCGCATCGTGCGGATCACCGCAGACGGCGACGTCACCACGATCGTCGAGGGCGAGCCGCTGGCGTTCCCGGCGACGGTCGAATTCGGCGGCAGCGGGGACGACCGCGCGCTGTACGTGACCAACTTCGCGCTCGACGACTTCCTCGCGGGTGCGCCGGCGAGCCCGTCCATCGCACGTGTGCGACTCGGGAGCTGATCGCGAGCGCGATACGCGGGGCCGGCCCACGGCTATGCTGGGCTGTGCTCCGCGTATCGCAATCACGCCTCGCTCGACTCGGCTGGCTCGTGCTCGCGGCCTGCGGTGACGCGGGCTCGGACGATGACGATTCGTCCGCCGACACCGGCGGCACGACGACGACGACCGCGAGCAGCACGGTCGGGGAGACCGGCCCGTCGACGAGCAACCCGAGCACGACGGTGGGCGAGAGCGACAGCGGCAGTGTGGACGAGAGCGGCAGCGAGAGCGGCGACACCGGCGAGGATCCGTGCGCCCCGTTCGGGCACTTCGGCACACCCAGCTCCACGTTCGAGCTGCCCACGGTCGACGGCGAGGGCATCTACTACGACGACATCCAGGCCGCGTTCCCCGAGGTCGACTGGAGCGACGTCGATCGCCTGTACGTGCCGGCCGGCAGCTACCCGCAAATGCTGATCGGCAACCTACCGGAGCGCGATGCCGCCGATCCGCTGGTCATCACGAACTACGGGGGCCAGGTGCGCATCGGTCCGTCCGATCCGCCCGGCAACTACCTGTGGTCGATGGGCGGCGGATCGAACTGGGTCATCACCGGTCGCTACGATCCCGAGTCGGGCACCGGCTCCGAGGACGCGCCCGGCCATCGCTGCGGCGAGTACGGCACGGCGCGCGGCCGCTACGGCTTCTGGAGCGACGACGCGTTCGCGCAGCGGCAGTACCTGCACATGGGCATCTCGATCGGCGATGCCACCGACTTCGAGCTCGAGTACCTCGAGATCGAGCGCTCGGGCTTCGCGGGCATCCGGCTGCTGAACTCGCGCGAAGCCGGCGATCCCGAGCGACCGATGAGCAACGTGCGCGTGCACGACAACTACGTGCACGACACGGACGGCGAGGGCATCTACTTCGGCTGGACGGGCGAGCCGCCCTCGAATCGCATGATCGCGCTGCAGGTGCACGACAATCGTTTCGTGCGCACCGGCAACGAGGCGCTGCAGGTGCAGGACATCGGCGACGGCTCGGCGATCCACCACAACGTGATCGCGTTCGCGGCGATGCACTGGCGCGACAACGGGCTCGGCGCGTACCAGGACGGCAACGCGCAGATCTCGATCCGCGAGGGCAACGTATCGATCGATCACAACGTGTTCATCGGTGGCGCGGGCACGCTGGTGAGCTTCTGGAGCGCGCCGCAGGACGGCGATGTCGATCGCCACGTGACGTTCGCGGACAACTACCTCGCCGACATCCGCAGCCTGCTGCTCTACTTCGGGGGGACCGCGGACGCGAGCTCGAGCTTCGAGTTCGCGCGCAACTCGATCCGCGGGCTCGACTTCTCCTACGACGCGCTGGACCCCGCGGCGACGGAGCCCGGCGAGGTGTTCCGACTCGGGGCCGACATCGCGGCGGCGGTGTCGTTCGTCGACAACCACTGGGAGGGCGACGAGGCCCTGTTCGGTGGCGGCGGGGCGCCGACGGAGATGGGCAACGTCAACGGAGCGGTCGAGCCGATCGCGTTCGTCGACAGCGGCTGGCCCGCGGATGTCTCGGTGCAGAACCTCGAGGCGTGGGTGCCGATCAGCACGCTCGCGCCGGGCATGCCGGCGCGACAGTACGAGGTCGGCGAGCGCGTGATGTTCGGCGCGGACATGTACGAGTGCATCGCGAGCAACAGCGAGCAGCCGCCGCCCGACCATCCCGAGTCGTGGATGCCGCTGCCCGATCCGGCGGACGACTTCCGCGTCGCGCCGGGCTCGAGCTACGCCGGCATCGGCGTGCGCTGACGACTAGGACAGCGCGCGGAAGTGGAGTCTCGCGCGGTAGCGTGCCGGTGGAGCGTCCGCTATCGATGCAGGTCGGCGTCAGCGCGCCACTTGCCCGGCGCGACACCGACGTAGCGCTTGAACGCGGTGGCGAAGGCCGCCTCGGAGCCGTAGCCCACGCGCGCCGCGACGCTCGCGAGCGCGGCTTGCTCGTGGCGCAGCAAGGTCATCGCGACGCGCATCCGACGACCGAGCAGGTACTGCACCGGCGGCTCGCCCAGGGCCGCGGTGAAGCGAGCGGAGAACGCGGCCCGCGACAGCCCGGCGAGCTTCGCGAGCTGCGCGACCGTCCAGGGCCGTGCAAGCTCGTCGTGCATGGCTCCGAGCGCGCGCGCGAGCGACGGGTCGCGCAACGCAGCGAGCCAGCCCTCGGAATCGGAGCGCTCGATGTGGAAGCGCAGCACGCGTGCGACCAATGCGTCGGAAAGACGCGCCATGACGACGTCCGTACCGCTGCCGCCGTGTCGCGCCTCGGCGAGCACGACGTCGAGATAGGGACCGAGCCACTCGGGCGGACGCCCGTGCTCGCCGCGGACCACGATCGTGCGCGGCATCCCACCGAGCGCGGGGTGGTCGACCTCGTGGAAGAGGAACGCGCCACAGGCGATCACGGTGGGCTCGCCGACGGCACCGCTGCGGATACGCTCGCGATCACCGAGCCGAGCGAGCTCGAGCGCGGAGACGGTACGGCCCTTGGTGTTGCCGGGCGAGCGCAGCACGTGCGGATCGGCGCGTGGCGTCAACACCAGATCGCCCGCCGCGAGCGCGACGACCGGGTTGCCGGCGAGCTCGAGCTCACATCGACCGGCTGCGACGATGTGGATCCCGCGCAAGCGGTCCTGCTGGAAAGTCAGCCGCCACGGCGCGCGCAGCTCCAGCCGTCGGAAGCCCGCGCTCTCCATCCGCAGCTCTCGTAGCAGCTCGCTCAGCAGATCCATGGCAGCGCTGGACGATCGATGAAGACGATTGGACGCGTGCGCATGTGGCCCGACGATCGCGTCGGTCAGTCTAGTCGCGATGCACCACGAAAGCGACGCGCGCACGACCACCCCGATCCCGACCCCGCCTGCGATCGAGACGCAGCGGACCGCCCTCGTCACCGGCGGCACCGACGGCATCGGCCGCGCAGTCGCGGTGGGGCTCGCCGACCGCGGCTGGCGGGTCTGCTTCGTCGGTCGCGACGCAGCGCGTGGCGAGACGGTGCTCGCGGAGCTGCGCGCGCGGGCACCCGGGCTCGCGCACGCGTTCATGCCCACGGACCTCTCCTCGCTCGACGCGGTCGGACGACTCGCCGATGCGACCTTGCACGGCTGCCCGCGGCTCGACGCGATCGTCGCGTGTGCGGGCGTGCTGACCACCGCGGCGCGCATGACAGACGAAGGCCTCGAGCACGCCTTCGTGCTCAACTACCTCGGCCGGTGGTTGTTGGTGCAGCGACTACTGCCGCGTCTGCTCGCGGCCCAGTCGGGGCGACTGGTGCTGGTCGCGAGCGCGGGTAAGTACGCGGACACGCTCGACCTCGACGATCTGCAGCATCGCCGTGGACGGCCCGGCCTGCACGTCGCCGGGCGCACGCAGTTCGCCAACGACGCGTTCGCGATCGAGCTCGCCGAACGCACGCGAGGCAGCCGTCTCGAAGTGACCTGCGTATACCCCGGCCGCGTGGACACGTCCGTCATGCGCAACGCCGAGGGCCTATCACCTGCGTTGAAGTGGATCGCAGGTCGGATTCATCGCATCGGTGCGCTCTCGCCCGAGGCCAGCGCGCAGACGCCGGTACACCTCGCCGACAGCGAAGAGGCGATCGGCAGTGGTGGGCGCTTCTGGGGACCTCGCCTGCGCGAGCGTCCGGTGCCGGAGTCGTTGCGAGCCCGCGCGCGGCGGACTGCGCTGTGGGCCGCGAGCGAGGCGCTCGTCGCCGAACGCTTCGGCCGATGATCGATGCAGGGGGCTCACTCCGGGAACGAGCAGCTGCCGCAGCTCGCCGAAGGATCCGAGTAGCACTCGAACTCCCGCTCGGCTTCGTCGAGCAGCTGGGGGCACTGGTCGGACTCGCAGCACAGCGGCTGCAGGCACATCGCAAGCTCGACGCCCGCGAGACCGTCGCACTCCGCCGGGAGGTCGACGCACGTGCGCGAGACGGACTCTCCGCCGTCCGTGTCCTGCACGGACGTCGACTGCATGCACCACTGCCCGTTCGCCGCGCACCCGAGCTCCTCGCACGTCGGATCCTCTTGCGACGATTCGGTGGTGCTCGAGTCCGACTCGCTGGACGAGCTCTCGGCCGGAGGGCTCGTCGTCGCACTCTCCGTGGACCCGCCGGTGCTCGACGTGTCCCCCGTGCCCGAGCTGGACGTTGCCGTCTCCGAGCTCGAGCTCGGGTCCCCCGCGCTACCGCTCGAGCTCGAGCTCGGGTCCGGGCTCGTCGCGCCGGCGCTGTCGTCCCCACAGGCGCACGCCAACATCACGCCCAACCATCGCGACCCCGTCCAGGCGTTCTTCGGCATTCCAATCACAGACCCACGCACTCCGTCGATGTGACCGACCACGCCGCCGTGATCACCCCTCGGGCTCGGTCTGCGGCGTGCCCGTCGGATCGCAGCCCCACTGGAAGTCGTCGATGAACGCGTAGCTGTCGAGGATCGAGTCGCTGAGATCGAAGATCGCGAACACCACCGTGATGTGCTCGCCCGGGGTCACGCCGGCTGTGGTCGTGAGCCAGTCGGTGCCCGCGTGCTGCTTCAGGCAGGTGCCGTCGAACTCGGCGAGGTTGGCCGCGTCGTCGGTGAAGTCCAGGAAGCCGGCGTTGAGCGAGATCGGGTTGCCGCTCGCATCGAACGAGATGTTGCCCGTCCACAGCTCGGAGTCGAGCCAGCCGACGTACATGTCGTTGTACTCGCTGCCGTAGTAGAAGGGATACTCGACCGAGAAGAACGCGAAGTCGTAGCTGAACGAGATGACGTCGGACGGCACGTCGAGCTCGAAGCGCATCTCGACGTAGTCGTTGGCTTCGCCGCCCTGGTCGAACTGCGTCTGGATGGTGCTCGAGCAATCGCCGCTGCCCACGAGCGCAGGGTTCACGGCGCAGTCGCCTCCGACGTCGCTGGGGACGAGCGGGGCGGGCAGGGTGCCGCCGGGATCATACGCACCGATGTCGTCGTTGCAGTAAGTCGGGAAGTCGTCCCAGTCGCCGGCCGGCGTCTCGTCGTCGATCTCGGCGACGCGACCGCTCGAGATCACCGCGTAGAGGCTGCCCTCGCGCGGATCGAACGTGGCGTTGCTGCCCATGCCCGAGCGCACGCCGAGTGCGATCGCCGGCCCGCTCGTCGTCGCCTGGACCTGCAGCTCGCCCGGACAGTTGAGCCCGACCGCGCGGAACAGATCGGTGGTGCCCGCATCGCACGGCGTGTGATCGGGAATCGTGCACTCGCAGCGCTCGGTCTCGCAGTCGCCGCCCTCGGAGCCCGACTCGCCAGCCGGTACGCCGATGTCGAACTTCGGCGCGTCGCCCTCGGTGCTCTCGCCCATCGGTGCGGGGCCGGACTCGCCGACCCCGGACGTGCTCGCCGGCGCGTCGGTCTCGCCAGGGTCGTCGCTCTCGCCGGACGACTCGTTGCCCCGGCCTGCGCTGCCGATCGAGTCGATGCCCGCGCTCGAGCTCGCCGTCGTGCGCTCCTCCGCCGCACCACAACCAGCGCACCCGAGCGCCACGCACCACACCACGGTTCGCTGCACGGTCATCGAAGAGATTCCCCCGATCGCAGCCTACCCATCGGAGCCGCGAGCGGATAGGGGCACTTCGTGTGTTCACGCGCGCGCCGAGCGAACAGCGACCAGCGATCGACGCCGCGATGGTCGGGAACCTCGCACGATCGGCAACACGGCCGGCGGCGAGGCGTCACGGATCGTCACACGC
>CAZFKC010000057.1:0-66627 GCA_964519175.1 uncultured Nannocystaceae bacterium
ACCGCTGGCGATGGCGCCGGGACCCGGCTAGAACCCTGCCGTGGCCGATCCCCGCGAGATGTGCATGCGCTGTCGGCGGCCGAAGCTGGTCTGCTGGTGCGCGTGGCTCACCGCGATCCCCACGCGCACGAAGGTCGTGTTCCTGCAGCACCCGCGCGAGCGCGAGATGGCGATCGGCACCGCGCGCATGGCCAGCCTGTGCTTGCCCGACTCCGAGCTGCACGTCGGCGTGCACTGGGACGGCACGCCCACGCTCGCGCGCGTGCTCGGTGATCCGCAGCGGCCGCCCGTCTTGCTGTGGCCCGGCGAAGGCGCCGTCGACATCGCGAGCGCGCCACCTCCGGGGCCGGTGACGCTCGTCGTCGTCGACGGCACGTGGTCGCAGGCCCGCAAGCTCGTGCGCAGGAACCCGCAGCTCGCCGCGCTGCCTCGCTACGCGTTCGTCCCGGATGCGCCGGGGCAGTACCGCATCCGCCGCGAGCCCAAGCCGACCTGCGTCTCCACGATCGAAGCGCTCGTGCACGTGCTGGGTGTGCTCGAGGGCGATCGCGAGCGCTTCGCTCCGCTCCTGCGCCCGTTCGTCGCGATGGTCGACATGCAGCTCGAGCAACACGCGCTGCGCCAGAGTCCGCGGCAGCGCCTGCGACCGCCGCGCGCACGCCAGCGCGTGCCGCCGTGCTTCCGCGAGCGCGCCGACGATCTCGTGTGCGTCGTGGGCGAGGTCGCCGATGCCACGTCCAGCATCGATCCGCGCCGCGAGCTCGTGGTCTGGACGGCGCACCGACTCGCGACCGGCGAGCGCTTCGCGGCCGTGCTCGCGCCCAGAGGCGAGCTCGCGCCACGCACTGCCGTGTACACCGAGCTGCCGGCCGCGCGCATCGTGGCGGGCGCGACCATGGCCGAGCTGCTCGCGCGCTGGCACGCGTTCATCCGCCCCACCGACGTGCTGTGTGCGTGGGGGCAGTGTGCGAGCAGCGTGCTGCTCGCCGAGGGCGGCGAGCTCCCGCGCGTGCGCCACGATCTGCGCCCGATCGCGCGCGCGCTCGTGGGCCACAGCGTCGGTGCGCTCGAGGCCTATCACGCGTCGCTCGGCCAGCCGGTCGTGCCGCTCGCCGAGGGGCGGGCAGGGCGACGGCTCGGGATGCTCACCGACGTCGCGCGTCACTTCGCTGCGATCGCGCACGAGGACGCGCTCGCCAGCGGTTGCTCGCCCGTTCCCCACGTGGCGCACGAAGCCGCGTCGTGAGCACGACCTCGCGCGCGGTCGCGGCTCGCCTCGGCCCCGCCGTGCGGTCGCTGGGCGCGGACAGCTGGATCGCGCACGTCGTCGGATTCACGCCCGACGAGGAGCTCGACGCGCTGGTGGCCGAGCTCCCGCTCGCGCGCGAGCGCATCGTGATCTTCGGGCGCGAGGTCGAGATGCCGCGGCTCACGAGCTGGCACGGTGATCCGCACGCGAGCTATCGCTACTCCGGCCGCACGTTCGCGCCGCAGCCGTGGACGTCGGGGCTCGCTGCGATCCGTGCGCGACTCGAACAGCAGACCGGCGTGCGCTTCGATGCAGTGCTCGCGAACTACTACCGCGACGGCGGCGACGCGATGGGCTGGCATGCCGACGACGAGCGCGAGCTCGGCCCAGACGCGCCGGACGACGTGCTGGTCGCCTCGGTCTCGCTCGGCGCCGCGCGGCGCTTCCTGCTGCGCGCGAAGCAGGGCCCGGACCGCGTCGAGCTGCGCCTCGGTGGCGGCGATCTGCTGGTGATGGGCGGCAGCACGCAGCGACGCTTCCGGCACGCGGTGCCGCGCGAGCGCGAGGTCGCCGGCGCGCGCCTCAACCTCACCTTTCGGCTGCTGCGCGCCGCACCGCAACCGTGAGCGCTACGTCGCGCGACGCAGCTCGTCGGCGTTGCGATCGAGCAGCGCGGCCGACGACGCGGGCTCGTCCTCGGGCTCCGGCCGCCGTGTGAAGAGCAGCGAGGTGATCCGGAAGCCCTGCGCGCTCTCGACGACCACGTTGTAGTCGTCGAGCTCGACCTCGTCGCCGGCCTTCGGCTGCCGGCCGAGCAGCTTGAGCACGAGGCCACCGACCGTGTCGACGTCCTGGTGCTCGTCGAGCTCGCCGAGCCCGAGCGCCTCACCGGCCGGTGCGAGCAGCATCGAGCCGGCGACGCGGATCGAGCCGTCGGGCAGCGACTCGAAGTCGGGCTTGGCGGGACGATCGTCGGTCTCGTCGTAGATCTCGCCGACGATCTGCTCGACGATGTCCTCGGCGGTGAGCAGCCCCGTGAAGCTGTCGTGCTCGTCGAACACGGCGATCATCGGGGAGCCCCGGAAGAGGTTCAGCCTACCGAGCGACGCGGTCTCGGGCCGCCGCTCGATCTGCCGCACGAGCACCTTCAGATCGCGCTGCCCGCGGAGCTCGGCCTGCATGAGATCGGCGCGGCGGGCATAGCCGACCACGTTGTGCTGGTCGCCGTCGACGACGGGCAGACGGCTGAAGCCGTGCTCGTCGGCGATCGCCATGTTGTCCTGCCAGGACTTGCGCAGATCGAGGTAGACCACGAGCCGCGCGGGCGTCATCGCCTCGCGCACCGTGCGATCGGCGAACGCGAGCACGTTGCGCATGAGCCGGAGCTGCTGCGGCTTCAGCTCGCCGGCGGAGTAGGCGTAGAAGAGCGCCTGCCCGATGTCGACGTTCTCCTCGTGGTGCGCGGCGGTGTCCGGGTTGCGCCCGGTGAGGCCCTGCACGACGAGGTTGGCGACGGTGTTGCAGCTCTTGATGAACGGCACCGCGAGCCAGCGGAACATCCGCATGAACGGCGCGGTGAAGTACAGCACCTTGACCGGCACGACGAGCGCGATGCCCTTGGGGATCAGCTCGCCGAAGGTCACGTGCAGCGTGGCGCCGATGCCCATCGCGAGCGCGGCCGAGAACGCTGCGACGCGCTCGTAATCGACCAGCGCGTCGTGGATCGCCGGCTCGAGCGCGAGCGTGAGCCCGAGGCTCGTGAGGGTGATGCCGAACTGGCTGGCCGCCAGCATCGCATTCATCTCGCGCTTCATCGTCAGCACGACGCCGGCACCGGAGATGCCGGCCTCGACGTCCCGCTCGAGCTTGTGCAGCGGTACCTTGACCAGCGCGAACTCGAACGCGACGTAGATCCCGCACCCGAGGATCAGGCACATCGACAGCGTCCACGGGGACAGCACCGCGAGCGGGGTGAAGAGCGCGAGCAGCAGCAGCGTGAGCACGAGCCCACGCTTGCCGGCTCCGAGCGAGCGGGCCGCGCTGGAGCGCATGCCGCTTCGCGACGCACCTGCGTCCGACGGCGAATTCGCGTCCGTATCCGGGCCCGCGGCCATCGGCTCAGGGTGGATTACCAGGCCGGGCGCGTCGCGGCAACGCCGGCCAAAACCCGCCTACTGTCGCGGCGATGCGGCGTCGGTGTCGCGAGCGGTGCCGCGGGAGCCACCGCGGCGGACGAACACGCGTCAAACCCGGTTTGCGCCGGTTCACCTGGCCGGTCGCACGGGCGGGCAGCATCGCGGCCGGCGTCAGGCCGGCGTCGCGGTGAGCAGCGCACCGCACCGCGCGCAGAGCGGGGGATCCTTCACGATGACGAGCGCCGGGCCGATGCCGAGCATGTAGAGCATGCACATCGGCAGCGCGACGACGTAGTCCGACGCGAGCACCGGGAACGCGGGCACGAGCGCGAGCGGCAGCAGGAAGTAGACCCGCAGCGCCCGACGCAGCCGCCGCGAGTGCTTGTGCACGACCTCGACGTCGCAACCGCAGCGCTGACAGTGCATGTGGCTCTGCTCGGCCATCGACAACCACTCTAACATGTGCAGCTCGGCCTCCGCGCCGGCAAGGGCGTCATGCCCCGACGACGGGCCTTCGTGCCGGCGGGTTACGCGGACGCGGGCCGTGACCGCGATGCGGCCCAGTGCGGAACCTCGCCGGGCGCGACTGCGCGCTTCGGCGGCGCGAGGGCGCGCGCTATCTCGCGGCCGCCATGTCGGCCGCTGCGATCTCGGACGGCGCCTCGGTGTGTACGAGCTCGAGGAACTCGGCCTCGGCATCGCTCAGCTCGTCGAGCAACGCTTCCCAGATCTCCTCCTGCCGCTCGACGTCGTGCATGCCTTCGAAGCGCGGCGCGATCACGGTCGCGACGAACCGCCAGTCGTCGCGCTGGATCGAAACGATGGCGTCGGGTCCGCCGACACGCTGGAGGATCGCGCGCAGCTTCTTTTCCATGGGGGGTATGAAGCCGAGCATGGCCGCACTTCGATCGCACGCAAGCGTCGATGCTGCGGTGCTGTGCGCCGCCGCATCTTGCTCGCGACCCTCGATGCCCGTCGGAGGCTCGGCGCGGACGCCGACCGAGATCGGTCGCTAGATGTCCTCGACCATGTCGCCGTACGAGTCCGGGCGACGGTCGCGGTAGAACTGCCACGTGCGGCGCACTTCCTCGATCATGTCGAGGTCGAGCTCCGCGACGACGAGCTCGTCGCCGTCCTCGCTGGCCTCGGCCACGAACTGGCCGCGCGGATTCACGAAGTAGCTGGTGCCGTAGAACTTGCCGATGTTCCAGGGCGCCTCGGTGCCGACCCGGTTGCTGGCCGCGACGAAGTAGCCGTTCGCGACCGCGTGCGCGGGCTGCTCGAGCTTCCACAGGTACTGGCTGAGCCCCGCCACCGTGGCGCTGGGGTTGAACACGATCTCGGCGCCGTGCAGGCCGAGCAGACGCGCGCCCTCGGGGAAGTGGCGGTCGTAGCAGATGTAGACGCCGATCTTCACGCCCGAGCTCAGCTCGAACACCGGGTAGCCGAGGTTGCCGGGCTTGAAGAAGTACTTCTCCCAGAACCCCGAGGTCTGCGGGATGTGGTTCTTGCGGTACTTGCCGAGGTACTTGCCGTCGTGATCGAGCACGGCCGCGCTGTTGTAGTAGACGCCGGCCTGCTCACGCTCGTAGAGCGGCACGATCATGGCCATGCCGTACTGCCGCGCGATGGGCTGCAGCTTCTCGACGGTGGGGCCCGGCATCGGCTCGGCGGCGTCGTACCAGCGCTTGTCCTGCCCGGGGCAGAAGTACGGCCCGTTGAAGATCTCCTGCAGCCCGAGGATCTTCACGCCCTTCTTCCCGGCGTCGTGGATGAACGGCAGGTGCTTGTCGAACATCGCCGACTGGATCTCGGCGACCGAGCGCGCCTCGTCGTTGATCGGGTTGCTGCACTGGATGAGTCCACACTTGACGCTGCGTGCCATGCCGGATGCCTCGCGGTTGCCGAAGGGGTCGGTGCTACCACCGGTCGGCTGCCGCGTTCAAGGCCGAGCGCGCGGAGGAGGCGAGGGCGCCCCGGACGAGCGTCCGGTATCCTGGCCGCGGATGGAGCTGCCGAGCGATCCGCTGCTTCGCACGGTCGCCGACGAGGACCGCGCTGCCGGTGAGCTCGCGCTTCCGACCGACGTCGGACCCGAGCTCGGGCGCTACCTCGTCATCGCGCAGATCGGGACCGGCGGCATGGGCCGGGTGTTCCGCGCCTACGATCCCAAGCTCGGGCGCGAGGTCGCGCTCAAGCGGCTCCACCTCGGTGCGGCGTCCGACGGCACCGACGTCGCTCGCATGCTCCGCGAGGCGAAGGCCATGGCTGCGCTCGCGCATCCCAACGTCGTGCCGGTCTACGACGTCGACGTCGATCGCGGTGCGCTGTTCATCGCGATGGAGTTCGTCGCCGGCGCCACGCTGCGCACCTGGATGAACCGCGGCACCCACGGCTGGCGCGAGATCGTCGACGTCTTCGTGCAGGCCGGGCGCGGGCTCGCGGCCGCGCACGCGCAGGGCATCGTGCACCGCGACTTCAAGCCGAGCAACGTCGTCGTCGGCGGCGATGGCCGAGCGCGCGTGATGGACTTCGGGCTCGCGCGTGCGGCCGACGACGGGCCGGGTGCGCTCGAGCCGGTGCCGGACGGGCTCGCGGCCGCGGCCTTCGGCGAAGCGCTCGACGTCGAGACCGCGTTGGTCACCGCCGACGGCACGGTGGTCGGCACGCCGGCGTACATGGCCCCCGAGCAGCACCTCGCGCAGCGCGTCGACGCGCGCAGCGATCAGTACGCGTTCTGCTGCGCGCTCTGGGAGGCGCTGCATCACCGGCTCCCGTTCAGCGCGCGCGACCTCGGCGAGCTCGCCGCGGCGAAGCACCGCGGCCCGCCCGCACCACCTTCGCGCAGCGGAGTGCCGAGCGCGGTGCAGGCGATCGTCGCGCGTGGGCTCGCGCCCGATCCGGAGCAGCGCTGGCCCGACCTGCCGCGCTTGCTCGAGGCGCTCGAGCGCGCGAGTCGATCGCGGCGGTGGCTCGCACCGGCGGCGGTCGGCGTCGCAGTGGCCGCCGCGCTGGTGGTGCTGGCCTTCCGTGCCGACGATGCGTGTACGCGGGGCGAGCAGGCGCTCGCCGCTGCGTGGAGCCCCGCGCTCGAGGGCGAGCTCGCGCAGGCGATTCGCGGCAGCGGTGCCGCGTACGCGGAGACGACGCTGGCGCGCGTGACCACGGCGCTCCACACCTACGCGGCGTCGTGGAGCGCGATGCACCACGAGGTGTGCACTGCGGGCGATCGTCGCGACGACGTGTCCGCCGAGGCGTTCGATCTGCGCATGGCGTGTCTCGCTGCGCGGCGGGTCGAGCTCGGCGACGCGACTGCGATCCTGCGCGCCGGCGATCCCGAGGTCGTCGAGCACGCGATCGAGCTCGTCGGTGGGCTCGCTCCGCTCGCGCACTGTGCCGACGTCGTCGCGCTGCGCCAGCGCTCGGCGCCGCCACGCGAGGGCGAGGACGGCGAACGCAGCGAGTCAGTCCGGGCCGCGCTCGCGCGCGCACGGCTCGAGCATCGCGCCGGCCGTCACGAGCTCGCGCTCGGGCTCGCTCAGCAGGCGTACCGCGACGCGCTCGCCACCGAGGATCCCGTCGTCGTCGCCGAGGCCGAGGTGGAGCTCGGCGCCGACCTCTCCACGATGGGGCGGCACGACGAGGCGATGCCGCTGCTCGAGCGCGCCTACGAGGCGGCGCTCGTGCACCGGCGCGGGCACACGGCGGCCCACGCAGGGCTCGAGCTCACGCTCGCGCTCGGCGACCATGTGGAGGATGCCGAGGACGAGCTGTGGATCTCGCGCGCGGCGATGGGGCTCGCGATCGGCGACGGCACCGACCCGCAGCTCGTCGCGATGACGACGATCGCCTACGGCCAGGCGCTCGCCGATCTCGGCCGCCGCGACGAAGCCGCGCCGGTCTTCGAGCGTGCGCTCGGCGAGCTCGAGGCGGCGGTCGGGCCCGAGCACCCCGGGCTCGTGCCCGTGCTGCTCAACTACACGAACATCCTCCACGAGCTGGGCCGCATCGCCGAGTCCGAGCGCATCTGCACGCGCGCGGCGGAGATCGCCGAGGCGGCCTACGGCAGCGATCATCCCCACATCGGCGTCGCGCTCACGCACATCGGCTTCGCGCAGCTCCGCGATCGTCGCTTCGACGACGCGCTCGCGAGCTTCGACCGCGCTCGCACGATCGCCCTCGCGGCCTACGGCCCGATGCACGAGGACGTGTGGCGTGCGTATGGGCTGCGTGCGGCCGTGCTGGCCGAGCAGGGCCACTTCGACGAGGCCGCCGCCTCGATCGAGCAGTCGCTGGCCTCGATGGGCGATCGCGTGCCCGAGCTGCACACCGCACGCGCCGGCACGTTGCAGAACCTCGCGCTCATGGATGCGCTGCGCGGCGACCACGAGCGCTCGCTCGAGCACGTGCGACGCGCGGTGGCGCTGCGCCGTGGGCTCGGCAACACGATCGACCTCGCGCAGGCGCTCACCCACGAAGGCGAGCAGCTGGTCGTGCTCGATCGCCTCGACGAGGCCGAGGCCGTGCTCGCCGAGGCCGCGGCGCTCGAGGAGGCCGGTGGGGTGGCGGGCGGATCCGAGGGGCAGACGAAGCTCGTGCGGGCGAAGCTCGCGCGGCGCAGGGGTGACGACGTGCGCGCGCGCGAGCTCGTCGAGGCGGCGCTGCGCGAGCTGCCCGCGGCACGCGACCCGAGCGCGTGGGCGGATGCGGAGTTCCTGCTCGCGCAGATCCTGTTCGAGCACGGCGACGATCGTCGGCGCGCCGTGGCGCTCGTCGAGGCCGCGCTGGGCCGGCTCGAAGCGAAGCCGCGTCCTGCCGATCGCGCGGCGATCGCCGCGATGGAGGCCTGGCTCGATCGCAACGCACCGCCAGCGCCCGAGACGATGCTCGGGCCGGGAGCACCATGAGCACCGCCTTCGCCACGCTCGGGCTCGCCGACCCCGTGCTCGCCAACCTGCGCGCGCTCGGCTACGCCGAGATGACGCCGATCCAGGCCGCGAGCCTGCCGGCGATCCTCGCGGGGCGCGACGTCATCGCGCAGGCGCGCACGGGCAGCGGAAAGACGGCGGCGTTCGGCATCGGGATCTGTGCGCGCGTCGATCCGCGCGTGCCCGCCACGCAGGCGCTCGTCTTGTGCCCGACCCGCGAGCTGGCGGAGCAGGTCGCCGCCGAGGTGCGCCGGCTCGCGCGCACGTCGAAGAACCTCAAGCTGCTCGTGCTCTGTGGCGGCGTGCCGCTCGGCCCGCAGCTCGGCTCGTTGCGCCACGGCGCGCACGTGGTGGTCGGCACGCCCGGGCGCATCGGCAAGCACCTGCGCGCAGGTCGGCTCGTGCTCGGCGACGTCGGCATGTTGGTGCTCGACGAAGGCGACCGCATGCTGGACATGGGCTTCGCCGACGAGATCCTCGCGATCGTCGCGGAGACGCCCGCGTCGCGGCAGACGCTGCTGTTCTCCGCCACGTTCCCGCCGGAGATCGAGCGCATCACCGCCGCGATCCAGCGCGATCCGCAGCGGATCGCCGTGGACGAGGCGCACGACGCCGCGCACATCGAGCAGCACTTCCATCGCGTCGAGCCGGCCGAGCTCACCGCGGCGCTCGTCACCGTGCTGCGCCACCACGGACCCAGCTCCGCGGTGATCTTCTGCAACACGCGCATCGGCTGCGCGAAGGCGGCCGCGGAGCTACAGCGCGCCGGCCTCGACGCGCTCGCGTTGCACGGCGATCTCGAGCAGCCCGATCGCGAGCGCATCCTGGCGATGTTCGCGAACGGCAGCGCACGCGTGCTCGTCGCCACCGACGTCGCGGCGCGGGGGCTCGACATCGACGGGCTCGCCGCGGTGATCAACCTCGAGCTGCCGCTCGATCCGGAGGTCTACGTGCACCGCATCGGGCGCACCGGTCGTGCCGGCGCGGGTGGGCTCGCGATCAGCCTGTTCACGCCCGCGGAGCTGCCGCGGCTGCGCGCGATCGAAGCGGTGCAGCGGCGCGACGCCCACATCACGACGCTGCCCGCGGCCGACGACGCGGAGCCGATGCCGCCCACGCAGCGCGCGACGCTCGTGATCCACGGCGGACGCAAGCACAAGCTGCGCGCCGGCGACATCCTCGGCGCGCTGACCGGCGACGGAGGCATCGGCGCCGGTCACATCGGTAAAATCGATGTCGGGGATCGCGTCAGTTACGTTGCGGTCGATCGCACCCACCTCGCGAAGGCGCGCATGCACCTGGAGCGCGGCACGATCAAGGGCCGGCGCATGCGTGTCGAGTGATCCGCGCGGCTTGATGCTGCGTACGCCGGCGGGCAAGCTCGCACACGATGCCTCGCGCTCGTCTCTCGTTGCTCGTTTCGCTGCTCTCGCTCGCGCTCGTCGACGTCGCGCGCGCCGATGAAGGCGTGCTGGTCGAACGTCCGCTCGGCAGCACCGATGCGCCGTACGGCCACCTCGAGTACCTGCCCGAGGGCTACGCGACGAGCGGCGTGAAGCACCCGGTGCTCGTGTTCCTCCACGGCATCGGCGAGATCGGCGACGGCGCTGCGGTGAAGGAGCCGCTCACGCGCAACGGCCCTGGTCGCATGATCGAGCAGGGCAGCACGTACTTCGCCGAGCACGAGATGATGGTGTTCATCCCGCAGTCCACCGAGTGGTGGAACAACGACGACGTGCACGCGTTCCTGCGCTACATCGCCACGAACTTCCGCGTCGATCCGCGCGAGGTCTACCTCACCGGGCTCAGCATGGGCGGCGGCGGCACGTGGGCGTACCTCGCGGGGCATCCCGGGCGCATCACCGCGGCGGTGCCGATCTGCGGCGCACAGGGCCCCGGCGACGGCACGCCGTTCGTCGGCCTGCCGGTGTGGGCCTTCCACGCGTGGGGCGACGGCACCGTGCCGAGCAGCAACTCGATCGGCTGGGAGAACTCGATCGCCGACGCGACGGCGATGCTCGACGTGCCCGACGTGCTGACCGGCTATCCCCACCAGAACGGCGACCCGTTGCTGCCCGCGGCGGACGACCAGACCGCGATCTTCGACGGCACGCAGTTCGTGTGGAGCCCCGGCGTCGACACGAGCGGCACGTCGATCCTGCGGCTCACGCTCTACCCCGATGGCTCGCACGACTCGTGGACGCGCACCTACGAGCGTACCGAGGTGTGGGACTGGTTCACGGGGCAGAACAAGGCGCCTGCACTCGACGACGATCGCTACATCGTCGACAACCTCGATGCCGGGTTCGCGACCAGCGAGAGCGCGCCCGACACGTGGTCGCGCAGCGAGGCGACCCCGGGCTTCTACTGGTGGGACTACCACCAGGCGCAGCTCGGCGACGGCGTGACCGCGTCGTTCACGGCCGAGCTGCCGCCGGCGCTCTACGAGGTCTACGTGTCATGGACGCCGGGCGCGGATCGTGCGAGCGCGATCGAGGCGACGATCGACGGTGCGACCGAGGCACCTGCGCCGAGCGTGCTCGACATGACGCAGGGCGGCGGGTTCGTCTCGCTCGGCGTGCACACGTTCGAGGAGGGCACGGGCGCGGTGACGCTCGCGGGCGCGGACGGTGCGACCGGTCTGCTCGTGGCGGATGCGGTCGGCTTCGTGCACCGGGCCGAGCTGCCTTCGGCCGACACGAGCGGTGGCACCGGCGACGAGAGCTCGAGCGACGGTGGCGAGGGCTCGGCCGAGGCCGGCGAGACCGCGCTGCCCGGCACCGACGACGGCGCGGTCGATGCGACCGGCGGCACCGGCTCGGAGAGCACGGGCGCGCCGGCCGAAGACGACGACGCCAGCGGCGGGTGCGGCTGCGCGACCGATGCGAACGGGCGTGGCTGGTGGCTCGGGCTGCTCGTGCCGCTCGCGCGCCGACGTCGTCAGTCGGCGGGCATGTCCGCGTCGTCGTAGGGCGCGAAGCGGGCCTTGCTGTGCCGGCGGCGGTTGAGCTCTGCGAGCTCTTCGTCGCCGTATGCATGCTCGCTGCCCTTCGGGAGCTGCTTGCGGATGAAGCTCGTGATCTTGTCGCGCGCTTTCTCGCCTGCGCTCGCCCGCAGCGCGTCGATGCGCGTGTCGGTGGCGTGCTCGAAGCCGGGCAGCTTCACGCGCATCTTCTCGTCGCACTCGTCCCAGCGCTCGAAGATGGTGCGCCGGCGCGCGACGGGGGCCTTCGCCGACTGACCCCAGATCTCCAGGAGGTCGCGGTAGAGAGTGGCGAGCCGGCGATCGATCTGCTTCTCCGCGTACGCGACCGCGATGCCGAGCCGCAGATCGAACGTGCGCCGCGCGAGCTTGGCCTTGTCGTGCGCCCACAGCTCGCGGCCCTGGGCCTTGCGCACGAGCTCGGGCAGCCCGGCCATGCGCGGTGCGAAGCCGTCGGCCTTGCTCGCGGTCACGAGATGATCGTCGAAGCCGATGCGGCCGTCGGGCAGCAGGATCGCCGTGTACTGTCCGCCGGGTGCCTTGAAGACGTAGTCGCCCTTCTTGTTGCGCACGAAGCCGGCGTCGGCGAGCGAGCGCGGCAGAGCGCCGCGATCGTCGGGACCGTCGGGCGAGTGCTCCGGCAGCGGCACGGTGTGCTCGCCCGCACGCGCACCACCGATGCTCGGCGACGCACGCGGGCTCGGCACGTGCGCACGCGCGCTGCTGTGCTCGCGCAATCCTTGTAGCGCGAGCGCGTTCGGAGCCGCGACGTCGCCCGCGGTGTCGCCATCGCTCGCGCTCGCAGCAGTGTTGGTCTCGGGCTGCGGCGCCGGCTCGGCGCTCGTGGGCGCGACCGCGGAGCTACGGGCACGCGCCGGCGCACGGCGTGGTGCGAGCGCGCTCGCACGATCCTGCGGCGGCTCGCCGTCGGTCTTCGTCACGGGCGTGGTCGGGAGCGCGCCGTGTCCGGCGTCCGTCGGCATGCGAGTGCCGTGCTGCGCCGCGGGATCGGCCCCGTCACCGGACCACTCCACCACCACGATGGGATCGCCCGCGTCGAGCGTGCGCGCGCGCTCGGCCGAGGGCAGGGCGGCCAGGATCGCCAGCACGCCCGCGTGCGCCAGCAGCGACGCGATCCCGAGCAGCGTGCGGTGCCGGGCCTGCACGGCAGGAGCATAGCGCCTTGCACCCACCGAACGCCTGCGCTATCGAGCCGGCCCATGATCGACCTCGCCGGTGGCCGGCTCCGGCCGCTCCTCGCCAGCTTGCTCTCGTTGTCCCTCGCATGCGCAACGAGCGACGCCGTCGAGCTCCACGAAGTCTCCGTCTCCGAAGAGGGCGAGCTGGGCAAGGCCGACGGCGCGAGCGAGCTCAAGGTGCGCGCGGGCGAGACCTCGGTGTGGATGCGCAGCGCGCTCGAGCTGCGCGGGCAGCAGCCCACGCTGGTCTTGCGCGGTCGCACGAGCCGCAACCTCGATGGCGGCCACGCCTTCGTGATGGACGACATCTACGGCGACTTCGCGGCCCCGAGCCCGCGCACGTTCGAGGTCACGTGGCCGCTGTCGTACGCGCGCATGCTGCTGGATGGCGTCGATCTGTTCGTCGGCTTCGACTTCGTGCACAGCAGCTCGCGCCCCGACAGCCTCACCACGCACGTCGTGGTGCGTCCGCGGCTGGGTAGCTTCGCCGGCTCGTCGCAGATCTACGTCGTCGCCGCGCTCACCCCGGTCATCGTCGCCGGGCGCACTGTCTACCGGCTGCGCGGCAGCACGCAGGCCGACATGTTCTCCGCCGACGCGCACGCGGGCGAGCTCGCGCTCGGGGCCGCGCGGGTCGTCGACGCGCGCCACTTCGAGCTCGACCTCGAGCCCGAGGTCGCGCTGGCCCGCATCGCCGATCGCCAGCCCATCACGTTCCGCGTGCAGCTCGAGTCGGGCTTCGTCGAGAAGACCGCGGTGCTCGGCATCGCGATCGGCGAGCTCGGCATCACCACGGGCGATGCCTACGAGGAGTGGCCGCACCACTGCACCGACGAGCTGCGCGGCTGCCTCGAGTCGCCGCCGGCCGGCACGCTCGACCTGGCGAGCTGCGGCGACGCGTTCGAGTTGCTCGCATGTCGCGGGCAGGTCGGGCTGCTCGTCGACGACGCACAGATCACCGCGCGCGTCGCAGCGCTCGAGCCCCGCATCGCGACGCTCGGCACCGATGCCGCTGCGCTCGTGGGCGCCGACCGGGCCGACGATTTCGTCGGGCGGGCGCAGAGCTCGATCGTCGCGGACCTCGAGCACACCGGCGGTCGGTGGTTCCTCGACGCGCAGGGCCGCGACGCCGCGCTCGATGCGGTGACCGAGGCGAGCTTCGATCGCACCTACGCGTTCCCGCTCGCCGGCTTCGCGGCGCGTCCTGCGGCCCCGGGCGAAGAGGCCGCGACGCGGCAGCTCGTGGCGGATGCGCTGCTCGGCTACCTCGCGGAGCAGGACTACGTGCACTCCGAGTTCGGCCGCTCGTATGTCGAGCTGGCCCACGAATTCCGCAGTCAGCACGTCGCGAGCCTGCGCGCGTTCCGGGAGACGGTCGCGCGCGAGGACTACCCGGGGATGCCCGCGCTCGACGTCTACGTGGCCGACTGGCTCGGTGCATACACCGAGGTCGCGGTCGACAAGATGTCGGGTGCAGTGTCACGCGTGTACGTCGAGCTCGATTAGTTCTGGTCCGGCGCTCTTCCTGGCGCGCGCGCGAGTGTCCACTCGGCCACCGAGTGACGCGCGTCGGAGCGCGCTACGCTAATCGGGAGTGGGGCGAGAGGACGCCGCGGGGATCCGTGCTCGTTGGCCGCAGCGCGTGATCGCGTGGTGGAGCGAGCACGCGCCGGGCGAGCTCGGTGACGCGCTCGGGTGTTGTCGCGAGGGGCTCGCAGCGGCGATCGACGGCGCCTCACCGACCGAGTGGATCCCGCTCGAGCTGCACTGCGATCTCATCGGTGCGCTGCGGCAGCGCTGCGGTCCCGAACGCTTCGCACGCGCGTACGTCGAGGCCTCCGATCACGCGCTGCGACTGCCGCTGTTCGAAGGGATGATCCGGCCGCTCGTGCGCATCGCGGGTCGGCGCGCGCTCATCCGCGGCTTCCCGCGCGGCTGGGGGATGATCATGCGCGGCTGCGGCACGATCGAGGTCGTGCGCGCCGAGGGCAAGAGTGCCTCGGACGTGTGGTTCCGCGACGTCCCGCGCGGCATCGCTTGCGACCTCGCCTACCGCGAGAGCGTCGCGTCGGTGCTCGAGGCCCTGATGTCGCGCGCCGGCTTCCCGGGCACGGTGGTGCTCGACGCCGACCTCGCCTCGCGCGGCGAGCTGCGCTACCGCATGCGCACGTGAGCATGCAGATCGGCGTGCGCGTGCCGTTCTCGCACGCGTCCGCGCGGCCTGCCGAGCCCCTGGCGAACCGCCCCCGCCCCGTGCTATGCGGACCCCTCGCCCTCTTTGCGGTCGATTTCGGCCGTGTGGGCGCGAAGGTGGATGCCACATGCGCACGATCAATCACTGGATCGCCGGCAAGCTCTCGACCCGCGCCATCGAGCGCTCGGGTGACGTCTACGATCCCGCCACCGGTGAGGTGCAGGCCAAGGTCGCGTTCGCGTCGCCGGCCGACGTCGATGCTGCGGTCGCGGCCGCCAAGGACGCGCTGCCGGGCTGGCGCGACGCATCGCTGGCCAAGCGCGCGCGGGTGATGTTCGCGTTCCGCGAGCTGCTCGAGCGCCACAAGGTCGAGGTCGCGAAGCTGCTCACCTCCGAGCACGGCAAGGTCGCCGCCGATGCGCTCGGCGAGGTCAACCGCGGGCTCGAGGTCGTCGAGTTCGCGTGCGGCATCCCGCAGCTGCTGAAGGGCGAGTTCTCCGAGAACGTCTCGTCCGACGTCGACAGCTGGTCGATCCGTCAGCCGGTCGGCGTCGTCGCCGGCATCACGCCGTTCAACTTCCCGGCGATGGTCCCGATGTGGATGTATCCGATCGCGATCGCCTGCGGGAACACGTTCGTGCTCAAGCCCTCCGAGCGCGATCCGTCGGCGGCCAACTTCTGCGCCGAGCTCTTGCGCGACGCCGGATTGCCCGAGGGCGTCTTCAACGTCGTGCACGGCGACAAGGTCGCGGTCGATCGCATCCTGCACCACCCCGACATCGCGGCGGTGAGCTTCGTGGGCTCGACCCCGATCGCGAAGTACATCTACGAGACCGGCACGCAGCACGGCAAGCGCGTGCAGGCGCTGGGCGGCGCGAAGAACCACATGGTGGTGCTGCCCGACGCCGACATGGAGCTCGCGGCCGACGCCGCGATCGGTGCGGCGTACGGCAGCGCCGGCGAGCGCTGCATGGCGATCTCGGTGCTCGTCACCGTCGGCGACGCGGCGGATCGGCTGATCCCGATGCTGCGCGCGCGCATCCAGAAGCTCGCGGTGGGCCCGGGCCACGATCCGAAGCACGAGATGGGCCCGCTCGTCACGAAGGCGCACCTCGATCGCGTGCGCGGGCTCGTCGATCAAGGCGTCGCCGAAGGGGCGGAGCTCGTCGAGGACGGCCGCGATCCGAAGATCCCGGGGGCCGAGCGCGGCTTCTTCCTGCGCCCGTGCCTCTTCGACAAGGTCACGCCCGAGATGGTGATCTACAAGGAAGAGATCTTCGGCCCCGTGCTGTCGGTCGTGCGCGTCGACACGTACGATCGCGCGCTCGAGCTCGTGCACGCGAACGAGTATGCGAACGGCGTCGCGATCTTCACGAACGACGGCGGCGCGGCGCGCAAGTTCCAGCACGAGGTGCGCGTGGGCATGGTCGGCGTCAACGTGCCGATCCCGGTGCCGATGGCCTACTACTCGTTCGGCGGCTGGAAGGCGTCCTTGTTCGGCGACACCCACGTGCACGGCAAGGAAGGCGTGCACTTCTACACGCGCGGCAAGGTGATCACCTCGCGCTGGCCCGACCCCCGCTTCCGCGGCGTCGATCTCGGCTTCCCACAGAACCGCTGAGGCACCATGTCGAGCATCATCGAAGTCCGGGTCGGAGCGCGTGGCAGCGTGAGGGACGGCGTGAAGGCGGTCGACGCCACGGTCACGTCGCGCTGCGAGCTGTGCGACAGCGACGTCGACGCGACCGCGTCGGTCGGGCCCGAGGGGCGCGGGCCGTTCCTGTGCAAGTCGTGCCTGCGCATGCGGCTCGAGGCGATCACGGTCGCGCTCTACGAGCTGCGCGAGCCCGGCAACACCGGCCTGCCGTGGGGCAAGGTCTCGGGCTGACGGGCTCGCCGGCTCGGCCGATCAGCAGAAGCCGAGGCCGAGGTCGCAGATGCAGGTCATCGAGTCGCACTCGGCGGTGCAGCTGTCGGCCTCGGCGCACGAGATGACGCAGCCGGTGTCGCAGGTGAGCGTGCAGTCGCTCCCGGGGTTGCAGTCCTGGTTGCAGCCGCTGCCGCAGTCGAACGTGCACATGCCACCGTCGCAGCTCTGATCGCAGTCGGCACCGGCGCAGCTGAAGTCGCAGACCGCACCGGCGTCGCAGTCCTGCTGACAGCCGCCGCCGCTGCACGTGAACGTGCACGTCGCGCCCTCGGAGCACTCCTGCGGGCACGCGCCACCGGAGCAGTCGAAGGCGCAGCTCTGGCCCGCCTCGCAGATCTGCTCGCAGTTCCCGGCGGGACAGTCCTCGCCCTCGCCGGTCGGATCGCCGGACGGATCGCCGGTCGGATCGCCGCCCGAAGATTCCTCCGCCGAGCCGCCGGAGCTGTCGCCGGTCGCCGACGTCGGATCGCCGCTCGGATCGCCGCTCGGATCGCCGCTCGGATCGCTGCTGCCGGCCGAGGTCGCGCTCGTGCCGGCCGAGGTCGCACTCGTGCCGGCCGAGGTCGCGCTCGTGCCGGCGGTCGTCGAAGGTCCGCCCTCCTCCGAGCCGCCGACATCGTCGTCGTCGCCATCGGTGATGACGCACGCGACGGAGCACAGGGTCAGGAGCATGGCGCTGGAACGGATGAGGTGATGCAGCATGGCGAGGCGGTGGAGATCCGAGCCGGCATCACCGATTGCGCTCGGCCGCGTGTTCGTGCCGACGATCACGCGGAGGCGCGCACGCCACCCGAAAGGGTGAGCCGGCTCACCCGTTCAACGCGCGCAAACGCGGGTCCCGGGCCGATCTCGTCGGTGGCACTACCCCTTCGCCGCGGAAGCGGATAGAGCGCTGGTTCCGATGGTGGCGAGCAAGATCGACCAGCAGCGCAGCGAGAGCGTCTTCACGGACTTCAAGGAGCCCTACACGCGCGAGCAGGCGATCATCGAGGCCAATCGCTGCCTCTATTGCCACGACGCGCCGTGCGTGACGGCGTGCCCGACCAGCATCGACATCCCGCAGTTCATCCGCAAGATCGGCACCGACAACGTGCGCGGCTCGGCCCGCACGATCCTCGACGCCAACATCCACGGCATGAGCTGCGCGCGCGTGTGTCCGGTCGAGGTGCTGTGCGTCGGCGCGTGCGTGCACAACCATCAAGGCGTGCCGCCGATCCAGATCGGCAAGCTGCAGCGCTACGCCACCGACGTCGCCTACGAGAACGGCTGGCGCTTCTTCGAGGCCGGCCCCGAGACCGGCAAGCGCGTCGCGCTGGTGGGCGCGGGCCCGGCCTCGCTCGCGTGCGCGCACGAACTGCGCCGCTTCGGCCACGCGTGCACGATCTACGACAAGCGTCCGGTGGTCGGTGGGCTCAACACCACCGGCGTCGCGCCGTACAAGATGCGCGTCGATCGCTCGCTCGCCGAGGTCGAGTGGATCCTCGGCATCGGCGGCATCGAGGTGAGGACCGGCGTCGAGGTCGGCACGTCGCCCACGTGGGCCGAGCTCGAGGCGGAGCACGATGCGGTGTTCCTCGGCTTCGGGCTCGGGGTCGACACGCCGATGAACGTGCCCGGCGAAGACCTCACCGGCGTGTGGGGAGCCGTGGATTTCATCGAGCGCATGAAGCTCTCCAAGGTCTCGGTCAGCACCGTGCGCAATGCGGTGGTGATCGGCGGCGGCAACACGGCGCTGGATGCCGTGCGCGAGCTGCTCGGGCTCGGTGCGCGCAGCGTGACGATGATCTACCGCGGCACCGAAGAAGCGATGTCGGGCTACCAGCACGAGTGGGAGGCTGCGCGGCAAGATGGTGCGCGCGCGCTGTGGCAGACCGTGCCGGTCGAGTTCCTCGGGCGCGATCGGCTCGAGGGCCTGCGCTGCCTGCGGGTCGACGACGACAAGCGCCCGATCCTCGGCACCGAGCTCGAGCTCGACGCCGAGCTCGCGCTCGTCGCGATCGGCCAGGCGAAGCTCGGCGAGCTGGTTGCGGCGCTGCCGGGCGTGCGGGTCGAGCGAGGCCGCGTGCTCGTCGACGCCGACGGCTTCACGGGCCGCGCGAAGTTCTATGCGGGCGGCGACTGTGCCAATGGCGGCATGGAGGTGGTCAACGCCTCCGCCGAGGGCAAGCGGGCGGCGCGGGCGATCCACCGCATGATCACGGAGCAGGGCTGATGGTCGACCTCACCTCCAACACCGGCGGCATCGTCTCGCCCAACCCGTTCTGGCTGGCCTCGGCGCCGCCGGCGAATTCCGGCCCGCAGATCCAGCGCGCGTTCGATCACGGCTGGGGCGGCGCGGTGTGGAAGACGCTGGGCGTGCCGATCCAGAACGTGTCGAGCCGCTTCGGCGGCATCGACTACCGCGGGCTGAAGAACATCGGCTTCAACAACATCGAGCTCATCACCGATCGCCCGCTCGAGTCGAACTTCCGCGAGATCTACGAGACCAAGAAGAAGTACCCCAAGCACGCAATCATCGTGTCGCTGATGGTCGAGACCCGCGCCGAGTGGCAGGAGATCATCAAGCGCGCGATCGATGCGGGCGCCGACGGGCTCGAGCTCAACTTCGGCTGTCCGCACGGCATGTGCGAGCGCGGCATGGGCTCGGCGGTCGGGCAGGAGCCGAAGGTCAACACCGAGATCACGTCGTGGGCGGTCGAGTACTCCACGGTGCCGGTGCTGGTGAAGCTCACCCCGAACGTGGCCAACATCGTGCCGCACGGGCTCGCGGCGCAGAAGGGTGGGGCGCACGGCGTGTCCTTGATCAACACGATCAAGAGCATCATCGGCGTCGACATCGACACGTTCGTGCCGCAGCCGCGCGTGGACGGGCGCTCCACCAACGGGGGCTACTGCGGCGCGGCGGTGAAGCCGATCGCGCTGCACATGGTCGGTGCGCTCGCGCGCGAGCCGGAGTTCCGGATCCCGATCAGCGGCATCGGCGGTGTCACCAATTGGCGCGACGCGGTCGAGTTCATGCTGCTGGGCTCGTCGAGCGTGCAGGTGTGCACCGAGGTCATGCTGCGGGGCTATCGCATCGTCGAGGACATGATCGAGGGCTTGACCGACTACATGGGCAAGCACGGGTTCGCGAAGCTCGATGACTTCGTCGGCAAGGCCGTGCCGAACTTCACGGAGTGGGGCGAGCTCGACCTCAACTACGAGACGGTCGCGAAGATCGACGCCGACAAGTGCATCGGCTGTCACCTGTGCGTCGTCGCGTGCGACGACGGTGCGCACCAGTGCATCCATCCGGTCGCCGGCAGCCGCGTGCCGCGGGTCGACGAGCCCGAGTGCGTGGGCTGCAACCTCTGCCAGATCGTGTGCCCGGTGCCGGGCTGCATCACGATGGAGAAGGTCGACAACGGCTTCACGCCCGCGACCTGGAACGAGCACGTCGGCGAGGGCCTGAAGCTGCGCCCCAAGAAGGCCGCGCACTGAGCAGGGGAATCGTGCGGCGCATCGTCATTGCGTCGTTGCTGTCCTCGGCGTGCTTCGGGCCGCACCCGGAGCCCCAGTCGATCGCACAGGCGGGGATCGGACCGGGCTCGCCGCCGGCTGCGGCGGCTGTTCTGCCGCACGTCGAGCCCACCGCTCCAAAGGGGGCGGAGGTCGCACCCGTCGCGAAGCCGGTGGCCGTGCGCGAGCTCCGGGTCGCGACCTACAACATTCTCTCCGGCGAGCTCGGGCTCGACGGCGTCATCGCAGCGATTCGAGCGCTCGATGCCGATGTGATCGCGCTACAGGAGATCGACGTGCGCACCCGTCGTGGGCGCCGCGTCGATCAGCCCGCGGTCATCGCGAAGGCGCTCGGCATGGAGGTCGCCTTCGTCGAGCACCGGCGCGTCGAAGGTGGGCGCACCGGCGTCGCGCTGTTGGCCCGCGATCGCATCGCGAACATCGAGCGCATCCCACTGCCGGGCGGCGTGCTGGCGGCATTGCACGCCGAGGTGATGCTCCCGGCCGGTGCGGTGCACGTATTCGTCGTGCACCTGCATCCGACCGACCTCCGCGATCCACGGAGCGAGCAGGCGCGCATGGACGTCACGCGGCAGCGCGAAGCCGACACGGTGCTCGTGCGCGCGACGGAGGCACGTCGCCCCACGCTCGTGCTCGGCGACTTCAACGCGCTCTCCAACGGTCCCGAGTACTCGCTGTTCGCCGATCACTTCGAGGACGCGTGCCCGAAGGGCGAGCCCACGTGGCCGGCCTCGCAGCCGAGCGCGCGCATCGACTACGTGTGGCTCTCGCGGCACTTCGAGGCGATCGCGTGCCCGAGCGTCACGCCGGCCGCCTCCGACCACCATCCGGTGGTCGTGGATCTGGCGCGCACGCCCGAGCAGTGAGGCGTCACGGCGGTGTCGCGTCGCGCGGAGATCGCCGCGCCCGCATGTTCGACGCCACTCGCCGCGCACGGTGGCACTCGCGTTCGTGCACGTGTACGTTTCACTGCGTGCCTTCGCCGTACTCGCAGTCGGCCGCGCTCTACGATCGGATCTACGGCGACAAGGCGTTCGCCGACGAAGCCGAGACCATCCGGAGAATCGTGGTCGAGGCGCATCCCACCGCTCGAACGCTGCTCGACGTGGGGTGCGGTACCGGCGGGCACCTGCAGCACCTGCGCGATTCGTTCACCGTCGAGGGCCTCGATCTATCCACCGACATGCTCGACGTCGCGCGGAAAAAGCTCGGCGAGGTGCCACTGCACACCGGCGACATGCGGAGCTTCGCGCTCGCACGGCGCTTCGATGCGATCATCTGCATGTTCAGCGCGATCGGCTACGTGCGATCGGTTGCGGAGCTCGAAGCCGCGATCGCCAACATGGCCCGCCACCTCGCGCCTTCAGGCGTCCTCGTCGTGGAGCCGTGGTTCACCCCGGAGCAGTGGGGGCCGAGTCGCATCCACGGTGGTCTCGTCGTCGATACCGACGAGCTCAAGGTAGCGCGCCTGGTGGTGCCGTCGACCCGCGATCGTTTTTCGGTGACTCCGATGCACCACCTCGTCGCGACGAAGCATGGCGTCGAGCACTTCGTCGAGACCCACGAGCTGTTCCTCGCGGAGCGTGGCGAGCTCGAGCACGCGTTCCAGGCGGCCGGGCTCGGGCAGGTTCGCCACGTGCCCGACGTGCTCGTGCGCGGGGCCTGGATCGGCGTCGCGGCGGACGACTCGGGTTCGTCCGCCGGACCTCGCACGCCCGAGCAGTGACGACCGATCACTCGACGGTGTGGCAGCCGCCGCAGCCGAAGCCCTGGCCGGTCGCCGGGTCGAACGGCGGCTCGCCCATCGCGGTGGCCATGTTCGGCACGACCTGCTCGGCCATGAACTTCATCAGCTCGGGCTTCTCGGCGACGAGCTTCTCGTAGCCGCCGTTGCTCAGCGCGATCTTGGGCAGGCCGTCCTTCGGGTGGTGCACGTGGTTCACGTGGCACGTGCCGCAGTCGAACTTGGCGTAGCGCTCGGCGTCGTACGCCTTGAAGACCTCACCCATCTTCGGCATGACCACCTTGGTCATGCGCTGCATCTTTCCCTGCTTGTCGAGCGTGTGGAACGGGGCCTTGCCGTCGTCGGCCGGCGCATCGGTCTGCGTGGTGTCGCTCGGCGGCGTCTCGGTGGGCGGCTTGGCCTCGGCGGCCGGCTTGTTGCACGCGAACGCGAAGGCAGACAGAAGGAGGGCGTAGCGGAAGGACGTCACGCGCGGGAGCATGCCCTTGCCGATCCGCGGCCCACAAGCGGCCCCCGAGCGACACGCTGTTGCACCCTGGCAACGGTCACGGGGCCAGATCGACGACCCAGGCCGCGCGGTCGCCCAGCGCGAGCCCCAGCAGATCGATCCATGCGGCGCACGCATCGAGCACGCCGGCGTCGGCGGTCGCGACCACGTCGGTGGTCTCGCGCAGGTGCTTGTCGGGATCGAAGAGCAGCTCGGTCTGCCAGGACAGGCCCCGCGCGCGGCCGAGCTCCTCGATCGTCCGGGCCAGCTCACCGCTGCGGGACACGGGGCGGTCGAGCAGCCAGGTGATCCTGCTCGCGCCCAGCGATGCGAGCACGTCGGCGAAGAGCCCGAGCGCGAGCTCGGTGGTCGCGACCTCGCGCCAGCTCCCGTGCACGCTCGCGATGTCGCGGAGCACCCGGTCGCGACCGCGGAAGATCGGTGCGCCGGCCAGCGCGGCCTCGAGCGTGATGAGACAGTTGAAGCCGTCGATCGCCAGCGGACGACCACGCACCGCGGCGGGCGCGAGCCGACGTGCGCCCCGAGCCGCGCACGCATCGTCGGCACTCGAACAACGCCGCACCGCATCGCGCTGACGACCGCGCAGCGCGTGCCGATTACCGACGAGCGCCAACGACGACGCCTCGGCGTAGCCGCGCGACAGCAGCCACGACAGCTCCGCGGTCGCGGTGCGCAGGACGTCGAGCCAGCCCGGTGCGAACAGCTCGGCGTCCTGGGGGTCCGCGCCGCGGGGCACCGCGCGATCCTACGCCGCTCGTGTGCGCAAAGCACCGAGAGGCGGCGCACTGCGGCCCCATGGCAACCCGCGCACGGGTGCCGGCACTCGTCCGGCCATGCGGATCGTCGAGCCGTGCTTCCTCGCGTGTGCGCTGCTCTTCTCGTGCTCCGTCGAGTCGGATGGTCCCGCGACCGGGCTCGGGGACGGAACCGCCGGATCGGCGACGACGAGCGGTGGATCCTCGGGTGCAAGCGATGGCTCGTCGAGCTCGAGCGCGTCCGCGGGCGACGACACGGCGCCGTCCGAGAGCTCCTCCGGGACCAGCGGCGCGCCCGGCAGCAGCGACGGGGACAGCAGCGCTCACGTCGGCACCGAGGCCTCGAGCGATGGCAGTGCGAGCAGCGAGGCGAGCTCGGACGAATCGGGCACGCCGCTCGGCGAGTGGGACTACGGCACATGCTCGAACGGCTGCGCCGCGGACATGTGCGTCGTGATCCAGGGCTTCGACGGCTCGTTCTGCACGACGCCGTGCATCGACGGCGCGTGTCCGTCCGCGCCCGACGGCGAGGCCGAGGCGCAGTGCCTGCTCGGCCCCGACCTGACGATGCCGCCGGTCAACTGCGTGCTCACCTGCGACACCGTCGCGCAGGACTGCCCGACCGGCATGACCTGCGTCGACGCGATGATGGGCGCCAGCGCGGGCATCTGTCTGTGGCAGAGCTGATCAGCCGCGCGGCAGCACGAGCGCGCGCGCCTTCTCGGCGCGCTTGCGGGAGAGCTCGACGCCGATCGCATCGAGGCCGTGCGCGTTCGCGACCGCGAGCACGGTGCCGAGCCCACAGAACGGATCGACGATCGTGCGACAGCCGGTGTGCGCGACGACCCAGCGACACACCGCGTCGCAGACGGCGAGGCCCATCGCGCGCGGCCACGTCATCTCGCCGATCGACGGCAGCACGTCGATCGCTCCGACGCCGAGCTCGAGCGTGAGCGTGCGCGAGAATGCGAGCAGGTGCCCGTACGCGGGTCGACCCAGCGTGGTCGTGCCGGCCGGCGCGCGGCAGGCGATGCGGTGGAACAGGCAGTGCAAGCCGGAACGATCGGCCCCGCTCGCGACGAGGTGCGCCTTGTCGATCCAGCGCCCGTCGTGCTTGATGTCGGTCTGGTAGAAGATCGCGACGGCGTCGTCGGCCACCGACGCACAGCAGAGCGCGGCAGTGTCGACGAACCATGCGCGCCACTCGTCGAGCGGCCGCGAGATCTCGCTGACATCCGGCAGCGACGTGACGATCGCGTGATCGGGCGGCAGCGGGTGCTCGCGCAGCCAGGCGACGCCATCGCCGTGGTGGATCGTGCGGCCCGCCATCTGTGCCGACGGCGTGGCTACCACGATCGGGATCAGCCCAGCAACGACAGCAGCCAGGCGATCAGCATGATCGGAGCCGCGATGCCGACGCCGATGAGCACGGCTGCGGCGGCGAGCACCATGTAGTCGCCGGCGCGCGCCTTGGGCTCGAGCTCGCCCTGGTGGCGCTCGAGCAGCGCGAGGTTCTTCGTGTTCGAGCGCCAGAACAGGTCGAACACGTCACCGACCACCGGCACGAGCCCGCCCACGGTGTCGATCGCGATGTTGAGGAACATGCGCGCGATCACGACGCGCGGGACTCCACGTCGCATCGCGGCCGACAGCAGGCTCAGCGACACCAGCCCGGTGACGGCATCGCCGACGCCCGGCAGGAACGCGCCCAGGATCGCGTCGAGCCCGATGCCGAACTTCGTGCCCGGCACGTGCACGAGGTCGTCGAGCACGCGCACGACCTTGCCGACCTTCTCGACCTCGGCGACGCGCGCGAGGTGCTGGTCGGCCATGCGCTCGGCGTCGGCGACGGCATCGGACGGCTCGATCGGCGCGAGCCCGTACGGCCCCGGCGCGGAGGTCACGGAGGTCATTCGGACACAGCATTGGTCGGGCCCCGCGCCTGTCAAGCACGCCGTCCGTGCTTTTGCCCCACCGGGACGGGAACGAAGCGCTGCCGGCGGTGTCGAGGCGCGGGATGACCCTGCGCATCGCGGAGCTGATCCCCGAGCCGTGCACCGAGCCGTGGGACGCGATGAGCGGCGGCCAGACCCGTCGCGTCTGCGCGCGTTGCAACAAGGCGGTGCACGATCTCTCGGGGCTCACCGAGCCCGAGCTGCGTCGCGCAATCGAAGGCGGCGCGTCGATGTGCGTGCAGCTCGTGGTCGACGCGGGCGGATTCGTGGTCTTCCCGATGCGCGCACCTGCGGACGTGCTCGTGCCGATCGCACGACTGCGCCCGCGTGCGCCGACCTCCGCAGCGGCCGCGCTCGCAGTGCTCGCCGCATGTACTCCGCATGCGCGACCCGAAGAGCCACCGCCCGAGCCTGCGGCCGTCGTCACGCCGCTCGTCGAGCTCGAGCACTTGGAGCACCGCGCGGCCGCGCCGACGCCGGCACCGGTCGAGACCTACCGCATGGGCGGCGCGGTGCTCGGCGCCCCACGCGATACCGCGGTGCCGCGCCTCGCCGACCTCGAGGACACCGTGCCGTGCGACACGATCGCGAAGCACCCGCAGGGCCGGCCTGCGGGACTCGATGCCGGTCGCGCACTGCTCGACGACGACGAGCTCGCGAAGGCCGATCTGCTCGCGCGCTGCGAGCCTTGACGCGCTACACGTCCTCGCATTTGACGCCCGGCTGACCGAGCAGGTCGCAGTCGACCTCGATCGAGGTGCCCGAAGGCACCGGCACGCCCTCGCGCCGCTGCACGAGCAGCTCGAGGTTGAACCCCTGCGTCGAGCAGTGCGTGGTCATGTCGTCGACCTTCCCTTCGGTCGACTGATCGGGATCGTCGAGCACGCGGTAGCAGGCATCGACGTTGGGCCCGGGGAAGTCCCACTCGTCGCCGATGATCTTGCACGGCGACACCAGCCGGTCGGGCTCGCCGAGCTCGGGTGGGAACTGCTCGACGAGCGTGCACGACGGCTGCAGGCCCTTCTTGGGCTCGAGGTCGGCGACGCAACCGATGACGCACGCGCGCTCGCTGATCTCGCCGATCGCACCCGCGATCGATTCCAGCGCGATGCCGTAGTCGTCGGAGCACACCGAGAACACGGTGGGATCGCCGCCGGCGAACGACTCGACGACATCGCGCAGGCGCACGTCGGGGATGCCCGGCGGATCGTTCACCGTCTCGAAGCCGAAGTTGCACGAGGGCCCGATCCCGTACTGCAGGTTGAAGTCGGGAAACGTCGAGTCCTGGAACACGACCGTGTGCGTCTCCGGATAGTCGATCGGCACGCCGGCGATGAGCGACAGCAACACCTGGCCCTGGCCACCGAGCGCCTGGCGCTCGATCGCGAGCTTGGTGAGCACGTCGATGTAGCGGTCGCGCGGATACAGCACCGCCGCGTTGTCGTCGTCGGTGGGCAAGCCGTTCTTGCCCTTGTCCTCGGCGAAGCACTCGTCGTACACGCCGGGGCCACCGACGCAGGTGACGCCCGCGTTCCAGCACGACGCCGACGTGGAGCCGTTCGGGTCCTCCCAGAACGGCTCGCCCAGGAGCTGCAGCCAGTCGAGGTTCTCCTGCGACGCCGAACAGTCGGCTTCGTCGGTCAAGAAGATCACCGCGAGCAACGCGTCGTCGCGCAGGAAGCCGGAGACGTCGTTGGTGACGAGCTGGTACATCGCCTCGAGCGGGCGCTCGAAGCCGGGCCCGTTGATGCCGGGCGGACCCACGCACTGCAGCGCTTCGGCGATGTCCATCCCGGCGGGCAGATTCGTGGTGCCCTCGCTCTTCTCGACCCAGGGATTCGCGAGCGGAATCGTCTCGTGGACGCAGTGGTCGAGGCAGCCGCGCTGACGCTCGTCGAGCGTGCCGAAGCCCCACTCGAACAAGAAGTCGTCGAGCCGTTCGCGGCAGCTGATCGCGGTCAAGAGTCCGTCACCCGCGGTGGTGGTGACGCCGATGCGGTAGTTCGCCCCGACCTGCTGCGACTCCAGCACGTCGACGAACGACGCGAAGCTGCGCGCGAGCGTGCCCTGCTCGCCGCCCATCGAGCCCGAGTTGTCGACCACGAACAGGATGTCGACGGCGCGACGCAGCCGCAGCTCGATCGGACACGTGCCGGTCATCTCGTCGCACTCGACCAGGCCCGTGCTGCTCGAGGTCTCCGGCGGCACACCCGACTCGGTGCGGCCGGGCCCGTCGGTCGGTTCCTCGCCTGTGCCACCGATCGAGTCGCTGGTCGCGTGCGGACCGAAGAGGCCGGTGCGACCGCAGGCGGACAGCGTCGCGAGCGCCAGCGCGCCGACTCCCACTGCGTACCGCATCCTGTCGACCACCATCCGAATCCGGATCGTGAGCGGTCTGCCAGCGCTCGTCAACTCGGGCGGGAGCGCTTCGTCGCGACCGCGCGTGCGAGCGCGTTCACCAGAGGGGCTCGCGCTCGGTGTGGGCGAACACAGCAATGGTGTCGCCGGGCTTCGCCCAGGCGAGTGCATGCGCGACCGCGGCGCGCTCGTCCGCGGCCTCGTCGATCGCCGACGGGGGAATCCCCGCGCCGACGAACGCCCGCCGCAGGACTGCGGGTACCTCGCCGAGCGCACGGCCGCGCAGGTAGTGCGGCTCGTCGCGCACGATGACGCGATCCGGGCGCATCGCCGCGATCTCGCGGGCGAGCGCGGAGAGCATCTCGTCGGTGCGGTCGCCGGCCATGCCGAAGCTGACGAGGAAGCGGCCGGACCGGCGGGCGCGCAGCGCCGCGATGACCTCGGCCTGTCGACGCAGCCCGTCGAGGTTGTGCGCGAAGTCGAGGACGACGAGCACGCCGCCGAGATCGTAGCGCTCGAGCCGCCCGGGGTTGTCGTGCGGATCGCGACCGAACTGCTGCAGCGCGTGCACCAACGTCGCGCGCGGGATGCCGAGCGCGTCGACGACCGCGCACACGGCGAGCGCATTCGCGAGGTTGTGCCGCGCGACCCCGCCGAGCGACAGCTCGATCTCACCGGTCGCGATCACGTGGTCCCGCTGCGGACCACGGCCGTGCACGATCCACTGGTCCTCGCACCACCAGGCCTCGCCGCCCTTGTCGAGGTGATCGAGCACGAGCGCGTTGTCGGGCACGAGCGAGAACCACACCTCGGGCGCGGTGAAGCGCCCGCGCAGGCGCGCGACCGGCTCGCTGTCGGCCCCCAGCACCACGCGGCCACCGGGGTGCACCAGCTCGGCGACGATCGCCTTGGCCCGTGCGAGCTCGTCCGTGTCGAGGATGCCGAACTCGCCGAGATGGTCGTCGCCGATGTTCGTGACGAGCGCGACGTCGCAGCGCTGTAGCGCGAACCCGCGGCGGAGCAAGCCACCGCGCGCGGCCTCGAGCACCGCCAGCTCGAGCTCCGTGCGCCGCAGCAGCCGGCGCGCGGCGCCAGGGCCGGTGCAGTCGCCGCTCTCGATGATGCGGCCGTCGAGCGCGACGCCGTCCGTCGAGGTGTTGCCCGCCACGATGCCCGCGAGCTGCAGCGTGCGGGCGATCCAGCGCGCGCACGTGGTCTTGCCGTTCGTGCCGGTGACCGCGACGGTGGGGATCGTGCCGAGCTCTGCCCACGGCACCGCGTCGGGCGTCGGCACCGCGTCGAGCGGCCACGTGCGCGAGCGGATGCCGAGCCCGATCGTGAAGCCGTCCTCGTCGTACAGGCTGGGGAGCCCGCGGCGATCGGCCTCGTCGACGAGTGCGACGACGTCGGGGCGGACCTCCTCGGCGATCGCGGTGCGGATGCGGGCGAGCTCGTCGTCGAACGCGGCGCCGCTCGTGCCCGCGAGCGCGTGCCGGGCCTCGGCGATCGCCCACTCGTTGACCTCGGTCGCGGCGTAGAGCGCATCGAGCGGCGCGGTGAAGCCGATCGCCGCGCCGCTGCCGTCGGTGAACACGCGCACGAACGGCTGCGACGTCGACCAGCCGAGCGCAAACAACATGCGCGCGAGCGCGGCACGCCACGCCGCGATCGCCTCCGACAGCGACTCGCCCGGCGCCGGTGCGACCTCGGCGATCGCCCCCGGCGTGCGGGTGTGCAGGTTCGGCCCCGTGAGCCGTCTGGAGTCGACGATCTCCATGCGCCGGAGTCAGTCCTCGCTCTCGCGCACGATGCGAACGCCGCGCTCGTCCTCGACGAGCGTGCCGCCGAGCTCCCACGGTCGCATCGTGGCGGCGAGCTCCACCGTCTCGGGCTTGCTCGCCGGCTCGATCGTCTCCGTGGGCGGCGCGTGCCCGTCGGGGCGGAACTTCGTGATCTGCTTCCACGAGCGCGAGATCTTGTCGCCGAAGATGACCAGCAGATCGCCCGCGCCGCAGCCGCCGAGCGCGGCGTCGATGGCCTGTTGCTCGTCGGGGATCAGCAGGATGCGCTCGCTGTCGACGCCCGCCGCGACGAGTCCCTTGCGCAAGAGGCCGGTGATCTGATCGCGGTCGCGACCGCGGGTGTCGTCGTCGGTGCGCAGGATGAAGCGATCGAACGCGACCGCCGCGGCCCTCGCGATCTCGTGCAGGTCTTCGTCGCGACGATCGCCCGGCGCCGCGAGCACGCACACGCGCTGGCCCGCGACGTCGAGACGGCTGCTGAGCTCCGCCATCGCGCGCACGGCCGCCGGGTTGTGCCCGTAGTCGAGGATGACCCGGAACGGCAGCTTGTCGAACACGTTGAGGCGACCCGGCGCCTGGAAGTAGGTGGTGTCGAACGTGCGCAGACCCTGCCGGATGTTCTCGACCTTGCAACCCATCACGAACGCCATGAGCGCCGCGAACATCGCGTTCTGCACGTTGAACAGCGCCTTGCCCTCGAGCGTGGCCGGGATGAGGTGCGCCCAGAGCAGCGGGATGTGGCTGCCACGATCGTAGAGCGTGATCATGTAGCCGTTGATGCCCTCCTCGAGCACGGCCGCAGCCCCACCCGCGCGGATGTGCTGGCGCACCAGGTCGTGCTTCGGGTTCATCGTGACGTAGGCGATGCGCTTGGCCTCGGTGTGCCCGCCCATGAGCAGCACGCGCTCGTCGTCGGCGTTGAGCACCGCGCAGTCGCGGGCGACCTCGACCACGATGCGCTTGACCTCCGCGAGCTGGTCGAGCGTGTCGATGCCGCCCAGGCCCAGGTGATCGGAGGACACGTTGAGCACCGCACCGACGTTGCACGAGCGATAGCCCATGCCGGCGCGCAAGAGGCCCCCGCGTGCGGTCTCCAGCACCGCGAAGTCGACCCGCGGATCGCGGAGCACCATCTGCGCCGCCATCGGGCCGGTCATGTCGCCGACCACGGTGCGCTCGCCGTCGATGTAGACGCCGTCGGTGGTGCAGAGCCCCACGGTGAAGCCCGACATCTTCTGGATGTGCGCGAGCATGCGCGACACGGTGGTCTTGCCGTTCGTGCCGGTGACCGCCGAGATCGGGATGCGGCTCGGCGTGCCCGGCGGGAACAGCATGTCGATCACCGGACCCGCGACGTCGCGCGGCGTGCCCTCGGTGGGCGACACGTGCATGCGGAAGCCGGGCGCCGCGTTGACCTCGCAGATCGCCCCGCCCACCGCGGTGTGCGACTGCGAGATGTCCGGCGAGATGAAGTCGACGCCGGCGACGTCGAGGCCGATGCCGCGCGCGGCCCTGATCGCCACCTCGCGGTTGTCGGGGTGCACCGCGTCGGTGAGATCGATCGCCGTGCCGCCCGTCGAGAGGTTGCCGGTCGAGCGCAGATAGAAGATCTCGCCCTCGGGCAGGACCGTCGTCTCGTCCTTGCCACCTTGCTCGAGCAGGCGCTTGGCCTGGTAGTCGAGCTCGATGCGGGTGAGCACCTTCTCGTGGCCGATGCCGCGGCGTGGGTCGGAGTTCACGATGTCGACGAGCTCGGCGATCGTGTGCTTGCCGTCGCCGACCACGTGGCCCGGCACGCGCTTCGCGACCGCGATCAGCTCGCCGTCGACGACCAGCATGCGGTGATCGAAGCCGGCGATGTAGGTCTCGACGATGACGTGACGCGCGTGCTCGGCGGCCTTCTCGTAGGCGAGCGCGACCGCGCTGTCGTCGCCGAGGTTGATCGACACGCCGCGGCCGTGGTTCGCATCGAGCGGCTTCACCACGACCGGGTAGCCGAGCCGACGCGCCGAGGCGACCGCCCGCTCGGCGCTGCGCACCACGTACTGGCGCGGCACCGGCAAGCCCAGATCGGCGAGGATCTTGTTCGTGGCCTCCTTGTCGGACGCGATGTCGACCGCGATGTGCCGCGTCTCGGAGGTGACCGTGGCCTGGATGCGCTTCTGGTAGCGGCCGTGGCCGAGCTGCACGAGCGAGTAGTCGTTGAGGCGGATCCACGGGATGTCGCGCTCTTCGGCCGCGCGGATGATCGACGCGGTCGAGGGCCCGAACTGCCGTCGCTCGGCGAACACGATGAGCTCGTCGAGCTCGCGCGCGAAGTCGAGGGGCTCGGTCTCGCGGCGCAGCTCGTCGGGTAGCAGCGAGTCGACGAGGCGCAGCGCGAGCTGACCCGCGGCCTCGCCGACGCGCTCCTCCTCGAACTCGTAGACGACGTGGTAGACGCCCTCGGCATCGGCACCGCGCGTGCGGCCGAACGAGACCTTGGCGCCGGTCAGCACCTGGATCTCGATCGCGACGTGCTCGAGCACATGGCCCATCCACGTGCCTTCGTCTTCGCGCATGCGGCGGATGAAGCCGCCGTGCGTGCCGTAGGAGCAGGTGTGCTGCTCGAGCGAGGGCAGCACCGCGAGCAGTCGATCGACGAAGCCGGGCAGCTTCGCGGTCGGCCATTGTTCGAGCTCGCCGAGGTCGATCCGCAGCCGGATCACCGGGAAGTGCGCGTAGAGGTTGGGTCCACGGTAGATGCGGCGCTCGAGGATCTTCATGCGGGTCCCGAGGAGCGGTTGTAGACCAGCGGGCCGCGGAGGTCACGCCCGGCGTCCGTTGCGGCGCAGCCTGCGACCCGGTGCCACGCGCCGCGGGGCGGCGTACAATCGGGGCGTGCGACACCAACGCTCCCGCTCGGTGTTCCTCGCGTCCCTCTTCGCCACGGCCGTGCTCGCCGGCTGTCAGCCGCCCGACGACGGCGTGCTGATCGAGGCCACGCTCCGCGGTGTGCAGGATCGGGTCGAGGACGCGGGCTCCTACGTGCTCGTGCGCGCCGTGCCGGATCACAAGGACGGCTTCAACCCGGGGCGCAAGTACACCGGTCCGCGCGAGTACGCCGATGGTTGCCCCATCGATCACCTCGAGCTGCCGCTCGACTTCGCGTTGTTCGGGTCCGAGCGCCACGTCGACGGCTCGCCCGATCGCTGGCTGTTGCTCGCGTGGGTCACCGACGATCCGGACGCGATCTGGGTCGCGCCGGGTGAGCTCTACGGCACCGCGACGTTCGAGTTCCGTCGGGACTCGTGGTTCGGCTACCTCGCCGACGGCATCGTCGTCGACATCGAGAACGTCCGCGAGTAGCGGCGCTACATCGCCGCGAGCAGCTCGGACACGCTCACGACCTGCAGGCCCTTCCGCGCGAGGCCGCCCAGGATCGTCGGCAGCGCGTAGAGCGTGTCGGGCTCGGTGTCGTGCAGCAGGATGATCGCGCCCGGCTCCGCGCTACGGACGACGCGCGCCGCGATCGTCTCCGCATCGGCGTGATCGGAGTCGCCGCCGTCGACCGTCCAGAGCACGAGGTCTTCGCCGCGCGCGGTCGCGAGCGCGACCGTCGAGTCGGGGAAGCGACCGAACGGCGGCCGCACGAGCGTCGGTCGCGGCCCACCGACCGACTCGATCGCGCGGGCGGTGCGGTCCAGCTCCTCGGCGATCTGCGAGGGGAACAGCGAGCGGAACGAGCGATGGGAGAACGCGTGGTTGCCGAGCTCCTGGCCCGAGTCGACCACGGCGCGCAGCGCATCGGGATGTCGCTCGGCTTGCTGGCCGAGCACGAAGAACGTCGCGTGCGCGTCGTGCTCGCGCAACACCTCGAGCACGCGCGGCGTGAGCGTCGGGCTCGGACCGTCGTCGAAGGTGAGCGCGACCATCGGCACCTCGGGCGAGCCGCCGTACACGACGGTCGGTGCGCGCGGCTCGGGCTCCGGCACCGAGATGCTCGCGAGCGTGGGCGTCGGTGTCGGACGCTGCGGCAGCGGGGCGGGCCGCGGGACGAGGGTCGGCACGACCTGCAGGGCAGCGAGCCCCGCATGGAGCCGCCTCGGCTGTGGTGTGGACCACGAGGCCATCATCCCGAGCACCGGGATCAGCGTCGCGACCCACGCGACGACGAACGTCCGCAGACCCACGGCCGCAGTTGGGCGCAATCGAGCGCGCCGGGCAAGAAAGCGGCGAACCGGCGGCGCGGACCGTCAGTCCCGCACGCCCGGAGGGGGCGTGGCCGTCCGCGTGCGCAGATCGAACGCGCCGCCCGCGGTGAGGATGTGCAGCTTCACGCCCGTGAGGCAGATCGCGTCCCCCGAGCGCGCGCTGCCCATCGACGAGTGCTCGAGCGACGAGGCATCGACGACCGTGATCGCACCGGCCCCGATCACCTGCACGACATCCTCGGGATCGATGAACGCCGCGGTGTCTTCGTCGAGCCCGAGCCCGATCGCGAACGGGTTGTAGGCGAGCGCGGCGAGCAGTCGCCCCAGGCGATCGCGCTGGCGGAAGTGCTGGTCGATGATCACGCGGTTGGTGAGACCGAATCCGGGCGCGAGCGAGACGAGCCCGGCGCGCGGTGTGGAGCCGCTCTCACCGAACGCGATCATGTGCTCCGAGAGGATCGCCGCGCCGGCCGAGGTACCGCCCACGGCCACACCTCGCGCATTGCTGGTGCGGATCATCTTCGCCACCCGCGTTCCGCCGAGGATCGTGGAGATGCGCAGCTGGTTGCCACCGGTGAGGAAGACGCCGGTGGCCATCGACAGGCGGTCGAGCCAGTCGTCGCGATCGGTGTCACCGCGCGCGTCGTAGGGCAGCACGTCGACCTCCGCCGCCCCGAGCTCGCGGAAGATGGCGTCGTAGCGTGCACCGGTGTCGCGCTGCCGCGACGCGGTGGGGATGACCGCGATGCGGGCCTGCTCGCCGCCGGAGACGGCGAGGAATCGGCGCAGGATCAGCTGGCCGCGCTGTTTGTCCTCGGCGCCGCCCACCGGGACGATGAAGCCGCGGCCGCCGTTGGGATCGATCTTCGCAGGACACATGGGAAGCTATGACCTTTCGAACGCGCCGGAGCGCACCGCGAGTCCGCCCTCGAGCCACGGTCGTCCACCTGCGATGACGCAGTGGACGGTGCCGTCGGCATCGAGTGCGACGAGATCCGCGTCGGCCCCGACTGCGATGCGGCCCTTGGCGGGCAGCCGCAGCACGCGGGCGACGTTGGTGGAGAACGGTAGGACCGCCACGGCGGGCGCGACCCCGAGCCCGATCGTGCGCAGGAGCGCGACCAGCAGCGTCGCCGGGCGCCCGACATCCATCGCGACGATGCGGCCGTCGGCGTCGAAGCTGGGCATGCAGCCGCCGCCGTCGGACGAGCAAGTGATGCGCTCGATCGGGACGCCGGCATCGAGACATGCCGCGATCGCGAGATGGGCGGGGATCGCCTCGCCGAGGTCCTCGTCGGGGAACGCGGTGATGTCGATCGTGCAGCCGTGCTCGCGCGCGAGCGCTTGCGCCTCGCGGAGCAGCGCGGGGTTGCGGTTGACGTGCGTGGGGTGGAAGACGCTCGCGGGCAGCTCGCTGAGCTCGAGCGCGCGTCGCACGAGCTCGAGCCCGCGCGCACCATCGCCCATGTGCAGGTGCAGGACGCCGGCCTTGCCCGACATCATGCCGCCGACGTGCACGTCGGCCGCGACGCGCAACAGCTCGTCGAGCGTGGGCTGCGACGAGCGGTGATCGCTGAGCGCGAGCTCGCCGACCCCGAGGATGGGATCGACGAACACCATGTCCTTGCGGACCGAGCCGGTGAGCGTGATCGGGGGGACCTCGTAGCTGCCGGTCCAGCAGTACGCCGAGACGCCCTCGGCCCGCAGCCCGAGCGTGCGCGCGACGAGGTCTGCGACGGTCCGCGTGGTGCCGTCGGTACCGAGCACGCCCACGACGGTGGTGATGCCCGACTCGGCGAGCGCACGCGCTTCGATCGGCGGCACGCGGGTGTGCGGCCCGGCTTCGCCACCGCCACCGATGACGTGCACGTGCGCGTCGATCAGCCCGGGCAGCATGCGCCGGCCGCTGAGCTCGATCACCTTGCAGTGGAGCTCGTCGGGCATGCGCGGCAACGACGGTGCGATCGCGACGATGCCGGTGCCAGCGACGAGGACGTCGTTTCGCCCGAGGGCTTCGGGCGCGAGCACGTCCGCGTCGCGCAGCAACAGCATCTCGTGGCGCGGAGGATAGCACCGCACCGGGGTGGATGTCGGAGCGCGCTCGGCCGGGTGCTGCGGTGGGCGCGTGCACGACCGGCGCGTTGCGCTCGCGCCGCTCTCGTCGCCGAGCGGGGCGAGCGGGTCGCGATCTGGTCGGTCGACGGACGACGCGATAGCATCGACGAAGGTGTTACCGCTGCCGATCGAAGGTGCGCGTCTGCGCGCGTTCCGACGCGGCGACGAGCACGACTTGGTGATCGCCGCGGAGTCACGCGAGATCTGGCGGAACGTCCGCGACGCGTTCCCGCATCCGTACACGCGCGAGGACGCCGAGCGCTGGATCGCCTACAACGAGGGGCTCGCGCCGGTGCTGAACTTCGCGGTGGAGCTCGACGATCGTGTCGTCGGTGGGCTCGGGCTCGTGCTCGGGCAGGACGTGCATCGCCACGCCGCCGAGGTCGGCTACTGGCTCGCGCGCCCGGTGTGGGGCCGCGGGCTCGCGACCGCCGGCGTGCGCGCGCTCGTCCGCTACGCGTTCGACGAGCTGCAGCTCGTGCGCCTGCACGCGGGCGTCTTCGTGTGGAACCCGGCCTCGGCGCGCGTGCTCGAGAAGGCGGGCTTCGAGCGCGAGGGCCGGTACCGCCGCTGGGCGTTCAAGGACGGCGAGTACGTCGACGCGTGGGCCTACGCGCTCGTGCGCGAGGAGTAGCTCTGGTCGCGCCGTCCGGCGCTTGTCCTGGCGCGCGCGGCTCGAGAAAGGCAGACCCGACCCCGTGCGAACGTGATCATCCTCGCCAGGGATCACGCGGCGCGGGGCCGGGCTGCGCGGATCGGGAAGGTGGTGGTGGTGCCTGCCCAAGCGAGGACGCGCGCGCGCGCGACAGGTCGCACGATCCCGATGCGCGTGCGCTCACACGAGCGGGAGGCGGCGTGTGCCGTGGCGCGCTTGCCCGCGTGCCGCGGCGATCTCGGCGTCGCCCCAGCGCGCGAGATAGTCGGGGCGCACCCCGGGACAGCGCGCCTCGAAGCTGCAGCCGCTGCACGCCGGCACGTGGATCTGCCCGGTGAGTCGACTGCCGCGCAGGTCGAAGGTCGCGTCGGGGCTGACCACGCGCACGCCTTCGGCGGCCGGATCCCACGCGTGCTCGTGGTCGTCGCCGAGCAGGCAGCGCGGGATGTGCAGCGATCGAACGGTCATGCCGTGCGCGCGTGCCCACGCGAGCGCGTCGTGCACGGCCGGTAGCACCTCGGTCATGCGCGGCATCGAGGCCACGTTGTCGCGGTTGTGATCGGACAGCGACACGAACCACAGATCGGCGGCCCGGACCCCGAGCTCGTGCAACCAGCGCAACGCGTCGGGCAGCCGCGGCCACGTGGTGCGCTCGAGGATGACGTCCGCCACCGGGGCGAGCCCGCGGACGACGAGCGCCGTGAGGCCCGCGACCATCGCAGCATGCGTGCCGGTGCGGCGCACCATCGTCTCGTAGGCGTCCGCCTCGTGCGTGTGGATCGAGACGTGGAAGCGCGACACGCCCGCGTCGACCAGCCGCTCGAGGTTGCGACCGGCCCCGAGCAAGAGGCCGTTGCTCTGCAGCTTGATGTCCGCGAAGCCGAGCAGACGCGCGCGTCGCACGAGCGCGAGCAGGTCGCCGCGGATCGTGGGCTCGCCGCCGGTGAACGAGATCGCGTCGTAGCCGTCGGCGCGCGCCCGCTGCATCGCGCGATCGACCGCCGCCGCGTCGAGCGAGCGTGCCCGCATCGCCGGCGAGATCGTGCAGTAGTCGCAGAACAGGTTGCAGTCGTAGCCGAGGATGACGTCGAGCAGCGGCATCGCTCAGCCGTCGCTGCCGGCGTCGGCCGGTGGATCCTCGGCGTCGCCGAAGAGTGCGCCCAGACTGACGTCGAGCTGGCTGCGCACCAGCCGATCGAGGCTGGAGATCTCCGAGGGCGACACCGCGAGGTGCTCGGTGAGGAACTGGCGCGTCGCCTCGAGCAACGCGGTGCGGCACTTCGCGATCCAGCGCGCGACCGTGGCGCGGTGCACCTCGTAGATCACGCCGATCTGGTCGATGTTGAGCCCGTCGACGAAGTGCAGCCGCAAGATGGTGCGATCGCGCGCAGGCAGCTTTCCGCAGGCCTCGATGAGCCCGCTCTGGAACTGCTCGCGATAGCGTTCCTTCATGTAGTCGATCTCGACGTCGCCGGTGTCGGGCAACGCGAGCGCCTCGGCCCAGCCGTCGCCGGCGTACTTCTCGGCGCGCTTCGTCTCGCGGAGCAGCGACAGCCCCGTGCGCACGGCCGCGACGGTGACCCAGGCGACCAGCGCTCCCCGGCCGGCGTACTCGGCGATCCGCGGTGGTGCGTCGCTGCTGCCGACCAGCAGCTTCGCACGCACGCGCTGGCGCACCTCGTCGACGAAGCTCGCGCTGCCGTCGAGCCCACGCACCGCGCCATCCGCCGCGCTCAGCACCTCGTGCTCGAAGAAACGCAGCGCCGCGTTGTCCTTTTTCGCACAGGCACACGCGACGAAGAGATCGTCGAGATGCACCTTCGCGAGGCCCTCGCCGCGCGTGCCGACGCCGACGGCGAGCGCGTGGGCACGATAGTCGCCGAGCTCGAGCTGCACGTCGGGATGGCGGGCATGCGCACGCGTCCAAGCCCCGTGCAGCGCCGTCTCGACCTCGTCCACGTCGCGAACGACTGTACCAGAACGACCGGCTTGCGCGGCACGGCGCCTTCGTGCTCCAACAGTGCGCGCCATGTCCGGGGCGTGTCCGCAGGAGCACGAGCTGGCCGAGCTCGCCGAAGGGCGTGCCGGAACGAATGCGCCTGCACTCCGTGCGCACATCGACGAGTGCGACGACTGTCGCGTCGCGCTCGCGCGGCTGCTCGTGCGCGTGCCGGGTACCGCGGCCGGCGTCGAGCCCGTCGCGGGCCGCTACCGTCTGCTGCGCCCGATCGGCAAGGGCGGCATGGGCGAGGTGCACGAGGCCTGGGACCTGAACCTCGAGCGGCGGGTCGCGCTCAAGACCCTCGTCGCACGCGGTAGCGATCGCGACGACGCCGAGCTCCGCATCGCTCGGCTCGTGCGCGAGTCGAAGTCGATGGCGCGGCTGCGGCATCCCAACGTCGTCGCGGTGCACGACGCGGGCGTGTGGCAAGGCCAGGCGTTCGTCGTGATGGAGCTGGTCGACGGCGAGACGTTGCGTGCGTGGTGCAACACCGTCGAGCCGCGGCCCTGGCCCGAGGTGCTCGCCATGTTCGTCGGCGCGGGGCGTGGGCTGCAGGCCGCGAACGCGCGCGGCATCGTGCACCGCGACTTCAAGCCCGACAACGTGCTCGTCGGCGAGGGTGCGGCGCCGGCTTCTGCCACGCACGTCGGTGGCGACGAGCTGCGCGCACAGGTCACCGACTTCGGGCTCGCGCGCTGGCTGGACGATCGCGGCGAGCCGCTCGGCACGACCACGCTGCCGGTGTTGCCGCAGCTCGACGCGACGGTCGACGACAGCGGCTCGCTCACGCAGACGGGCACGGCCGTCGGCACGCCCGCGTACATGGCTCCGGAGCAGTTCCGCGGCCGCGACGTCGACGCGCGCGCCGACGTCTGGGCGTTCTGCGTCTCGCTCTACGAGGCACTGTCGGGTCGGCGCCCGTTCGCAGGTGCGTCGCCGCGCGCGATCTTCGACGCGCAACGACGCGGCGCCCGCGACGAGCCGTTGCGCGCCGCGAACGTGCCGCGATGGCTGCGCGAAGCGACGATGGCCGGGCTGCGCTTCGATCCCGACGAGCGGCCGCGCGACATGACGGCGATGCTGCGGATGCTGCGACCGCCGGCGGCGCGCTCGCGTTGGGTCCTGCGCGCGGCCGGGCTCGCGGTGCTCGGGCTCGCGGCCGGTGGTGCGGTGTTGGCCGGTACCCAGCGCAGCGATCCCTGTGCCGACGCCGATCCGCTCGCCGACGTCTATGCCGAGCCCGCGCGCGTCGACATCGCGGCGGGTGCCGCCGGGGCCGCGCTGGCCCCTCGGCTCGACCGCTGGGCGCTCGCGTGGCGCGAGGCGTGGGGCAGTGCCTGCGCCGCGCGGCCCGAGGATCGCGAGGCGGGCCTGCGTCGCGCGTGTCTCGTGGGCCAGCGCGGCGCGTTCGCGGCGGTGGTCGAGCGCGCGCGCACCGGCGAGCTCGACGCGCTCGGCGTCGAGAAGGGGCTGCCGCGCATCCGCGAGTGCGCGGCCGATCGCGACCTCGCGCTGCTGCGGCCCGAGCCCGACGATCCCGAGCTCGCCCAGCGCGTGCTCGAGCTGCGCACCGAGCTCGAGGAGCTGAACGGTCTGCAGCACGCCGGCGAGGCCCGCGACCTCGACACCCGGGTCGCCGCCGCGGTGGCCAAGGCGCGGCAGATTGGATTCCGTCCGCTCGAGGCCGAGGCGCTCTACGCCGAGGGGCTGCAGCACAGCGTGAACGGCCGCCCGCTCGAGGCTCGGACCACGCTCGTCGATGCGGCCCAGGCGGCGAGCGGTGCCGGCCACGACTCGACCGCAGCGTTCGCGTGGATCGCCCTCGTCGAGCTCGAGGCCGACGAGCTGCACGACTTCGATCGCGGGCACGAATACGCCGACAACGCGGTGGCCACCATCGATCGGCTCGCCGGTTCGAGCGCGGTGGAGCAGCTGCAGACCAACCTCGCGTTCTCGTACGGCAAGCTGCTGTGGCAGCAGGGGCGTATCGCCGACGCGAAGGCCGAGTTCCGCCGCGGCGAGGCGCTGGCCCGCCGTTCGACGCCCGAGCTGCTCGACTCCATGCTCGAAGGGCTCGCCGTCGTGCTCGAGGACGAGGGCGCGCTCGACGAGGCGCTGAAGGTGCACACGGAGCTGGCGCAGACGCGCATCGCCCAGCTCGGCGAGGACCACCCGCTGATGGTGATCTCCTACGCCAACCTGGCGGGCACCTACGCGGTGCTCGGCCAGGAGGCGCTCGCGCTCGAGTACGCCCAGAAGGCGACGGCGGTGGCCGAGCGCTCGGGCGGCGAGCACCACCCGAACTACGCGATGGCGCTGCACAACGAGGGCGAGCTGTTGCGCGAGCTCGGCCGCTACGACGAGGCGCTCGCGCGCCTGTACCAGGCCCAGCGGATCTACGAGGCCACCGCCGGGCCGGAGAGCTTCCGCGTCGCGTCGACGATCATGCACGAGGCCGGCGCGCTGCAGGGGCTCGGTCGGCTCGACGAGTCGATCGCGCTGATGCGACGCGCGCTCGAGCTGTTCGAGCGCCAGCAGTCGCCGCGCGAGTCGGCCAACGCGCGCATGAACCTCGCGGACGTGCTGCGCGAGCGCGGCCGCGCCGCAGACGCGCTGCCCCACGCGCGTGCAGCCGTCGAGGTGCTCGACGAGCAGGCCGCCCAGAGTCCCGAGGCCGCGTACGCGCACATCGTGCTCGGCGAGGTCGAGCTCGAGCTGGGCCATCCGCGCGAAGCGATGCCGGCGCTGCAACGCGGCCTGGCGTGGTGCGAGCAGGGCGAGTTCCTGCCCTACGAGACCGCGCTCGCGAAGTACTTGCTCGCGCGAGCGCTCGTCGGCACGGGTGGTGAACGTCGCGAGATCGTCGCGTTGCTCGATGCCGCCGAGCAGCAGTGGACGGAGGCACCACCGCCGTGGGCGCCCCGTCGTCGCGAGCTCGCGGAGCTCCGCCGCGAGCTCGCGCTCTGAGTCCTGGTCGCCATTCGTCAGGCCCCGACCACGCCGCTCTGCGTCACGTTCCACGTCCCGGGCGCGTGCACGACGTCGAAGATGGGCAGCCCCTTCGCGAGCACGCCGAGCGTCGCGCCACCCTGGACGTCGGCGAGCTGCTCGACCTCGGCGAGCAACGTGTCGGCGGGCAGCGTCGGCACGAGCGCGCGCTGCTGCAGCGCGAACGCGACGAGCTGCCGACGCAGATACGCGACGACGTGGGGATGGCACACGAACATTTGCGCGCCCTGGCAGGACGGCGAGACGAGCGGAATCGGCGTGAACGAGTGCAGATCGCCGTCGACGAACACGCGCAGCACCGCGCGCTCGGCGTGGCCGCCGGGCAAGGGCACGAACTCGGCATCGATCGCGCCGCTCCACTGCGCGAGCATGAACGTGCGGATGAAGTGCTTGGTGAGCTCCTCGCGTACGCCGTAGCGCACGCCGTTGGTCCACATCAAGCGCACATGCCCGCAGCCGAGGTGGGCGGGCTGGGTGATGTGCTCGAGCAGGATCTCGTGCAGCGGCGGCGGCGGTGCGCTCATGAAGCGGCGCCACTCCAGCGTCTCGTTGACGTCGGCGAGGGCCGCGTCGAGCCGAGGGTCGCTCCGCATCGACTTGATGAGCGCGTTCGCGGACGTGACGTCGGTGTGGATGTAGAAGCGGCCCAACGCATCGAGCCTCCGGTTGAAGAGGCCGCGCACCTCCGCCAGCGAGAAGCGCTTGCCGCTGATGCGCTCGATCGCGCCGAGCAGCAACAGGAACTCGCCGGCATCGCCACCGAGCGTGCCGATGACTCCGGTCTCGTCGCGGCCGTCGACGCACGAGAGTCGCCCGTGCAGCAGCAACGCAGCGAGCTTCAGGAACCGTACCGAGAGCGGATCGCCGACGTGCTGCTCGATGCGCTCGACGGTGAGCTCCGACTGCTCGGGGGCCGGGAGCTCGAGCGTACGCAGCTGGTTGCGACGCTCGAGGATCTCCTGGTTGCGCGAGATGCTGAAGCCGAGGCTCTTCCACGCGACCATGCCGCCTTCGAGCGAGGCGACGAGCCGCATGCCCTGGCGCTCGAGGTGCTTGGCGAGCTCGCCCGCGCGCTCACCTCCGCGCGAGACGAGCACGATCGGCGCGTCGCGATCGAGTCGGCTCGCGAGCCCGGCCGCATCTTCGCGCGGGATCCAGTCGGACCCCGGGATGTGGCCGAGCGGGCCGGTCAGCTCCTCGGGCGTGCGCACGTCGATGATCCGCACGGAGCGGCCCAGCCGCGCGACGAACTCCGCGGGCAAGAGCGGGATGCCGCTGGGCGAGCGCACGGTGGTCGAGACCCAGTTCACGCGGAACATGCGGTCCGCCTGCGGCATGGCCCCGATCGGCGGGATCAGCGGCTCGTCGTGGGAGTGACTGTGTTCCGTCATCGGGACGACGAGGATAGCGAAACTGGCCACGGCCGCCCGTCCTGCGGTACACGAAGTGGCGATGCGTCGCGCCGTCGGGACGAACGTCGTGCTCGGGAGTCTGCTCGCGCTCGGCTGTGCACACCGAGCTCCGAAGCCGGACCCGGTCGATCGGGCGGTAGCAGCCCCGGCGCTCGCGCGGACGAGTGCAGAGCCACGCCACGCGCCGGCCGAGCCCGCGCCGCCGCCCGTCGTCGAAGCTCCGGCCAAGGCTCCGAGCATCGACCGCTCGCACGCGCCCGAGCCACCGACTGCACGCGAGCGCGAGCTCTTCTTCTCGACGGCCGAGGATCCGGAGCCCGAGGTGCGCGGCGGCATCGCGAAGGCGCTCGAGGACGTCTCGTATCTCGTCGGCAACGAGTGGGCGCTCGACGCGTTTCGTCCGACGATCGCCGACCTCGGTGGCGGCTACATCGGGGTCGGTCCCGATCAGGCCTATCTGTTCATCGGCTGGCAGAAGCCCGAGTACGCCTGGCTCATCGACTACGACAGCAAGGTGATGCGCGTGCACGCGATGTACCGCGTGCTCATCGAGGCCGCCGAGACGCCGCGCGAGCTGCTCGCGTTCTTCGAGCCCGAGTCCGCCCAGCGGGTGTCCACGCTGCTCGCTGCAGCGCCCGAGGGCGCGACGCTGCGCCGGATGTACCGCAACAACCGCGATCTGTTCCGCTGGCGGCTCGTCACGGTGCAGCGCAAGCTGGCCAAGCGTGGCGTCGCGAGCTGGCTCGACGACGACGAGATGTACGGGTTCGTGCGGCAGATGGTGGTGAACGAGCGCGTGCGCCCGATGCGGGTGAACCTGCTCGACCAAGCCGGGATGCGCGGCATCGCCGACGCCGCGGCCGCGCTCGAGGTGCCGATCCGCGTCGTCTACCTCTCGAACGCCGAGGAGTACTGGCGCGAGTACGCCGCCCAGTTCCGCGACAACCTCGTCGGCCTTCCGCACGACGAGCGCACGGTCCTGCTCCGCACCACGCTCGTGTGGAGCACGAACAAGGACTACATCTACGGCGCCCAGCAGCTCGACAACTTCCTGGCCTGGCTGGCCGATCCCGCGGTGAAGAGCATCGAGGATCTGGTCGGCAAGAAGCCGAAGGCCGAGCGGGGCAAGATCAACTTCGTGCGGTTCGAGTCGGCGCCGCCGAGCTCGGCCGCGACGCAGTGAAACCGCGGGCCAGCCGGCCGTGTCGCGGCGAATTCTCGATCGCCATCCTCTGGTGACGGGAATGGCCGGCATGGCGCAATAGTCTCCGAGACGCTCGAGCAGCCCGGTTTGCGAGATTGCGTGATCCGGGGAGCGCTCGCGCGACACATCGGAATCGAAGCGTGCGTGGACCGGTGGCAACCCAAGCGCCCCGGCAGCGCATATGGAAGGTCACATCATGAAGACGTCGAAGTTGGTAGCTCTGGCAGGTGTGCTCTCGTTGTGCGGAACCCTCGCGCTGGCAGGCTGCGACAGCGAGGCCGGGCCGAAGGGTGACGAGACCGCAGCGCTCTCCGACGACGACGGCGACGACGAGGCCGACGGCGAAGTCGATGACGACGATGGAGGAGACGACGATGGCGATGCACATCCGGCGCTCGCGTTGGCGGCGCCCGGGCAGCCCCAGGGCGGCCTGCATCCGTGTGGCAATGCGCAGATCGATCCGGGCGAAGAGTGCGACGACGGGCTCGCGAACGGGAACGACCGCGAGTGTACCTACGCGTGCACGCTCAACGACTGCGACCTCGACGAGCACGGCGTCTGCGACGACCACTGGCCGGCCGCCGACGTCGATCTCTATCCGTGCGCCGATCTCGGTGACGTCGATGCGTGCGACCTCGGCCTGGCGGGCGGCTGACGCGTGTCGCTGATCGCCACGCCGAGCTGCATCGCACAGCGCGGGTGAATCGCCGGCTCGTTCGTGGGCGAAAGTGCGTTGAAACGGCGGCGAGCTGTCGCAGACCGCGGAAGGGACTTCCGCAATGCTCGTCGCCGTTCTTCAGCTGCTCTCGTTGCTCACCGTTCGCGTCGAGATGCCCGAGGGCATGATCGACGTGGGGGCCGAGCAGTCGTCGCCGCCCTCGCCATCGCCGCCGCCGTCGCCGGCGCCCGATCCGTCGCCGCCATCGCCATCGCCGTCGCCGAATCCGCCGTCGCCGACGCCTCCGCCCTCGCCGCCGCCACCTTCGCCGCTGCCGAAGCCGTCGCCGTCGCCGACCCCGAAGCCGCCGCCACAGCCCGAGCCCCAGCTCGCGCCCATGTCGCGGCTTCCGGTCGCGTGATCACTCGGCGACGCCCGCGGCCACCTGGGCGCGGGCGACATCCTCGGCGGTCGGCGCCTGCATCGTGGGTGTCGCGTCGGCCGGCTCGATCGCCGGCTGGTTGTTGCGTCCACGCGAACGCTCCGCGATGCGGCGGCCCAGTGGACCGAGCTCGCGCGCGAGCTGTTGCCCCGAGTCGCCCGCATGGGTGAACGAGCGCGGGAGCAACCCGGCGATGCCGGCGAACATGCCGGAGATCACGCCGGGCGCGAGCTGGAACACCGACGCGAGCAGCTTCGACGCCAGCCCGACGCGCACCAGCGCCTGCTTGCGTGCCGCCGCGGCGACGATCGTCTTTGCGGCTGCGCGCGCGTCGACGGCGAGACCGGGCGTGATGTCGGCGAGCGCGAGTGCCGTGAACGCACCCCGTCGCGAGCTGCCCTTGAACGTGCAGTTGATCGGGCCGCCGGTGCGCATCACCCACGGCGCGACGGTGGTCACGTCGATGCCCTCGCCGCGCAGATCGTGGTGCAGCCCCACCGACCACCCGAAGATCGCGGCCTTGGAGGCCGAGTAGGGCAGCATCCACGGCACCGGCGCGATGCCGCCGATGGACGCGATGTTGACGATCTGCCCGCGGTGGCGCGCCAGCATGCCCGGCAGCGCGGCGTCGACGGTGTGCACGGCACCCCAGAAGTTCGTGTCCATCGCGGCATGGAGATCGTCGACGGTCATCGCGGTCGCGGGCCCGATGTGCAGGATGCCCGCGTTGTTGACGAGCACGTCGATCGCGCCGTGCTCGCGCTCGATCGCTGCGATCGTCTTCGCGACGCGCTCGCGATCCCGCACGTCGCAGACGCGGTGGTACGCGTCGATGCCGGCCCGTCCGAGCTTCTGCGCCGCGCGCTCGAGCTCGGCCTCGTCACGCGCACAGATCACCACGGTCGCGCCGCGGCGTCCGAGCTCGCGGGCGATCTGGAACCCGAGGCCGCGCGAGCCGCCGGTGACCACCGCGAGCTTGCCCACGAACGCGTTGCGATGCCGCCGTCCGAGCAACCACGCCGTCGCCACCACACCGGCTGCGCCCAGCAACCAACCACCGCCACCACTCTTTCGCGAAGCTTGCATCTGCCCGGACTCCGCCGACGGTCTAGGCGTCCGGACGGAGGTGTCAACCCGACGGCGGCTTCGCGTCCGCAGCGGGCTTCGAGGGCGCGACGGGCTCGGGCTCGATCGTCGCGAGCTTGCCGTCGGCCTTCGTCCACGACAGCGAGACCCGGCGCTTGCCGTCCTTCTCGCACCCGCGCACGTCGAGGCCCGCGGGCGCATCCTTCGGCTGCACGAGCTGCTCGCCGTCGGCGCACGCGAACAGCTCGACGGGGAGCTCGCCGGACGCCGGTTGCTGGTACTCGACCGCGACGAGCTTGCCCGCGCGGTACTCCGAGGTGCGCACTAGCTCCTTCTTCGCGTTCCACTTCGTGGCGAGACCGTGGCGCGTGCCGTCGGCCTTCTCGCACCACAGCTCGTCGCCGAGCGTGCCCTTCTTCGTCGACACCCCGGGACAGGCGATGTCGCCGGGCTGCGCATCGCGCTTCGGTCCGCCGAGCACGAGGGCACGGGCCTGCGCGATGTTCTGGGCGAGCTGCTCCTTCTTGATCGACGCGGACGAGCGCACGACTTGCTCGAGCACCGCGACATATCCCTGCGAGCGGGCATCGAGCGGCGATGCGTCGAGCGCGACGAGCTGCTTCATGGCGTCGACGCAGGCCTTCTCGCCCGGCTTCGTTCGCGCGAACAGGCTGCTCGCCGCCTCACACGGCACAGGCGCGCGCTCGCAGATCGCCTGCGCGAGCTCGACACACTTCGCCGAGAGCTCCGCGGGCTTGCGCTCGGCCTTGGTCGCGGGCGCGGTCTTCGCTTCCTCTTGCGGTGCGGGCGGCGGCTTGCATGCCGACACGCCGAAGAGCAGCACCGACGCACGCACGACTCCGGTCAGCGTCATGGCGAATGCATACACCATCTCGTCGCGTGCTACAGGCCGCGGTTCGCGTCCTCGTTGCGCTCGCCGGGCACCGGTGCGAGGGGGTCGCGCGGCTTGCCACGCAGCGCGGCGGCCTGCTCGATCGTCGCGGCGCAGCGGAATCCGAAGTGGTGAAAGGGCCGGTTCGTCGGCGGTTGCGGCCGCCGGTAGGAGCTGGTCGCGTAGTCCGGTCCCCAGTACCACGAGCCGCCCTTCACGAGCTTCTGATCGTGACCGGGACACTCGTCGGCGCCGCCGCACGGGCCCTTCGGATCGACGCCGCTGCACGCGTCACCACACGCGCTCCAGCTCTCGGAATACCAGTCGGCGACGTACTCCCACGCGTTGCCGGTCATGTCGAACAGGCCGTAGGCGCCTGCGGGGCGCGAGCCGACGACGAACGTGCGGCCCTTGTAGGGCTCGGAGCTTCGCGCCATCGGCACGCCGCAGCTGCGCCCACGCTTGTCGCGGATCACTGCGCGGCGGCACGTGGGCTGCTCGTCGCCCCACGCATACTTCGCGCCGCTCTCGCCACGCGCGGCCTTCTCCCACTGGGCCTCGGTCGGGAGCTGCTTGCCGTGCGCCGTGCAGAAGTCGCGCGCGCCGAACCAGCTCATGCCGACGATCGGTTGGTGCGGTCGGCTGAAGTCCGGATAGAACGGGCCGCCCTTGCGGCACTCGCCCGACTTCACGCAGGCCTTGTACTCGGCGATCGTGACCTCGTACATGTCCATGTAGAACGTCTGCAGCGCGATCGTGGCAGCGGGGCGCTCGTTGTCGGGGCCGTCGTCGCTGCCGCGCACGAACGAGCCGCCGGCGACGCAGGCCATGTTCGCGGGCGCCTCTTCGCAGCCGGCGATCACGGTGCCGTCGGGCAGCTTCGGTCCCGTGTCCGCGGGCGCCGCCGCGACGGCGGGCGGCGCCGGCTCGGGCGTCGGTGCCGGCGTGACTGCAGCAGGCGCCGGCTCCACGGGCGCATCGACTGCGGTCGAGGGTGGCGTGCCCTGATCGACCGGTCGACACGCGACGAGGATCACGAGGAGCGGGGAGAGTCGATGCATGCTTCGGCTCGCGTGGTGCGAGCGAGAGCATGCATCACGATGCGTCGGCGAGGAACCGGCGCAGCGCCGCCTCGGAGAGCGTGCCGACCTGTCGTGCGGCGACCGTGCCGTCGCGCAACACGAGCAGCGTGGGGACCGAGCGGACCCCATAGCGGACGCCGAGCTCGGGGGACGCGTCGATGTCGACCTTCGCGGCCGCGAGCCCGAGCTCGCCGGTGATGCGCTCGACGAGCGGTGCGAAAGTGCGGCACGGTCCGCACCAGGGCGCGGACAGCAACACGGCGACGGGCCCAGTGGTGGCGACGAGGGCGCGCTCGAAGGCGGCGGTATCGACGGGGACGAGCTTGGACATGCCGGTGGAGGTGTCGAGCCGTCGTGGATCTGACGGCGCACGATCGGCGTAAGATCGGGACCGGCTCGACACACTGTCTGCCTGCGATGCCTGCCCTCGACGCGCTCGACCGCCTGCAACGACTCATCCTCGTCGATCGCGCCGCGCTCGCCGGGATCGCGCGGCGCGAAGGCCTGGGTGCCGAGGACGCGGTCGACTGTCTGCAGGAAGGCCTGTGCACCGTGCTCGGCATGCTCGGGCAGGCCGAGCTCGACGACGAGCGCATGCGCGGCTACGTGGCCGGCGTCGTCCGGAACCTCGCGCGCAACCGCCGGCGCCGCCACGATCGCGCGCGGCCGCACCTGCCGATCGACATGGTCGAGCCGCTCGACGACGGGCCCTCGTCGGAGGCCCTCGTCGCACGCGCCGAGCAGCACGTGCGCGTGCAGGCCTGTGTCGCGCAGCTCTGCGACACGCAGCGCGCCGTGGTGACGCTACGGCTGCTCGACGAGCGCGACGGCGCCGACGTGGCGAGCGCGCTCGGCATCACGCGCAACCACGTCGACGTGCTGCTGCACCGCGCGAAGCACTCGCTGCGCGCGTGCCTCGACGGTTCGTAGCTCAGCCGGGATCCGGCAGCATGCAGGCGCCGACCCAGTCGAACAGCGGCGGGCCCTCGCCCTCGTCGAACACCCGCACGCACGCGTGCTCGGGGGCACCCGGGCACGACGCCGAGGCCTCCTCGTCGCGCGTGTCGCAGAACGGAGTGCAGCATCCGTTCGGGCTGCCACACTCGAAGAACTGCTCGGGCACGACGCAACGGAAGCCCGGATCGCACTCGTTCGTGAACAGGCAGGGATCGCCGTAGTCGCCGCTCGGACCGGAGACGTCGTCGAGGCACACGAAGCTGTCGCCGACCTTGTAGCAGCCGCGCCCCTCGGGGCACTCGCTGCCGAACGGGTCGCAGTCGGCGGCGCAGAGCCGCGGGATCTGATCGGGCGTGCCGAAGCACCTCGCATTCGGATCGAGGCAGCCGAGATCGGCCAGCTCGGGCTCCTCGATGCAGAACGCGAGGCAACGGCCGGTGAGCTCGACCGGATCGTAGACGACGCAGAACAGCCCGCGTGCGCAGTCGTCGAGCCCGCTCGCGACCCACTCCTGCACGCTGCACGTGTCGTCGAGCTGCGCCGGCGACTCGGCCACCGGCACACAGCGCGTCGCGTCCTGTCGGATGCCACCGTCGGTCGCGTACGGCATGCACTTCTCGCCGTCGGGGCACGTGTCCGCGTACAGATCGCACTGGGTGAGCACGCCACCGTCGGGCGCGCTGACGAACGTGCCGGTGGTGCTCGTGTCCGCGCCGCCCGTGCTCGATCCGGTGCTCGACGAGCCGGCGCTCGCGGTCGTGCTGGTGTCACTCGGCGCCTGCGTCGCAGCACTCGGGCACCCGAGCGCCAGCACCAGCGCGAGCACGGACCATCTCCGCATCGCGGCCATCATGGCGAGGAACGCGGCTCGGCGCTACCACTCGACGGCGCCGCGCACGGGGCCGGGGCGATCCTGGCGGGCGGCGTCGCTGGTGCCGAGGCGCGAGCCGGCGGAAGGCGGCGGCGGCAGCTCGTCGGGATCGAAGTAGCCCCCGTGCGTGCCGTCGCCGGGGTCGTAGCCGATGTCACCGACGAACGAGAACATCTGCGCGGCGGCGACCGCGTGCGGCGACAGCTCCTCGATGCGCACGGCCGGGAGCACGCGACGCGCGGCCGCGTCGGCGCGCGCCCACGCCTGCTCCTGCCACGGCGAGCGCTCGCCGGCCCGCGCGAGCACGCCGACCAGATCGCGCAGCTGCGTGCCCGGCCGCAGGAACACGCGCGCCTCGAGGAACGCGAACACCTCGCGCATCGGATGCGGCCATGCGCACGCGAGCGCGAGCAGGCCGAGGATCGCATCCTCTTCGCCGTCCCTGGGGTGGCGGCTGGGCTCGCGGGTCCAGATGATCTTGAGCAGCTTGTAGACGTTGACGAGGCGCTTCGCCGCGCGTGGCGTGAGCCCGAGATCGCCGGCGCAACGCTGCATGCGCTCGACCTCGTCGACCGTGAACTGCAGCAGCTTCGTGGGCAGCTGCTGCCACTGCAGCCGTTGCTCGGGATCGGTGGGGTGGCGCAGCGCGGCGTCGCGACGGATGCGGCCCTGTCGACCGGGCGGCTTCGACTCGTCGCGCAGCGGATCGACGGGACGTGGCACCGCGTCGTCCTCGACGGGGGCGATCTGCACCTGTCCGCGCAGGTACTCCGCGAACCCGGGGGCGTCGAGCACCGGCACGCGGTAGGGGATCTGGATGATCTTCTCGATGTAGTCGAGCCCCGACGGTGCCCCGAGCCGCGAGAGCACGCCGCCGTAGACGCGCTCGAGCGCGCGCGACACGTAGCGCACGTCGAGCGCGAGCACGACCACGAACAGCCGCGTCTTCAGCAGCAGCTGCGTGGCCTCGAGCACCTCGACCACGCGGTCGGGCGGGCAGCGATCGAGATCGTCGATGAACAGCGCGACGCGGGCGGGGCCGCGCGGAAACAGCTCGCGCAGCCGCTGCGCGTCGAGCTCGTGGCTGCTCAGCGCGCGCGAGAGCTCGCGCAGATCGGCCTGCACGCCGTGCAGCGGGCCGAGCCCACCGGCATAGCCTCCCCCTTCGATGCGCGCCTGCACGAACTGCTGCACCGAGGCGAAGTCACCGAGCACCAGGTCCGCGCGCGCCTTCACCACGGTGGTCTCGACGACGGCGAGCTGGCTCTCGAGCTCCTGCAGCGTGCCGTCCTTCTCGAACACTTCCTTGCGGCGCACGACCTTCGCCTCGGTCTGCACGGCCGCGACCTGCTCGACGATGTTCTGGAACTCGCCGTAGCGCTCGAACAGCTGGCCGAGCAGCGTGCGGCCGGCGTGGATGTAGATGCCGATCGCCGAGACGATCGCGGTGATCGAGGCCACCAGCGCGCGCCACTGCGGTGCGATGGCGAGGCCGGCGAGCACGCCGAAGACCACCACCACCCCGACGACGATGCCGAACTCGAGCGGGCGCTGCAGCACGAGCTGGGGGATCGCGCGCAGCGTCTCGGCCAGGGAGAACTCGGCGTCGATGCTGCCGTCGGGCCCGACCTTGCTCGACAGGATCTCGCGCGTGCGCTCGAACAGCCCGCCGGCCTTCGCCCGCAGGAGCGCGGCGTAGGCCCGCCACGCCTCCTCGTGGTTCATCGCGAGCTCGAGCTCGGCCTTGCGGCGCAGCGCATCGGCGCGCAGCTTCTCGAGCTCGCGCTCGCGCACCTCGAGCCGCAGGCGTTGCTCGGCGGTGCGGCGGCGCAGCTCGGCCCACAGCTCGCCGGGCCCTTCGGTGGCGAGCCGCTCGAGCTCGGCCTGCTCGCCGGCGGTGAGGTGCGCGAGGTAGCGCTGCTGCTCGAGCGGGTCGAGCGTCGCGAGCACGCCCCAGAGCGGGCCGCCGAGCCGGATCTTCTCGCGGCGCTGCTCGGCCACGGTCGCATCGGTGTCGCCGGGGCGCGCGGGCGGACAGATCGCGGTGGCCAGCCGCTGCTCGAGCGTGAGCTGGCGTTCGAGCTCGTCGAAGATCGTGCCCATGAGCGACGACCACAGATCGGCCTTCGCGAACGTCCACGCGTCGAAGCGCACCGTGTACACGTGCCCGACGTAGGTGAAGGCCTGCTCGGCGTCCTCGGGCCAGGCCATCGTGCGATCGACCGGCAGGCTGCGGATCTGTCGCATGCGCTGCTCGATGAGCTCGAGCGCGAACGACTTGCCCGAGCCCCAGCCCCCGATCACGCCGACGACGAGCGGCGGCTCGAGCTCGCGCAGGAGCAGCATCTCGGCCAGCGCGCCGGCCTCGACGCCGTTGTCGAGCAGATCGACGCCCGCGATGCCGTCGTTCGCGAAGGCCTGGGGCCGCAGCGGTCGCGCGCCGACGTCCGCGAACGCGGCGATGCCGGTCGCGACCAGCAGCACGGTGCGGAGCTCGACGGGCGGCGGCAACGACTCGATGCGGGCGAGCATCGCGGCCACACGCTTGCGCGCGGTGGCCTCGGTGTCGTCGGCGAAGATCGCCAGCGCGAGCGAGCGCAGCCGCAGCGCGTCGGCGTGCAGCACCGCCTGCATCGTGGCGTCGTCGAGCTCCTCGTCCGCACCGCCTGCGGTGGCGACCCGCACGAAGATCACGCGCAGGTTCGGGTTCGAGTGTCGGCTGGGCCGCACGAGCGGCAGCTCGAGCGAGCGCACGCGCGGATGATCGTCGTCCTGCGCGGCGAAGACCTTCGCGATCCCGGCGCGGAGCTGCGTGCGATCGACCGCGCGCTCGAGCAGCTCGTACCAGCGCCCGCTGGGCGCGCTGGGATCGTCGCCGATGGGCACGACGAGCGCGTCGGTGCCGAGCGTCCACGGCCGCATCGACGCCACCGAGGTGATGTGCGTGTGCCCGCCCCAGCGCCCGAGGTGACGCCCGACCGCGAGCTCGCGCTCGTCCAGCGGCCCGGTGGGCGCGTTCGGCTCAGCGGACATCGTGCTCGAGCTCGCCGAGCCCGACGTGATCGGGGAAGGGATAGACCGTCCACGGATCGCTCACGTCGACGTGGAGGCGGTTGAAGAACATCGGGTGGATGACGCAGTCGTCGTCGGTCTGCAGATCGAGCCGGTTGCGCCCGAAGTACTCGAAGTCCGCCGAGATCACCCGGCGTGACTCGCTGACCGAGCGCACGCGACCGACGACGCCGAGCTCGGCCACGAGCCGGCGGAAGGCCTCGAGCGAGTAGCTGCGCCCCGGCCATGCGCCCGAGGAGTTGCGCGCGCGCTTGTCGAGGAAGCGGCCGCGGAAGCGGATCGGTGCGCGCACGAGCGCGCCGATGATCTCGCTCGCGCTCTTGTGGATGCGGCTGTACGAGTTCAGCACCTCGGTCGCGAGCTCGAGCTCGGCCTGGTGCACCGCCGCGACGATCTGCTCGGGGGTGAAGCGCGGGAACGTGCCCTCGTCGCGCGCACGCCGGGCGATCGCATTGCAGATCACCACGAGCTGACGCGGGCGCATCTGCGTGTGCCGCAGGATGTACGGGAACGTGTCCTCGACGAGCCCCAGCCCGTTGGCGAGCGACGTACCGAAGTAGGGCGTCCAGGCCTGCTCGAGCACCGAGGCGTAGCGATCCCAGTCGGCGAGCACGAGCCCGTGCGGCACGAGGTCGCGCTCGTTCGCGACGAGGTGGTGGTGGAAGCGCCACGCGACGAGGCGCAGCAGGTCCTTGGGGCGCCAGTTGAGGTAGACCGGCGCCTGCGCGAACTTGAGTGGGTTCGCCAGCACCTTCTCCTGCAGGTGCGGGAATACCTCGGCGGTGACGAAGGCCTTGACGTGGATGCCGTCGCGCAGATGATGCGTCGAGAACGAGGCCGCGCACTGCACGAGCCCGGCGATCATCAACATGATCGAGTCGTCGTAGACGTCGTAGTGCTCGAGCGAGTCGATCGCGACGATGACCGGGCGCTTGCGGATGATGACGAGCGTCGCGCGGCGGGCCGCGACGTGGGCGGGATCGCGGAGCTTGGCGCGCATCGCCTCGAGCAGCTGGTGCTCGGGGAGATCGGCGAACTCGAGCGCGAGCTGGCCGACGGCGTCGACGATCAGCTCCGAGGGCACGCGACGCTGCGGGAACGGGCAGCCCGCGTCGATCTCGCTGCTGTAGCTGCGGTACTCCTGGAACAGCAGCGTCCAGATCGCCCACTCCCACACGCGCTCGAACAGCGCGAGCCCGGTGTCGGTGCCGAGCTGGCGACCGGCGAGCAGGCGCGCGAACACGTCCTCGTAGATCGTCGGCTCGTCGACGTCGATGCAGCGACAGTCGCGGATGCGATCCTGGAACGAGAAGTAGCGCGACAGCGAGGTCTTGCCGCAGCCGCGACGACCCACCACGAGGTAGCACTGGGGGTCGAGGCAGGCGGCGTTGAAGGGCGTGTGCTCGAAGTACCAGCGCTCGTAGTCACGGCCGAGCTGCTCGGTTTCCTGCTCGCAGGAGACCTCGCCGAAGGGGTTCTTGAGCCGGTTCATCCCGCGCGTGCACGCACGCTCGGAGCATAGCCGCGCGTCTCCGCGCACGCCACCGAACGCCCGTTCGCACGCGACGGACGTTCAGCCACCGCGCACGAGCTGCGTCTCGTCGGCGACGACGTCGACCACCTGGATCGTCTCGCGGCCGTCCGGCCAGATCCACGTGATGCGATGTCGACCGGCCGTCACCTTCAGCGATGCGATCGGCGTCGTGCCGACCGCCTTGCCGTCGACCAGCACCTTCGCGGGCCCGAGCCCCGGGTTCGTGCCGATGCGCAGCGTGCCCTTGCCCTTGGTCGGCTTCGTGAACGGATCCATGAGATCGGGGCTGCCCTCGTCCGTCGCCAGCGGGTCCGACGACGGCGTGGCGAAGGGATCCTTCAGGCCCGGTGACGCCGCCCGACTCTTGGCCCGGGGCATCACCGTGACGCGCGCGGTGCTCTCGACGGTGTCGTCCGCTTCGACCGGCGCCGCACCGAGCACGATCGGCAGCGCGAGCTCGCCGACGGGCACGTCGATCGTGCGCGTCCACGGCAGCCGCTGCGCGTGCTCGACGGTGAGCTCGTGACGACCGACCGCGAGGTTCGTCGCGACGAACGGCGAGGGGCCCGGGATCTCCTGGCCGTCGATGCGCACGGTCGCGTCGTGCGGATCGACCGTCAGCACCAGGTGGCCGAGCTCCTGCGGCGCTGCGACCGGCGTCGTCGGAAGCGGCGCGGCTGGTGCCGGTGCAGCCACGACCAGCGCGGGCTCGACCGCCGGCGGCGGCGCGCTCGCACGCTCGCGTAGCGCCCACACGAGCAAGAGCGTCGCCGCGAGCGCGAGCACGCTGGTGCACGCCGCGAGCACCCACGGCAGCGCGCTGCGCCGCGGCACCACGGCGACCGTGGGCGCAGCCTGCAGCGATCCCATCACGCGATCGGCGAAGTCGTAGGGCAGCTCGGGCACGGTGAGGGCCTCCAGGACGTGTCGGGGTGCGAGCTCGTCGCTCTCGTCGTCGTGTGCGTCAACCACGACGCACCTCCTGTAGTCGGAGCTGCAGCGCGGCACGGGCCCGCCACAGCCGGGATTTCACGGTGCCCACGTCGATGCCGAGGGCCCGGGCGATCTCGGCGAGGCCGAGGTCGTGGTAGGCGCGCAGCACGAACGCCGCGCGGATCTCCGGGGAGAGCTCGTCGATCGCCCGCGCGATCGCGGTCGCGAGCGCACGGCGCTCGGCGACGAGGTCGGCGCGATCGTCCGACGGCAGCACGAGCGCATCGATCGTCGCGAGCTCGGGCCGACGGCGGCGCAGCTCGTCGATCGCGGTGCGGGCGGCGATCGTCAGCACCCAGGTCGAGAGCTTCGCGCTGCCGTCGTCGGCGAAGCTCGGCAGCGCACGCACGATGCGAACGAGCGCCTCCTGGGTGATGTCCTCGGCGACGCCCTCGCGGTTCGCATGGCCCAGCATGCGGAAGCACAGCCGGTGCACCGCGCCCTGGAAGCAGACGATGAACGCCCGTTGTGCCCAGGGCTCACCGCGGCGTGCGGCCGCGAGCGTGGCCGCATCGAGCTCGACGCTCGGTGCAGGGGGGCTCGGGATCCGCTGCGGCATGGACACCGTCCGACTGACTCGGAGCCGGACCCGCCGAGGTTCCCCCGAATCGTCGCGCGGCGCCGAGCAGCGCGCGCAGGCTCAGCGGGTGTCGGCCGGCGTGACCTTGATGGGGCGGCCGTCGAGCTCCGCACCGTCGAGCTCGCGCGCGGCGACCTTGCCGGCGGCGGCGTCGGCCATCGTCACGAAGCCGAAGCCGCGCGAGCGACCGGTGCCGCGATCGAGGATCACGACCGCTTCGCTGACCTCGCCGAACGGCTCGAACGCGGCGCGCAGCTGGGCGTCGTCGGTGTCCCAGCTGAGCCCACCCACGAACAGGCGCATCGGCATGCGTCGCGATGCGGCGGCCGCCGACGCGACGCCGGAGGGCGAGATGTCGTCGAGGTTGACCTCGGGAAGCGACTGCACCGACTCGCCGATGTCGGGATCGATGCCGCGCGCGCGCAGCTCACGGTTGCGCGCGAGCCGTGCTTCCTTGTCCTTCCGGTGTTGATCCCGCGATGCTTCGCGATCTCGTTTTCCGCTGCGGTACGCCTTGGCCATTCTGGAGTCGTGCGGTGCCCTGACGGCGCCGTGCCCAGGGATCTATCGCGCAAAGCCCCACATTGCGAGCCCGATCGCTGCATGGGCGTTGCGGGCACGTATCCGCCGTTTCGTGCGGTGCAGCAGCGGGAGGGGCCGCGGCCGGCGCGTGCGGTCAGCCCCCGCATGCGTCCGCGCACTCGACCTCGCCGCAGCCGCCCAGGTCGCAGCCACCGTCGTCGCTGCCACACGCGTCGTTGCACACCGCCGGCGATGCACCGGTCTCGGCGCACGACAAGAGGCACACGCAGGCTTCGTACGAGTCGCACATGAGCAGCGCGGCGCAGCACGACAGCTTGATGCAGACCTCGCAGATCGTGTCGTCCTGCGCGGGCATGCAGGCGTCGGGGTAGGGCGCACCGCTGCCGATGTCGAGGCAGGTCTCCTCGGGTGCGGGCGCACCGGTCGAGTCGCTGCTCGCCGTGGAGTCGCTCGCTTCGCTGGAGCTCGACGCATCCGACGACGAGCTCGAGCTGGACGCGGTCGAGTCGCTGGTGCTCGCCGAGGTGTCGCTGCCGACCGACGTCACGCTGATGCACGCGCCGAGCGTGCCGACCATCGCGACCGCGAGGACGCGGATCACGGCGACCCGGCGCAGCCGCGCTCGAGGTGGGCGGCGAGCGGCGAGCCGGCGTGTGCGCGACGGAAGCGTGCCGCGAGGGTGGCGGCTTCGTCGGTGCGCCCCGCGGCACAGAGCGCGGCGACCACGAGGACCTCGCGCTCCTCCGCGTACGCGCTCTTCGGATGCTCGCGCGCCAGCGCCTTCAGCACCCGCAGCGCCGTGCCCGCGTCGCCGTCGCGCAGCGCGGAGCGGGCGGTGGCGAGCGCACGGATCTGCTCGCGCTCGTCGTCCGCATCGGCGATGGCGGGGCCGCGCGGCGATCGCTTGCCGCTGCGCACGGGCTCGACGCGTGCGGGCGCGTGCGTCGCGACGGGCTCGTGCGCCGCGACGGGCTCGAGCGTCGCGACCGCGACCGCGGCTTCGACGACCGCCGTGCTCGCCGTGGCCTCCGCCGCGTCCACCACCGCCTCGCGACGTGCTCGTGCTCGCGTCGCCTCGGGCGCGCGCAGCTCCGCGGTCCCGTCGCGACCGTCGCTCGCGGCCCCGTACGCGGCCGCGCTCGGGGCCTCGTCGCCGAGCTCGGCCAGCACGTGCGTGCCGGCGGCGAGCCACGCGACGAGCACTGCTGCGACGGCGACGACCGCCACGGCCGCGATCGCGAGCGCCCGTCGCGATGTCGCACGCGGCGGAGCGTCGAGCTCGAGCGGCGACTCGCCACGCTCGACCCGGCGCGCGATCGCCTGCCAGCCCGCGTGCCCGTCACCGGCGAGCGCATCGACGTGCGCACGCTCCTGGCCGAGCAACGCACGCGCAGCGGGCGAGAGCTCGCGCATCACCGCGCCTCCCGACGCGCGCGCGCCTCGTGTCGTGCGACCGCCTTCTCGAAGCGCAGCCGAGCGGCGCGCAGTCGGGCGTACACGGTGTTGACGTTGAGCGCGAGCGCGTCGGCGACTTCGTTCGCGCTCATGCCCTCGAGCTCGGCGAGCAGGAATACCTCGCGCTTCGTCTCGTCGAGCTCGTCGAGGAACTTGCGCACGAGATCCGCAGCCTCGAGGCGCGCGGCATCGCGGGCGTCCGGCACCGGAGGCTCCGGCGGCGGCACGACGCGCAGACGCTGGGCCGATCGCTCGGCGCCGCGGCGATACTGGCTCGCGACGCGACGCGCGATCCCGTAGAGCCAGTTGCGCAGCGTCGTGCGGCCGTCGTAGTCGCCGAGGCGGCGATGCACGACGATGAACACGTCCTGCACGGCATCGTCGACGTGCGCGCGTGGCAGGCCGAGGTGGTACAGCGATCGCCATACGAAGCCGTGGTGCTCCCGGTACACGTCGGGCAACGCGAGCTGCGGCGCCGGGGTGGCCGGCGTCACGAGCCCGAGCTGCTGCGGCGGGTAGGCCACATCCTGGTCTTGGCACGCCGAGCCGTGAGTCGTCAGGGAAAACGCAGCTCGATCGACAAACCACCCACGAAGCCGGCCGCTGCTGTGCGGTGGACCACACCATAGCCATCGAGTGAGAAGGCCGGCCGCAGGATCGGCACCTGGCCGCGCACGAACGGACCGAGCGCGAGCCGGCGGATCGGAACGAAGAGAACGGCGGCCTGCAGGTGCGCCGCGGCCCATGCGACCCGGACGACGCGCGCTTCGGGCACGCCGCGGCCGCGCGCGCTCGCGGCCCCGATCGCCGCGCCGGCGCACAGGGGGAACTCGACCTTCTTGCCCGCGGTCGGCACCCAGCAGCCCTGCGCACGCGCGATCGTGAGGCGCACCAGCACCGCGGCATCGTTCGCGCCCGGAGCCTCTGCGACGCGGCCGAGCCAGTGCTCGGCCCAGAGGTCGATCCGGGCGTGACGCCAGCGTACGCCGGCACCCAGCTCGAGCGCCGCCGTGACGCCGGGCAACGCACCCGTGGCCGCCCCCGCGCCGATGCGCAGCGTACCGACGGGCCGACGTTCGTGCGCCGCATCGGTGCGCTGCGATGGCGGCGTGGGCTCCGGCGCCGGTCGTTCGCGCGGCTGCGGCGGTGCGGGCGGAGGCACCGGCCTGGCCTGCGGTGCCGGGGGCTCGGGCTCCACCGCATCGGCGCGCAGCGATGCCGACGGATCGATCGCGACCGCGATGACGACGGCCGCGACCTCGCCGAGCTCCGCACAGCTCGCCGCGGTGATCGTGCGCTCGCGGCTGCCCGTCTCGCTGTCGACGCGCAGCCGCACCTGCGGCCGCTCGCCGACCTCGACGATCGCGCGCACGCGCACCGACTCGCTGCCGTCGTCGAGCTCGCGGCCGATCAGCTGCTCGACGCGCGCCGTGATCGCGGCCGCATCCGGGCACGTCTCGGGCGCGGACCAGTCGAGCGCGCGTGCAGGCGTCGGCTCGGGCGGAGCGGCCAGCACCATCGCTGTCATCCACACGATCCAGCCCACGGTCGCTTCGACCTTAGCACGCGTTCATTTTTCGTCACGGGGTTGCGAGTGCTCCACCAATCCACGGTCGACGAGGGCGACGATGACGACACCACGACTTTCCTTCCTGTGTGCAGCCGTGCTCGCGTTCGGCTGCAGCGTCGGTGCTTCCGACGACCACGATCGCGATGCCGAGCGCAAGGCCGACGAGCTCGTCGATCACGTCGACGCCGTCGAAGGCGAGCTCGACGACTGCCTCGCAGCGCTCGACGACTGCCTCGGCAGCGCCGCCGATGCCGACGACTTCGCCGCCTGTGGCGACGACGCTGCGACCTGCCTCGGCGACGTGGACCCGCCCGCGCCGCCGGATCCGCCCGAGCTGCCCGACGACATCGGGCTCGCGTGTGCCGACGATCTCACCGGCTGTGTCGAGACCGATCCGACCGATCCCACCTGCTTCGACGCGTTCGACGACTGCCTCTCCGGCGAGCTCGAGGGTCTGTGCGAGTCGGCCCACGATGCCTGCGTCGACGCGGGCGCGCCGGCGGCGATCTGCGACACGATCGCGTGCTGAGCAGGATCGACGCTATCCTGCGCGCCACGTGGACACGCTGGAGCTCCTGCAGCCCGACGACTGGCACCTGCACCTGCGCGACGGCGATGCGCTCGCCGACCTCGTGCCCGCGACGGCGCGCCAGTTCGCGCGCGCGGTCGTGATGCCGAACCTGCGCCCGCCGGTGACCACCGTCGGCGAGGCGCAGGCCTATCGCGCGCGCATCCTCGCGGCGGTGCCGGCCGGCGTCGCGTTCGAGCCGCTGATGACGCTGTACCTGACCCCGCGCACGACGGTCGCCGACGTCGAGGCCGCGGCGGCCGATCCCCACGTGCACGCGATCAAGCTCTATCCCGCCGGCGCCACGACGAACGCCGATGCCGGAGTGAGCGATCTCGCCGCGCTCGCACCCGTGCTGCACGCGATGGAGCACCACGGCCTGCCGCTGCTCGTGCACGGCGAGAGCATCGATCCCCGGGTCGACGTGTTCGATCGCGAGGCGGTCTTCGTGCGCGAGACCTTGGCGCCCCTGCTCGATCGGCATCCGCGGCTGCGCGTCGTGCTCGAGCACGTCACCACCGCCGAGGGCGTCGCGTTCGTGCAATCGGCCCCGGCGCACGTCGCCGCGACCATCACTGCGCATCATCTCTTGTACGATCGCACGGCGATGTTCGTGGGCGGCATCCGGCCGCACATGTACTGCCTGCCGGTGCTCAAGCGTGCGCGTCACCGCGAGGCGCTCGTGCGTGCGGCGACCAGCGGCGACGCGAAGTTCTTCCTGGGCACCGACAGCGCACCGCATGCGCGGCCCACCAAGGAGGCGGCGTGCGGCTGCGCGGGGATCTTCACCGCGCATGCGGCGATCGAGCTCTATGCCGAGGCGTTCGAGCAGGCCGGGGCGCTCGATCGTCTCGAGGGCTTCGCCAGCCGCTTCGGGCCCGCGTTCTACGGCCTGCCGACGAACGCCGCGAAGCTCCGGCTGCGCCGTGAGCCGTGGCAGGTGCCCGCCACGCTGCCGCTCGGCGGCGGCGAGCTCGTGCCGCTGCGCGCCGGCGAGCCGATCGCGTGGCGCATCGTCGAGTGAACCGACTTTAGCGACACACCGAGCGCTGGTGTCACGGCGTCGCCGCGACCAGCTCGTAGTGAACGGCGTCAACGTTGGAGTTCTGCCGGGTCCCGCGCTTGCACATCGCGGCGGCTCACCCGGAGTGACGACGTGACTCGATATCTGATCATCGCGCTACTCGCCGCAGTGCCCAGCTGCGACAAGAAAGACGACGCGCAGGCCAAGCCTGCCGACAACACGAAGAAGAACGAGCGGGATCGCGACGACGCGACCAAGACCCCGGGCGACCAGGGGCAGAACAAGGGCGACATCGACATCACCGCCACGATCCGCAAGGCCGTGGTCGGCGACGAGTCGCTGTCGATGGACGCGAAGAACGCCAAGATCATCACTGCCGATGGGGTCGTGACGTTGCGCGGACCGGTGAAGTCCGAGGACGAAAAGACCGCCATCGGGAAAATTGCGCAGGACACCGCCGGTGTGCAGCGCGTCGACAACCAACTCGAGATCGCCGCGAACTGACGCGGATTCGCAGGAGCAAGCACATGGCCAAGAAAGCAGTCATCGGAATCGTCGCGACCTACGAGCAGGCCGAAGCCACCGTCGCGCAGCTGCGCTCGGCGGGCTTCACCGACAACGACATCTCCGTGCTCTTCCCCGACAAGAAGGGCACCCGCGACTTCGCCCACGAGCACAGCACCAAGGCCCCCGAGGGCGCGATCGCGGGCGCGGGCGCCGGCGGTGCGGTGGGCGGCACGCTCGGTCTGCTCGCCGGCATCGGCGCGCTGGCGATCCCGGGCCTCGGGCCCTTCATCGCGGCCGGCCCGATCATGGCGGCGCTCGCCGGCATGGCCGCGGGCGCGACCGTCGGCGGCATCACCGGCGCGCTCGTCGGGCTCGGCATCCCCGAGGTCGAGGCGAAGCAGTACGAGAACAAGGTGAAGGACGGCAACATCCTCATGTCGGTGCACGTCGAGGACGGCGACGAGAAGGATCGCGCGAAGAAGATCTTCGCGGCCGCCAAGGCCACCGACGTGTGCGTCGCGGGCGAAGCGAAGGCGTCCTAGTCCCGCTCCGCGCGATCACATGAGCACGCCCTGCTCGTCCGGCGACGGCGTCTCGGGCAGGGCGCGCTCACCCAGGCGGCGACACAGATCCATCTCGATGGTGGTGGTGATCGCCTGCAGCGGCAGCGCGAGCGGCTGCAGCGAGAACGGATCCTCGAGCGCGTCACCGACCTCGTCGATGAGCCGGAACGCGAGGCACACGAGCACGGTGATCGGCACGGCGAGCCAGCCCGCCGTGTCGACGATGCCGAGCGGGAGCAGCGCGCTGTAGACGAGGATGAGCTTGTTGGCCAGGAACCCGTAGCTCTGTGGGAACGGGGTCTTCTTGATGCGCTCGCACCCGCCTTGCACGTCGAGGAGCGTCGCGATCGAGCGGTCGAACAGCTGGAGCTGCCAGCCGTCGATCACCTTGCTGCTCGCGAGCACCGCGACCGCGCGCGTCTGTCGGTAGAGCAGCGCGTTGTTGGCGTTGGGCTCGTCCGCGAGCGCATGCAGCTCGGCGGGATCGAGGAAGCGCACCGCGTCGGGGTCGCGCGCGGGATCCTGATCACGCAGCGCGCAACGCAGCACGTGCACATAGCCGACGTGGCGCTTCACGAGTGTGTCGCGCACCGTGCTCGTGCCCGGTTGCGTGGCGGAGAGGTACGCGAGCACCTGGCTGGCGAAGTGCCGCGATGAATTGACGAGCTGGCCCCACAGGCGGCGACCTTCCCACCAGCGGTCGTAGCACGAGTTGGTGCGGAAGCTGACGAAGATGCCGATCGCGCCGCCGAGCACCGTGAGCGGCAGGCCGGGGATCGCGAACCACTTCCACGCGGTCAGCATCTCGGTCGCGACCATCACGCCGGCGACCGCCGCGTACGTGAGCACCGCCCGCCACTGCCAGGTCAGGAGGATGATCACCGAGCGGTGGTAGTCGACGAACATTCGCGGCGGTCTTAGCAACAATGAGGGGCTCGGCAAGGGCGCGGGCGAGCGGTAGTGTGGGCCGATGAGTGAGCAAGGGCCCTCTGCCTTCCGCACGGTACCGCGCACCGGCGTCATCTTCGTGACCACCGAGGCCGCGCGGCAGGGCTATCAACCGGACGATCCGCAGTGGTGCAACCTCGGGCAGGGCCAGCCCGAGACCGGCGAGCTGGTGGGTGCGCCCGATCGCGTGCTGGGCATCGCGATCGATCCGAGCGAGCGCGACTACGCGCCGGTCGCCGGGGTCTGGGAGCTGCGCGAGGCGGTCGCCGCCATGTACAACCGCCTGTTCCGGCGCGGGCTGCCCTCGCAGTACTCGGCCGAGAACGTGTGCATCTCGGGTGGTGGTCGCGTCGCGCTCACGCGTGCCGCTGCGAGCCTCGGGCAGATCAACCTCGGGCACTTCCTGCCCGACTACACCGCGTACGAAGAGTTGCTCGACATCTTCCGCGCGTTCACGGCGATCCCGATCCTGCTCGAGCCCGAGCGCGGCTACGCGTTCGACGACGACGACCTGCGCCGCGAGCTGCTCGGCCGCGGGCTCTCGGCGCTCCTGCTCTCGAACCCGAGCAATCCCACCGGCAAGCTCATCGGCGGCGACGAGCTCGGTCGCTTCTGCGCGACCGCGCGCGGGCTCGACTGCACGCTCTTGGTCGACGAGTTCTACTCGCACTACGTGTGGCAGGCGGGCCCGGGCGAGCTGCCCATCGAGAGCGCGGCACGCTGCGTGGAAGACGTCGATCGCGACCCCGTGCTGGTGTTCGACGGGCTCACCAAGAACTGGCGCTACCCGGGCTGGCGCGTGGCGTGGACGGTCGGGCCGAAGCGCCTCATCGAGGCGGTCACGAGCGCGGGCTCGTTCCTCGACGGGGGCGGCACGCGTCCGCTGCAGCACGCCGCGATCCCGTTGCTCGAGCCCGAGCACGTGCGCGCCGAGACCATGGCGATCCACTCCGCGTTCCGCAGCAAGCGCGAGCGGTTCGTCGCGCGCCTGCGCGAGATCGGCGTGCGCTTCGATCGCGAGCCCGAGGGCACCTTCTACGCGTGGGGCGATCTGTCGGGGTTGCCGGCGCCGCTCGACGACGGCATGGGCCTGTTCGAGCAGGCGCTCGCGCAGAAGGTGATCGTGGTGCCAGGGCAGTTCTTCGACGTGAACCCGGGCCACCGTCGCGTCCGACCGTCGCGCTTCCATCGCTACGCCCGCTTCTCGTTCGGCCCGCCGGCCGAGGTGCTCGATCGCGCGTGCGATCGGCTCGCGGCCATGGTCGAGCGCGCGCGTTGACGCCGATGCCCGCGTTGGCGTAGTGAGAAGCGGCAATGAGCACCGACCCGCTTACGATCGAACGCCGTGGCAAGGTCGCGATCCTCGCGATGAACCGGCCGCAGTCTCGCAATGCGCTCGACCGCGAGCTCATCGCGGCGCTCACCTCCGGCATCGCGTCTATCGCCGACGATCCCGACGTGCGCGCGGTGATCCTCACCGGCTCGGGCGGCTCGTTCTGCGCCGGTGCGGATCTGAAGAAGGCGATGTCCGACGGGCTCGACGGCGATCTGTCGACGCGCGTCGACGAGTTCCACGCGATCATCCGCGCGATCGTCTCTGCACGGCAGCCCTTCGTCGCCGCGATCGACGGGGCCGCGGTCGGCTTCGGGGCCGACCTCGCGCTCGCCTGCGAGCTGCGCGTGATGTCGACGCGCGCCTACGTGCAGGAGAAGTTCGTGAACATCGGGCTCATGCCCGACGGCGGCGGAACGTTCTGGTTGCCGCGGCTGGTCGGGATCGGGCGCGCATTCGAGCTGCTCATGCTCGGACGCAAGCTCGAGTCCGCCGAGGCGCTCTCGCTCGGCATCGCGAACCGGGTGGTCGAGCCCGAGGCGCTCGGCGACGCCGCGATGGAGCTCGCATCCGCGCTGGCCGACGGGCCGCCGCTCGCCCTCGCGGCGATCAAGCGGGCGGTCAGGGCGGGGCTGGGCGGCACGATCGACGATGCGCTCGCGCGCGAGAAGCAGGGCCAGCTCGAGCTGTTGCGCAGCCAGGATCTGCTGGCCGGTGTGCTCGCGTGGATGCAGGGCAAGAAGCCCGAGTTCAACGGCAAGTGAGCCGTGATCGCGATCGCATCGGCGGCACGTCGGTGCGTCATTCGTAACGGAGCGTGACCCGCTCGCGGCGCGTCGACGCGGCAGACGTCGAATCATGCTTGCCGCGCGCGCTGGCACACCGCATGAACGAAGATCCAAGCGCATGCGCAAGCCAGCGATCGTTCTCGGTGGGCTGTTGTGGTCGTCGTGCGCCGAAGTGGGCAGTGACGCACGCGAGGACGCGGGCAGCGTGGAGCCGCGCGCCATCGCGGCTCCGTTCGTCTTCGAGCCGGCCTTCGATCGCCTCGTGCTGCACGACGCGATCGTCGACGGCCGTTCGATCGGGGACCTGTCGCTGCGCGGGGGCGCGATCGAGGCGATCGCGGGATCGCTCGAAGGCGTGCCGACCGAGGGCGAGCCGACGCGCGGGTCCGCGGTCGCGGTGCGCGGCGAGCCCGGTGACGAGGGCCTCGCGTTCGTGGACGCCGCGGTACACGAGGTCGAGCTGGTCGGCATCGACGTCGCCTGGCGTGCGGACGGGACGGTGATCGAGCTCGGCGAGCCCGCGACGATCGCGGCCTCCGCGTTCTCGTGGGACGACCCGGGCTCGCAGCTCGTGCTGCTCGATGCGGAGCACGTGGCACCGGCGGTCGCGGCTGCGGATGCGGGGCGGCGTGCGATCCTGCGCGAGCGTGCGCACCTGCTCGTGGGCGGCGGAGCGACGCCGGTCGGCGACGGGCTCGGCTTCCTCGATGCAGCCGCGGACGACGAGCCCGAAGCGGCCGCGATGGGCGAGCTCTGCACCGCCACCGAGGACTGTGACGGTGGCTTGTTCTGCACGCAGGATCCGGTCGCCTATCCGGACGGGATGGATCGCTGCCTTGCGATGTGCGTGCCGCCCTCGCCCGCGATGCCGCTGTCGTGCGCCGACGACGATGCCTGCTGCGATCCGAACGCGACGTGCTCGGACGAGGGCGTGTGCGTGCCGCAGACCGTCGACGGAGGTGGCGGCGGCGATGGTGGTGGCTGTGGCAACGTCGACTGCGACGACGACGACGACGGGGTCGTCGACGGCTTCGACGCGAACCCCGACGAGAGCTGCAGCGCCGACCACGACGCCGACGGCTGCAAGGACAGCTGCGACGGCGACGACGACGACGGCGGCTGCGGCGGTGGGGGGAGCGACGACGGCTCCTCGGGCTTCTGCTCGACCGGGCGTCGACGCTTCCCCAAGCCGAACGCGCTCTGCGTCGCGTTCGTGCTGCTCGTGCTGCTGCGCGGCCGCAGGCGCTGGGCGTCGGCGGGCTAGCAGGGTGCGGAAGAACGCGAAGCGTTCTTCCGGACACCCTGCTCCGTG
>CAZFKC010000058.1:0-20405 GCA_964519175.1 uncultured Nannocystaceae bacterium
TGCTCGACGACGACGACGTGTTGATCTTCCGCCATCCGCGGCGGATCGATGCCGGCTACGTCGAGTCCGCCGACGGCGTGCGATCGTTCGTCGTGCACTACGGCGAGCACGAGCTCGAGTTCGACGACGAGCGCGACTTCGCGTTCGCCGAGGCGCTCGTGGCCGCGCGGCGATTCCGAGTGGCCGACGCCGCGCGCTGGTGCAGCTCGGACGCGTGGCCCCGCGTGCGCGAGCACCTCGAGGTGCTCGTCGAGGAGACCGTGCTGGAGCGCGAGGCCGACTCGCGCAGCGAAGCGCCGCACGCTGTTGCCTGCACCCATGCGTCGCGTGGGGGCCGGCGCGAGCCGCTGACCTGGAGCGCGATCGGAAGCGCGTGTGCACGCCTCAGCGCGGAGCTCACCGGCGAGCGCCTCGGCGTCGAGGTCGTCGAGAGCCTGATCCCCGTCAACGACCTCGCGCGAGCGGCCCTCGACGAGGCGGGCCGCCAGGTCGGCGAGAACAACGTCGCGGAACGGCTGCGCGTCGACGTGCCGACCGAGTGGGCGGTCTGTCGCTACGCGGGCAGTCGCAACGCGCACCGCTGCCCGATGAACGTCACCGCGCTGCGCAAGGTCAACCGCGAGTGGGGCGACACGATGGCGACACTGCTGGAGCTGCGCGCACGACTGGTCGTCGCGCTCGCACCAGAGGCCGCGCGGCTCACCCTCGGCCAGACCCACCTCCTGGCCATGCTCTCGCTGACGTGGAGCGGCTACCTCATGGTGCGTGCGCGTGCACCGGTCGAGAACGGCGCACTGCCGTCGGTCGCGTCGTCGCTGTTCATGCTCGCCGACGGCGTACGCATGACGACGGCGCACATCTTCTACGCCGGCGCGCAGGTGCGGCGCGCCGACGAGCACGTCGAGCCCGCCGAGCTGGCCCGTGTCGCCGATCGCGAGCAGCTGCTGGTGACGGACACCGGCGTGTGTGCCGGGCCGCCCGGGAAGATCGACGAGCTCTTGGGGCTCGTGGTCGACGGCGGGATCGCGGAGGGAACATCGCAGCTCGGGGCCTCGACCGACGTCGACGAGCTGCTCGCCTATGCGGCACCGGCGATACGAGCGGCGCTCGTGGGGCGCGTGCTCGTGCACGAGACCCGGCGCCGGCGACAGGCGCTCGCGGTCGAGCTCGGCAGCGGTCCCGCGACCGAGCTCGTCCACGGCCTCGCCGACGATGGAATCGCATGGACGATCACGCCCGAGCAGCAGCACGCGTTCGAGCGCTCGATCGTCGCGCTGTCCGCCGAGGCGGGGCGACTGTCCGCGCGAGAGCGGGATCATGCACCTGCGCTGGAAACGCTCTGGCGTCCGGCTCCGCCGTCCGAAGCGGACGACATCGATCGCGGCTTCGCAGCCACGAGCGCACGCTGGCGAGCGCTGCCGGCGGCGCTCCGGCGCACGACCGCAGCGCACCTGGCCGACGAGCGCGCGATGAAGCGCGCGGCCGCGGAGCTGCTGACGGCGTTGCAGCGCCGCATCAACTGCGCGCTCGATCGCACCGGCGAAGCGGCGATCGTCGACGATCGCCTGCTCGCCGCGTTCTTCCGCATCGACGGACGTCCACGCGACCTCGAGACCGTGCTCGCGACTAGCTACCGAGGAACGCCGTGAGCTGCGCCGCGATCGCGGTCTCGCTCTCGCGGCTCCACTTCGCGCCGGTCAGCCGCTTGCCCTTGGGCTTTCCGCGCTCGTCGATGCGGTAGAGCGTGGGGATCTGCGGGGCGTCGTAGCCGAGCGCCGTGAGCTCGTCGTTCCACACGTCGGTGTCGACGCGGATGAGCACCGCATTCGCGACCGCCGCTGCGACGGGCCCACCGCGCAGCAGCGTGTCGAGCTTCTTGCACGGCGGACACCACCCGGCCCACAGCTCGACCGCGACGCTCTTGCCGTCGGCCTTGGCCTGCGCCGCGGCGGCGACGATCTGCTCGCGCAGCGAGGCCCCGTCGGGATCGATGTCGACGAGGCGGACCGTGGCGCTCGGCGTCGGCGCGAACGCGGCTCCGTCGTCCGCCGCTTCGGGGGTCGTCGCCGGCGTCTCGCCGCCCTCGTCACCGTCGCGCTCGGGTGCCGCGGGCACGTCACCGCCCGCGGCGCTGTTCGCAGGTGCGGTCGCCGACGGAGCCGCGGGGGTCGCATCGTCGCGATCGCACGCAGCGAGCATCACGAGCATCGAGAGCACGAGGCTTCGCATCTCACCCCTCCTTCGGCGCGCCACGCTTGCGACCCTGCGCGATCCAGGTCTCGAGCAGCTGGATGTCCTCGGCGGGCAACGGCGGCAACGCGAGCGGCATGCCGCGCACGCCTTCGACCGGCTTCCCCGCCGCCTCGGCATGGCGCGCCCACAGGTGCGCGATGATCCTCGGCGTACCGTCGGCCCGCTTCACGAACAGGCTCGCGCGCTGGCCGGCATCGTCGAGGCTGCCGGACATCACGCCTTCGTACGAGTTGAGATCGAGCCCGCGCTTGGGGAACCCGAAGCCGCCGCTGTAGCCGGGACCGCCGTCGCCGATCACCTGCTCGGGATCGCTGTGGCAGTGCCGGCAGGTCTTGTGGAAGATGCGCGCGTCGACCTCTTCGTAGCTCACCGTTCGCGTCAGCACGGGCAGACGGTCGGGGATCGCGGCGGGCTCGGCTGGCTGCACGGGCGCCTGCAACACCCACGCGGCGACGTCGGCGAGCTCCTGCTCGGTCATCGGGATCTTCGGCATCTCCGTGCCGGGCTTCACGGCCGCCGGGTCGGCGAGCCAGCCCAGCAGCGCCGCAGGCCGCATGCGCTCGCGCGCGTGCGCAAGATCGGGGGCGAGCCGCTGCGCGAGCGCGAGCGCGGGTGCGTCGAGCTGCACGGACAGTCCGGGCGCGGGCAGGGCCTCGGCGCCCAGGCGATGGCAGGTGCCGCAGCTCTTCGCCTCGATCACGGCGCGGCCGCGGCCGGCATCGCCGACGGCCGGCGCAGCATCCTCGGCGGTCGGCGAGAGGAACGCTGCGATCGCGGCGATGTCGTCCGCCGCGAGCGCGAGCCGCGGCATCGTGGGCTCGAGGTTCGGCCGCAGGTCGTGCGTGTCGCCGAGGAAGCGCACGAGCCAGGCCCGCCGGAAGCGGTCGCCGGGCACGAGCTTCGGCACGTCTACGAGCGAGTGCACGTTCTGCTGGTAGCGCGCGAGCTCGTCCTTCGGCACCGGCAGCGTGCCCGCGACGATCTGTCGGTGGCAGCCGACGCAGTCGAGCTCGTCCGTGGTGGCCGCGACGCCTTCCACCGTGTGGCACCGGACGCACTCGTGCTTCGCGACGAGCTCCGCACCGTGGGCCACCTGGGCCGACGGTGCGGCCGACTCGAGCACCACCGCAGCCGGACCCGCCGCTTCGGCGTGGTGGCGATCGCCGACCTCGGCGGCGGCGACCGTCGGAGTCGGAAGCCGCTCGACGGTCGAGTCACAGCCGAAGATCGCGATCGCCGAGCAGAGCAGCGATCGCGCGACGTTCATGCCTTGCACACCGAGTCGCCACCGAGATCGCGGCAGCGACCGAGGGCGGCATCGCGAGCAGTGGTGTCGGGCTCGAGGTGCGCGAGCAAGGCGTACGCCCGCGCGGTCGGCATCAGATCGCGCGCGGAGAGATCGCGGAGCATCTCGCGGGCACGACCGGTCTGGTAGCTGTCGGCCGCGAGCGCCTCGGCGAGCTGCGAGCGCACCAGCAGGTTGTCGCTCTGCAGCGCGGCCTGGTAGGTCAGCGCGAGCTCGGCCCACGCCACCCCGACCTGCTTCGCATACGCACTGTCACCACCGACGCCGGGCGCGACCTCGATCGCGCCGCCGCTGCGCACGGTCGCGATCGCGAGCGCGCGCTGGGCTCGGGTGGCCAGCTCGGCGGCATTGGTGGGCGGGAGCTCGTGGAGCTTCGGCACCGCCCGCATCGCGAGCTTTGCCGCCTTCTCGTTGTCACCTGCCGCGAGCGCCTTCTCGGCCGCGATCACGTCGCGCTTCGTCGGATCGACCTGCACCTTCTTCTTCGCGATCTTCTTCGGCATCTCCCGCATGCAGGCATCGCCGGGGGTGGCAAACGAGAGCGAGAAGCCCATCACCAAGATCCACGTGGCAACACGGCGCATCGGGTCGACCTCCGAGGCGGTGTAGACGGCCGACCCTCGCAAAAGGTTCCACCTGGATGTGCGCGCCGGGGACCGCCGCCGGACACCCGTCCAAACGGCGTTCAAGGCCCGCTGCTGGGCCGACCCCCATGGTGGATCGACAAGATCGTGAAGCTCGCGGGACCGCGCGGCCGCTGGACGACGACCTCGTCGTCGACCTCCTTGCCCATCAGCGCCCGCCCGACCGGGCTGTCCATGCTGATGTGGCCGGCGTCGGCATCGGACTCGTCCGCACCCACGATGCGGTACACGAGCCGCGCGCCGTCCTCGTCCTCGAGCACGACCCACGCCCCGAACGCGACCTTGCCGGCCGCGTCCTTGCTCGCATCGGGCTGCACCACGTGCATGCGCTCGATCCGCTTCGCGAGAAACTGCATGCGCTTGTCGATCTCGCGCAGCCGCTTCTTGCCGTAGATGTACTCCGCGTTCTCCGAGCGATCGCCGAGCTCGGCCGCAGCCGCGACTTCGGCGGTGACCCGGGGACGCTCGACCCGCCAGAGCTGGTCGAGCTCGTCCTTGATCCGCTTGTAGCCCTCGGGCGTGATGTAGATCGGCAGCTCGGCCATCACACGACGATTTCGGTCGTCAGTGTGACCGGTGCGGTGACGAGGCGCGAGATCACGCAGCCCGCCTTCGCACCCTCGGCAGCCGCCGCGACCACGGCCTTGTCGGCACCCGGCACCTCGGCCCGCAACGCGAGCGCGATGCCGACGATGGTGGGCTTGTTGTCGACGCGCTCGAGCGTGACCGTCGCCTCGGTGGTCAGCTGCTTGGGCGTGATGCCCTGGCGCGACAGCTCGGCGGTGACCGCCATCGTGAAGCAACCCGCGTGCGCGGCAGCGACGAGCTCCTCGGGGTTGGTCTCGCGGCCGTCCTCGAAGCGGCTGGCGAACGTGTACTTCGTGCTCGAGAGCACGTTGCTGCCGGTGGTGAGATGGCCGGAGCCGGACTTCAGATCGCCGTCCCAGACGGCCTTGGCGGTGCGCTTCATGGTTCGTTTCTCCGGTGCGAGGACGCGCTCGTCCTCGGGGGGCTTGTTCTGCCACAAACCGACCGCGCGTGGGCACGGCGCACGCGGTTGTGCGCCCCAGCACTCCGCCTGTCTGCAAAAAGCGCCAGGCTCGTGATCGTGGACGCCGTTTCGGCGACTACCCCGAGCGAGCCCGCCATGAACTCGATCCGCATCGTTCCTGCCGCTTGCCTCGCGTTCACCCTGGTCCTGCCCGACGTCGCGCTCGCGCGACGTGCCGGCGCGGAGACGCCTGCGCCCGCGCCCGTGACGGCCGCGCCCGCGCCGGCGGCTGCCCCCGCCGTCGCAGCGCCCGCCCCGGCGCAGAGCCCGGCACCTGCGGCCGCCCCCGCGACGGCATGGGACGCGCCCGTCGCCGCGGCTCCGGTCGCACCAGCACCGGTCGTCGTGCCGGCACCGGTCGCGACACCCGCGATGCTCCCACCGCCCGCTGCCCCCGCGCTGCCGCAGCGACTGAAGGGCGGCAATGAGATGATCATCGCGGGCGCGGTGAGCTTCGGCGTCTTCTACTTCTTCACGTCGCTCGCGGGTGCGGTGGCGATCGACAAGGCGCGCGATCGCAAGACCGATCCGCTGACGGGCCAGCGACGTCCGGTGGACGAGCGCCGGCTCAACTACGGCCGCGGGCTGCTGATCCCCGTCGCGGGTCCGTTCATCTCGATGGCCTACACCGACTCGGCGAAGCAGCGCTGGGCCGCGATGCTCACCGGCACCGTGCAGGTCGCGGGCGCGGCGCTCGTGCTCGCGGGCATGGTCCGCAACGCGCGTGCGCGTCGCTGGGAGCGGATGCAGATCGGCGCCGGCTATGCCCGCGGTGGCGCTCAGGTCTCGCTGACGGCCAGGTTCTGAGCCCGGACATCGCCCGCCGCGAGCGTTTCGCGGAGCCGCGAGAGCAGCGTATCCGGGCGGATCGGCTTGTCGACGAGCGTGACCTCGTGTGCGAGCACGCGATGACGCAGGATCGCCTCGTCGTTGTAGCCCGACATGTACACCACGCGCAGGTTCGGGCGTCGCGCGACGAGCAGATCGGCGAGCTCGCGCCCGCTCATCTCCGGCATGACGACGTCGGTGAGGAGCAGGTCGACCTCGTCACCGTGGCGCTCGAAGAGCTCGAGCGCCGCTGCCCCCGACTCGGCCGCGAGCACGCGATAGCCGCTGCGTTCCAGGATCATCGTCACCACCCTGCGCACCTGGGCGTCGTCCTCGACGAGCATGATCGTCTCGTCGCCACGCGCCGACAGTCGTCGCTGCGGCACCGCGATGGTGCGGGCTCGCTCACGCGTCCGCGGCAGATAGATGCGGAAGGTGGCGCCGCGACCCGGGGCACTCGCGACGCGCATCGTTCCGCCGCTCTGCTCGACGATGCCGAATGCGGTCGACAGCCCGAGCCCGGTGCCCTTGCCCTGTTCCTTCGTGGTGAAGAACGGCTCGAAGATGCGTTCCTTCGTCGCCGTGTCCATGCCCATCCCGGTGTCGCCGATCGCCAGCATCACGTAGTCGCCCGGGGCGATCCCGACGTGGTCGTCGCAACCGCCTTCGTCGATGTGGAGGCTGCTCGTCTGGATGAAGAGTCGGCCGCCACAGGGCATCGCGTCGCGGGCGTTGACGACGAGGTTCATGATGACCTGGTGGACGTGACCGGGATCGACCTCGACCATCGCGCGCGAGTCGACGAGATCCGTGTGGACGACGATGTCCTCCCCGACGACGCGGCCGATCATCTGCAGCATCTCGCGGACGAGGTCGTTGAGGTCGAGCACCTTGGGCGCGTGGGTCTGTTGGCGGCTGAACGCGAGCAGCTGGCGCGTCAGCTCCGCGGCGCGCCGACCCGCGGCCTGGATCTGCTCGAGGTCGCCGCGCGCAGGCGCGCTCGCGGGCACCTCGTCCAGCAAGACGTCCGAGCACGTGAGGATGACCGAGAGCAGGTTGTTGAAATCGTGGGCGACGCCGCCGGCTAGGCGCCCGATCGCTTCCATCTTCTGGGCGTGACGGAACTGCTCCTCCGTGCGCTGGAGCGCTGCCTCCGCGCGCAGGCGCTCTTCGAGCTGGTGGCGCGCGGAATGGATGAGCCGGCTGTTGTGCACCGCGAGTGAAACGTGCGCCAGCAGCTCCTCGAGGAACGCGAGATCGTCGGGGGTGAATCGCGGCGTGTGGCCGAGGCGGGCCAGCGTGACCACGCCGATCGTGCGGCCGCCCGAGCACAGCGGCGCGCCGACGAACGAGGTGACGCGGAGCTCGTCGAGGACCGCGGCGAAGGGGTTCGTGCCGGGGTTGAGCTCCTCGGCCATGCTCTCCAGCAGGAGGGGCTTGCCCCCGCGGAGCACCCGGCCCGCGAGACCTTCGCTGGTGCATTGCGGCATCTCCGCGATGACTCGCCGCGTTCGCTCGACGACGCGAGCATCGGGGTGGTGCACGCTGCCGGTGCGCTCGAAGCTCTCGCCGTCCTCGGCGACGAGCCGCACGACGCACAGCCCCCCGATGATCTCGGAGAACCGCTTCGCGACGAGATCGGGGAGGCGCGCGGAGCTCTCGGTGGCGGACGCGAGCTCGCGGGACAGCTCCGAGATCTGCTGCAGGCGACGTTGCACGCGGATGCGCTTCACCAGCTCGGCCTGGGTCTCGGCCAGCGACTGCGCATTGGTGATCGCGAGCGCGGCGTGCTGCGCAGCGTCCTCGAGCAGCTTCTGCTCGGCATCCGTGTACGGGGTGGGTGGGGTCGAGCGTGCGACGCCGGCCACCCCCAGCACTTTGCCGCCCACGCACAGCGGCACGACCAACATGCTGAGAATCCCGATGCCCTGCACCGCGCGCCGATAGTCCTCACCGAGCTGGTCGGCGAACGCACGGGGATCGACCGCATCGATGCGCAGCGTCTTCCCGCTCGCTGCAACGCCGCCGAACAGGCCGACGCCGAGCTGGCGCGGTGCCGTGGCGATGAGCTCGCGCATCGCCGCCGCATTCGACGGGTCGCGATCGTGGTAGCTGCCGACACCCTCGAGTGCGCCATCGACGACCATTCGGATGGAGCACATGTCGCCGACGAGCTCGCAGAAGCGCTGCGCGACGAGATCGATCATCGCGCGTGGGTCTCGGGCAACCGAGGCCAGCTCGCGCGCCAGCTCGGCGAGGCGGCGCTGACGGCCCTCGAGGTCCTCGGCGTGGGCGAGCGCCGACTGCAGGTCGGAGAACAGTCGCGCGTTCGTGAGCGCGAGCGCAGCGTGCTCGCCCAGCCGCTGGATGAGCTCGCGCTCCTCGGCGTCGAACGGCGCTGCGGCGGAGCCACAGCGCACCACGGCGAGACGTCCGAGTGTCAGGCCGCGCGCACGCAAGGGCGCCGAAATCAGCTCGCGCACGTCGAGGCGCTCGGCCATGCCGGGTGCACCGAGCTCGCGCAGGCCGGCGCGGAGCTCGTCCGCGCCCAGGGTGACGGGCTGGGCGGCGTCGACGTCGACCGCAGCCGCCAGCACCCGCCCGAACGCGTCGAGATCTTCGGAGGTCACACCCGGTTCGCGGGTCGCGACGATGGTCTCGGGCGCATGCCCCGGGTCGGAGAGCAACGTGACGCAGCAGCAGCCATCGAGCGCCCTCGCGCCCCGACGCGCGATCTCGATCCGGAGCGCGGCCGGATCGAGCTCGACATCGTCGAAGGCACGAACGGCGTCGGCGAGCACCTCGTACAAGTGATCCCAACCCAGCTCGTGCGCGGCCATACAGCCGCGATCATTGAGTCTGCCTGCGGCGGATGCCTGCGCAAAGCTTGCGCCGGACTGCAGGCCGTGCGGCTCGAATCGGGCCGCCTCAGCGCGGCGGCAGCTCGAACCACTCTTCGGTGGGCACCCAGATGCCCTCGCGGATCACCTTCGCGCGATCGGTGGTGGGTCGCCAGCCCAGCTCGTTCTCCGCGCGGCTGCCATCGAGCGTCGCGGCGAAGCTGCGGCCTTCCCAGTCGGCGTGCGTCGGACGCTGCGCGTTCGGGTCCTTGCCGACCTTCTTGATCGCCCACTTCGCGAGCGCCTCGCCGAAGTACGTCCAGCTCGAGGTCGGCACGCGGCGCAGGCGAATGCCCGCGCGACCCTCGAGCTCGTCGAGGTAGTCGTTCGCGGAGATGAGCGGCGGGCCCACGAGGTTGTACGAGCGCCCCTCGATGCCCGGGATCCGCAGCGCGCGGACCATCGCGTCGGCGCAGTCGTCGACGAGCACGATCGGCAGCTTGTTGTTGCCGTCGCCCCACAGCCGCGCGACCGAGGGATACGGCCAGCCGGCGATGCCCCAGTGCAGCGGGCAGCCGCCGCGGCCGAGCACGATGCCGGGCCGGAACAGCACGAGCGGCAAGCCCTTGCCCTTGTGCAGCGCGAGCAGGTTCGCCTCGTTCTCGACCTTGCTGCGCGCGTACGGACCGTCGGGTCGTGCCGCGGGCGTGTCCTCGGTGATCGTGCCCGCGCCCTTGCCCGCGTAGTAGAGCGCGATGGACGAGGTGTAGAAGAAGCGCTGCACCTCGTGCTGCAGGCACAGCTCGGCGAGCGCGCGCGTGGGCTCGACGTCGTACTTGAGGAACTCCGCCCACGTGTTCCCGTTGCCGCGGGCCAGGTGATAGACGTAGTCGATTCCATTCATCGCCGCGGCGACGCTGCCGAGATCGGTGAAGTCGCCGCGGCAGACGTCGACGCCCGGATCCTGCAGCTCTGGTGGGCAGCCGGCCGGGTCGCGGACGAGCACGCGCACACCGAGCCCGTCGTCGCGCAGCCGCTTCACCAGTGCGCGGCCGATGAAGCCGGTGCCGCCGATGACCAGCACCTTCGGTGACGGCGCGCCGGACGGTGCGGGCGTGGGCCGCGTGGCCTTCGCGGTCACGGTGGGCAGCTCGGCCTTCGCCGCGACGCGCTCGGCGATGATCACCGCCGCCTCGCCGACCTCGGCGGAGACGCGCTCGTCGAGCACGCCGGCGCGCCCGCCGTAGAAGGTCTGCACGATGCGGCTGATGCTGAGCTGGAACGGCCCGCCGCTCTTGCTCATGCCCATCTTCGTGAGCACGAAGCCCGCCAGCGTCTCGCCGGCCTGCACGACCGCGTCGCGCGAGCTGTTCGCGACGGTGAGGAAGCGATCGACGTCGAGCAGGTGCGGCGTGTGATCGAGGCAGACGTAGGTGCTGTTCTCGAAGTCGCAGCGCGCGACCGCCTGCGTGCCGCGCACGTGGATGTAGTGCTCGGGATAGCCGTCGATGAACGACAGCCGCAGACGCGCCTGCGTCGCGCCCTTCCACGCGATGATCTCCCAGCGCCGCCAGAACGACAGCCCGCGCGGCAGCTCGACGCGATCGAACGCGTGCACGGCGATGTCGTCGGGCTGCCCGCCGAGCAGGTGGGCGAGGTGCGCGAACGAGTGCGGGGCCACCTCGAACAGGATGTTCTGCGGCTGCTGCAGCATCCACGCGCCGAACGGGCCGCCCTTCAGCTGGCCGAGCGGCTTGTTCCACACGATGTCGAGCTGATCGATCGCGCCGAGCCGACCCGAGCGGACGTCGGCGACGAGCTTGTCGTACGCGGGGAAGAACAGGAAGTTGTGGCTGGTGCCGAGCGCACGCCCGCGTTCCTTCGCGAGCGCTCGCAGGCGGCCGGTCGCGCCGCTGTCGTGGCAGAGCGGCTTCTCCACCAGCGCGTCGGCGCCGTGCTCGAGCGCCACGCGGGTGGGCTGCTCGTGCAGATGCGGCGGCGTGAGCACGTGGACGACGTCGAACTGCTCGGCGGCGAACATCTCGTCCACGCTGCCGTATGCGTTCGCGATGCCCTTGCCGTCGGCGAAGCGCTGCGCGCGAGCTCTCGCCACGTCGCACACCGCGGTGACCTGGGCGCCCGCGACGGTCCGCACGGCATCGAAGTGGTAGTCGGCGATGTACCCGACGCCGATGAGCGCGACGCGGATGGGGGCTCGACTCGAGGGCTCGGTCATGGGCCCCCGTCTACCGCATTCCTCAGCGGTTCGCGACGTGCTCGCGGCGTGCGCGCAAGAGCGCGCCGATCAGCGGTCCAGCTCGCCGACGAGATCGGTCAAGAGGGCCTGGATCTCGACGACGGCATCGTGCGGGTAGTCCTCGTCGTCGGCCGCGGGCGCGTGCCAGGTCCCACCCAACAGCTCGTCGAGCAGGCCTGCGGGGTGCTCGCTCGTGTCGGCATCCATGCGCGAGAGCTTGGCCACGTGGCCGCCGCGCCCGCTAGTTTTCGTCGATTTTCGCGGCGACCTCGTCGCACTGCATGGTCGTGCCCGCAACTTTGCGACCGTGGCATACTCCGGCCCGCGCATGGCAATGCAACTCGGAACGGCCGTGATCGAGACCCAAGGGCCGTGCAAGCTGCCCAAGCTCGAGGCGGCGATGGAGAAGGCGCTCACGGAGCTCGGGTGGGAGCGCACCTACGAGGGCAAGGAGCCGCCCGCGCCGGTGGATCCGCCCGACACCGCGACGCAGTTCCAGCTGCAGTCCAACGAGGACGGTGCTGCCGCGATCCAGGTGAACGAGGAACGGGTGGTGCGCGACCTCGCGCGCATCGTTTCCGAGCGCATCGACGTGCCCGTGCTCGTGCTGATGACCACGGGGTCACTGTTCGGGCGCCGTTCGGTGGAGGTGGTGTGCCGCAAGCTCGAGTACAAGAGCGGCGAGCTCAACGAGCTGCCGGTCATGGCGGCACACACCCGTGACGTCACCGACGTCGAGCACAACGAGCTGCGTCAGGCGGACAACGCGCTGCGCTCGCGCATCGACAACGCCAACGAGTCGCTGCTGCGGGCCGAGGGCACCGCGGGCTTCAAGACCAAGAAGTACGTCCGCTACAAGCGGGTGCTCAAGGAGGCGAAGTTCAGCTCGCCGCGGCTCGCCCGACTGATGGAACAGATCGAGGCGTGCGAGTCGTTCTCGGTCGTCGACGAGAAGGGCCAGCCGGTCGTGAAGCTCGTGCTGTCCGGGGGCGCGAAGAGCATGAGCTTCCTGAAGCCCGAGGAGCTCGCCGAGCTCGAGAAGGCCCTCGGCACGCGGCCCGAGCTCGTGCGTCGCCGTTCGAAGTAGCGCACGCGAGAAAAAACTGCAGTCGGCGGCTTGCACGACGCCGACGATGTTGCACGCAGCGCGTGAACGTGCTTCGCAGCGAGAGAATGACGATCAGGTGGGACGAGCGCCGGCAAATCGCGTCAGCGCTCGCACCGGTATCGCACGCGTGCGCCTGCACGCGTGGACGTAACGACTCGTTGCAGCAATCGTGTGCTTGCCGATGGCCGGTGCAGATCGTAGAGCTGTGTTCGCGTGGGTACCGACAGCGACGACGAGACACCGCCTTCCGGGCACGAGTCGACGTCCGCGAAGGAGCAGGCCCCCGGGCAGCCCATCGCGACGCTGCGCTCGGCGCTCTCCATGGCCGAGCGCGAGCACATCGTCCGAGCGCTGCGGATCGCGAACGGGCGCAAGGCCCCCACGGCGCAGCTGCTCGGCATCAGCCGCAAGTGCCTGTGGGAGAAGATCCGGGCGCACGAAATCCTGCCCGGCGAGTACCGCGACGACGTGGCCGGTGCGGCTCCGCGTCCGCTCGAGGATCTCGACGTGCTGCTCGTCGAGGACAACCCGGGCGATGCTCGCATCGTGTGCGAGCTGCTCGGCGAGTCCACCGAGCCGCGCTACGTCGTCGAGCAGGTGTCGCGGCTGGGTGAGATCGGCCGCCGGCTCGAGGGCCGCCGCCCCGACGTGATCCTGCTCGATCTCCACCTGCCCGACTCCGCAGGGCTGGCGACGCTCGAGCGCGTGCGCGAGCTCGACGGGCAGATCCCCATCGTGGTGCTCACGGGTGCGTGGGAGCCGGGGCTCGAGCGCGGTGCGCTGCGCGGTGGCGCCGACGTCATGGTCTCGAAGGACCACGTCGACGCGGGCTTGCTCGCACGCGTGCTCGACTACGCCGTCGCGCAGCGCAAGCGCCTGTACGGGGCCGGGGCCGCCAGCGCCCCGGGTGCCTGAGCTCGGGCTGCAGCTCCGGGCTGCGCGGCTAGTTCGGCGGCACGCGGTCGTCGACCTCGTGGCAGATCCGCGCGATGCGGCGGGCCACGTCGACGAACTCCTCGAAGCCGGCCGGCTTCACCACGTAGGCGCGCGCACGCAGGTCCTGGCACGCGCGGATGTCCCCGTCGTAGTGCGACGTCGAGAGCACGACGACGGGCAGCTCGGACAGCTCGGCGTCGCTGCGGATCGCGGCGAGCAACTCTCGGCCGTCCATGCGCGGGAGGTTGAGGTCGAGGATCACCGCGTCCGGGCGCGCGTACGAGCCCTGGCGCAGCAGCTCGAGCGCGTCGATGCCGTCCTTCGAGGTGTGGATCTCGACGTCGATCCGCGCCTCCTCGAGCGCCTCGACGAGCAGGCGAGCGTCGGCCGGGTTGTCCTCGACGAGCAGCAGACGGAAGCGACGCATGCTCAGTCCTCACCCGGCTTGGGAAAGGCGCACAGGAACGTCGCGCCGACCCCGGGCTCGGCCTCCGCCCAGATGCGGCCGCCGTGGCTCTCCATGATCTTTTTGCACATCGCGAGCCCCATCCCGGTGCCGGGATACTCGCCGCGGACGTGCAGCCGCTGGAACATGCCGAAGATGCGATCGGCGTGACGCATGTCGAAGCCGATGCCGTTGTCGCGCACCGACAGCACGAGCTCGTCGTCGTTCTCCGCGACGCCCAGGTGGATGCGGACCGGTCGCTCGGAGCGGTAGGTCATCGCATTGCGCAGGAGATTCTCGAGCAGCTGCACGAGCTGCGACGGCGTGCAGCTGATCCGCGGCAGGGGATCGTGCGTGACGATCGCCCCGGTGCGAGCGATGGGCACCGCGAGGTCGTGGCACGCGACCGCGAACGCCTCCTCGACCTCCACGAGCTGCGGCATGCGCTGGCGATCGACGCGCGAGTACTCGAGCAGGTCGACGATGAGCTGGCGCATGCGCTGACAGCCCTCGAGCGCATAGGCGATGAACTCGTCGGCGGTGGCGTCGAGCTTGCCGCGGTAGCGGCGGGCGAGCAGGTCGGTGTAGCTCGTCACCATCCGCAGCGGCTCGCGGAGATCGTGCGAGGCGACGTAGGCGAACTGCTCGAGCTCGCGATTGGAGCGCTCGAGCTCGCGCGTGCGCTCGGCGACGCGGGCCTCGAGCGCAGCGTTCGCGCGGCGGACCTCCTCCTCGGCGCGCTCGCGCTCGCGGATCTCCTCCTTCAGCCGCATCGACTCCAGCGCCGCGGGCCCGATCGATCGCAGCGCAGCGGGCAACGCGGTCCACAGCGCGGCGGCCGAGGCGACCCCCAAGAGCGCGGTGCAGATCGCGAGCGCGGTCCCGATCCAGGCGTGGTCGGCCGCGAGCTCGGTGGTCGCCACGAGGGGGGCGAGCCCGATCGCGAACATGAAGGCTGCGACGACGACGAGGAGCCACGACAGCCCACGGGTATGGTGCTGTCGGGCCAGCATCCCCAGCGCGACCGCGATGCACGTGCATGCGACCGCCGTCGCGACCGTGGACGTACGGGCGACGAGCGACGTCGACGCTTCGGCGTCGAGCACGAGCACAGCGAGCATCGCGGGCGATCCTTCCACGTCGGGGCAAATCCTCCGAGTGTTTGATGACAGCGATCCGGCGCGCCGCAACCGGGCGCCGAGCGCCGTGCGCGATCGAAAGGCCCGCAGCGCACGAGGAGCGATGGTCGTCGTTTCGCCGCGGTAACGCGATGGTGGATCGTCCTCTCGATGGTCGGCTCGATTACCGAACGGACCGTTCGCAATCGATTGCAGGGGTCGGCTCGCATTGCATACCGTCCGTGGTTGCCGGAGCGGGATGCACTCGAGCAAGACCGGCAAGACCATCGACATCGACCGGCTGCTCGAGGTCCTGCTCGCGTTCCGCGGGGGTGACTTCTCGGTGCGGCTACGCTCCGATCGCGATGGCTGCGACGCGAGCATCGCCGACGCGATCAACGACGTGCTCGCGCTGGGGCAGCGCATGACCCGCGAGCTGGAGCGCGTGAATGCGCTCACCGAGGAGCTGCAGCGCGCCAACGCCGAGCTCGAGCAGCGGGCCGCCTCGTCGCGCTACCAGTCGCAGTTCCTGGCGAACATGTCCCACGAGCTGCGTACGCCGCTCAACAGCATGCTGATCCTGTCGAAGATGCTGTGGGACAACCCCGACGACAACCTGTCGGGCAAGCAGGTCGAGTACGCCCACATCATCCACTCGTCGGGCAACGATCTCCTGACGCTCATCGACGACGTGCTCGATCTCTGCAAGATCGAGGCGGGCACGGTGCCGCTGGACGTCGAGGACGTCGCGCTCGCCGAGGTGGCCGCGCACTGCGATCGCACCATGCGTCCGGTCGCCGAGCAGCGCCGCCTGCGGTTCGACGTCACGCTGGATCCCACCGCACCGACGACGGTCCGCACCGACGGACGACGGCTGCGGCAGCTGCTGAAGAACCTGCTGTCGAACGCCTTCAAGTTCACCGACGACGGCGGCGTGTCGTTGACGATCCATGTCGCGAACGACGGGTGGAGCACCGACGAGCGCGCGCTCGTCGAGGCGACGCAGGTGATCGCCTTCTCGGTCGAGGACACGGGCGTCGGGATCCCGAAGGACAAGCACCGGCTGATCTTCGAGGCGTTCCAGCAGGCCGACGGCACGACCAGTCGCCGCTACGGCGGTACCGGACTCGGGCTGTCGATCTCCCGCGAGATCGCGCGCATGCTGGGCGGAGAGATCGGTGTGGACAGCGAGCCGGGGCAGGGCAGCACGTTCACGCTGTATCTGCCCGATCGCACCACGCCCGCGTTGCGTCGACGCGGCGACACGGCGGAGATCGGTCGCCACGATGCCGGCCGCGCGCTCGGCCAGCAGCTCGATCCGCGGCGCGGATCGCTGCGCGGTCACAAGGTGCTGCTGGTGGACGACGACGCCCGCAACCTCTACGCGCTCGGCACGCTGCTGGAGCTGCACGGCCTCGTGGTGCTGCGCGCGGACAACGGTCACGACGGGCTCTCCACGCTGCTGCGCGTGCCCGACGTCGAGGTCGTGCTGATGGACGTGATGATGCCGCAGATGGACGGCTACGAGACCATGCGGGCGATCCGTCGCACCGAGGGGCTCGGGCAGGTGCCGATCATCGCGCTCACGGCCCAGGTGATGAAGGGCGACCGCGAGAAGTGTCTCGCCGCCGGTGCCTCCGACTACGTGTCGAAGCCGGTCGACACCGAGCACCTGCTCGCACGGCTGCGCTCGTGGCTCTTGCGCTGAGCTAGTCGCCGTCGGTCCGTCCGGGCGGCCGCGCGAGCATCTTGCGTGCATCGGTGAGCAGGCGCTCGAGATCGTCGGCCAGCTCGAGCGCTTCGGCACCGCGGGGCTCGTTGCGATCGGCGAGCCAGCCGTGCATCAGCGCGCGCAGCCGCTCGACGCGCCACGCCATGCAGTCGAGGCCGGCCCACAGCGTCGCGCGGGGGATCGGATCCAGCGTGGGCTCGAGCGGATGCCGGTCGTCGCGCGGGCGCATGAAGAGCATCACGGTGCTCGAGCCGTCGTTGCTCATCGCGCGCGACTGCACCTCGACCGCGAAGCGCGAGCGATCGGGGGACGTGACGTCGACGGTGCCGTTCCACTCGGCGGTGGTGCGGATGAACGGCGCGGGCAGCTGATCGCCCGCGCGGCAGCCCAGCAGCAGCTCGGCGGCAGGGTTCGCGTAGCCGATCACGCCGGTGCCGTCGTGCAGCACGAGCCCGTCCGGGAGCTCGTGCAGGATCCCCCGCAGCCGCGACGCGCTCGCGCGGGCCTGCTCGGCCAGCTTCAGCGCGCCGGTGGCGAGCTGGCGACGCACGACCGCGCGCGCGATCGCTGCGGTGAGCGAGCGCCCGTTCATGTCGTCCTTGTTGAGATACTCCTGCGCGCCCTGGTGCACCGTGTCGGTGGCGATGCGGGTGTCCTCGACGCCGGTGATCACGATGATGGCCGCGTCGGGCGCGTGCTCGCGGAAGCGGGTCACGGTCTCGACACCGTCGCTGTCGGGCAGCGAGAGATCGAGCAACACGGCGTCGTACGCGATCGCTTCGGCGCGCGCCCCGGCGTCGGCGAGGCGCGTCACGTGGGAGACCCGGAACCGCGGGATCTCGGACTCCGCGAGCCACGTCCGCAGCAACCGCGCGTCGCCGGGGTTGTCCTCGACGATGAGCACATGCATCGCATCTTCGCGTTCGGCGGGCATGCCATCAGACTAGCAACCCGATCGTCGCGCGCGGCAGCGCGAGAAAAATCGTGCAGGCATGGTGCGCATGGGTGTGCGAAAGATTGCGTGCGCACTCGAACGCGCCAAGCTGTGATTGGCTCGATGCGCGTGCCGCTCGCACGCGCGAGCGACTCGCCCGCCGCGCCGTCACCGAGATGGAACACCACGAGCCCAGAGTCTTGCTCGTCGAGGACAACCCCGCCGAGGCGCGCTTGCTCAGGGAGCTCGTCGACGATGCGGCCGTACGGCCGATCGCGTTCGATCACGTCACGCGGCTCTCGCAGGCATGCGCGAGGCTCGAGCGCGGTGGCATTGCCGCGGTGGTATTGGACCTCGCGCTCCCGGACAGCAGCGGGCTCGCGACGATCGCCGCGCTCGACGCATCGCATCGCGGAATCCCCGTCATCGTCGTCACCGGACATGCCGACGACGAGGTGCGCCAAGCCGCCGCGTCGCTGGGCGTGATCGATTTCCTCGTAAAGGACGAGCTCGAGCCGTTACGTCTCGCGCGGATCCTCGAGCGCGTGTTGGTGGGCAGTCGCGCACCGTTGCTCACCCCGTCGACTGCGGGGTGGAGCGTGCAGGCGAGCCGCGAGATCGCCGGACGCACGCATCGCGTGCGCGCCGCCATCGAGTTCGGCATGGACTGCATGCGCAAGCTCGACAAGGCCGAGGAGTGGGTGCCGGATCCGTCGACGGTGCGGCCCGGCGTGCAGCGGCGACGCACCGCGACGCGGCAGGAGCTGCAACACGACGCGATCGCCCACGTGATGCGCGCGCTCGAGGCGGCGCAGCTCGAGCTCGACCGCATGTCGGAGCTGATCGTCGACGTCCACCGCACGCTGCTGCGCAGCGACGACTCGATGACCGGCGGCCAGCGTCCCGACGATTGCTGAGCTCTGTTCGCGCCCTCCGGCGCTCTTCCTGGTGCGCGCAGCCATGCTCGCTGTCCGCCGTGGCGGAGCCACGTCGGGCTCGAGACCAGGGTCGAGGCCAGGGTCGAGGCCGGGGTCGAGGCTAGGATCGAGGCTAGTACGCCTTCGCGATGAGCACGCGCTGCGTCGACGGAGCGCCGGTCTTGATGCAGCGACCCGGCTCGGGCGCGGGGCCCTGACCCGGCAGCGGCACGCAGCGGATCGTCGCCTTCGTCTCGGCCTTGATCGCGGCCTCGGTCTCGCGCGTGCCGTCCCAGTGACACCATGCGAAGGTGCTCTGCTCGCCCTTGAACGCCTCGAGGAACGCCGACCAGTCGTCGAGCGTGACCATGCCGGCCTGCATGCGTTCCTTGGCGCGCGTGAACAGCTCGTCCTGGTACTGCTCGAAGCGCGCCTTCGCCGTCGCGAGGAACTCGGCCTCGGGCATGAACTGCTTGCCGGCGCCGGCCGCCGTGTCGACGCGCATCTTGAAGCAGACCTGACCCTTGTCGAGATCCTTCGGGCCGAGCTCGATGCGCATCGGCACGCCGCGACGTTCCCAGTGGTAGAACTTCGCGCCGGGTCGCAGGTCGCGATCGTCGATCTTCACCTCGAGCAGATCGCGGTAGCGCGCGCCGTCCAGCGCGATGTCGATCTTGCCGAGCTGCTTCGCGATGCGATCGGCGGCCTCCATCACGCGGCTGCGCTCCTCGGGGGTCTTGTAGATGGGGATGATCGCGGCGTGCACCGGCGACATGCGCGGCGGCAGCACGAGCCCCGCGTCGTCGGAGTGGCTCATCACCAGCCCGCCGATGAGCCGGGTCGAGACGCCCCAGCTGGTCTGCCACACGTAGTCGAGCACGCCGGCCTCGCTCTGGAACTTCACGTCGAACGCCTTGCCGAAGTTCTGTCCGAGGTCGTGGCTGGTCCCGGCCTGCAGCGCCTTGCCGTCCTGCATGTAGGCCTCGATGCAGTAGCTCTCGACGGCGCCCGCGAACTTCTCGCTCTGCGTCTTCACGCCGCGCACCACCGGCATCGCCATCATCTGCTCGGCGAAGTCGCCGTAGACGTCGAGCATGCGCTTGACCTCCTCGAGCGCCTCTTCGTGGTTCGCGTGGGCGGTGTGACCCTCCTGCCAGAGGAACTCGGTGGTGCGCAGGAACAGCCGCGTGCGCAGCTCCCAGCGCATGACGTTGGCCCACTGGTTGATGAGCATCGGCAGATCGCGATGGCTCGAGATCCACTTGCCGAAGAAGTGTCCGATGATCGTCTCGCTGGTGGGCCGGATGACGTAGGGCTCCTCGAGCTTCTCGCCACCCGCGTGGGTGACGACGGCGAGCTCGGGCGCGAAGCCCTCGACGTGCTCGGCTTCCTTGGTGATGAAGCTCTGCGGCACGAGCAGCGGGAAGTAGGCGTTCTGATGACCGGTGGCCTTGAAGCGGCCGTCGAGGTCGCGCTGGATCTTCTCCCAGATCGCGTAGCCGTAGGGCTTGATCACCATGCAGCCCTTCACGACCTTCGCCGGCTCGGCGAGGTCGGCCTCTCGGATCACGTCCTGGTACCACTGGGGGTAGTCCTCGGCGCGCGGCGTGATCTTGTCGGACTTGTCGTTCATACGGGCGCGGAGCATACCGGCCGCCGCGGCGCTTTGCATGTGCAGCAGGACTCGCGCAGGCTAGGCGGTGCAAGGTGGCGTGGCTCGGGGCGAGCGTGTGGATCGCGATGGCCGTGCTCGCGCCCGGGCCTTCGAGCGGCGGCGTGGGGGCGGCGATCGAGCTCGAGTGGACCGCGCCGGCCGAGTGCCCGTCGGCGGACGAGGTGCGGGCGAACGTCGCCCAGCTGCTCGGTGGCGCGTCGGCGAGCGAGCCCGTGCGCGCGCAGGTGACGGTCTCGCGCGAGCCCGCCGGCTTCGCGGCCGAGCTCGTGCTCGTCATCGGCGAGCAGCGCAGCGAGCGGAGGTTGGTGGCGGCGCAGTGCAGTGCGTTGGCCGACGCGGCTGCGGTGGTGATCGCGGTGAC
>CAZFKC010000058.1:20505-65165 GCA_964519175.1 uncultured Nannocystaceae bacterium
CCCGGCGTGTACCTGCGCGTCTTCGGCGGCGTGGACTACGGTGATGCACCGAAGGCGACCGGTGCGCTCGGCGGTGCGATCGGCCTCTTCGGACATGGGTGGCGCGCGGAGCTCGATGCGAGCGGTGCGTTCCCACGCACGACGGAGCTCACGCGTGCGCCCGGGGTGCGCGCGAGACTGGGGCGCTGGTCGCTCGCGGCCCGTGGCTGCGGGGTGCCTGGGCGCGGTCGGATCGAGGTGCCGCTGTGTGGCGCGATCGAGGCGGGGGCGATCTCGGGCGAGGGCCGGGGCGAGACGGTCGATCCGCAGCGGCGGGTGCTGCGACCGTGGATCGCCGCGGTGCTCGGGCCGGCGCTCGCGGTGCGCGTCGTGCCGCGGCTCGCGGTGCTGATCGGTGCGGACGTGGTCGTGCCGCTGTGGCGTGCGCGCTTCGTGATCGGCGACGACACGGTGCACCGGCCCACGCGCGTCGGTGTGCGCGGGCTGGCCGGGGTCGAGCTGCGGCTCGGAGGCCGGCCGTGACGGATTCGGCGCGAGCCGGCCATGGCGGCCGCGTGCCCGGGTTGTCCCTCGTGCGCGATGCCGCAGACCCGCCCTCCGCGTACCCCGACGCCGAGGCGTTCCGCGCGCTGTACCGCGCGCAGCACGGGTTCGTGTGGCGGATCCTGGCGCGGCTCGGTGTGCCCGAGGCGGCGCTCGACGACGCGACGCAGGACGTGTTCGTCGTGTCGTATCGCCGTCGTGCGGACTACGTCGAGGGCACGCCGATCCGCAGCTGGCTGTACGGCATCGCGCGCCGCGTCGCCGCGAGCCTGCGGCGTGGGCACGGCCGTACCGAGCGAAGGCTGCGCGCGATGCCGTCGCCGGAGAGCGGCGGCGATCCCAGCGAGGCGCTGCGGCGCACGGAGGCCGCGGAGATCGTGATCGCGTTCCTCGCGACGCTCGACGAGGACACGCGCATGACCTTCGTGCTGATGGAGCTCGAGGGCATGAGCGCGCCCGAGGTCGCGCTGGCCGAGGGCGTCAAGCTCAACACGGTGTACTCGCGGCTGCGTCGCGCGCGGGCTGCCTTCGCGCGCGTGGTCGAGACGCACGCGGAGAAGGAGGAGCACCGATGAGCGACGAGGGCAGGGCACGCGCATTGCTGGACGCGCTGGTGCGGGAGTCGAGCCCGTCGCCGGATCGTCGCGAGCGCTCGCTCGCGGCCGTGGAAGCGCGCATCGTCGCGGAGCTCGAGGCACCGCACGTCGCTGCGCCGGCGGGGCGCGGGGCGCCCGAGCTGCTGCGCTTCGCGGCGCTGGCGATCGCGATCGCGGCGGCGGTGCTGCTGGTGATCCGCATGGCGGCGTTCGGGGTCGCGACGCTGCGCGAGGACGTCGCGCCCGCGGAGGCCGCGGGTGACATCGTGGTGCCGGAGCCACCGGCGGAGGTTCATCCGCGAGAGCTGACGCCGGTGGTGCGACCGGCGACTGCGGCTCTGCCGGTGATCGCACCGGTCGCCGATGCGACCGCAGAGGTCGAGCTGCAGCGCCCGAGCGCGAAGCCGGCGGCAACGAGCGGGGCGAAGCGCGAAGAGATGCGGGTGGTCGCATCCGAGGTGGGCGACGTCGGTGCCGAGGCGGCTTTGATCCGTGCGGCGAAGTCGGCGACGAACACCGAGTCGCTCGCGCTGCTCGATCGCCACGCCTCGGAGTTCCCGCAGGGCGTGCTGAGGCGCGAGCGCGAGCTGCTGCGGGCCGAGCGACTGTGCGCGCTCGGTCGCGGCGAAGAAGCGCGTGCAGTGGCGGCGCGCTTCCTCGCCGACGGCAGCGACGATCCGCTCGCACGTCGCATGCGTCGCGTCTGCCCGGCGAAGTGAGGGACGGAACGATGCGCGCATGGCCATGGTGGATGCGATGACACGCCGCGATCCACTGCGCACCGCGATGCTCTCGCTCGCGATCACCAGCGCCTGCAACGCAGAGGCCTGCGGTCCGGGCGTGCTGGGCGAGCTGCCCGAGACGGACGGCATGGACGGCAGCGCGGGCGGGAGTGGCTCGAGCAGCGAGACGGCGCCGAGCGACACCACCGGCGGCGACGAGGTCGAGTGGCTGGAGATCCAGCGGACGGTCAACAAGGACGTCGACATCCTGATCGTGGTCGACGACTCCGCGTCGATGGGCGGGCACCAGGCCCGACTGGCCGCGAACGCGCCGTCGTTCATCGCGGTGCTCGAGGCCGAAGACGTGAAGGCGAACTATCGCATCGCGATCACCACCACCGACATGGGCAACCCGGCCTGCGCCACGTCGGCCGAGCGCGGTGCGCTGGTCGCCTCGTCGTGTCGCTCGCGCATCGCCGACTTCGTCGTGGACGGCGAGGACGTCTCGCAGGAGGCTTGCCTCGACAACTGTGCCTACCAAGGCATCGTGCCCATCCCGACCACGACGGCGCTCGACGACGTGCCACGCTCGCGACCGTGGATCGAGAGCATCGAGGGAACCGCGAATTTCGATACTGCGGTGACCACCGTGGAAGCGATGTCGTGCTGGCTGCCGCAGGGGATCGCCGGCTGTCGCTTCACCTCGCCGCTCGAGGCCGCCTACCAGGCGCTCGAGCGCGCGAGGGATCCGGGCGATCCGTCGTACGGCTTCCTGCGCGACACGGCGCACCTGTTCGTCGTGGTCTTGACCGACGGCTCCGACTGCTCGAGCTCGCCCGCGGGTGAGGCGATCTTCGCAGCCTCGAACGTCTTCTGGACCGATCCCGGCGGCGATACCCCGACGCCGGGTGTCTGCTGGAACGCGGGCGTCTCGTGCAGCGGCGCCTCGCCGGGGCCCGACGGTACGACGGTGTTCGAGTCGTGCGTCGCGACCGACAAGGGCCTCGACGGCACGGAGGTCGAAGGCGAGCTCGCGGTGCTCCATCCGATCTCGAGGTACGCCGAGCAGCTCGAGCAGCTCCGCGCGGAGAGAGCGTGGCTGGGCGTGCTCGTCGAGGTCATCCCGATCGCTGGCCCACTTCCGGGGCCCGGGAGCGCGGCGGTGTACGGCACCAGCGCGGACGTCCAGGCGCAGCGCGAGTACGGGATTGCTCCGTCGTGCGCGCGCGACGGAGGGCAGGGAATTCCGCCGGTCCGACTGCGCGCGGTGGCCGGGACTCCTCCCGGTGGCGACGCCGTGGGCGACTCGATCTGCGGCGACGACTACTCCGGTCAGCTGGACGCGCTCGCGAATGCGGTCCGCGATCAGATCAAGCCGGCCTGCGTGCCGCAGTGCGTCGCCGACGTGGATCCCTCGACCGTCGCGGTCGAGCCCGCCTGCGAGGTGCGGCAGATCGTGCCGAGCCCCGCGGGTGACGACGTCGCACCCGTCCTGCCCTGCACACTCGAGGGCGAGCTGCCCGAAGGACTCGACGTGTGCTCGAGCGCGCTCGTGGACGCCACCGATGCGACGGCCTCCACGGCCGACGACATCTCGGAAGTCTGCGCGAGCGAGGGCTGGAACCTCGAGCTGCGACTCGTGCGTCGCGAGGGTCATCCCGCGCCGCCAGGAACCCACGTCGACATCACGTGCGAGTGGAGCGCGCGGCCCGACCTCGACTGCCCCGGAGCGTGATCACTGCGGCGCGCCTCCGCGCCGCGGCGGGCCCGCGATGAGCTCTGCGACCTCGAACGCGGCCGAGCGCCGCGTCGAGGTGGCCTGAGTCTCTCGGCGCGGTCGAACGCGACTGTCGGTCGCGTTCGAGCCATCAGAGCCCCTCGGTCACCGCGCGACGCCCGAGCAACCGCCAGCCCGCGAACAACCCGACCGCTGCGATCACCCCGAACACGATCGCGGGCCCCGGATACCCGTGGCCCGCGAGGCGGATCGCGCCCGTCGAGAGCGTGTCGAGCGGCAGCCCGCCGAAGCCCACCATCGGGCTCGCGTCGGGCAGCCAGTGCGAGCGCTCGAGGTAGTGCCACTGCGCGTCGCCGGTCGTGGTCAGGTGCAGCATCCACTCGAAGATGCTGTGCAGGGACAGATGCAGCTGCACGAGCGCGCTCGCCACGAAGAATGCACCGAGCGCAGCACGACGCCCCGGCGACCACGAGCGCGCGCGCTCGAGCACGAGCGCCAGCGGAACCAGCAACAGCGGCACCACCGGCACGAGATACCGTGGCCCGATCGACCACCCGCCCCACCAGTCGCTGCGCATGCCGACCACCAACCACCGCGAGAGCGCGAGCCCGATCACGCACCACGCGACCACCGGCATGCGGGCGATCCAGGCGCGTACGCCGAGCATCGCGGGCATGAGCGGCGGCGAGAACAGCAGGATGCTGCGCCCGGGACCGACGAGCAACGCGAGCGCGCCGACACCCGGCGCGATCCAGTGGCTGTAGTGATCGTAGCGGCCGCTCTCGAACGCATCGCCGAAGCGCCACCACTGCCCGGCGAGCAGGAGCACCAGCGCGAACAGAGCGGGAACCACACCCGCCGCGAGCACGCGTGCATGCGCACGCAGCCGGCCACGCAACGGCACGATCGCCGCTGCTGCGAGCCAAGGCACCGCGACGAGGTTGAGCACGTGCGTGTGCATCGCGATGCCCGCACACAGCCCAGCGCCCAGCGCCCAGCGCAGCGCACTGCGCTCGCGCGCGAGCGCGGCGTGCAGCTCCGCGATGCACCAGAGCGCACCGAGCAGCGTCGCGGCCGACAGCGGCTCCGAGAGGAACGTGCGGCTGTACGGCCACGCCGTCGTGCCCACCGCGTAGATCACCGCGGTCGCGAGCGCGGCACCCCGCGCGATGCCCAGCGCGAGCAACCATCGCCACAAGAGCACCACCGACGCCGCGGTCACCCATACGTTCGTCAGGCTCACCGCCAGCCGCGGCCAGTCGGCGGTCGGCGAGCGCGGGTGCAGGAAGTAGTGGTCGCTGCGGATCGCGTGCCGCCACGGCTCGGGGACGCGTGTCGCGATCACTTTTCCGATCGCGTAGGACGGCAGCGCGACGATCGACAGCGCGTGGCCGAAGAACCCGTAGCGCTTGCCGTCGCGGCCCGGCGCCCAGCCGAACGTGCCGTCGGGGCGGCCCTTCAGCTCACCGGTGCGCTTCGGGATGCCTTCGATGTCGAGCGCGCCGCGCTCGGCCAGCGCGCGCGTCGTCTGGAAGACGATCTCGTCGTCGGGAAAGAGGATGCGGCCCGGCGCCGTCCAGAGGTACAGCGCACAGCACAGCGCGAAAAGCCAGACGCCGGTCCACCTCTTCGGTGGTACCGGCGTCTTCTTCCCGGGCACGGGTACGGGCACGGGCACGGGCACGGAGCGAGGTCTTCGACCTCGCTAGCCGGACGTGCCGCCGGAGGTCGACATGCACATCGACGTGTCGAACGTGCAGGTCACCGGGTCGCACGAGAGCGTGCCGCCGTTGAGGCCCAGGCTGTTGCAGTCGAAGCCCTGCAGGTCGCTGCCGTCGCACTGCTCGCCGGGGCTGATCATGCCGTCGCCACACCCGGCCGGACCGCTCTCCTCGGAGGGCGCCGTCTCACCGCCCGACGAGTCCGCCGGCGCGGTCGTCATCGTGGTGCCGTTGGTGTCGCTCATGCTGTTGCTGTTGCCGGTGTTGCTCGCGTTGCCGGACGACGAGGTCTCGTCGCCGCCGCTGCTCGTGCCCGACGTGCCGGCCGTCATCGTGCCTCCGGCCGTCGCGGTGAAGCCGGGATCTTCGACGTCCTTGCCGCACGCGGCGACGAGGAGCACACAAGCCACGACGAATGCGTTGCGCAACATGACGCCACTTTGGCGGAGTCGGCGGCCAGCGGTCAAGTGCTTCGCTCGGGGCGCGATGCGCTGCGGGCTCACGTCCGGCGTGCATGGGACCGCACCTTCGCCGCGTCGTCGCGATGTCGCCTGGCGCACCGAAAACGCCGCTGCACGGTCGCTTCGCGTCGCGACCGGCGCGACGCCCCGACGAGGAGGCACCGACCCGAGCCCGATCGTTGCCGGCCGGCGGACGAGGTTCCCGTCGATCGATCGGCGCGGACTGTGACGCGCTTCGCAGCCCGATTCCCGCGTCTGGGCTATGCTGCAGGCGTGAAGCGCGGCACCCTGCGATCCCCAATTTCGTCGAGCATCGCGATCGCGGTCGCCCTCACGCTGCCCACTTCCGCATTTGCGCGCGTTCTCGAACCGCCGGCCGACGCTGCTGCCACGCCACCCGCGGCCACGGCGGAGACGCCGGCGCCCGCGAGCGATGCGGCACCCGTCGACATGGACGCGGTGAAGCGGATCTACGGCGAGGGCAAGGCCAAGTACGACACGCACGACTACAAGGGTGCGATCGAGTCCTGGACCGAGGCGCTCTCGCTGCTCCCGCCCGTAACGGAAAATCGCGAGATACGTAACGATCTGGTCTACAACATCGCGACCGCGCAGGAGAAGGCCTACGACATCGACAAGGACGCTGCGCACCTCCGATCGGCGCGCGCGCTGCTCGTCGATTTCGTCGACGAGTACAAGCGACTTTACACGCCGACCGACGAGGCGCGAGCGGAGGTGAAGCGCGTCAAGGAGCGCATCGCGAAGCTCGACGAGCGCATCGCCGCCGCCGAGAAGGCCTCGCCGAGCCCGCACGGGGTCGAGAACGCGGAGGCGAAGCGCAAGGCCGCGGCGCTGCAGCAGGTGTTCGCCGCCGACCCGGCGCTCTCGCAGCAGTACAAGAGCGGGCGCGGCATGGTCATCGGGGGCTCGATCGCGCTCGGCCTCGGCGTGCTCTCGCTGCTGGTCGCCGCGTCCGCGCTCGGCGACGTCGGCCGCAACGATCCCGACCGCGGGCTCAACCGCGGCATCGCGATCGCGTTCGGAGCGGTCGGGGTGGGCGGTGTCGTGGCCGGCTCCGTGCTGCTCGGAATCGGCGTGCCCAAGCGCAAGCGGGCGCTCGAGACGGCGCGCAGCCGTGTGGTGATCGCGCCCACCCTGGGGCCTGGGCGCGCAATGGCAGGTTTCGGGCTGGTCGGGCGGTTCTAGCCGCCTGCAGAACCCCTCCGAACGGGGTCCCCGCCGGTTGATCCGTTCGCCACCCGGCCCGTACGATGGAGGTGGTGGGGATCGCAGCCGTCGACCAGACCCGTGCCGTCGCCGACGGCACGCGGCTGGGCAAGTACCAGCTTCTACGTAGGCTGGCGACCGGCGGCATGGCCGAGCTCTACCTCGCGCGCGCGGCCGGGGTCGCGGGGTTCGAGAAGCTCGTCGTGCTCAAGCGGATCCTGCCGCAGCACGCGGAGAGCGACGAGTTCATCCGCATGTTCCTCACCGAGGCTCGCCTCGCGGCGACGCTGCACCACCCCAACATCGTGCAGGTCTACGACATCGGTGAAGAGGGCGGCGCCTACTTCTTCACGATGGAGTGGGTGCAGGGCCAGGACCTCCGCCGCCTGGTCCGGGCCGCACGCCGGGCCGAGCAGCCGATCCCGCTCGAGCACATCCTGCACGTGATGTGCGGGGTCGCATCGGGGCTGAACCACGCGCACGACCAGAACGATCACGACGGCACGCCGCTCGGCATCGTCCACCGCGATGTCTCGCCCTCGAACGTGCTGGTCACCTACGACGGCGCGGTGAAGATCGTCGACTTCGGCATCGCGAAGGCCGCGGCGTTCCAGAGCAACACCATTGCCGGCACGCTGAAGGGCAAGATCCCGTACATGTCGCCGGAGCAGTGTCGCGGCGAGGACGTCGACCGCCGCAGCGACATCTTCTCGATCGGCACGCTGCTCTGGGAGCTCACGACCGGCGCGCGGCTGTTCGCCGGCGACAACGAGATCGCGATCATCAACCGCGTCGCGAAGGCCGACGTGCCGCTGCCGAGCTCGATCCGCCCCGACTATCCGCCGGCGCTCGAGGCGGTGGTGATGCGGGCGCTCGCCGGCGATCCCGAACAGCGCTACCAGAACGCGGTCGAGCTGCAGATCGACCTCGAGGACTTCGCGCGCGAGGCGAGGCTGCCGGTGTCGTCGGCCCGCGTCGGCAAGTTCATGCGCGAGCTGTTCGCCGACGAGATCCAGCAGACCGCGGCGCAGCTCCAGGCCGAGCGACTCGACGCCGCGACGAGCGGACAGGCACCGATCCCCGTCGCCGCGTCGAACTCCGCGGCGATCGATCGCACGGTGGTCGAGCCGGTCGACGGCGTCGAGATCCCGAGCGAGCTCATCGGCAGCTCGCAGCTGCCACGCGTCGAGTCCGAGGTGTCGCACGCGAGTGTCACGCGCAGCGAGGCGCTGCAGCTCGAGCTGGCCGACGCGCCCCGTCGCCGCAGTCGGGGCCGATGGCTCGCCGTCGGAGCCGTGGTCGCGTTGCTCACGGGTGGTGTCGCCGCCGCGCTGGTGATGCCGAGCACCGAACCGTCCGGGGTCGCTGCCGCGGAGATCGCCACGATCACCGCCGAGGTGGAGCCCGAGCCGGCGCCGAAGCCCCCGCGCACCACTCCGCCCAAGCCCGCGATGGGGCTCGCGCCTGCAGGTGCGATCACGCCCTCCGTCACGCCCGCGCTCGCTGCTCCCGCGCCGAAGGAGCAAGACGAACCCGTGCTGATCGGCGACACTTCCGACGAGGCGAAGGCGAGCAAGGACGACCTGGCCGACCCGGACGCCGGCAAGGACCGGAAGCCGGCCAAGCCCGCCGCGCGCAAGCCGAGCGGCGAGCGCAAGCCGGACGCGAAGAAGTCGCCCGCCAGCGACGCATCGAAGAAGCCGAAGTGGGACCTCGACAACAACCCGATGCCACCGATGTGAAGCCCTCGGCGTGGCCGAGGCGCTGCTTGCCGATCCTCGTCGCGGCCTCGATCGCGACCGCCTCGCCCGTGGCCGCCGCGATCCCCACGGATCCCGACGCGAAGGCCCACCTCGACAAGGGCAACGCGCTGTTCCAAAAGGGCGACTTCGAGGGCGCGGCCGACGAGTACAAGCAGGGCTACGAGATCCAGCCCGACCCCGCGTTCCTCTATACGTGGGCGCAGGCCGAGCGCCGGCGTGGGCGCTGCGCCGCGGCGGTGAAGCTCTACCAGCGCTACATCGCGACCAATCCCCCCGACGTCTCGGCCGAGTACGCGCGCGAGGGCATCTTGAAGTGCGCCGACGAGCTCGCCGCCGACGAGCCGATGCCGCCCGGCGACGAGCGGCCGAGCGACGATCCGACGACGCCCGATCCCGAGACGACCGCGAAGCCGGTCGAGCCGCCCGCGCCGAAGCAGCCCGATCGCAACCGCTGGTACCGCGATCCCGCCGCTGCGACACTCGTGGCGCTCGGCGCCGTCGGAGTGGGCGTCGGCACGGGCCTGCTCGTCGCGGGTGCGGTCGAGAAGGACAAGGACGCTGCGAACTACGGCGAGTTCGACGAGCGGCTGAAGCGTGCGCGTCGCTTCCAGATCGCCGGCGGCGTCGTGCTCGGCGTCGGCGTCGGCGTGCTGGTCGGCGGCATCGCCCGCTGGGCCGTGCTGGGTCGTCGCGAGAAGAAGAAGAACGGCACCGTGTCGGCGATGTTCGGGCGCGGGACCGCCGGCGTCGTGTTCACGCGTCGGTTCTAGGCGCGCGCGCCAGCGGCAGCGCCCACGCCCACAGCACCGCGAGCGGAGCGAGGCTCGCGAGGCCGGGCAGCCCGAGCAGAAGGCCCAGGTTGCTCGCGATCGCGTCGGTCGAGGCGGGCCGACCGAGGACCTGCCCGAGCGCGTGCTCCCACAACGGATCGCCCCATTGTGGGGCCTCGGGCATCGCCGCGGACGCGAGCAGCAGCTGTGCGGCGCTCACGATCGCGATCACTGCGAAGGCACCGGGCACGACGCGGCGCGCGATGGGCAGCCCGAGCGCGAGCAGACCGAGCATCGGCACGACGTGGCGCGGACCGATCGCCGCGCCGCCGTCCCACATGTAATAGCCGGCGTTGAGCAGCACGAACCACACGCAGGTCGCGAGCGCGACCGCGATCGCGATGCGCTCGGTCACCGTCGGTCGCCACAGCTCGCGCACGAGCCCCCAGGTCGCGAGCAGGCAGATCGGCGCGAGGTAGAAGAGCCCGCGGTAGCTGCCGAACAGGATCTCGAGCAGCACATGCGCCGACGGGCGCCCGATGCCGTAGCGCACGCGCATGCCCTCGGCGAACTCGGGCAGCCACACGTAGTCGTAGCCGGTCGCGAACGGGCGACCGAACGCGGCGGTGTGGTAGGCGGCCAGCAGCACGACCGAGGGCAGGGCACCGAGCACGAGCGGCACGCAGGCGCGCACGCCGTGGCGGTGCAGGAACAGCGCGGCGACGAGCGCCGCAGGCACGACCGCGGTGTACTCGGTCGCGACCGCGAAGCCGGCCGCGAGCCCGACCACGAAGCCGACGCGGCGATCGGCGCGGCCGCGCTCGGGCAGCACCGTGCCGACGAACGCGACGAGCAGCAACGCACCGCAGAGCTGGTGGCCGTAGAGCGCGGTGCTGTAGGGGAACGCCGGGGTCGCGAGCCCATACGCGAGCGTGCACGCCGTCGCGATCGCCGGCGTCGCGCGCCGCACCACGAGCAGCCAGAGCGCGAGCGCACCGACGACCGAGACGACCCCGACGCTCAGCAAGCCCGCGAGGTAGAGCCCGAGCACGTGGCTGCGGTTGTACTGGAGTCGATCGCCGGGCAAGCGCTCCGCCGGTGTGGGCGTGCGCCCGGCCGCGACGTCGCGCGGATCGAGCGGCACCACCGAGACCGCGGGCAGCTCGGCGCCGAGCACCCGGAACGCGCCGTAGACGATCGCGTAGGGCACCGCGGCCAGCACCGAGGCACCCGGGGCCTTGTCGCAATAGAAGTGGCCGTCCTTCCAGCTCTTGTCGCCGGTCGTCTCGTGATCGTCGTCGATGATCGTCGAGTGGCGCTCGACCAGCGCGCGGGTCAGTGCGAACCGCGAGTTCTGGTTCCACGCCGGTGCCGGCACGAAGTACGCGTAGGTGCCGAACAGCACCAGCGCCAGCGTCCACACGATGCGCCGGTGCTCGGCGAGCGGACGCAGCAGCTCGTTCACGGCCGACCGACGACCGACACGACCAGCTCGGCGAGCGCCTCGCGCGAGCGCTCGGCCGCACCCGCCTCGGGCGCCTGCGCGAGTCGCTGCAGCATCTGGTACGCGTCGCCGTAGCGTCGCTCGGGATCGCGATCGAGGTTGCGCCGCAGCACCTCGCCGAGCTTCGGCGAGAGCCCGGGCACGCGGCGCGCGGGCTGGGCGATGTCGAACCGCGCGATGTTCTCGCGCGTCGCGGCTTCGTCGGCGCCGGCGAGGCAACGCTGGCCGCGCAGCAGCTCCCACAGCATGACCGCCAGCGAGAACAGATCGGTGCGTGCATCCGCGACGCCGTCGCTCGCGCGCTCGGGCGCCTGGTAGGCGAGCTCGCCCGCGCGCGGGTCGTCGTGCTCGCGCGCGAGCCAGCGGCTCTTCGCCGCGCCGAAGTCGACCAGCACCACGTCGCCGCTGCGCGAGCAGATGACGTTGCTCGGGCAGAGGTCGCGGTGCACGACCTCGAGCGAGCCGCTGCCGACCTCGTCGTCGATCTCGAGCTCGTGTACGTGCCGCACGGCGTCGACGATCTGGCCGAGCACGTAGACGGCGACCTCTTTCGCGAGCGGACGCGGCGAGCTGCCGTGGTGGCCGCAGAGGCGCGCGAGGTCGATGCCGTCGACGCGATCCATCACGATGTACGGCAGTCCGTCCTGCTCACCCGCGGCGTGCACGGTGGGGATCGACGGATGATTGAACGCACGCAAGAGCCGGCTCTCGTGCTCGAAACGCGCGCGCCGAGCATCGCCCTCCGCGCCGCGGCCGGGCTCGTGCAGCTTGACCAGATAGGTCGGTGGGCCGTCGTCCGCCTCGTCCTCGTGCCGCGCGACGAAGAAGCGACTCGTGCGCCGACCTTCGCCCGTCGGCTCGACCACGAAGGGCGCGACCAGCCGGTAGCGACCGAGGTGCTGCAGCTCCATGCGCCCGGAGTATAGACTCTCCCGGGCGTGGAGGATGGGACCTTGCTGGACGATCGGCGCGACGTGCCCGTCGTGATCCTGGGCGCCGGGCTCACCGGGTTGTCGACCGCGTTGCACCTGCAATCGCCGCTCGTGCTGGCCGAACGCGACGTTCGCGTCGGCGGCAAGGCCCAGTCCCATCGCCGGGACGGCTTCACGTTCGATGTCACCGGACACTGGCTGCACCTGTCGCGTCCGCGATCCCGCGCCCTGGTCGAGGGCCTGTTCGCGCCGGGAGATCTCGTGGAGATCGAGCGCAAGACCGGCGTGTACAGCCACGGCGCGATGCTGGCCTATCCGTTCCAGGCCAACCTGTTCGGGCTGCCGCTGCCGATCGTGCACGAGTGCCTCGTGGGACTGTTCGAGGCCCATCGTCGCGGCGAGTCGGCGCCGCCCGGTGCGAGCCTGCAGGCGTTCGCAGAGGCGCGCTTCGGCGCCGGCATCGCCCGTCACTTCTTCGTGCCGTACAACACGAAGCTCTGGGGCGTCGCGCCCGATCGCATGAGCAGCTCGTGGGTGACGCGCTACATCCCGGTGCCCGAGCCCGCGCAGATCATCGCGGGCGCGATCGGGCTGCGCCAAGAAGGGCTCGGCTACAACGCGCGCTTCCTCTACCCGAGAGACGGCGGCATCGATGCGCTGCCCGAGGCGATGCACACGCGGCTCCGCGCGCGCGACGACGTCGAGCTGGTGCTCGGGGCCGAGCTCGAGTCGGTCGATCCGGCGCGCCACGTCGTGCGCATCGGCGGGCGCACGCTCGGCTATCGCCGGCTCGTGTCGACGATCCCGCTGCCTGCGCTCGTCGAGCGCATCGTCGACGTGCCCGCCGAGATCCGCGACGCGGCCGCAGCCCTGCGCTCGGTGCGGTGGCGCTGGCTCGACGTCGCGACGCGCACGCCCGCGCCGATCCCCGAGCACTGGATCTACGTGCCCGAGCTGCACCTGCCGTTCTTCCGCGTCGGCATCTACAGCAACGCGCAGCCGGCGAACGCACCCGCGGGCTGCAGCAACCTCTACGTCGAGCTGACCGATCGCGAGCATCCGCCCGACGTGCCGGCGATCCTCGCCGCGCTCGCGCAGCTGGGCGCGATCACGTCGCAGGCGGACGTGCTGTTCACCGAGCTGCGCGAGGTCGAGCACGCGTACGTGGTCTTCGACGACGCGCACGGACCCGCGACCGCCGCGATCCACGGGTGGCTCGCGACCCACGACATCCGCAGCTGCGGGCGCTACGGTGCGTGGGTGTACAGCTCGATGGAGGATGCCTTGCTCGACGGGATGGAGGCGGCCGCATGGGCGCAGCAGTGAGGGCGATCCGCGACACGCCCGAGGTCACGATCGTGATCCCGGTGTTCAACGAGCGCGAGATCCTGGAGAGCAGCGTCACTCAGCTCTGCAGCGCGCTGCGCGAGCGCGGCTGGGCGTTCGAGATCGTGCTCGCGGAGAACGGCAGCACCGATGGCACGGCGGCGCTGGGCGAGGCGCTGCGCGAGCAGTGGCCCGAGGTGTCGCTGTTCTCGCACCCCGAGCCGAACTACGGCGGCGCGCTGCGTCAGGGCATCTTCCGCGCGCGCGGACGCTTCGTGATCTGCGAGGAGATCGACCTGTGCGACGTCGACTTCCACGAGCGCGCGCTGGCGCTCCTGCGTGACGGCGGCGCCGACATGGTGATCGGCAGCAAGGCGATGCGCGGGGCCCACGACACGCGCCCGCTGGGGCGACGCGTCGCCACGCGCGTGTACAACGGGGCGCTGCGGCTGGCGGTCGGTTTCCGCGGCACCGACACGCACGGGCTCAAGGCGTTCGTGCGCGATCGCCTGGTACCGATCGCCGGTGCATGCGTCGTCGAGCACGACGTGTTCGCGAGCGAGCTCGTGGTGCGGGCGCATCGCGCCGGATTGCGCGTGCTGGAGATCCCGGTCGAGGTCGCCGAGAAGCGTGCGCCGTCGATCCGGCTGATGCGGCGCGTGCCCAAGGTGTTGCGCCACCTCGTGCGCTTGATGATCGCGATCCACGGGCCGGCCGCGAAGCGAACGGCCGACGCGCCATGAGCACGCGGACGCTGGTCAGCGTGGATCTCGACGGGATCGACTGCTACCACGCGATCCACGGCCTGCCGCCCCCCGATCCGCGGATGCGTGCGGTCGTGCTGCGCCGCGCGTTGCCGCGGTTCCTCGAGCTCTTCGAGCGCGCCGGCGTGCGTGCGACGTTCTTCGTGATCGGCTCCGATCTCGCCGCGGAGCTCGACGAGGGCGGGGCCGGGGCGGAGCTGCTCTCGGCCGCGCTCGCGGCGGGCCACGAGCTCGGCAACCACAGCCACGCGCACGCCTACGATCTGGTCACGTGGCGCGCCGAGCTGCAGCGCGCCGATCTCATCGGCTGCGACCAGACGCTGCGCTCGCTCGGCGCCCTGCCGGTGGGCTTCCGCGCGCCGGGCTACACGCACGATCCCGGCCTACTCGCGATCGTCGACGGGCTCGGCTATCGCTACGACAGCTCGGCACTGCCGTCGCCCGCATACTACGCCGCGAAGCTGGCCGCGATCGGTTGGTATCGCTTGCGCGGCCGTCGTTCGGTGTCGCTCGTCCGGGGCGCACGCTCGTTCCTCGGCGGCCGCGCGCCGCATCGCATCCGCGGCACGGGCCTCTGGGAGCTGCCGATCAGCACGATCGGTCCGGCTCGCTGGCCGCTCGTCGGCACGTTCTTGCTCGCCGGGCCGGCGGCGCTGCGTCGTCGGCTCGCGCTCGCGACGGGCCGCGAGGAGAGCCTGCATCTCGAGCTGCACGGCATCGATCTCGTCGACGCCGAGGCCGACGGCATCGCGCCCATGCTCGCATCGCTGCAGCCCGAGCTACGCACGCCGCTCGCCGATCGCCGTGCTCGGCTCGCGGCCTTCTTGCGCGATCGCGACGGCTTCGCGCGGCTCTGCGACACCGCAGCGGAGCTGGCGAGCGGGTAGGGCGGTCAGGCCTCGACGCCCGTGCGCGTACGCTTGCGCGTGCGCGTCATCGAGGTCTCGCGCCGCACCGCCATCGTCGCGAGGTGATCGGCCTCTTCGTTGCCCTCTTGACCCGCGTGTCCGCGGATCTTGAGCAGCTCGATGCGCGGGAATTTCTCGAGCAGCGTCTTGATCTCCGCGATGAGCTCGAGGTTCGTCTTGGCCTTCCAGCCGCCGACGAGCACACCGAGGCTCCACCCGCTGTCGGTGTAGAGGTGGATCGTGCGCTCGGCTTCTTCGTCGCGCAGATGCTGCAGACCGCGGAGGATCGCGGTCAGCTCGGCGATGTTGTTCGTGCCGCTGCCGATGAACTCGGAGAGCTCGAGCACTTCGTCGGGACGCTGCAGGAACACGCCGACGCCCGCGGGGCCGGGATTGCCCGAGCAGGCGCCATCCGTATAAATGATGATCGCTTGCTCGTCGGCGGGGCTCTGCGGTGTCTCGCGCAGAACGGCGTTGGCTCCAGTGGTTTCACGCGCGCCACCGCCCATGTCTTCGTCCGAGAGGATCTCGCCGCCGACCTCGACGAGGTTCTCGGGCCCCGCGCGGTACGACTTGGCGGCGCCGACGCGATAGCGAACTTCGACGCGGCCGCGGTGCACGATCGGTTTGCCTGTCGGCAGAACCCGCACGTACACCGTTTGTCCCTTGAAGTCGTACCTCTTCCACGGCATCGGGCGATCGCGAGGCTATCGCCTACCCGGGCGTGGCGAAACCCTCGAGCGTCGCGCGAGCACGATCGTGGGTCAGCCCTCGCGGATCCGCTTGGACGCCGTTTCGGCCGCGCGGTTGGTTCGTCCGGACGCGGCCGGGACCGGCGCCCACGCGAGGAGGAAGCGCGCGGAAACGGGGTGCTTGCGCGTACCCCGGCGGACCGGTAGACCGCCGCAGACGGCGTCCGATCGCCGAAGTTGCACGTCTCGTGATCGAGGAAACGCGCGCGGCCGGTGGCGCTTTTCCAGTTGCGGGGCTCCGGGCGACCGACTAGAACCGTCCCCCATGAAGCGGACGTTCGCCACCACCACCTTCACGCTGGCCCTGTTGGGCGTCGCTGCCTGCAAGGGCGGCGGTGCGGACTCGGCCAAGCTCATCCCCGATGCTGCCACCATGGTCGGCGGCGTCGACATCAAAGCCCTCGTCGGCTCGAAGGCCTACACCGACAACAAGGCCATGATCGAGCAGGGCGAGTACAAGGAGTTCGTCGACGCGGCCACGGCGTGCAACCTCGGCACGGACAAGTGGAAGAGCGTCACCTTCGGTGCCGACCCGACCAAGAACCAGGGCGCCGGTGTGATCAACGCCGACGGCATCGGCAAGGAAGAGAACCTCACCTGCATCAACGGCAAGATCAAGGAGAAGTCCGGCAAGGAAGCCTTCAAGATCGCCGATGACAAGAAGAGCATCACGATGGACGACGGCAGCGTCGGCTACATCGTGAACGAGGGTTCGCTCGTCGTCGCCAGCAAGGACTGGGCGGCCCCGGTCAAGGACCTCATCGACGGCAAGGGCAAGTCCGTGTTCGACGGCTCGCTCAAGGAGGTCATCGGGCGTGCGGACACCGGCAAGCACATCTGGTTCGCCGGCACCCTTCCCGCCGAGATGATCAAGGGCAGCCCGGCCGAGGGCGCGAAGGACGTCGCCGGTAGCCTCGACCTGTCGGGCGGTCTCGCGATCGCGGCGTCGGTCGGCTTCGGCAGCGCCGACGAGGCCACCAAGAAGAAGGACGAGCTGCAGAAGCAGTTCGACCAGTTCAAGGGCATGGCCGGCGGCATGGGCGTGCCCCAGCCGGTCGTCGACAGCGTCAAGATCGACGCCAGCGGCAACGCGGTCACCCTCGCGGCCAAGGCCACCGACGACGACCTGAAGAAGATCCAAGAAGGCGTGATGAGCAAGATGTAAGGCCTTCGGCCTTGCCCGTCGTCGCGAAAGCGGCGATGTTCCGGCCCGGTTCCTCGCAAGAGGACCGGGCCTTCGCTTTTTCGGCGAGGGCCGACACACCTCGTAGCTGCGGGCTCCGGCCCGACTGGCGGCGACGACCGAGGACGACCATGAAGAAGAGCCCACAGCAGATCGTGAAGGACACCTACGGCGACAAGTCGAAGCTCATCGACGCCGTCGTGGGTTTGGTGGAGGCCGGTGCGGACGAGGGAGCCGACGCGCACAAGCGGCGGCTCAAGAACGTGAGCAACGCGAGGCTGCTCTCGCTCGTGAAGCTCGGTGAGCGCGTGAAGGAGCTCGGCGGTCGCGATGCGATCGTGAAGCAGATCCTCGAGCTCAAGCGCCAGCCCAAGGACCACGAGTACGGCGACAAGCTGCGCAAGCTCTCGCTCGGCCGCATCGTGGACCTGCTGCAGAGCCTGCAGCGCGCCGCGAAGCGCACGGCGCCGGCGCCGGCGGCGAAGCCCGCGAAGAAGGCCGCGAAGAAGGTGGCGAAGCCCGCCGCCGCGAAGAAGCCCACGCGCGCCGCGAAGCCGGCGTGATTCCGGGCCGACGCGATCGTCGATCGGCGGCGCGCGGCGGGTTCCCGCCGCGCACGTGAGGAGGCCTGGCGACGAGTGTCGCCGGGTCCCCTGGGACGGTGGGTGCGCGGCGCTCGATCCATTCGACTCTGCGCTGGCACGTGTGTTGCTCATGGCCGCTGTACGGTGCTCGTTCACCGCGGAGGAATTTCGTCGCCATGGCTACGCCACACTGGACCTCGAAGCTCGATCGCACCGCCTCGTCGTCGTTCGGTCCCACGACCGTCGTCGCGGGCCGTCTACTCGGCGAGGAAACGCCGGTCGAGACCGAGCTGACGCGCGAAGGCGTCGACTACGAGATCGTCGGCGACGTGCTCTGGCATGTGACGCTCCCGCCACTGCCGCGTGTCGCTCGCCCGTCGCACGCGCCGATCTTTCCGCCACCGCGCCGTAGCCTCGCGGCGCGGTGACGCAGGTGCGCGCGGGCGCACGCCCGCGGACGCACGCGGCCGTACGAGCCTGCTACCCTCGCCGACGCCCGCTGGCAAATGGATGCCGCGCGTCGCCGAGGTTTGTCATGAGCGCCGAGACTTGGAATCGCTTGCAGCGTCCTTCGCATGTGCAACGCCGGCTGAGCCAGCCGTCGCGCCTGCGTCACTCTCTGGGCCACTCTTTGGGCTGGCTCGCCGCGCTCTCGCTGGGGATCGCGTGCGCCGACGACGGTGCCTCGACGCCCGGTGACACCGACACGGAGGGTGACACCGACGCGGAGAGCTCCACCGATCCGAGCACGGTCACGGTGACCTCGGCCGACACGAGCACGAGCGCCACGACCACCACGATGAGCACCGGCGAGAGCTCGAGCACCGAGCCGGCCGACACCAGCAGCTCGAGCGAGTCGGGCGATCCGGAGACGAGCTCGAGTGAGTCCGGCGACGTGTGCGGCAACGGTGCCATCGACGACGGTGAGGAGTGCGACGGCACGGAGCTCGGCGAGGGCACGTGCGAGAGCCTCGGCTTCGACGACGGCGATGTCGCGTGCGCGGCCGACTGCACCTACGACACGACCGCCTGCGTCGACTTCAGCTGCGGCGACGGGATCGTCAGCGACGGCGAGCAGTGCGACGGCACCGAGATCCCGACCGACTGCATCGAGCAGGGCTTCGGGCCGGGCACGCTGTCTTGCACCAACCAGTGCACGCTGGATTTCTCGGCGTGCTGCGGTGACGACAACGTCGGCGGCACCGAGGTGTGCGACGGGGACGATCTCGGCGGCCAGACCTGCGCGGACCAGGTCGGGTTCGACGGGGGCGTGCTCGCCTGCAACGCGGACTGTGGCGGCTTCGACGTGTCGAGCTGCACCACGTGCGGCGACGCGGTCATCGAGGGCACCGAGGACTGCGAAGGCGACGACCTCGCCGGCAACGACTGCACGACGCTCGGTGCGGGCTTCGTGTCGGGCACGCTGGCCTGCACGGCCTCCTGTGGCTTCGACACCAGCGCGTGCAGCCTGTGCGGCAACGACACGCTGAACGCGGGCGAGCAGTGCGACGGCGCAGCGCTCGGCGGCATGGACTGCCTCGACATCGGCTTCACGGGCGGCACGCTCGGCTGCTTCGAGAGCTGCCTCTACGACACCGAGCTGTGCACCAACTTCCCCCCGCCGGGCATGGGCGACGTCGTGATCAACGAGATCATGCGCAACCCGAACGCGATTCCCGACGCGAGCGGCGAGTGGTTCGAGATCGTCAACACCAGCCTCGACGAGACCTATCAGCTGCTCGGCTGTACGTTCCAGGACGACGGCGGCGACGACTTCGCGATCGACATCGACCTCACGATCGGGCCCGGCGAGATCCTCACGTTCGCGAACAACGCGGCCCCGGGGTTCACGCCGGACTTCGTCTACGCGGGCATGAACCTCGCGAACTCGGACGACGAGATCGAGCTGGTGTGCAACGCCGTCAGCGTCGATCGCGTCGCCTACGACGCGGGAGGGGGCGCCTTCCCCAGCACGGCGGGGCACGCGATGCAGCTCGATCCGGCGTCACAGGACGCGATGAGCAACGACGACGGGCTCGAGTGGTGCGACGCGTTCACGCCGTACTTCATGAGCGACGCCGGCACGCCGGGCTCGGCCAACGACAGCTGCGAGCTCGTGGAGTTCACGATCGACTTCTGCCGGCTGCAGTTCCCGACCACGATCGACGACGCCGTGGGTGCCGACGTCGACGCCTACGGTCGCGTCTTCATCGACGGACAGACCGACCTCAGCGGCGTGAACGATCCCAACCCGAGCATCGTCGGGTATGTCGGCTACGGGCCCGACGGTAGCGACCCGGCGATCGACGCGACGTGGGTGTGGACGCTCGCGGCCCCGAACGGGGGCTACGGCCCGGCCTCGCCCGACTACGAGGCGAACAACGACGAGTACGTCGCGACGATGACGCTGCCGGCGGCGGGTACGTACGACTTCGCGTATCGCTTCAGCGGCGACGGCGGCGACACCTTCACGTACTGCGACGCGGGCAACGGCTCCTCCGACGGCTATGCGGCGGGTGATGCCGGGCAGCTCACCACCACGGGCGCCGGCGGCGACCAGGCGGTGCTCTACTTCAGCGAGTACCACGAGGGTACGAGCAACTTCAAAGGGCTGGAGATCGCGAACCCCAGCGACGACGCCGTCGATCTGACTGGATGCGTGATCAACCAGTATTTCAACGGCGCCGCGGTGGCCGGCACCACGACGATGCTGAGCGGCAACGTCGGAGCCAACGACGTGTTCACGATGTGTCACTCCACACTCGATGCCGTGGTGGTCGGTGGCTGTGACGACGTGGTGGGCTGGCAGTTCAGCGGCAACGATGCGGTCGAGCTCGTGTGCGGTGGCACCACGAACGATGTGATCGGGCAGATCGGCAACGATCCCGGTGCCGCCGTGGGTTGGACCGCGAACGGCGTGAGCACGTTGAACACGGACATTCGCCGCGACTGCGCGTTCCAGGACGGCGACGCCAACGGAGCCGACGCCTTCGATCCATCCGTCGAGTGGGACGCCTTCCCGCTCGGCGGAATGGGCCACACGGTCGACGACTTCGGGCTGCACGCCTGCCCGTAGGCCTCAGGCCTTTCCGAGCAGTCCCGCCAGCACCGGCTCGAGGCCGGTGCTGCCGCGGACGGTGCGGTGCTTGCCCTCGAACGCGATGTGGCCGCTCGCGAGACCGGCCATCATCTCGCGGTAGAGCTCCGCGAGCTGGGGCTGCATGCCGAAGCCGGTGAGCGTCGGTACGACCGCGTCGAGCGGGGCCTCGGCGACCTGGATGGGCTTGCCGACCAGCTTGCTCAGGATCGCGGCGGCGTCGTTCGGGCTGTAGGGGCCGGCGCCCAGCTCGATGATCGAGCTCTGCTTCGCGCCCTCGCGCAGCTCGGCCGCGGCGAGCTTGCCGATGTCGACCGTCGCGATCATGTCGTAGGCGAGCGCGGCCGGGGTGAAGCTGGGCAGGACGCCCTGCGCGAGCGCACCGAGCGACATGCCGAGGTTCTCCATGAACGAGGACGCCCGGATCGAGGTCGTGCGCAGCCCGTCGATGCGCGCGAGCTCCTGCTCGAGCTCGTGCAGCCCTGCGATGGGACCGTTGCCGGACGGATGCTGCGCACCGATCGACGACAGGAGCACCACGTGCGGCACCTTCGCGCGCGCCAGCGCTTCGGCGATCGCGGCCGACGTCCGCTGCTGGTAGCCGCGGAAATCCGCGACCGCCATGTTCGGCGGCACGAGCAGGTAGGCCCCCTTCGCGCCGGTGAGCGCGGTGGCGAGCGCATCCGCGTCACCGAGGTCGGCGATGGCGACCTCGGCTCCCTCGGCCGCGAACGGCTCGGCCTTGCTGCGGTCGCGGACGATCACGCGGACCCGTTCCCCTTGCGCGAGCAGCGTCTGCGCTGCGACTGCACCCGTACGACCCGACACCCCGGCGATCACGAACGTCATGGCGATTCCTCTTTCGATGGGCCGCTTCGGCCCGGACGAAGCTGAGCTTGCGGCCGGGTCCGGTATCTGTACAGTGCATGTTCACCATGAAGACCATGCAGAACGTGCATAAGCCCGAGCTGGAGCTCGGGCAGCTCGATCTGAACCTGCTGCTGGTGCTCGACGCGTTGCTTTCGACCCGCAACGTCACCGCGGCGGCGAGCAAGCTGCGGCTGTCGCAGTCGGCCACGAGCCACGCGCTCGCGCGCCTGCGCAGCAGCTTCGGGGATCCGCTGCTGGTGCGCGGTGCCGGCGGGCTCGTGCCCACCGCGCGTGCCGACGCGTTGACCGTGCCGCTGCGCGACGCGCTGGCCGGGTTGCGCGTCGCCGTCGGTGGCCCGCGTCCGTTCGACCCCGCGACCGCGCGCCGACGCTTCGCGCTCGCCTCCGCCGACTACGTCGAGCTGGTGATGCTGCCGCAGCTCGCCCGCACGATCGGAGATGAGGCGCCCGGGATCGACCTGTGGCTCAGCACGTACGACCACTCGCTCGGCGAGCAGCTCGCGCGCGGTGACTTCGATGCCGCGATCGGTGTCGTGCGTCCCGAGAACGACCGCCCGGGCATGCGCGCGCACGTGCTGTTCGAGGAGCGCTTCGTTTGTGTCGTCCGCAAGGACCATCCAGTGGCCACGCGGCGCTGGACAGTGGAGAGGTTCGCGTCGCTGCAGCACGCGCTCATCGCCCCGACCGGACGACCGGGCGGGGCGGTCGACGACGCGCTCGCGGAGCGCGGGCTCACGCGGCGCGTCGCGATGCTCCTGCCGCACTTCCTCGCGGCGCCCTTCGTGATCGCACAGAGCGATCTCGTGCTGACGTTGCCGGAGCGCGTCGCGAACACCTTCGCGAATCAGCTGCCGCTCGAGGTGCTCGAGCCGCCGCTGCCGGTGCCCGGCTTCACGATGGCGCTGCTCTGGCACGATCGCACGCACCACGATCCCGCGCACGCGTGGCTGCGCGAACGGATCGTGGCGGTGGCGGCGTCGCTCAAGGCTGGTTCGCCTCGATCCGCGTCTCGCCCAGATCCGCGAGGATCACGTCGGTCGCCTTCTCGCTGACCATGTAGATCGGCATCACGATGAAGAAGCCGGGGATCTCGGGGAACACCGAGGCGTCGACCACTCGGAGGCCCGAGACGCCGCGCACGTTGAAGCGGCTGTCGAGCACTGCCAGCTCGTCGCCATCGGCACCGATCTTGGCCGAGCAGGACGCGTGGTGGCCCCACGCCTCGTCCTTCACCCACGTCGCGATCTCCTCGGAGGTCTGCACCTCGGGGCCCGGCCACACCTCGTCGTAACGGCCGAAGAACGGTGCGCCGAGCAGCGTGCGCGCCTTCTTGCCGATGTCGCGCACGAAGCCCACGCCCTTCACCATCGCGTCGAGGTCGTGCGTGTCGGCGCCGCCCTTGGTGCCGCGATCGAAGTAGTGGAAGTCGATGAGCGGGCGGTCGAACGGGTCGTCGGAGCGCAGCTTCACCGTGCCGGCACGGTTCTTCGTGTGGCCCTTCAGGATCAGCCAGGTGAACAGGCTGCGGTCCTCGAGCGCTGCGGCCGAGTAGCCGGGCTCGTAGCCGGCGAACTTGCCCGGCACGCCGAAGACGAACAGATCCGGATCGGCCAGGTCGCGCGACGAACGCTTCACGATCGTCACCGCACCGCCGTTGCTGCGATAGGGGCCCTCGCCGTCCTCCCACTCTTCCAGGCACTCGTCGGTGTTCGGATCCTGGGTGAGCGTGCAGTCCTTCAGGATCGAGAAGTCGCCGCGGGTCTTGCTGACCACGCCGACCTCGTAGCGATCCTGCAGGTTCTCTCCGACGCCCGGCAGGTCGTCCTTCACCTCGATGCCCATGCTCTCGAGCTCGGCGCGCGGGCCGATGCCGGAGAGCTTGAGGATCTGCGGCGTGTTGAACGCGCCCGCGGCGACGATGACCTCGCGGCCGGCGAGCACGCGCTGCTTCGTGGTGGTGTCGCCGCCCTTGCCGTTGGGATCGGCGCGATAGAGGTGATCGCCGGACACGAAGTCGACGCCCACGACCTTCGGCTCGCCGTCCTCGCCGAGCTCGTCGGCGTAGACGAGGTTCGTGACGAACGCCCCGGTCTGGATCGTGAGCGGGAACCCGGCCGCCTCGGTCGCGCGCAGGTACTCGCGCACCGCGTGGCGCTTGCCGTCCTTCATCGCCAGCGGGAAGGGATACACGCCCTCCTGTGGGCCCGCTTCGTTGATGTCCTTCTTCAGCAGGCTGGTGAGCTCGCCGATGTCGGAGAACAGCTGCTTGAGCGAGTTCTGCCCCGTCGAGTCGACGAACGCGAACACGCCGGCCATCACCACGCGCTGCAGCTTGAAGTCGAAGAGCGCGAGGTTGGTGTCGGCGTGCTCGTTACCGAGCCAGCGCAGCACGCGGTCGGCGTAGGGCCGCATGCGATCGGCGCTCCACGAGGCGTCGCCGGTGATCTCGGCGATGTTGTTCCAGTCGCTGTCGTGCGGGATGATCGTGATGAGCGCGTTGTGGGCCGTGCAGCCGCCCAGCGTGCCGGCGCGCGGGTACAGGATGCCCACGGGATTGCCGGCCTGATCGAGCACCATCTTGCTGTCGCGGTTCGCCTGGGCATCGTCGCCGTAGTGGTCGACGAAGTAGTCCCAGCGCATCGCCGGGTCCTCGGTCGAGAAGCCGTGGTAGGCGGGCACCTGGTAGTTCGTGTTGCCGCCCTGGTCGCTGCCGGCCTCGAGCAGCAGCACCTTGTGGTTGTTGCGCGCGAGGTTGGCCGCAAGCGGACCGCCACCGGCACCCGAGCCGATGATGATGAACTCGAAGTCCTCGGCGCCGTTGACGTCGTCGCACTTGCCGTCGACGCAGACCTGGCCGTTCTCCTCGCCGTCCTCGTCGCCGCCGTCGCACGCAGGCGTGGAGGCGATGGCGATCGTACCGAGCAGGGTGCCGAGCAGCGCGAACGAGGGACGCAGTGTCGCGATGATGTTCATGTCAGCCTCCCGCTCCCGCTTCGCATGCCGTCACCAGTGCCGCGTCGGCCTCGGCGCACGGGTAGTCGCCCTCGGCGGCCGCCCAGGCCGCGAGTGCTTCGCAGTCCGCGAGCTCGCCGGCGCACGTGAACACCTCGCTCTGCGCCTCGGCGCACGCCGAGCCGAGCTCGGCGGCGGCACTCAGCGCCTCGGCGCAGCTCGCCGCGCACACCTCGGCCTGGCCCTCCTGGCACATCCCGGCGAGCGCACAGAACGCATCGCACGCGGTCGGTGGGGTGGCGTCGGCGCAGGCGATCGTGACGGCCTCGTCCTCGGCCGCGCAGGGGTAGCCCTCTTCGCCGGCCTGGTAGGCCGCGGCGCCTTCGCAGTCGAGCGCGGCGACGCACCCGAGCGCGCCGTCGTAGGCGGCGGCGCACTCGCTCGAGAGCTCGCTCGCCGCATCGCGCTCGCCGCTGCACTGCAGCAGGCAGTCGTCCTCGGCGACGCCGAGGCAGCTCGACAGCACGGCACAGCTCGCGTCGCAGACCTGCGGAGGGTCGACGCCGAGGTCGGCGCGCGGGGGCGGGAGGTCGAGCTTGCCGGCCGGGCCTTCGTCGAGGCCGTCGAGGTCGTCGCGCTTCGCACCGACGCAGTCGGGCTTGTCGTCGCCACCGCTGCCACCGCCGTGGCATCCGGCCACGAAGAGCGCGATCGAGAGATATCGCCTGGTAGTGTTCATCGTTCGAGCTCCCATCCGATGACGCGCGCGAGCGTTTCGCGGACGCGTTGGAGATCAGTCGTCGCATCGCCACACATCGCGCGGAGAATCAGTCCGCAGATGGTGAGCAACACGAAGTCGCGCTTGCCGGCATCGCCGACCTCGAGGATTTCGCCGATGGCCCGCGCATAGCGTTCGCGCAGCGAAGCGAGCGTGCGAGTCCACGCGGTGACCTGCGTCTCGTCGTCGAGCTGCGTCGAGTACTCGACGAGCACGCGGTAGTGCATGACGAACGCGGGCATGCGCTTCTCCAGGAAGTGCAGCAGCAGCGCGAGCCGTTCGCGGGGATCGGTCGATGCGGCGATCAGCACGCGCGTGCCGGCTTCGACGTCGGTTTCGACCGTGACCCTCGCGACGGCTTCGAACAGCGCGGCCTTGCTGGGGAAGTAGTGGTAGACGACGCCGGTGGAGACGCCGAGCTCCGCCGCGATGCCGCGCATGTTCAGCGCCGCGTAGCCGCTCTTGGCGAAGAGCGGCGCGCACGACAGCGCGAGCTCGCGTCGTCGGTCGTCGTGGTCGAGCGCCTTGGCCATGCGCGGTCATGTACATAACGAACGTTCGATATGTATGTCGAGCGCAGATGTAGGGAATCGTGAGAACGCCGTTGGAGGCCGCTCCTACGAGTGAATTCGCTGCGGTCGTCGGCGACGCGGAGGCAGCCTCGGCAGCGCCGACCCGGTTACGCGCATTACCCGCAGCTCGCGCCGTCGCGCTGCTGCCGTCGCGCTCGTGCCGTCACTGCGCGCCGTCCGAGGCGTCGCGCCCCGGAAGCCGCAGCGTGAAGCAAGTGCCGCTTCCGAGCGTGCTCTCCACACGCACGGTGCCACCGTGTGCCTCGACCAGCGCCTTCACGATCGCGAGGCCGAGTCCCAGGCGACCGACCTTGCTCGGATCGGTCTCGTGCTTGTCGAACACCTTGTCGAGGCGGTCTTCGGCGATGCCGATGCCGTCGTCACGCACCCAACACTCGACCGTGCCGTCCGGGCGCGTCGCACTCGTACCGATCGTCACCGACTTGTCGGGCGCGTAGTCGATCGCGTTGGCGATGAGGTTCTGCAGTACGCGGCGCAACAGCGAGGCGTCGGCGTAGACAGTCATCTCGTCCTCGACCGCGTTCACGAGTCGCGTTCGCGAGGCCTGCGCGACGGGCTGCAGGTCGTGGACCAGCGACTCCACGAGCGACCAGAGGTCGAACACCCGGCGCTCCAGCTTGTGCCCGGCCTCGGCCTCGAGGTTCACGTTCTCCTTGATGACCCTGGCGACGAGCGCCGAGAGATGGCCGACGTTGCGCCGCAGCGTGCTCAGCACCACGTGCAGCCTCGTGCCCTCGGTGTGGCCCACGAGCGACTCCGTCAGCAGGTCGCTCGCCAGCGAGACCGCGCCGAGTGGCGTGCGTAGATCGTGCATGACGAACGCGAGGTACTCCTCGCGCCGCCGTTGCACTTGCTCGGCCTGCGCCGCGGCATAGGTCTGCACGGCCATGCCGATGGCTCCGTCGAGCATTCGGTTGAGCACGCGGAACGGGCGGCCCTGCAAGGTGAGCCCATGCGCATCGGCGAGATCGTGCAGACATCCGCGCAGGATGTTGTACTCGGCGACGACCTCCTCGATGTCGAAGCCGTCGGCGAGCCGCTGTGCGCCGTGGGCCGGCGGAGTGCGTTCGCCGAGCGCATCCGGAATCGTCGTGGTGGTCTGCGCGTGGAAGGCCGCGATCAGCTCGTCGAGGAGCTGCGGAATGTGGTCCGTCAGCGTCGGCGTGTCGAGGTGCTGTGCGGCCGGCAGCTCGCGCACCTGCCGTCGCCACCGCGCGAGCAACTCCTCACGCTGTTCACGGATCAATGCGGAGAAGCGGTCCATGTCGTTCATGTGCAAGCCGACGCACTCGGCGCCTCGCCCGGGCCCGAGCGTTCGGGACAAGCCTGCGCTCCATCCACGGACGTCGCGAGCGAGGGGCGCACAGGGCCGGTGGCGGCTTCGCTGTGGCGGCCCTCGGCGCCGACCGCACTCCGGCGCGGCTCACGGGGCTCGCGCAGGCACTTTCGCCCGCAGGCCCGCGGCCCAGCGCTCGAGGTCGCTGATCGTCGACTCCAGCACCTCGCGTGACGCCGCGAGCTTGCGCAGCTGCTCGCGCAGCTCGTGCTTCGCACGGTGCACACGGCTGCGCAACGCGGCCTCGGAGATCCCCAGCACCTCGGCCACTTCGAGCGCCGTGAGCTCTTCCCACTCGTAGAGCTCGATCGCGATCTGGAAGTCCAGCGGGATGCGACGGAGCGCCTCGAGCAGCAATCGCTCCTCGTCGCGTCGACCGAGCACGCTCGAGGGCGACGGATCGAGATCGACGAGCATCGAGTCGCCGATCGAGTCCGCACCGGGGTCGCGGATCCGGCCGCGATAGTGGGCGAAGAGCACGTTGCGCGCCGTCGCGAACAAGAACGTGCGAAAGCTGGACTCGCGGCGGAAGCGGTCGCGCGCGCCGAGGCACGCGGTGAAGGTGTCCTGCACGAGATCCTCGACGCCACGCGAGGTCTTGTTCGTGAAGAAGCGATGGACCGCCTCGAAGTAGCGCTCGAACAGCGCGCCACCGGCGTCGCGATCACCGCGCGCCCACAGATCCAGCAGTGCGAAGTCATCCACGACGCCAGAGCAGCCTACCAGACGCCCGCGAGAAATCCCGAACGGTTCGGACGCCGACCGACACCACCCGTCGGCGAGAGGAGCTACGATCCAACGTGGTGAGCGAGGACAGCCTCCCGTCGAGGCCCGCACCGGACATCGCAGAGCTGGCCCGGGTGAAGGCGCTGCTCCGCCAGAGGCTCGATCTGGCCGGCCAGGAACCCTCGCCGCGGATCGGACGCTTCGCGGTGCTCGAGCGCGTGGGGCAGGGCGGCATGGGGATCGTCTATGGCGTCTACGACGATCGGCTGGACCGCCGCGTCGCGCTCAAGCTGATCGCGAAGGCCGACACCGAGCGCGAGCGTGCCCGCGTCCGTCGCGAGGCCCGCGCGATGGCCAAGCTCGATCATCCCAACGTGGTGAGCGTGTTCGAGGTCGGCGAGCACGAGGGCCGGCTCTTCATCGTGATGGAGTACGTCGCGGGGACGACCCTGCAGGAGTGGCAGTGCGACGCGGGCCGCGGCACCGACGAGGTGCTCGACGCCTACCTGCAGGCGGCGCGCGGGCTCGCGGCCGCCCATGCGGCTGGCCTCGTGCACCGCGACTTCAAGCCGGAGAACGCGATCGTCGACGAGACGGGGCGTGTGCGCGTGCTCGACTTCGGCTTGGCCTACGAGCACGGCGCGACCGTGGCGTCGACGCTCCGCAGCGACTCCGCCGACGCGCCCGCGGAGGAAACGCGGGCCTCGAGCGCGGGAGCGCTGATCGGCACGCCGGCGTACATGTCCGCCGAGCAGTTCGCCGGCGACGTGGCCGACCACCGCGCCGACCAGTTCGCGTTCTGCGTCGCGCTCTGGGAGGCGCTCGCGGGCGAGCGTCCCTTCGCCGGTCGGACGCGCCGCGAGATCGCCGAGGCGGTCACCGCGGGCACGATCCGGCCACCGCCTCGGCCGTCGAAGCTGCCGGCGTGGTTGCGGCCCCTGCTCGAGCGTGGGCTCGACCCGCAGCGAGGCGAGCGGTGGGAGTCGATGGACGCGCTCGTCGTTGCGCTCGAGCGTGGACGGCATCCGTCGCGCGGTCGGTGGCGCCGAGCGCTGACGGCCGGCGGAGCGAGTGCAGCCATCGCGGCCGCCGTGTGGATGGTTCGCCCCGCCGAGCTCGACCCCTGCGTGGATGCGAGCTCGCACTTCGATCCCGTCTGGTCGCCGGCGCGCCGCGAGTCGCTCGGCGAGGTGCTCGGCGGCATCGCGGCGCCGTTCGCCGCGGCGGCAGCGACGAAGGTCGACGGGCTGCTCGCGGGCTACGCCGACGCGTGGATCGCAGGCTACCGCGACGCCTGCGAGGCGCACGTGCGAGGTACGCAGAGCGTCGAGCTGTTCGGCCGACGCATACGCTGCCTCGAGGAACGCCGCCGGCACTTCGATGCGCTCGTCGACGTGCTGGAAGAGGCCGACGCACGCGTGCTGGAGAACGCGCCGATCCTGGCGGCCGGGCTGCCGAAGACCGAGAGTTGCGCCGACGCGGTCTACGTGTCCGCCGACGTGCTCCCGCCCGAGGATCCGGCCGTGGCCGCCGAAGTGGCAGAGCTCCGGGACGAGCTGGCCCACGTGCTCGCGCTCGAGGATGCGGGGAGGTACGCCGCTGCGAAGCCGGCCGCGGAGGCGGCGGTCGAGCGCGCGGCCGCGCTCGAGTACCCGCCGATCCTCCTCGACGCGCTCGACCGGCTCGCGTCCGTGCACGTCGCACTCGGCGAGCTCTCCGTCGCACGCGACGTCGCGCGGCGTGGGTTCGTCGTTGCCGGTCTCGTCGCCGACCGCTCGGCCGCCAGCAACCACTCGCTGCTCGGGATCGTCGCGTTCGGCCTGCACGACTACGACGAGGCGCTGATGCACCACCGGCGCGCGCTGGCGATTCGCACCGCGCTGCAGGCAGGCGAGAGCGACGAGGTGGCGGCGACCCACATGAACATCGGCAACGTGCTCAACGCACGCCGCGAGCTGCACGAGGCCCGCCAGCACTTCGAGACCGCACTGGCGATTCGCACGCGGGTCTGGGGCCCCGAGCATCCCTTACTGGCCGCGAACCACGCCACCATCGCCCGACTGCTCGTGGAGGAGGGCGACTACGAGGCGGCGATCGTCGAGTACCGCCGCGCCATCGAGATCTGTACGGCCACGCTCGGCGAGGATCATCCGCACGCGATCGCATGGCGGAGCGACGTGGCCCTCGCACTCGTGCAGCTCGGTCGCTACGAGGAATCGGTGGCCGAGGGCGAGGCGGCGCTGGCGGCGGCGATGCGTGCACCGGACGACAATGGGAGAGCGCTCATCGGCATCCACGTCGTCGTCGCGCAGGCGTCGGCGCGGCTGGAAGACGACCGCCGGGATCGCGCGCGCTTCGAGGCCGCGCTGGCGCTCGATCTGCGCACCCACGGCGAGGAGCACCTCGAGGTGCTGCGCGCCCGCAACGAGCTCGCCGCGAATGCCTACTTCGACGGGCTCCACGAGCGCGCGCTGGACGAGGCCCGCAAGGCGCTCGCGATCGGCGTGCGCGTCCTCGGGGAGAACCACGCCGACGTGGCCAGGTGTCGCGCGAACATCGGGCTCGCATTGGCGGCGCAGGGCAAACCCGACGAGGCGGAGGCCGAGCTGCGCCGCGCCCTCGCAGCAGCGACCGCGGCGCGCTCCGACGACGTCGTCGCGCATCGAGTGGACCTCGCGGGGCTCCTGCACGGGCTCGGCCGGGACGCCGAGGCGCTGGAGCTGCTGCGCCCGGAGGAGCTGCGCGAGGCCGTCGCGCCGGCCCCGAGCGAGGTCGACCGGCTCGCGTTCACGGCGATGACCGCCCATGCCCTGGGTGTGCCTGCGGTGACGTCGCTCGCCCGTGAGCGCCTGCAGCGGATCTCGACTACGGACCCGCTCGCGAAGCACCTGCAAACGGTCCTGCGCCTGGTCGACGCGGTGCTGCAGCCGCCCTCCGAGCAATCGCGCGACGAGCTGCACTTCGTGCGGCCGCTCCTGGCGATGCAGGGCATGTGGCCGTTCGTCGCCGCGGTAGACCGCTGGTCGGCGGCGCTGCGCCGAGCCGCTCCGGTCGGTGAGAAACCCTGAACGGTTCGCGCTCGGCCCGACACAGTCGGGCCATGACGACCTGCCACACGCTGCCGGTTCGACTCCAGGCTGCCATCCACCGCGAGGTGTCGTGCTGCCTTCGCTTCCCGGCCGCACGCGAGCGACGCGACCCGGTTCAGGACGTCGCCGATCTGACCCACGACGTCGTCGTCACGCTGCTCGCTTCCGACGCTCGCGAGCTCCGGCGCTGGGATCCCCGTCGTGGTCGGAGCCTGGAGAGCTTCGTCCGACTCGTCGCGCGGCGCAGCGTGGCGCGCTCACTGGGGCAGCGACGGCGCAACCCATGGGCCGATCGCCCGACGGCCCCCAGCGAGCTCGACGGCGCCGATGGTGCGACCGAGCAGCGACGCCTCGAGCACCGTGATCGGCTGCGTCGCGTGCTGCAGCTCCTCCAGCAGCGGATGAATGCGCGTGACCGGGAGCTCTTCCACCGCGTGTTCGTCGAGGAGGCCGATCGCGACGAGGTGGCCGACGCGCTGCACATGACCCGGGGAGCGCTCGATGCGTGGTGCTATCGCACGCGTCGACTCGCGGCCATGATCGCGTCCGAGCTCGACGGCCCCCGCACGCAGCGCTGAGCTGCCGAGGCCCGGCCGTCGCTGGCGCCGGGCTCGACCGTTGTCCTACGCTGGTGCGGCCATGAGCACCGACCGCCGTGAGACCGCGAAGAGCTACATGCAGCAGGACCTCGATGCGCTCGCGCCCAACGAACGCGCCATCGTCGACCGGTTCGTGCACAAGCGCCGGATCTCGCGGCCCGTGGTCCAGGAGCTCGAGGAGCAGAGCACGAGGGGGCAGCGCATCGCCGATGCCGTGGCCGCGACGATGGGCTCGTGGCGCTTCATCATCGGCCAGTCCCTCGTGCTCGCGGTGTGGATCGCCGCGAACCTCACCGGCTGGGTGCGCGCGTGGGATCCCTATCCGTTCATCCTGCTCAACCTGATGGTCTCGTTCCAGGCGGCCTATGCAGCGCCGGTCATCATGATGAGCCAGAACCGGCAGGCCGCGAAGGACCGCGCGCAGTCGACCCACGACTACGAGATCAACACGAAGGCCGAGCTGGAGATCATCCAGCTCCACGTGAAGATCGACGAGCTCCGCGAGCTGCAGTGGAAGTCGCTGGTCGAGATGCAGCAGCAGCAGATCCGGCTGCTCGAGATCATCCTCGGCAACCTCGAGCGCGCGGCGCCTACCCCAAGTGCGTAGGCGCTAGCGCGACAGCACGACCGCGATGCTGGTCGAGTTGCCGAACGAGTCGCGCACGCGCAGCACCACGCGGTGCTTGCCCTTGCCGAGGTCGCCGGGGATGACCGCCTCGAAGCCCTCGTTGTCGCTGTCGAACAGGCCGTCGCTCGGGCTCGCCGCGCGCATGGGCCCGCCGTCGATCGCGAAGCTCACATCGTGGACGTAGCCACCGACGTCGGTCGCGTTGCCCTTGATCCGGTCACCCGAGACGCTGGGCTTGCCGATCGCCGGCCGCTGCCGGTCGACGACGAACGGCGCGCTCACCAGCTCGTCGGTGCGCGCGCGCGAGCTGCCGTTGCTCGGCTCGTCGCTCGCGACCACCTCGATCTCGTAGACCCCGTCGGGCACGGTGGAGATGTCCCACTTGAGCTCCTTCTTGGTCACGAGCTCGTCTTTCGGCCCGAGCCCGATCCAGTCGCCGTCGTCGCCGCCCTCGGGGCGCACGCGCACGTCGTACATCAGCTCGTCGTCGTCGCGCGCGTCGACCTTCCAGGAGATCGTCACCTTGGGCTCGCGTTCTGCTTCGTCGAGATCGGGGCGATCCACGTCGACCTGCGTGAGCAACGGAGGCAGGTTCTCGGGCGCGTAGAACACCTCGATCGCGCGCAGCTCGGCATCCGGGGCCCCGAGCCCGACGTCGAGCTGCAGGTAGCGGCGGTGGGGCAGGGAGGAGAGGCTGCCGCGCAGCGCACCGTCCTCGCGCACGAGCGCGACGGTCTTCCAGTCGGTCCAGCGCTTGTCGGGCTCGTCGGTGGGGCCGCTGCGCGCACGCAGGGTCAGCGCACCATCGCCGCGCAGCCGCACCGAGCCGAAGCTCGCCGGCTGCGAGGTGTCGAGCACGTCCGTCACGTAGCGGGCCTTCTTCGCCGCCGCCGCGCCGAGCTCGTACACCGCTGCACCGTGGGCGGCCGCGGCGATCACCGGGCCCTTCGGCACGCGGCACAGCGCCGTGGCCTGGCGCTCCTCGAGATCCGCGACCGTCGCGACGTCGCGCGGGCCGCGGACGCGGTAGATCTTGCCCTCTTCGCTCGACGAGACCAGCACGGTGCCGACGTCGTCGAGCGCGAGCACGTCGCTGAAGTACTGCTTGTTGCGCTCGAGCCACATGACCCACGGCGCCTCGATCGCGCGATCGAGGTCGCGCTTCGGCCCGAGATCGACGTGGTAGACCGCGCCGTCGGCCTGGATCGCGCGCTCGCCGTCGAGCGAGCCCGCCGGCGCCTGACCGACCATGCTGGTGCGATCGAGCGTCTTGGTGAGCGCGTCGAGGCTGCCGAGCTTGCGATCGGCGAACGTGTTCACCGCCGCGACGAGCCCGGTCTTGGTCAGCGCGAGCGCACGCACCTCGTCGCCGCTGAAGTCCTGCAAGAGCTCGCCGCCGAGCTCCTTGGTGACGCGGTAGAGCTTCGCCTGCGGCGCGACGCCGACGACGATCTCGTTGCCCACCGCGATGAGGCTCAAGAGGTCCTTCTCTTCGACGTCGAGGATCAGCTTCGCGTCCTTGCCCGCGAGCGACAGCGACCACAGCTCGCCCTTCGGCCCCGTGCCGACGACGAGCCGGTTCTGGTGGACCATGAGCCCCCAGATCTGATCGACCGCGAGCGTGGCGAACGGCGTCACCTTGCCCTTGCCGTCGACGCGCACCAGCTTGCCGCCCGGCAGCGTCGCCGCGACGATGTCGCCGCCCGGCAGCGCTGCCATCGCGGAGACCACCACGCCGTCGAGCTTCGCGACCTCCTCGACCGCGAGCCTCGGCAGATCGTCACCCTCGCTCGCGTCGGCCTTCTTGCCCTTCTTCTTGCCCTTGCCGTCGTCGCGCTTGCGCTTGCCCGCGACGATGCGCTGGATCGTCGCCGCATCGGCGGTGCCGACGAGCGCGCCCGAAGAGGTCGCGAGGCAGCTGAACGCGGTCGTGCCGGGCAGCTCGCCACGCGCGGGCAGGAAGCCCACCGTGATGCGGCCCGAGGCCTCGATCGCGGCGCCCTCGGTCTCGCCCTTGTCGAAGTCGGCGTGCGAGCTGACGTCCCAGGTGCGCGTGCCGCCGGCGTGACCGGTGGCGGGTAGCGCGAGCGCCAGCGTGAGGAAGATGGATGTGAAGGCGCGGCGCATGATCTATCTCGTCGTCTTCTTGGGCAGCACGTTGATGCGGATGGTGTGCTGCCCCTCGATGATCGCCTTGGTGGGGATCACCCGGCGGGCGAGCTGCTTGAAACGCACCGCGTCCTGGGTGGAGCTCTGATCGGCCAGGGTCTCGAGCACGCTGTCGGGCAGCGCGGGCATGAGCCCGTGCTTCGTGGAGAGGCCCTCGTGCGAGCGGTAGATGCTGGCGACGATCGAACGCGAGGGATAGCTCTGCGCGAGCGTCGTGAGCAGCGTGTCGAGATCGCCGGGCAGCGGCCGGTAGGGGCGCACGTAGTCGCCGCCGGTGATCTCCAGCTGCACCTCTTCGCCGCCGGCATCGTCGGGGATCCGCAGCGGCAGTATCTCGGTGCGGGCGTCGCCCTTGTAGCTGCGCAGCGTGACCTCGACGTGCGCGATGTCGCCGGCGTGCACGTCGGCGTCGGACAGCCGCACCATCTCGATGCTCTCGATCGGCGCGGCGTACTCCATCCGCACCTCTTGCCGAACGCTGCGGATGCGCGCGACCTCGAACGGGTTGTCCATCGCGGCCGCGAGCATCATGACGCCCCGGCTGCCGCTCAGCATCCGGCCCACCACGCCCTGGGGGAAGAACACTTCCTCCTCGACGTGGACGTCGCGCGGGCCCTTGGTGGTCTCGAGCGAGATGTCGTGCGTGACCTTCACGACCACCTCGACCGCGTCGCGGCCGGCCTCGTCGACGCCCTCGGCGAGCACGACCGCGACCAGGTTCGGGGTGAGGTTCACGCCGGTCGCGACCTCGTTGGCGTAGGTGCGCGCCGGCAGATCCGGATCGGGGCCCTTGATCACGGCGGTGACCGGGATCATCGGCGCGCGGAGATCGGTGCGCAGCGCGATCGCGGCCTGGCGGTCCTGGTACATCAGCCCGTCGATCACGAGCGGCGACGACAGCTTCACCGAGCGCTCGACGCTGGCGAGGATCGTGTGTACGCGCGCGGTCGCGATCGGCACGTTGCTCGGGCCGTCGTTCAGCATCGAGTGTCCGAACGCGAGCAGGCGATCGCCCTTCGGGCCCACCCAGGTGACGGTGCCGTTGCCCGCGACGGAGCTGTCGCCGCGCACGAGCACGACGGAGACCGCGTCGCCGGGGCCCCACTTGATCGCGCTCTTCTTCGCGGCCTCGTCCTCGGAGGGCGCCCCACCGGAGCCGCCGCGTACCGGCGTGAGCCCGAACGCGTCGACCAGCATGCGCGTAGGCCCGGCCGAGAGCCCCGAGACCGACAGCGGCACGGTCAGCGGCGTGAGACCTTCGGCGGGATCGAGCTCCTCGGCCTTGCGCCGCGCGGGCAGGGGATCGGTGCGCAGCCCGAGCATCGTGTCGGCCCACCCGCTCGCGCCGCCGCGCGCCTTCACGGAGGGGTGCGGGATCACGTCGGGGCGGAACGGCAGGTTGCCGACCTCGAGCATGTTCGAGATCGGCGTGAGCGCACCGAGTGGATCCTTGTTGAAGCGCCAGCCGTAGGAGAGCGCGCCGACCAGCTTGCCCTCGATGTAGATCGGGCTGCCGCTCATGCCGCCGACGATGCCGCTGTGCTCCAGCCGCGGATCGCTGGAGCGGAACAGCACCGCGTCCTGCTTCGGCAGGTAGTTGCGCATCGTGTCGACCACCTCGATCTCGAAGCGATCGGTCGCGGTGCCCTCGAACACGGTGACCGCGTAGCCCTTCATGCCGGGCTTGATCGCGGACACCGGCATGGTGTCGCTGGCCGCGGGCGCGGCGGCGCGCTTGCTCGCGCGACCCGGGGGGCCTGCGACCGCGCGCGCGCATGCGATCGCGCCGAACAAGACGGCGGGGACCAGCAGCGCGGGGAGGATTCGTCGGGTGTCAGCTCGCGCCATGGCGGTCGAGTGCCTTCTTCATGGTCGCGACGATGTCGTCCCGCGGCCCGTAGTAGTAGACCGTGCGATCGCGGTCCGGGTTGCGCAGGCTGGCGTCGGCCTGCAGAGTCTTCGGATCCACGAACAGCACGCGGGGCACGTAGGTGCCGTCGGGGCCGTACTCCTGGCTCTTCGGCACCTCGTCCTGGTCGACGTTGACCATCACGAACTCGTGGCTGAGCTCCTTCAACGCGGGATCATCGAACTTCGGCTTGAGCGCCTTGCACTGCGAGCACCAGCTCGCGTGCACGACCATCATGAGCGGCACGCCGAGCTTGGCGGCGTCGGCGAGACCTTCGTCGAAGCCGCGCCATGCGATGCCGTCGCCGAAGCCGTTGCTCGGCGCGGTGGCTTGCTGCGGCACCTTGGCGGCGGTCGTGGTGCTCGACTTCTTGCCGCCCTCGGCGCTGCCGTGGGGGGAATCGACGCAGGCGGCGAGCGCGAGGGTGAGCAGCGCCACGGCCGCGGAACGGATGCGTCGGGAAACGCTCGAGCGTAGTCGTCCGTGCACGGGGAGCAGGCAACCATAGCACTTCGCCGGCCGGTCTCGCTGGCGTGCCCGCCTCGGCCCGGGGCAAGCTCGCGTCGCTCCCGATGCTGCTCTCGCGGACACTGGTCGGCGGCCGGCTGATCGCCCGTCGCAAGCGGTTCTTCGTCGACGTCGCGCTCGCCGACGGCTCCCACGTGGTCGCGCACTGTCCGAACACGGGACGACTGAGCGGATGTCTGGAGGTCGGCGCGGAGGTCGTGCTGCACGGTCGCGTCGGGCCGACGCGCAAGCTGCCGTGGACCTGGGTGCTGGTGCGGAGTGCCCGGGCCTGGGTCGGGGTCGAGAGCGCGCTGGGTCCGGCGCTCGTCGCCGAGGCGATCGGGGCCGGGCACCTGCCTGCGCTCGGCGGGTACGCGGCCGTGCACCGCGAGCTCGCCTACGGCGAAGGACTGCGCAGCCGCGTGGATCTCGTGCTCGCCGACGATCCGGAGCGGCTTCGCGTCGCAGCGCTCGCGCAGCGCCGGGTCCGTGCGCCGACGAGCGCGTGGGTCGAGGTCAAGAGCACGACGCTGTGCGAGACGCGAAGCCGTACGCGCATCGCCGCGTTCCCGGACGCGCCGACCGAGCGCGGACGCAAGCACCTCGACGATCTCGTCGCGATGCGTCGACTCGGGCACCGTGCGGCGCTGGTCTTCGCCGTGCAGCGGGCCGACGCGGATGCGTTCGCGCCCGCGGATCACATCGATCCGGCCTACGGTGCGGCGCTGCGGCGCGCGATCGCGGCCGGCGTCGAGGTGCATGCACTCGGCGCTCGCATCCGGGTCGCGCGGGGCGAAGCGGGGCCGAGCACGATCGACCTGCGGCTCGATCATGCGCTGCCGCTCGTGCTCTGAAGCGCGTCAGAGATCGTCGCGGCTGGCGAGCAGACGCTCGACGCTGAGCTCGAGCCGGCTCATGAGCAGGCCGACCGTGCGCTCGACGTCGGCGCGATCGAGCTTCAGCCGGCGCACGAGCTCGCGCCGCGTGTGATCGAGCAGCTCTGCGCGCGCCTTCGCGAGCCGGCGCGCCGTCGTCACGCGGTGGATGCCGTAGATCCGCGCGAGCGCATCGAGGGTGATGCCGTGCAGGTGGTGCTGACGCAGCAACCTGCGTGACTCGGGGTCGAGCCGCGACACGGCGGCCGCGAAGGCCGCGCGGAACTCGGTGCCGCAGCGCCGGCGGATCTCCTCGAGCTCGGGATCGGCGATCGCGGTGGGATCCTGCAGCAGATCGTCGGCGAGTGCCTTCGCCGAGCCCCGCCGTGCACGCGCACGGCGGTCGTCCTTGATCGCGCGTAGCACCGCGATGCGGGTCCAGGCGCGCAAGGAGCCGCGCCCCCCGTACTGCTCGATGCGCGCGGCCGCGTCGCCGTCGCGCACGAGCAGGCGCACGCGCAGCTGCTGCAGGAGCTCGTCCTTCGGCATGTCGGCGTCGACGAGCGCGGCGACGGCCGGCGCGAGGGCGAAGCGCTCGAAGCTCTGCAGCGCCACGTCGTCGCCGTGGCTGCACGCACACGCGAGCCACAGATCGTCGCTGTGCAGCTCGTCGATCGCGGCGAGCTCGGGCGACTCGAGCCGTGCCCCGAGATGCTCCAGGAAGATGGGTTCGGCGAGCTCGACGCCCGGCCACGCCTCGCGTGCGCTCGCGATCAGCTGCGCGAGCCGTGCACGCAGCGCGCTCGCCTCGGTTGCGCCCTGCCATGCGGCCAGCAGCTCGTTGGCGGCGCCCACGGCAAGGACTATGGTAGCCGACGCATGCCCGGCACGCGCGCCGCGTCGCAGAGCTGCCCGAGCGACGAGTTGCTGGGCGCGTTCGCCGAGGGGCGATTGCCGAGGACGCAGCTGCGCCGCGTCGGCGAGCACCTGCGCGGCTGCGACGCTTGCTGCGAGCTGGTCGAGCGCTATGCGAGCGCGTGGCAGCTCGGCGCGGCGCCGCTCGCCACGCTCTCGCAGAGCGGCGAAGAAACGCACGAGCCCACGCTGCTGCAGCCGGGCCAGCGCTTCGGTCGCTACGTGCTCTTGCACCTCGCCGGCGTCGGCGGCATGGGCGAGGTGCACGCGGCCTACGATCCGGTGCTCGATCGCAAGGTCGCGCTCAAGCTGCTGCACGCGCGCGCCGGGGCCGACCGCCGCGCACAGGCGTTGCAGGAGGCGCGCACGATCGCGGCGATCGAGCATCCGCACATCGTCGCGATCTACGACGTCGGCCACGCGCACGGTCGCGACTACATCGCGATGGAGCTCGTCGAAGGCGGCACGCTCGTGCAGTGGTTGGTGGCCGCGCCGCGCGAGCCGTCGGCGATCCTCGAGGTGTTCCGGCAGGCCGGGCACGGGCTCGCGGCGGCGCATCGGCACGGCGTCGTGCACCGCGACTTCAAGCCCGCGAACGTGCTCGTCGGCTGCGACCGCGACGGCCGGGTCGAGCGCGTGCGCGTGGCCGACTTCGGGCTCGCGGCGCCGCGCGGTGCACCTGCGAGCCGCGCCGGCACCCGCGGCTACGTCGCGCCCGAGCAGGCGGCGGGCGCCGCCCCCGATCCGCGCGCCGATCAGTACTCGTTCTGCATCGCGCTCGGCGAGGCGCTCGGGAACGACGGGCCTGCGATCACCGAGAGCGCACCGGCACCGAGCGCCGCGCCGCAGCTGGGCGCCTCGCGGTCGCGTCGCGTCGCACGGGTGATCGCGCGCGGCACCGCGGAGGATCCCGCTCGGCGCTGGCCGTCGATGGCTGCGTTGCTCGATGCGCTCGTGCCCGCGCCCCGTCCGCGTCGATGGCTCGTCGCGCTCGGAGCCGTAGCGGTCGCGACGACGCCGCTGTTGCTGGGCTCGCAGCCGGAGGCCTGTGTGCCGACGCAGGCGCTGGCCTCGGAGCTGTGGAGCGACGACGTTCGGACGCGCACGGCGGAGGCGTTCGCGGCGAGCGGGCTGCCCTTCGCCGCGACGGCGTGGACGAACGCCCAGGGCGTGCTCGCAGCCGAGATCGAGGCGTGGGCCGTGCACGCGCACGCGGCCTGCACGAGCGACGACCTGGCCGCGCTCGCGTGCGCCGAGCAGCGTCGTACGGCGCTCGAGCAGGCGATCGTCGTGCTCGCCGACGCCGACGCCACCACGATCACCCATGCCGCCGCGGTCGTGGCGGAGCTCGAGGGCGACGCCTGCGATGCGACCGCACCGACGGGTCCCCAGCATCCGCGCCTGCTCGCCGCGCTCGCGGCTGCAAAGGCGCTGAACGTCGCAGGCCATCCGCTCGCTGCGCGCAGCAAGCTCGAGCAGGCCATCGACGATGCGCGTGCGAGCGGCGACGAGGCCGTGCTGCGCGAGGCCCAGCTCGAGCTCGCCAGCATCCTGCCCGGGTTCGGCGAGGAGGCGGCCGCGAGCAGCATGGTCGCGGAGGTCGCCTATGCCGCGCTCGCGGCGGGCGACGATCGGCTCGCCGCGCGTGCGCTGGTGCACCTCGTGCTGGTCGACGGGGCGCAGCGCTCCGACCTCGAGGCCGCCGCCCGCTGGGATCGCGACGCGACCGCCGTGCTCGCGCGGCTGGGCGATCCGCCGCGCGAACGTGCGGCGCTCGAGCGTGCGCGTGGTGCGATCGCGATCGATCGCAACGACGGGCTTGCCGCGATCGCGCCGCTGCGGGCAGCGCTCGCGTGGGCAGAGTCCGAGCGCGGACCCGAGGCGCTGAAGACCGCGACGGCGCTGCGCGACCTCGGTGTGGCGCTGTTCCTCGCCGAGCAGCTCGACGAGGCCGCGCTCGTCGTCGCACGCGCGCAGGCGATCCGCGAGGCCCAGCTCGGCGCCGAGCACCCCGAGGTCGCGGCGGTCCTCGATCTGCGCTTCGCGATCGAGCGCGCGCACGGGGAGCACGAGGCTGCCGTCGCGACGGCCCGTCGTGCGCTCGCGATCCACGAGCGCACGCAGGGGCCCGATCATCTCTCGACGTTGGCGGCGCGGCTGCGGCTCGGGCTCGCGCTCGAGGAGATCGATCTCGAGGCGTCGCGCGCCGCCACTGCGGCCGCGCTCGCCGGCTACGAGCGCGTCGTCGGGGTGGGGCACGCGCACACCGAGAACGCGCGGTACAACCTCGCGCAGGCGGACCTGCGGCTGCGCGCATACGAGTCGGCGTTCGCGGAGGCCGAGCTCGCCCATGCCGGGTTGCTCGCGCTCTACGGCGACGATCATCCGCACGTGGGCGCCGCCGCGATCGCGGCCGGCAATGCCCTGCGCGCACTCGGGCGCCTCGGCGAGGCGCGGCGCTGGATCGCCTCCGCGCTCGCGCACACGACCGACGCGCCGGCGGTTCGCCGCGCGGTCGCGAGCGACGCCCTGGCCGCGGTCGAGTACGACGCGGGGGATCGCGCGCGGGCAGCGACGCTCTGGGACGCAGGGGCCGAGGCCTGGACCGAGGCCTACGGCCCCGAGCACCCCGATGCGAAGCAGTCGCGGTCGCTCGCGCGCACCGCCCGTGCCGAGCTGCGCCAGCTCACACGGCCGCATTGATCGGGGCGACGTCGATTTCCCGCTACGCCCGGGCGAGCGCGGCGTCAGGGCGGCCGTCATGTCGTTCGCCACCCGTCTCCTCGCGTCCGTCCTGCTGCTCGGCACCTCGTCGCTGGCCGGCTGTGCCTTCTTCACCTCGGCCTTCGATCGCGGCAAGGCGGACGGCAAGGCCGGGGCGTCCCACTACGCCGGGGCCGAGTGCAAGGCGTTCGAGCTGCGCGAGGACACGGACACGGTCGGCGAGCGCCGCATCGTGACGCTCACGAGCCCGCAGCCGGCGCGCGTCGATCCGCTGCCCTTGCGCGTCGCCAAGGTCGCGTGCGGCGATCGCATCGATCTCTATCCCGAGGACGGTGGCGAGTCGGCGTACGTGCAGTACCACCACGACTTCGACACGCGGCGCTTCGACCACGCGACTGCGGCGCTCATCCTCACGATGTGCAACAAGGATGCGAGCTGCATCGGTCCGCTCGAGCCGAACACCAGCCGAGATCCCGCCGCGCGGCACTATCCGGCCGGGCTGCTGCTCTACTACGCCGATGGCGTCGATCCGGCGAAGGCCGATGCGGCGCTCGCCGAGGCCGGCGTGTCCGCGGAGCTGCGCAGACACTTCCAGGGCGAGCTCGAGCGCGCGCGCACGCAGGTCCGCACGGTCGCGGCGGAGATCACCGGCCCGGCGGCGGAGGTGTTCATCGGGATCCCCGCCGAGGTCCGCAAGGAGCGGGCGGCCGAGGACGCGAAGTACGCCGCGCTGTTCGCCCGCTTCGACGCGATTGCCAAGACGGCGCAGGCGAAGCGCGAGGGCGGCGTCGACGACCCGACGATCGCGGCGCTCGAGGAGCTGCGGGGCGACTACCTGGCGCAGTGCGGCGCGTTCGACTGCCTCGATCGCGGGCTCGGCATCGCGATCGCGCGCGAGCTGTTCTTCGCCCACGTGTCGCGACAGGACGCGCTCGGCGCCCAGGCCGAGCTGCGCATGGCGGATCCGAAGGAGCGTACGGAGGTCGCCCGCGAGATCGATCGCCGTCAGGAGGCGGCGATGGGCGACGCGAGCGAGGCCTACCGCAAGCAGGCGCAGCTGCGCGACCAGGGCCTCGACGAGGGCACCACGAAGGCGGCGACCGGCAACGCGGCCGCCTACGATTTCTCGAAGTCGCGACGTTGGTCGTTCGAGCGCATCCGCACCGTGCGTCTGGCCGAGCTCGTGCCGGGCGGTGGCGAGCCGCGCTACCACGGCGGCAAGCTGGCCGCGAAGAAGCCGAGCGGCGCGGACACGATGCTGGTGTTCGCGGACAAGGTCGATCGCTACGCGGACGAGGCCTGCGTCGAGACGCGCAAGGTCCAGCGCATCGAGTCCGACGGCACCCTGGTGTACGCGCAGAAGTGCCGCGCCACCGGCAAGACGAACGTCTACCGCACGAAGATCGATCCGGTCGTGGTGCCCGCGCGCGAGGCCAAGGCGCTGAAGACCGGCGACGAGGTCAACCTCGTCGTCGCGGGCGGCGAGCCGATGTCGGGCCGCGTGAGCTCGGCGAGCCGCAACGAGAAGCTCGTGCAGCGTCGCGGATTGCGGCTGAAGTAGTCGGCGACCGGCTCATCGCTGCGCCGGGAGCACGCCGACCTTCAGCACGCTCGCGTGCGCCTGCGAGCGGTGCACGCGGTGCGTGGCCGCGACGAAGCCGTCGTCGGGCGCGTTCGCGATCGGATCGTGCCAACGCTGCGGGTTGCGATCGACGAGCGGGAACCACGAGCTCTGGACCTGCACCATCAAGCGGTGGCCCTTCGCGAACGTGTGCAGCACGTCCTGCAGCGGCACCACGATCTTCGTCGGTACGCCCGCGCGCATGCGCTTCGGGTGCTCGTAGCTGTCGCGGTAGCGCGCGCGGAACACCTCGCTGCGCACCATGAGCTGGAAGCCGGCCATCGGTGTGGGCTCGCCCTTCTTCGCCGGAGCCGGGCACGCGTAGGGCAAGGGCTCGTTCGGTGCCGGCATCGTGGCGCCGCTCGGGAAGACGTCGACGAGCTTCACGACGAGGTCGGCGTCGGCGGCCGTGGTCGACAGCCAGATCTCCGCGGAGAGTGGTCCGGCCAGCACGAGATCCTCGGCCAGCGGCTCGGTCTGCCACTCGAGCACGTCGGGCCTCCGCGCCGCGAAGCGCTGATCCTCGACCATGTATTCCTTCACCATCCCGATGTCGATCGCCTGCGTGTAGGGCACCGGCTCGTTCGGGTCGCTCGTCCACGCGTCGGCGGTGCCGGGCTTCGCCCGCGGCGCCTCGCGCACGAGCGTGCCGTCGGGACCGAGGAAGAACGACTGCGAGCTCCGCTCGGCGGGCGGCCACGCCGGCAGCTCGCGCCACGCGTTCGCACCGGTGTCGAACACCGAGGCCTCGGGCAGCGCCGCGTCGGCCTCGCCGCGCAGGTGCTCCCGGAAGAACGGCGCCTCGATCTCGTCGCGGTAGTGCGCCCCGGTGGCGCTGCCGAAGTCGAGGCAACCGAGCCGACGCCCGTCGTCGCGGGCCCAGCCGCCGTGACGCCACGGGCCCATGACGAGCTTGTTGTCGACGTCCCGCTCGCGCGTCTCGATGGTGCGGTAGATCGCCAGCGGTCCGTAGAGATCCTCGGCGTCGAACCATCCGCCGACGACGAGCACGTGCGGCGCGACGCGGTGCAGGTGCGGCAGCAGATCGCGCGCCTGCCAGAACGCGTCGCGATCCGGATGCGCCATCGCCTGCGTCCAGAACGCGACGTCGCCCTTGAAGTAGCGCTTCTCCGCGTTCGCCAGCGCGCCGAGCTCGAGGAAGAACTGGTAGCCGTCGTTCGTGCCGTGCTCGAACGGCTTGCCCTTCTCGGTGGTGGGCTGCGCACGCGGGCGTCCGAACACCGCGAAGAAGTTGAACGTGTGCGGCAGGAAGAACGCGCCGTGGTGGTGGAAGTCGTCGAACCACCAGTCGGCGATGGGCGCCTGCGGCGACACGGCGACGAGCGCCGGGTGGTGGTCGATCATCCCGGTCGCGGCGTAGAAGCCGGGATACGAGATGCCCCACATCCCCACCTTGCCGTTGTTGCCTGCGACGTTCGCGAGCAGCCACTCGATCGTGTCGAAGGTGTCGGTGCTCTCGTCGGTCTGCTTCGGGTCGGGCTGCTTCGCGTCGGGCTGCTTGTCGATGTGCGGTCGCATGTCCGCGAACTCGCCCCCCGACATCCAGCGCCCACGCACGTCCTGGTAGACGAACACGAAGCCGCCGTGCTCGGCGAGCGTCTGCGAGGGGCCGACGCCGTCTTTGACCTCGGCGCCGTACGGCGCGACCGAGTAGGGCGTGCGGTTCAACAAGATGGCGAGCGGGGCCTTCGGATGCTTCGGCGTGTAGATCGCGGTGAAGAGCTCGACGCCGTCGC
>CAZFKC010000059.1:0-64289 GCA_964519175.1 uncultured Nannocystaceae bacterium
GCGCAGTCGTGCTCGCTGTCCGCCGTGGCAAAGCCACGGCGGGCTCGAGCGCCGCTCGGCTGTGGTGCGACGCGCGCCGACGGGCGACCCAGCGCACGCCGCTCTGCCACAGCTGGGCGGGCCTGCACGCTCGGTCACCCGGATTGTCCTTTGGGGACGGTGGCCCGCTCCTTGCTCATGTCGTGTCCGCCGGCACGGACCCGACATGGACGACGCCTATCAGCTCGACGCGCACGGCCCCGAAGCGGTCACCTCCGTGGTGACCGACGAGGAGCCGCCGCTCCCTCCCCTGCGCCCCGGTCGCGCGCGCCGACGACCGCGCAAGCTCGAGGGCACGGAGTTACTCGCGCGCTACGAGGTCGAGTCGGTGCTCGGCCAGGGCGGCATGGCCACCGTGTACCGCGGTCGCCACAAGACGATCGAGAAGCCAGTCGCGATCAAGGTGCTCGATGGTGCGATCGAGGGCATCCCCGATGCGATCGAGCGCTTCCTCCAGGAAGCGCGCGTCACGTCTCGGGTGATCCACGAGAACGTCGTCGAGGTGACCGACTTCGGCATCACCGCCGAAGGCGTCGTCTTCTGCGTGATGGAGCTGCTGCACGGCGAGACGCTCGGCGATCTCGTCGACGCCGAGGGCCCGCTGGCGCCGACCCGCGCCGCGGCGATCATGCGGCAGATCTGCAGCGCGCTGCAGGCCGCCCACGACCACGGGATCATCCATCGCGACCTCAAGCCCGACAACTGCTTCCGGACCCCGCGAACCAGCGATCAGGACTTCATCAAGGTGCTCGACTTCGGCATCGCGCGCGTGACCGCGGCCGCGAGCCAGACCGTCGCCCGCCCGCGGCGCACCGAGATCGGCTGCATCGTCGGCACGCCCGACTACATGGCGCCGGAGCAGGCGCGCGCGGAGGACTTCGACCATCGCGTCGACGTCTACGCCGCCGGCGGCGTGCTCTTCGAGCTGCTCACCGGGCGTCGGCCGTACCTCGGCAACAGCGCGGCAGAGCTGCTGGCCGCGCACATCCATCTGCCGGTGCCCGACCCCGGCGAGCTCGTGCCTTCGCTGTGCCCCGAGCTGCGTGCAGTCGTGCGCAAGGCGATGGCCAAGGACCCCGACGATCGCTACCCCTCGATGGTCGCGCTCTCGCAGGCGATCACCCAGGCCGTGCGTGCGCAGGCGCGTCAGCGCACGACGTTCCACCGCGTGGTGCAGCATGCGTCGATGGTGGTGGCCGCGAGCGCGTTGCTGTTCGGTTACGGTGCGCTGCGCGAGTCGCCGCCCGAGCATGCGTCGATCGGCCTGGGTGAGCTCGCGTCGCCGCACATCGTGCTCGCGATGCAGCCGCGCGGCGCGGCGGAGGACACGGTCGCAGGCATCGTCGCGGACGACACCCGCGTGGAACCGAGCGTCGAGGTGCCGGCGAAGGCCGAGTCGCCCCTGCTCGCCGAGATGCTCTCCGACAAGCTGCGCGAGCCCTCGGTCGCGCAGCCTCGCCGGCACTCCAAGCGCGCTGCGGTCGCGGACTCGCCCCGACCGATCGAGCCGCCGGCAGCAGAGGCCGAGGCCGCGGCGATCGTCGACGAAGCGCCCGCAGCGGACGAGGCCGCCGCGCCCGCGGCCCTGCCCGACGTGACGCACGAGCCCGAAGCCCACGTCGAGGAGGATCCGGCTGCACCCGCTCCGCCCGCGCGGGTGCGTCGCAAGGTCAACGACCTCAAGGATCCGTTCGTGCGTCCGAACGAGACCTGAGGATCAGCGCGGCGGCGTGACCTGGAAGGTCTGCCGGCGCACCAGCACGTCGCTCGTCGTCGGGGTCGCGCACGATCGCTGCGACTCGGGCACGGGCCGGCTCGCGACGAACGTGCTCAGCTGCCACTCACCCGCGGCGAGATCGCCGGGAACCGTCACCTGCGCGCCGATCGTCGTGCCGGGCGCACCGGGCTCGGTGGTGATCGCGATCGGCTTCGCGTCACCGGCCTGCCCGAGACACGCCCATACCGTGGGCGTGAACGCGTAGCGCGTCGCGGGCCGCAGCGACACCTGCAGCGTCCCGCCGGGCGGGACCGCGACCTTGGTCTCGCTGCCGCGGACGTCGGCGACGCCGACGAGGATCAGCTCGTGGCCGGGCACCGCCGGACCGGCGACGGCCGGCGCATCGGCCGGGCTCGGCGTGCTGCCGGGCCGGGCCCACACGAGCGCGAACGCTGCCGCTGCCGCCGCCGCGGTGGCCGCGAGCACCGCCGGGCGCCGCCACCATGCCGGATCACGGCGATCGACGACCGGGGTATGCGTGCTGATCGGCACCGGTGCGGTGGGGATCAGTCGCTCGACGAGGCCCGCCTCGAAATCGGCGGACAGCGGGGCGAACAGCTCTCGGGCCCGGGCGAGCTCGCGCTCGTCCACGTCGCCGCGGGCGCGGATCCGCTGCTCGGCGTCGGCGACGCTGACTCGGCCGGAGACGACGTCCTCCCACTCCGGGGATATCGCAGCGAGGCGGGCTCGCTCGAGCTCGATCAGCGCATCCAATGGATCCTCGTGCTCCACGTCGTTCGTGACCCCCTACGGGCGTGCAGGCTCGGGTTTGACAGCGTTCCGCCCTGGCCCCGCATTGGGCCGCTCCGGCGGGCCGTCGTCGAGGAGCTGGAGCAGCCGCGGCATCACCTGCCGACGGAATCGCGAGCTCCACTGATAGACCGCGCCGGCGGTCATACCGACGTCGACGGCGACGTCGGCCGGCGGACGTTCTTCGACGAACAGCGCGACGAAGAGCGTGAAGTCGCGGGTGCTGAGCATGACCGGCAGCGCCTTCTGCAGCGCGGCCAGCTTCTCGCGCGCGACGACACGCTCGGTCTGCTGCGGTGCGGACGGCTCGGCGAGCTCTTCGATCTGGTCGTGGTCCATCGGCTCGGACTGCCACGGGCTGCGACGACGGCTGCGGAGCACGTCGAGCGCACGCGAGCGTGCGACGAGGCGGACGTAGCTCTCGAGCGAGCGACCGCGCGAAGGATCCCAGCTGGTCAGCAGCTTCGCGTCGCGATCGAAGAGCGCGATGAAGACGTCTTGCACGAGATCCTCGAGCTCCTGCCGCGCGCTGCGTCCCTGCGCGGGAGCGACACGCATGAGCAGGTGGGCGAGCTCGGCCTGGATCGGCGGACGCAGGCGGCGGACGAGCGCTGCCGTGGCCTCGCGCTCGCCCGCCAACGCGCGCGAGAGGAGCGCGCTGTCGTCGTCGTGCGGCGGCATCGGCTTGCGACGGCGGGTTATAGCACGATCCTCCGGCCGGCCCGGAGTGGATCGAAGCAGCGGTAGACTCGCGGGCGGCGGAGATGGGCAGGCGGTTCGAGCGGTTCGTGCGGGTGGTGGCTGTGGCGGCGCTCGTGGGCTGCGGCAGCAAGCCGCGGGATCCCGAGCCGGTGACGAGCGAGCCGGTGCTCGCCGCAACTCCTGCGGCGGCGCAGGAGCTGGTGGTGGAGCATGCGGGCTGCACGGTGAGCACGCGTACGCCCGCGACGTGCACGCTGCGAGGCAGTGAGCGTGCGCTGCGGCTGTGGGTGGACGCACTCGAGCAACCGACGGTGGAGATCGACGGCGCCCTCGCGGGCGAGCCGGCGGTGCGCGTGGGCAGCGAGCTGGAAGGCTGGCGCACGACGATCGCGGTGCCGAGTGGGTCCCACGAGCTGATTGTCCGTGCAGGCGCGGCGAGCTGGAGGTTGGAGCTGCGGGATGCGCCCGCGATGCCGGTGCTCGATGCGCTGGAGAAGAAGCTGCCCAACGAGACGGACCCGGGGCGCAGCAAGGCGCTGGTCCCGATCGTCGCAGAGCTCGCGGCGGCGATCGATCGCGCCGAGGGGCTCGAGCGGGTGTTGCTGCTCCGACTCGCGGGCATCATCTGCTGGGACCTCGGTCGCCGCGCGGACGCCATCTCGTACAGCTGGCTCGCGATCGATTCGGCGATCGATGCACGCGCGGCGAACATCGCGATAGGAATCGCGCAGAACTTGGAGCACTTCGTCTCCGACCAGCCTGCCGAGGTCGGCTGGCTGCTGGAGCTGCAGCGGTTGTACATCCCCGAGACCGCGGACGCGTCCCTGCGCGCACGATGGCACTACGCGCTCGCCTACCAGGCGTTCGATGACGGCGAGCTCGGTGATGCGCTGACCGAGGCGACGGCCTGTGCGGAGCTCGCTCGGAAGATCGGCGCCTACGAGACGGAAATGGCCGCGACCTCGATGGAGGTCTCGTTGCTCGCCGTGCTCGGACGTGAAGCCGAGCTGCACCGTGCGACGTCCCGGATTCTCGCGCTGACCCGAGATCGAGCCGGGAGCAACTCGTGCCACGACGCGGTCGCGCTCGCCGGCACGGCGTGGTCGCTCATCCAAGCCAGCACGAGCCGCGGCGTGGACGACCAGCCGGCACGCATCCTCGAGCGAGCGCTGGCTTACTACGAGCCGGGCGGAGGATGCGCCATCGAGGACAACCCCGACTGGGCGCTCTCGCAGCAGTTCGCGCGGGTCTATCACGCACTCGATGCGGTGACCCACCGGGACTACGCGGCGCTACGCACCCGCATGGCCGGGCTCGACGCGAGCAGCGTCGCGCCCGAGCTACGGAGCTGGGTGGGTTACCTCGCTGCAGAATCCGCATTCGCAGCCGGACGTCCGGGGGACACCCTGGCCGCGCTGCGAGGCGTCGACGCATCGGTCGTCGACTCGACGATCTCGTGGCGCGCCACCGTGCTCCGCGGCCGCGCACTGGAGGCGCTCGACCGGCGCGACGACGCGCTCGCGGCATACCTCGAATCGGAGGCGTTCCTCGACCGCGTCGTCGATCAGGTCGCGATCGATCAGGGCATCGAAGGCTTGGGTGCCGGGATGCACGCCGGCGCCGCGCGTGCGATCGCGATGCTGCTCGAAGACGGAGACTCCGAGCGCGCGCTGTCCGTGGCTCGGCGCTCGCGCGCCCGAGCACTGCGCCCCGCCGGCAAGACCGCCGCCTTGCTCGAGCTCTCGCTCGAGGCACGGCAGGCCTACCAGCGAGAGTTCGCACGCTACCGGGAGCTCTCGCGGAGCATCGCGTCGGACCTCACGGAGATGTGGCGCATCCCCGCGGACGAGCGCGCCAGGATGCAGCGTCGCCACGCCACGATGCGTGAACAGATGCGCGCAGCGTTGGCGCGCGCGTATGCACTCGAGTCCGACGACGAGTCACCCGCCGAGCGCATCGGCAGGCCCGCGCCGGGGGCGATGTGGCTCGTCTACCATCCGAGTGAAGACGGGTGGTTCGGGTTTGCCGTCACCTCCGACGCGATCGTCGCGCGCTCGCTCGGACCCGCGCCGTCGCTCGCCGACGACGCTGCGGTCTCGCGGTGGTTGCTCGAGCCGTTCGCTGCGGTGCTGGCGGATCCCGGCGAGCTGCACGTCCTCGCGATGGGCGCTCTGCTCGAGCTGCGCTTCGAATCGCTTCCGCGTCCGGAGGGTACGTTGCTTTCCGAGCGCGCAGTCGCATACGCGCTCGACTCGGGTCGCGCAGCAGCAACGCCGACGGGCTCGCGTGCACTCGTGGTCGGTGATCCCGCGGACCACGGTGGCACGGGTCGGTTGCTGCGCGCCCGCGAAGAAGCAACCGAGGTCGCGAGCGAGCTCGAGCGCGGCGGATATCAGGTCGAGCTGCTGCTCGGCGAGGCCGCGACGCACGCTGCCGTGGTCCAGGCGCTGGCGAGAGCCGACTGGTTCCACCACGCCGGCCACGGTCGCGCGAACGGTTCGAGTGGGTGGGACGTGGTGCTCCAGCTCGCGGGGGAGGCCAATCTCACCGTCGGTGACGTGCTCGCGCTCCCGCGCTCGCCGCGAGGGGTCGTGCTCACGGCGTGCGACACCGGTGTGATCGATCCGCGGACCGCGAGCGGCGGCATGAACCTCGCGGCGGCGTTCGTGCTCGCGGGATCTCAGTTCGTGATCGCGGCGGGCAGGAAAGTCGATGACGACGTCGCGTCGCGATTCTCGCACGAGCTGTACAAGCGTTCCCTCGAGCTGCGCAAGCTGAGTGGACCGGAATTGCTGCGCGCGACTGCGCTCGCACTGACCGAACCGGACGGAGAGGTCGACGCTCCGTTCAGGGTCTGGGTTCCTTGACTCTGCGGTGAGAGCGATACAATGGCCTCTCAGGCCTCGATGGGCAGGCGCCCGTCGCACTCACCAAGGAATGGAACCCATGCACACTGCTCGCCGTCTCCTGATCGCATCCGGCCTCGGCCTCATCGTCGCCACGCTGTGCGGCTGCCCGCCACCGCAGCGGATCTGCCTCGGCTGCACCTACAAGATGGCCACCTTCTCCGCCGTGCCGACCTCCAACATCGAGTCGGCCTCGATCAAGACGTCCGTGAAGCACGTCGGGGCCTGCCCGCAGTCGCGCTTCCCGGACGGGTGCACCGAGGTGCTCAGCTACAACGTGCAGTGCGCGCTCGGGGGTGGGACGATCACGATGCCGATGCTCATCGATGCCGCGCCGACGAACCCCAATCGGGCGGCGCAGCTCTCGGTCAAGCTCGTGGGCAATCCCAATCCGGTCGTGATCAACGGGGTCGTCGCAGGCGGATCGGGGAGCTCCACCCTACCCGCGACGCCCTGCCCACCGCCCACCGTCGACCCGTACGTCACACTGCCGGACGTGCACTAGCGGCGACCCGGCGCGTCAGATCCGACGGGGGCGTCCGCGTAGAGGCCCTCGTCATGGCTTCACGCAGCACCCTTCGCCTCCGCCGACGGCCCCGCGCGGGCGCGTGGCAGCTCGCCTGGCAGCACCGCGCCTGCCGCTTCGGCTTCGTCGCGGGCTTCCTCGCCGGCATGGCCGTGGTCGTCGGGCTGTCGCGCTCGGAGGGTCTCGCGTCCGCGAAGGCCGTCACCGCGATGCCGGTCGCGTCGAGCACGCTGGCCGGTCGTTGACCGACGCGCCGCTCGAGCTCGTGGGTCAGTCTTCGAACACCGCGTCGACCGTCGCGGACTCGATGAGGCGCTCGAGCCAGCGCTCGAGCTCGGTCATCGAAGCCGCGCCGACGCGCTCGCGAATCCCGTCGTCGATCGTCGCGAACTTCTGGCCGAGCAACGCGAGCAGGACGCGCTGCATCCGTGCGCGGCCTTCTTCGCGTCCTTCTTCGCGGCCTTCTTCGCGGCCTTCTTCGCGTCCTTCTTCGCGGCCGGTCGCCATCAGTGCGTCCGCGTACGTCATCGCTGCCTCCGTGATCTCCGGCGCGTAGGGCCTCAGCCGGTCTCGAATCACCTGGTCGCGCTTGCCGAGCACGATGTGGAGATAATGCCAGACTCGGACCACCGCGTCGAAGCCGCTCGGCGCGCGCGCGACGGCGACGTACGCGTCGACCCATTCGCCGAGGTTTCGCAGCAGGGTGTCGAACGAACGGCTGTCGCGCAGAAGCCACAGCGCGAGCGTCGGAAACGGCGAGAGCGCGCGCGAGCGCAGCGCTTCGTTCGACGCACGGCTCAGGTCGTCCACGAGGATCCGGAACTCTGGCACGAGCGGCCCCAGACTGGGCACGTCGTCGGGCGAGGGCTCGATCAGCTCGTGCATGCGCTGCGCTGCCGTCCAGCCCGACTCGGCATGGCAGACGACGATCGACAGAATCGCGGTGAGCTTGGCCGTCGAGGCTCCACCGATCCGGCGCTGCCAGATGCGCACGAGATACTCCAGCATGCGCAGCGGCATCAGCGGGTCGACGGTGCTCTGGTGCTCGAGCAGGAGGTAGAGCAGCACCTCGCTCCCATCGTTGGCGCGCGCCGAGAAGAGCAGGTCACAGTGCCGATCCGCGAGCTGCGGGTCCACGAAGGTCCCGTCGGCGATCTCGAGCGACGACCAGTCGATGAGCGCCGCGACGCCGGGCGGAAGCGCCCAGCGCAGCTCGCCGGCCGCGTGCTCGGGCCGTTCGAAGGCGCTGCGGAAGAGCGCATCGTGCGGGCGCGGGGTCACGAAGCCGTGATCGGCCACGGGCGACGCTCGTTGCACGAGGCCCGAAGAAAAAATCGGGGCCGCGTCAGAACGCAGGTCACCGTCCCGTAGAGGTCCATGGCGGGAAGACAGGAAGTCCCGCACGAGTCAGGCAGGCTCGCCCCACCCTGGCGATGACGACGACGGTGCCCGTCGTTCGAAGCGAGTCGTGCCCGCCCGGTACGGCCTCGTCCTCCCGAACGAAGGTCCCGTCGCCGCCATCGCCATCTTCAATTGTACCCCGCGAGATCGCCGTGCTCTCCGTCTCCTCGAACCCTCCGATGTACGACTCGCCTCCGCGCCGCCCTGCGAGCTGCAGCCCCGAGCTGCTCGCAGTGGTCGACGCGGTCCGCAGCGCAGGCGTCGAGTTCGGCGACTGGTACGTCGTCGGCGGGCAGCAGATCTGCGGACACATCCAGGTCTCCGATCGCAACGCCGTCTCGCGCCTGCTCGAGGCGCTGCTCGACGTCGGCGCGGGCATCGACGTCGACGTCGGTCCCGCAACGCACGATCCCGCCGGCCGCTGGGCGATCCACGTGCGGGCGTATCCGCTGCATCGCAGCTGAGCGTGCGTATGTGCCGCGAACCGCCGGATGCATGGCGCGACCGTGCGTCACAGCGTCAGCGCTGCCCACGATCCGTGGGGTCGCGTGACACCGGCGTCATGGCGCACCTGGGGCATTCTTGCAGCGCGCATCACACGATCGCCGCCGCCTCCGACGATTCCCGTCCACTCTCGCGCAAGCTCCGGCCTGGCATCGACGTTGCTGGTTCAAGGTGGTCATGACCTCGCGCGCACGTGTCGCCCCCGCTGTGCCGAGCGCTCCCACCTCCGGTGACGGGCTCGACGAGCTCCGCGCCGAGCTGGGCCAGGTCGAGTGGCTGGGACCGCGGCTGCGGCCGCGGCGTCGGCTTGCGCTGCTCGCCGCGCTGCGCCGCCACGTGGAAGCCGGCTCACCCCGGGGACTCGCCTCGCAGCACTGAGAGGCCGGGACCGGTCGACGCGGGGCCGCTCAACGGCCGGCGCGTCGCCCCGCGAGCACGTCGGCGAACGATCTCCCGTCGAGCTCGTCCTCGCCGATCCCCGCCGCCCGCACCTCGTCGCCGTCGATCGCCCCCGATTGCCGCGCGCGCGCGAAGAATCCGAGCAGCGCCTGCCCGGTCGCCGCATCGTCGAGCACCGCGGCACCATCGGTCGCCGCGACTGCACGCGCGAGATAGCCGGAGAGCCGCGCGGACGCAGCGGGCAGCGCCTCGAGGTAGAAGCGGAACGCGCTCGCGAAGCGCACCGGAATCTGCGCGGGGTGCAGATCCCAGCCCTGCACCCAGCCGTCGACGAGCGAACGTCGCACGTGGTCGTGCGACAACCGCCACGCGCCCCACACCGCGTCACGGTTCGCGCGCAGCTGGGTCTGATCGACGCCGTCGCCCCGCGGATGCGGCTCGATCGGCAGCACGTTCGTCGACCCGTCGCACAGCTGCACCGGCGTGCCCGCGCAGGCCAGCGTCATCAACCCGCGCGCGAGATCGCAGACCCGGTGATCGATCGACTGCCACACCGCGGTCACGTTGCACGATGCGGTGAAGTCGTAAACCCCGAGCGCGACCGCGAGCAAGCGCGGCCCGCCGGCCCGCACGAGCAGCGGCAGCTGGAAACGGCCGTTGCGATCGAACAGCGCCTGCGTGACCTCGACCATGAACTCGAGCGGCAGCGCGAGCTCGGGCAGCCCCAGCCGGTGCTCGAGCCGCGCCAGGATCTCGCCCGCGACCTCGACGTGCTCGACCACCTGCACCTTCGGCAGCGTGATGCGAAACCCCGGCGGCAGCCTGCCCGTCGTGTCGAGCAGCGTGCCGACGAAGCGCTCGATCGTCGCGATCGAGCGCCGCGCACACGCCGGGGTGAGCGGCTTGACGCGGATGCCCGAGCACGCGCTCGCTTCGCCCGCGCGCACCGCCTGCGCGAGTGCACGTGCACAGCCCTCGGCGTCGGCGTCCTCCTCGGCGTCGGGCCGCAGCCCGTAGCCGTCCTCGAAGTCGATGCGCAGATCCTCGATGGGCTCGCGCAAGAGCTTGCGCTGCACGCGTGCGTGTATGGTGCTCGCGAGCTCGGGCTCGCCGTCGGGGAAGCCGAGCGCCGCCGCGAGCTGCTCGGGATCGCCGGCGTACGCGTCGAACATGTCGCGCGCGGCGTCGCCGAGCCGCACGAAGCTGTCCGGGCGCATGCGATGCGCGCCCCAGTAGAGCGTGTGCAGCGGCTGCCGCTCGCGTCGCGGCCCTGCGAAGTGGCGCGCGAACGGCACGTGCGCCGCGTCGAGCCGGGCGAGCAGATCGTCGGCTTCGTCGAGGAGACCCATCAGCTGCCGCGGTAGGTCGAGTAGCCGAACGGGCTGACGAGGAGCGGCACGTGATGGTGCTCGTCGGGTCGAGTGATCGCGAACTCGATGCTCACCTCGGGATAGAAGCACGCACGACCATCGGCCGCGAAGTAATCGGCGGTCGCGAAGTGCAGCCGATACACCGCGATCTGCAGCGTACCCGGCGCGAGCAGTCCCGTGACGCGTCCGTCGTCGTCGGTGACCCCGCGCGCGAGCTCGCGGAAATCGGCGCCCTCGCGCAGCTCGAGCCGTACCTCGAGCCCCCGCGCGGGTCGCCCCGTCGACGTGTCGAGCACATGTGTCGTCAGCGGGCTTCGGGCAGCGCTCATGCGACCAGCTTCTCGAGCCGCAGTCGGGTGATCTTGGCCTGCTCGGCCGCGGCGACCGCGAGCTCGACCTCGGGAGGATTCTCGATGCGCGCGTGCAGCAGCGCTAGCATCTCGGCCGCGCTCTTGCCCGTCGCGCACACGACGAAGATGTGGCCGAAGCGCTGCTTGTAGGCGAGGTTGCCGTCGCGCAGCGCGACGAGGGTGGCTTCGTCGGCCGATCGCACGCCGGCCTGCTCGCCGCTCGCCCATCCCGCGGTGTCGGCGTAGCGGCGGCGCAGCTCGGCGAGGTCGGCACCGATCTCGGGATGGTGCGACAGCGCCTCGCGCACGTCGTCGGGGCCGCACTCGGACCACACGCGATCGGCGGCCGCGAACAGGCCCGCGTCGTCCGCGAACGGTCCCGCCGCGAGCATGCCGTCGACCCAGCGCGACGCGCCGCAGCAGCGCGCGAGCGCGGCCCTGGCCTCCTCGACCGGCAGCGATGCGAGCGTGGACGACACGCGCGCGCCGGCGCTCATCCCGGTCGGGCCTCTTCGCGCGTGCCGTACACCCGCAACCGGCTCACGCCGCCATCGGGATAGATCGACAGGCGCACGTGCGTGAACGGACCACGCTGCACGATCTCGTCGCGGAAGAAGTGACGCATGTGCGGGGTGAGCTTCGTGTCGGGCAACACACCCCGCCAGGCCGCCGACGCATCGACGAGCTCGGTGAGGTCGGCATTCGGCGCGTAGATGCCCTCGAGCGAGCATGTGTCGGGGCAGTTGCCCTTGAAGAAGTTCGTGTCGATCTCGATGAGCCCCACGCTGCCCGGCGCGCCGAGCCGCACGACGATCCAGTCGAAGCCGGGGCCGCGACGGCGGCGCGTCTCCCAGCCACCGCCCATGTTCACGGAGCGGCCGGGCAGGATGAGGTTGTTCATCGGCCCGAAGAACATGTCGGAGCACGCGAGCGCGAGCCCGCCGGCCTTCACCGCGACGAGATCGACCTCGCCGGCCTGCAGCTTCGGCCGGATCTCGTCGTCGACATCGTGGCTGCCCCACTCGGGATCGACGTCGCCGTGGGCCCTGAACCGCGCGACGCCGCCGTCCGGATAGATGTTGAGCCGAAGGTGCGTCCACGAGCTCGGCCACGACGCCGCGTGGCTGATCGGGAAGATGTTCTGCGAGCCGGGGCGGATCGGCATCTGCGGCAGCAGCTCGATCCACTCCGACGCGAGCAGCTTCTCGAGCGGCGCATCGGGCGTGGCGCGCAGCGCATCCACCGATGCGAACGGCGGGCTGTTGCCGAGGAAGTGATTCGTGTCGATGTCGAGCACGCGGACGCGTCCGGGTGTGCCGAGCTTGATCACGCACCAGTCGTGGCCGGGTCCGCGACGCCGTCGCGACTCCCAGCCGTCCATGAGCTTGCCGCGATCGGTGTACTCGTCGGGCAGGAACACGCCGCGACCGGGCTTGAGCAGGTTCTCCTTCGGCGCGAAGAACTCGTCGTTGGCCTGCAGCGCCTGCGCGCCCAGGGTCTCGTCGGCGAGGTTGACCAGCCCGGTGAACGTGGCGGCGTGGAGGTCCTTGGCGGTCATGATCGAGTCCTCGCAGGCAGCGGGCGATCGCGGTGGAGCAGCGGCTGTCCGCGACGGTGCTCCGTGCCCTCGGCTTCGCCACCGATATCGTACACGATGGTGCCACGCAACCACGTGCGATGGACGCGGCCACGCAGCGTGCGTCCGAGATACGGCGAGATCGGGTGACGGAAGCGGAGGTCCGCAGCGCGCAGGGTGAGCTCGGCCTGCGGATCCCACGCGATCAGATCGGCGTCGGCCCCCGGCGCGATGCGGCCCTTGCGAGTGCCCAGCCCCGCGAACTCGGCCGGCCGCGTCGACAGCCACGCGAACAGCTGCGGCAGCGTGATGCCGCGCGCGTGGGCCTCCTGCCACACCGACGCGAGCCCCAGCTGCAGTGATGCGATGCCGCCCCAGGCCGCATGGAAGTCGCCGCGCTCGCGGCCCTTCAGCGCGGGCACGCACGGTGAGTGATCGGTGACCACGAAGTCGATCGTGCCGTCCACGAGCCCCGCCCACAGCTGCTCGCGGTTCGCATCGTCGCGGATCGGCGGCGCGCACTTGAAGGTGGTGTCGCCGTCGGGCACGTCCTCGGCGCGCAGGCACAGGTAGTGCGCGCAGGTCTCGACGGTGAGCGGCAGGCCCTCGGCCTTCGCGGCACGGATCTGCGGCAGCGAGCCCGCCGACGACAGGTGCACCACGTGCACGGCGCAGCCGGTCTCGCGACAGAGGCGGATGAGCAGCGCGATCGCGGCGTCCTCCCACGCGGCGGGTCGCGACTGCAGGTAGCCGAGGTACTTGCGCGGATCGGTCTCGGTCGGCGTCGCGCCGAGATCGAGCTCGGCGTGGGCGAGCAGTGGTGCACCGGCCTCGCGCAGGCGCAGCATCGCGGTGCGCAGCTCGGCCTCGCCGACGTCGGGGAACTCGTCGATGCCCGAGTGCACCATGAAGGCCTTGCAGCCGAGCGCACCCGCGGCGACCAGGCCGGGCAGCGCGTCCGCGTTGCCGGGCACGACGCCGCCCCAGAACCCCACGTCGACGGCGAGCTGCGGTGCGGCGGCGTCGAGCTTCACCTGCAACGCATCGGCGCTCGTCGTCACCGGGATGCAGTTGAGCGGCATGTCGACGAGCGTGGTCACGCCGCCCGCCGCGGCAGCGGCCGTCGCGGTGGCAAAGCCCTCCCAGTCGGTGCGGCCGGGCTCGTTGATGTGCACGTGCGTGTCGACCAGCCCCGGCGCGAGCACCAGCTCGCCGAGCTCGACGACGGGCTCGCCGCGGAGATCGTCGTGCGCGCGCAGCTCGGCGACGCGCGCCCCGTCGATCACGACGATCGCCGGGGCCACGCGCGAGTCGGCGATCACCTGCGTCGAGCGCAGCAGCGTTCGGGTCATGGCCGCATCATAGCGGGCCCGACCCGACCGCTGGCGGCCGCATCAGGCGCGAATCGCCTCGAGCTCGATCTCGATGTCGACCTTGTCGGCGACCAGCACACCGCCCGCCTCGAGCGCGACGTTCCAGACCAGCCCGAAGTCCTTGCGGTTGATCGAGGTGTGCGCCGAGAAGCCGACGCGCTCGCCGCCCCACGGATCCTTGGTGCGCCCGGCGTACTCGACCGCGAGCTTCACCGGCTTCGTGGTCCCGCGGATCGTGAGGTCGCCGGTCAGCTCGAAGTTGGTCTCGTCGATGCGCCGCACGCCCGTGCTCACGAAGCGCAGCTTCGGGTGCTGCTCGGCGTCGAGGAAGTCGGCCGAGCGCAGATGTGCGTCGCGCTGATCGTCTTTCGTCTCGATGCTCGCGGCGTCGATCTCGATGTCGACGCGCGTCTTGTCGGGGTCGTCGTCGTCGAAGCCGAACGTGCCGCCCCAGGTGGTGAAGCGACCGCGCACCTTCGACACCATCAGGTGACGAACCGCGAAGCCGACGCTCGAGTGGGAGGGGTCGATGTTCCAGGTGCTTGGCATGGGCGGCATCGTGGGCCCACTCGCGCGGCGCGAACAGCCCCGGGCGGTGGACAGGCCGTTGCTGCCGAGAAACAATCATCGCCTGCCCGACGAAACCCCGATCGTCCGCGTGCCGTTCGACATCGGGGTGGACGGTGTCCACCTCGAGGCGCAGTGGATCGGCAATGCGACCGCGGGCCCCACCCTCGTACTGTTGCACGAAGGGCTCGGCTGCATCCGCATGTGGCGTGACTGGCCCGAGGCGCTCGTGCGTGCGACCGGGCTGCGCGTCCTCGCCTACAGCCGCGCGGGGTACGGCGGCTCGGATCCGATCGTGCGGCCACGTCCGCTCGACTACATGGAGCGGGAGGGCGAGCACGTGCTGCCCGCAGTGCTCGACGCGACGGGCATCGGCGACGCGATCCTCGTCGGCCACAGCGACGGCGCCTCGATCGCGCTGTGTCACGCCGGCACCGCCGCAGCACGCGGCCGCGTGCGTGGGCTCGTCGCGCTCGCGCCCCACGTGTTCTGCGAGGACTGCTCGGTCGCGGCGATCGAGCACGCCCGCGACGCCTGGCTGAACGGGGATCTGCGCGAGCGGCTCGCGAAGCACCACGGTGCGAACGTAGAGCACGCGTTCTGGGGCTGGAACGACGCGTGGCTCGATCCGGCCTTCCGCGCCTGGAACATCGAGCGCTACCTTCCGGCGATCGAGATCCCCGTCGCGCTCGTGCAGGGTGAGCGCGACCAATACGGCACGCTGCGACAGCTCGACACGATCGCGGCCGGTGTGCACGGGCCGGTCACGCGCACCGTGCTCGCGGACTGCGGACACTCGCCGCACCGCGATCGACCCGAGGCCACGACTGCCGCCGTCGTCGCGCTCGTGCGCGCCTGCTAGTCCTCGTCTTCGCTCTCGGGCTCGTCGTCCTCGGGCTCCTCGCGCTCTTTCAAGGGCCGCGGCGGGAGCAGCTCGGGCTCGCTGTCGACCTTCTGGGCCATGAACAGCGAGGCGTCGAGCTTGAAGAAGTTGCGCTTGCGGTAGAACCCGAGCGCGCGGCGGTTGTTCTCCGCGACCTCGAGCACCAGGTGCGTACAGCCGCGCACGCGCGCGAGATGCTGGAGCTGCTCGAGCATGAAGCTGCCGATGCCGCGTCCGTGGTACTCGGGATGCGACGCGAGCTCCTCGACGAACAGCGGACGCATGTCGCGCTTGTCGAAGTAGCGCGGGTTCATCCAGTTGTCGCTGCCGGTGACCTCGTAGGCGCACTCGGCGTATCCGACGATGTCGGCCTCGACCTCGAAGATCAGCTGCTCGATGCCCTCGTCGTCGTACTGCTCCTCGAAGCGCTTCTTGCTCCGCGGGCGCTGGTACTCCACCGTGTCGCGGTTGACCTCGCGGAACACGAGCTTGAGGAACTCCCATACGCGGTTGATGTCGCGCCGGTGCATGCGCCGCACGCGAATCGCGTTGGCGGGACTCTCGTTCTCCTCGGATTCGTCCGGCACGGGCGCGACCGCGATGACGGCCGTCTTCGCCCGGGTTCTCGTCTTGCGTGCCCGCGCCATGGGGCGCAAAGTGTAGCCGAGCGCTCCGCCGTCCGACGATGGATCCGAGCATCACGGGCAGACGGCTGGGCGAGCGCGGGATCCTCCTGGTCGTCGGGGCGGTCCAGTTCGTCAACATCCTCGACTTCATGATGATCGCCCCGCTCGGCCCACGGCTGTCGGTCGCGGTCGGCATGCCGGAGTCCGAGCTCGCCTACGCGGTCGCCGCGTACACCTTCGCGGCCGCCTTCGCCGGGATCGTCGGGTCGCTCTTCCTCGACCGCTTCGATCGCCGCTCCGCGCTCGCGTTCTGCCTGCTCGGGCTCGCGCTCGGCACGGGTGCCGGCGGCGTGGCCAGCAGCTTCGGCGAGCTGCTGCTCGCCCGCGTGATCGCCGGCGCGTTCGGCGGGCCGGCCACCTCGCTCGCGATCGCGATCGTCTCGGACGTGATCCCGGCCGAGCGCCGTGGCCGCGCGATGGGTGCGGTGATGGGCGCGTTCGCGGCCGCATCGGTGCTCGGCGTGCCCACCGGCATCGCGCTCGCCGAGCTCGGCGGCTGGCACCTGCCGTTCTTCGCGGTCGGCGGCATGGGCCTCGTCGTCGTGGTCGCGGTGGTCGTCATGTTGCCGCCCCTGCGCGGGCACCTGGTCGGCATCACCGAGCACCGCAGCACCGGCGAGCACGTCGCGGGCCTCGTCACGATGCTGCGCCGACCGATCGTGCTGTCGTCGTATGCGATGACGTTCACGGTCAACGCCGGCGCGTTCGTGCTCATGCCCAACATCGCCACCTACGCGCAGAACAACCTCGGGCTGCCCGAGTCGCAGCTCAAGTGGCTGTACCTCGCGGGCGGCGTGGTCAGCTTCTTCACCACCCGCGCCACGGGACGTCAGGTCGATCGCCTGGGTGCGTCGAAGGTCGCGACCGTCGGCTCGCTCGGCTTCGTGCTGGTCACGTGGGTCGGCTTCGCGCGCACCGACCTCTTGCCGTTCGCGACCGCGTTGCTGCCGTGCATGTTCGGGCTGTTCATGACGTTCATGCTCACGAACGGCGTGCGCAACGTCGCGTACTCGACGCTCACCACGCGGGTGCCGGCGCCCGAGGAACGCGCGCGCTTCATGTCGCTGCAGTCGGCCGTGCAGCACCTCGCCGCCGCGTTCGGCGCGTCGCTCGGCGCGCAGATCCTCACGACGACCGCCGACCACCGGCTGGTCGGGATGGCCGAGCTCGCCTGGATCTCGATCCTCTTCTCGCTGGCCCTGCCCCTGCTGGTCGTGAACGTCGAACGCCGGGTGCGCGCGCAGCCGAAGTGATTTCGACCGCGGGTCGTCACGCGGCCGGCCCCTGCCCTGTCATGGGGCCCGTGAGCCACGAGATGAACGACCACGAACACGGGGTGCTGGTGCTGGGTGCGGGGTATGCCGGGCTGCGCTGCGCGCTCCGGCTGGCCTGGCGGGATCCCAGCGTGCCGATCACGGTCGTCGACGCCCGGGACACGATGTGCGAGCGCGTGCGCCTGCACCAAGTGGCGGCGGGTCAGGAGGTGCCGCGCCGGCCACTCGATCGCTTCTGCGCCGAAGCAGGCGTCGCGTTCGTGCGTGCGCGCGCGCAGCGGATCGACGCCGCACGTCGCGTGGTGCTCACCGATGCGGGCGAGCTCCGCTACGATCGGCTCGTGCTCGCGCTCGGCTCGCACACCGATCTGTCGACGCCCGGCGCCGCCGAGCACTGCGAGCGCGTCGGCGAGGAGTCGACCGCGCTCGGGCTCGCGCGTCGGCTCGCGGCGCTGCCCGAGGGTGCGACCGCGATCGTCGTGGGGGGCGGGCTCACCGGCATCGAGACCGCCTGCGAGCTGGCCCAGGCGCATCCGAGGCTGCGCTTCGAGCTCGTGTGCAGCGGCACGCTGGCCGAAGGCGCCGCATCGGCGCGGGGGCTCGCCCGCCTGCGCGCGGCGCTCGAGCGCAACCGTGTCGTGATCCGCGAGCGCTTCGCCGTGCGCTCGGTCGCCCGCGGTCGACTCGTCGGCGACGACGAAGCGCTGCCGTTCCACCTGTGCGTGTGGGCGGCAGGCTTCCGCGCGCCCACGCTCGCCCGCGACTCGGGGCTGCCGGTCGACGACCGCGATCGACTGCACGTCGATGCCACGCTGCGCTCGCGCGAGCACCCGGAGATCGTCGGGATCGGCGATGCCGCGCTGCCCGACGCACCGTTCGCGCCGATGCTGATGTCGTGCCGACTCGCGCTGCCGATGGCCGGGGTCGCGGCCGACAACCTCGCCCGCGAGCGCCGCGGTGAACCGCTCCGTCCCTTCGCGTCGCGCGACGTGCTGCGCTGCATCAGCCTCGGGCGCGACGACGGGCTCGTGCAGCTGCACCGCAAGGACGGCACGTTGCGCGAGACCGCCTTCGGCGGCGCCGCGGCGGCATTCGTGAAGGAGCGCATCTGCCGGTTCACCGTCGCGGTGCTGCGCAGCGAAGCGCGACGGGCCGCGCGCGCACGCGCGGTCACCCCTGCCCTCACGGCCGCGGCGGTGGGCCCATGAGCCTCGACGAGACCTTCGCGCACGAGCGCCCGCGACTGCTGGCGCTCGCGTACCGGATGCTCGGCACCGTCGCCGAGGCCGAGGACATCGTGCAGGACGCGTTCGCCCGCCTCGCGGATCTCGACGCGACCGCGATCCGCTCGGCGCCCGCGCTGCTCACCACGGTCGTCACGCGGCTGTCGATCAATGCGCTGCGCAGCGCCCGGCACCGCCGCGAGCACTACGTCGGGCCGTGGTTGCCCGAGCCGATCGCGACGCAGTCGGAGATCGATCCGTCCTCGGTCTCGCTGGCCTTCATGGTGCTGCTCGAGGCGCTGTCACCGAACGAGCGCGCCGCATTCCTGCTGCACAAGGTGTTCGACTACACGCACGAGGAGATCGCCGAGGCACTCGGCATCGAGGTGGCCAGCTCGCGTCAGCTCGTGCACCGCGCGAAGCTGCACCTCGAGCAGAAGAAGCCGCGCTTCCGCACCGCGCCCGACGTGCACGCGCGGCTGTTCGCGGCGTTCGGCGAGGCCTGCCGCAGCGGCGACGTCCCGGCGCTCGAGGCCCTGCTCGCCGACGACGTCGTCGCGCACGCCGACCACGGCGGCAAGGCCAGCGCGGTCCGCAAGGCGGTGCACGGCCCGCACCACGTCGCGCGCCTGCTGGTGGGGCTCGCGGCCAAGCTCGTGCCCTACGGCGCGCAGTTCGTCGCCGCCGAGGTGAACGGAGCCCCCGCTGCGCTCGCGATCATCGGCAACGCGCTCATCACCGTCGTCGCGCTCGAGACCGACGGCGAGCGGATCTGCGAGATCAACATGGTGCGCAACCCCGACAAGCTGGCGGCGCTGGCCGAGGCCCACGGGCTCGTCACCTACCGCGAGCCCAACTACGGGGACTGAGCCGCGGGCGCGAGCAGCTCGGCCGCGGTCGTCTCCTCGATCGGCCCGGGTTGCGCCGCGCCGTCGAGCCCGTAGCGCACGATCCGGTAGCGCACCCGCGCCACGCCGTCGCTGCCGACGGGCACGAGCATCGTGGTGGGCTCGCGCTGCGACTGCGTGAACACGACCGTGTCGACCACCGTTTCGTCGTCGCCGAGCAGCTCGACCGCGAGCGCCATGAGGCTCTGGGCCGCGAGCTGCGGACCGGCGAGCAGCCGCACGCGGAGCTGGCGGTGCTCGCCGTCGCGATCGCGCACGATGAACACCGGCTCGCTGGTCTCGACCGGCGCGCCCACGAAGGTGCTGCCGTCGCCGCGGATCACGAGCACGTCGATCCGCACCGGCGGTGGCTGCTCGGCCAGCGAGGGCAGGCTAACCGTCTTCGTCTTGCGCTCGCCCGGCTCGAAGCGCGTCTCGACCGAGCGCGTGCGATCACCCTCGGTCATCGTGACCGTGATCGAGGCCTCGATCGCGTCGGCCGGCAGGAGCGGGAACAGCCGCAGGCTCCGCTGGCTGCGCCACGGCGCGTGCACGACGAGCGACGTGCCCTCGACCGGTGTCCACGGGCCCGTCACGGCGGGGCCGTCGGCGAAGAACCATGTGGTGCGCGCCTCGAGGCGCGCGGACGGAGGCGGGGCGACGACCGGCGGTGCGGCGAACGTGCTGTCGGGCACCGGCTCGGGCGGCGGCGGTGGGGGCAGCGGCTCGAGTCGCTGCAGGATCATGGCGCGCGGCTGCGCGGCAGAGAGCACGTAGCTCCCGCCCGCGCGGGCGTCGATGCGGGTGTCGATCTGCACCTTCGGCGTGTCGACGAACGACAGCGTACCCGGGACGATCTCGACCTCGAGCCGCGGCACGTTCGACAACGGATGCAGCGCGAGCTGCAGCGCGGTCGAGGACGTCCACTCGCCGCTCCACTGCGGTGGCCCACGCCAGGCGCTGTCCGGTGCGAAGTGGACGTCGGTACGCACGCGGTACTCCGGCGGTCGACCGTCGGTCCACGCCGTGAAGTGCTGCGGCGTCGCGTCGCCGGCCTCGAAGGTGAGCGCCTTCTTGGTGGGTGCATGCTCGTCGGGATACGCGAGCTCGGCGACCATCCGCTGGACGCCGAGCGCGGCGAAGTCGCCGAGCGGCCGCACGTCGACGTCGAGCTGCTGCCAGAACGTGCCCGCGTCGCTGGCCTCGACGATCACGGGCGGTGCGCCCATCGTCGCGAGCAGGCCCTGCGGCGCCGCGGTGCGCGTCTCGGCGTGCGCCTCGGACCAGTCGAGCTCGATCGTGACGAGCTCGTCCTCGTGGATGTCCTTGAAGGAGAACTGCAGGTTCAGCGAGAACGTCGACTCTCCACCCGAACCACCGCCACCTGCACCACCACCACCGCCACCCGCCGCCTGCTGACCGGCGCCGAGCTGCTTCAGGAAGTCGAGCGGGATGCCGAGCTGCTCTGCCAGTTTCGCGGCCATGCTCGCGTCGGCGAGCGCCGAGCCGAGGCTGCTGGCCCCGAGCGCGGTCGCGGCCTGGAGCGCGCGCTGCAGCATGTCGTTGGCCGCCGGCGGCTGCATGTGGCTCTTGAAGAAGTCCTTCACGACCTTCTCCTGGAACCACTTCACCGCCTCGTCGACGCGTCGCCGCAGATCCGCGCTGTCGCTGAACTGCAGCACCTCGATCTGGATCGCACCGCTCTCGCGCAGTTTCTTCGTCGCCGACTCGACGCCTGCGCGCACGCCCACGCCGCTGTACGCGACGCCGGCCTGGAAGCCCCACGAGAGCTCGTCGTAGACGCGCTTGTAGTCGGCGACCAGCTTCACCTGCAGCGCCGGCTGGATGCCGGCGTACTCGAGCTCGTAGCGCACGCCGATCGGGCTCGGGATCACGTCGTCGCCACGCGGGACGAGCAGCGCCTCGACGAGCGCCGCGCCCTGTTGCGTCAGCCGCAGCGAGAACACGGCCCGGTTGCCGGCGACGAGATCGGGCGTGGTCGTGCCGAGCAGCTGCTCGACGAAGCCGTCGCCTTCCTTCAGCGCGGCGGCGAGCACGGCCTTGCCGGCGCGCCACGGGAACTGCACGAGCACCGGCTCGTGCACGCCCTGGCGCACGCAGTGCCGACGCGCCTCCTCGAGCGCCTGCTCCGACGCCACGAGCTCGGCCGTGAACGACAGCAACCCGACGCCACCTTCGGCTGCGTCGGCGGAGCGGAACTTCACGAACGAGATCTCGGAGGTCGCGCCCGCGCGCGCGAGGCTGGGACGTGTGGCGGCCCAGTACACGCGCGACGGATCGGCGTGATCGCCGAACAGCACCAGATCGCCGACGACGCCGAGTGGCCGATCGAGCGCCAGCATCAGCGGTTCTCCGGCGGCGTGCTCGGGATCACCAAGAAGGTGTCGCTGCGCGTCGTCGGGCCCACCCGCGGGTTGAAGCCGTCGCTCATGATCCAGGTCGTGGTGACCTGATAGGAGCGACGCCCCGCGTCCTTCAGCTGCACGTTCCACTCGGCGTTCGCTTCGGCGCCGAGCCGGAACTTCTGCTCCTCGTGCAGCGCGTTGTCGGGATCGTCGTAGGCCAGCGCGACCTCGATGGCCTCGCAGCCGGGCGCGAGCGCACCGGTGGCGATCTGCACGGTCAGGCGACGCACGTAGACCTCGCCCACCGGCAATGTCGGCGCGTCGGTGCTGATCCAGCCGGTCTGCACGAACTCGCCGGTGACGGTGACGAGCGTCATGCGATAGCGGTAGCGACGGCGCGTGGGATCGGCGAGCTGGAAGCTCCACGTCTGCGGGACTGCGATGTTCTGCGCGTCGAACTGCAGCGTGCCCGAGGTCTGGATGTCGTGCTCGAGATCCATGTACTCGAGATCGACGATGAGGTTCGCGATGTTCTTGCGATCGCCGGCGACGACCGCACGCACCGTGAACTTGCTGGCCTGCGGATCCTCGACGATCCACGAGTCCTGCTCCATCGGCATCCACGGAGTCTCGACCCGCCGGCCATCCGCGCCGACGTAGACGAGCCGCAGCTCCCGGAACCCCGGCTTGTCGCGGTCGATGCGGAACCGCGTGGCGAGGCTGGGCTTGCCCGACGAGAGCACGCCGTCCTCGAAGTGCTCGAAGCTGCCGTCCTCGGTGCGATAGCGCAGCACCGCCTGCACGGCCGGGAACCGATCGAAGGGGAATCCCGGGATGACCCCGACCTCGAGCGCGACCGTCTCGTACAGGTCGCGCGGGTGGATCATCAGCACGGTGCCTTCGTGCTGCAGCCACTCGTCGCCGCTGCTCACGCTGGAGCGCGGACCCGGCACCGCGTCGTCCTGGAACGAGACCGTGTACTTGTAGCGGAAGCCGTTGCCACCACGACGGTCCATCCACTCGCGCTTCGTCGCCTTCGGCGTGGTCTTGTCGAGCGTCGCCTCCCACTGGTGCGTGCGACCGCCGTCGGGCTCGTCGTACTCGATCATCGCGTGGATGCCGACGATGCCGTCCTGCTCCCAGGCCGCCGCCGCCGAGATCTCGAACGGCAGGTTCTTCCACACGTCGGCGTCGCCGTCGACGACGGTGACGAGCTGCGCGAGCGTGACGCCGCCGCTCGTCAGCAGGTTGTACATGTGCGCCTGGGGATAGATCGTGCGCTCGGTGGCCTTGCGCGCCGACCAGTCGAGATCGAGCGTGCGCAGCTCGTCGATGTTGACCTCTTTGCGCGAGTACGAGTAGCCCATGCCGAGCGTGAACCCGTTCTTCGCCACCGAGGCCAGCCCGTCGGTGATGTTCTCGACGGTGCTGTCGCCGGCCGCGGTCTCGCGCTTCAGCGTCGCCTCGAAGAACTTCTCGAAGATGAGCTGACGGATCGCGGTCATCGCCTTCTCGCGCTCCGCCTCCATCCCCTCGTCGCCGATGCCTTCGACCGTGACGTCGACCTGGATGACCTTGTCCTCGATGAGCTTGTCGATCGACTTCTGGATGTCGATCTCGACGAACAGGAAGTTGAAGCCCTCGCGCGAGGAGAAGTGGTCGTAGACCTTGTGCCAGTCGATGCTGGCCTTGACGTTGAACGCGGGCTGCAGCCCGGCGAACGTGAGCGTGTAGACCACGCCGATCGGAGTGACGCCGTCGAGCGCGGCCTGCAGCGCGGCCGCACCCTTCTTGCTCAGCTTGGCCTGGAAGATCGCCCGGTTGTCGCCGTAGAGCGACGGCGAGCCGGCGCCCATGATCTTCGCCACGAACTCGCTCGGGGCCGCGGCGGGAGCCGGAGTCGCGCCGGGCTCCGGAGTCGCCGCATCGAGCAGCATCAGCTTGACTGCTCCGCTGCGGAAGAAGATCGGCGTGAGCCGCGGCTTCTGCTCGAGGTTGTTGTCGGCGCGCAGCTTCGCACGCGCGGCTTCGATCGCGTCCGGCTCCCACGACAGATCCACGTCGAGGCTCAGGAACGCGACCGCGTCGTCGGCCCCGGGCGCCACCGTATCGAGGTCTTCGCGATAGACGAGCAGCCGGATTGCCGGCGCTCCATCGTCCATCTTGGCGATGTGGGGCGCGTTCGGCAGGTAGTAGAACTGCATCGGATCGCTGAAATCCGGGAACACGTACAGCGCCCGGTTCTCGTCGATCTTGATCTGGGTGACGCCCTGGCCGAGGTAGAGCATCAGGCCGGCTCCTGTGGCTTGGGCGCCGGCGGCAGCATCACGGCGTTCTTGGTCAGCTTGACCGGCTCGGCCACGACCTGCGTGCCGTCGAGGTAGAACCACGTGAGCGTCATCGTGTACTCGCGCGCGGCCTCGTCGGCGACCGGCACGAACCACTTCTGCTTCTCCTTGCCCGTGAACTGCAACGTCTCGCGCGCGTGCACGTTGCGGGCATCGTCGTCGTAGCGCAGATCGACCTCCGCCGCGGCGACCTTGGTGAAGTCGACGAGCATCGGATTGAACTCGGCGCCCACCATCGGGATCGAGTAGCGCGGCACGACGATGAGCTCGCTCTGGCTCACCTCCCACGCACGCTCGACCGGGGGTCCTTGCGTGGGGAAGTACGTGATGCGCTGCTTGTAGGTGGAGGGCGCGTCGGGCAGAAGCGGAACCTGCCAGGTCTCGACCTGCGTGTTCGCCTGCAGCGAGAACGCGGCGATGGTGTCGACGCCGGCGGCCACCGGGTGCGGGTACTCGAGATCGACGCGCACGAGCGGCGTGCTCGCGACATCGATGACGGCGCCGGTGACCTTGACGGCGAGCCGCGGCGGTCCCTGGACCTTGAGCGGGACGGCCTGATCGCCGTCGAGCTGCATCCACTCCGTCTCTTGCGTGTCACCGTTCTTGAAGGTCGCGAGCAGCTTGTACTCGAACTTGCGCGCGTTCGGGTTCACCAGCAACACGCCCCAGCGCTTGAACTCGTCCTGGGTCTTGAGCTGGAAGTGCGCGTCGCTGTGCTGCGCGCCGTCGGTGTAGCGCACGTCCACGGTCGCCTGGATCACCTGCGACCAGTCGCCCGCGGGCACGAGCACGATGTCGAGCACGTCGACGTCGGGCCGAGAGACGAGCAGGTTCTGCACGGGTCCATCCGTCTTGGCCCAGTCGCGCCGGGTGACCGTGCCGTTCTTGAGCAGGTACTCGACGCGATACTCGATGGGCTTGTCCCAGTCGGCATAGATGATCCGCTGCCACTGGCCCGAGGCGCGGTCCGGCGAGAGCAGGATCGACTGACCTACCATCGGCACGTCGCGCGCGCGGTCCTCGTAGCGCAGGTGCACGAGCACCGCGTCCACCACGTTGGTGAAGTCGAGCCCGACCCCGGTGACGGTCACGTCGATCTTGCCGGGCGTGGGCACGGCGATGTTCAGATCGCGGGTGGTCGCGCTCTCCCACTTCGTCCACACCCCGGCGGCGCGACCCACGAACGTCACGCGCGAGCGCCAGGTGTAGTTGCGCTTGCCGCCGATGAGCGCCGGATCCCACTTCTGCGGCTCGACGTCGGTCGGCGTGAAGGTGAACGTGTTGGTCTTGAGCTCGCCCTGCTGCTCGTACTTGACCTCGACCTCGACGGCAGCGATGCCGTCCTCCTGCCAGCGCGCGATGGCCCGCACGGCCAGCCCCAGCGTCTTGAAGAAGGGGTCGTCGAGGTCGACCTCGCGCACGAACTTGGACATGTCGCTCTGGTCACCGAAGAAGGTCGCGAGCGTGCCCTGCGGCGAGATCGTGAACTTGGTGTTCGGCTCGATGTCCATGTGCATCTCGAAGTCGGTCATGTCGACGTCGCTGATGCGCTTCAAGCGGTAGATCTCGCTGCTGCTCTCCGCCACGTCGCTGTCGGCCCACTCTTCGAGTGGCTTGCGCTCCTTGTCGGCGAAGCGCTCCGCGAGCAGCTTCTGCACGGTCGACGTCGCCTGCGACGTGAGCATCTGCTGCAGGTCGGGATCGGTGATGCCGCCCATGTCGATCTTCACCGTGACGAGCCCCGCGCTCATCGCGGACGACATCATGTTCTCGGACGTGTAGTAGTCGTCGCTCGTGCAGTTCTCGTGCTCGTGGAACAGCTCCTGCGCAGCGTGGTAGACCTGCGAGGTGTTGAACTTGATGTACATGCTGGCCTTCGGCAGCTTGGCCAGCATGGTGAGGCTGTAGGTCACCTGGATCGGCGTGAGATCGGTGGCGCCGCCGCCATCGTCCGCGACCAAGGTCTTCTGCATGAACGTGGCACCATCGGCGGTGAGATCGATGCTGAACGCCGCGACGTTGTTGCCGAGCAACGACGCCGGACGCTCGCCGACCTTGTTCGACACGAGACCCGCCGACTCCGGCGCCGTCATGGTGACCTTGCCCTCGAGCCACAGCGGCTCGCCGATCTCGACCTTCGGGGCCTCCCCCGAGATCTCCGGGCCAGTGTCGCCTTCGGGCAGCTCCAGCGTCGTGTTCGAGTGCGTCTCGGCGGTGGCCATGGGCCCGCCGCCCCCCATCGCGGGCTGCGACCAGTTCGAGCCGATCGAATCGTTGAACTTCGCCCTCAGCTCCAGCGTGCGCACCTTCGACTTGGGCATCGCCTTCAGTCGATCCCACTCGGCGTTCACGAACGACTGCAGGTCGGCGACGATCGTCTGATAGTGCTCGGGCTCCACGCGCAGCTCGGCGTCGAACACCATGTAGCCACCACCGCGCGGTAGCTCCGGGTTCTCCTCGCGCGACTGATCCGAGAACTTGTACTTGATCAGCATGAACACCGGGTTGCCGCGTCCGTCGAGGCGAACGCTGGGGAACCCGGGGATCACGTAGAAGCGGGCGAACTTCGAGTCGTCGCGGAAGACGGTCGCCGAGGCGCCGCCGTCGAACTGGAAGTGCTTGAACGCGGGTAGCTGTAGCATTGGGTCACTCCTGTGTGCACGAGTTGGTCAGCCGACTCCGGGCTGATGACGAGTCACGGAAATCACGGGGTCATCGGTCTCGCCACTGGGACCCGGCACGCGCGTGCCGTCGGCGAGGTTGTAGACGATGGCGTAGCTGTACCGCCGTTGCGTGCGGTCGCCGATGTCGACGGTCCAGCTCGCGTTCGGCTTCTCCTTCGAGAGCGTGATGGGCGTGCTCTCCTCGCGGTCGACGTCCTTCCAGCGCAGCATGACGTCGACGAACGGCGTCGCGGCGAAGTCGACCGCGAAGCCACGGACGATGACCTCGAGCTTGCCGGTCTGCGGCAGGGTCGCCTTGGGCACGAACACCTCGGTCGCGTTGGTGCGCACGAGCTGTCCGACGACGGGCTGACCGTCGGCCGGATGCCAGGTGATCTGATAGGTGAACTCGCGGCGTCCGTCGGGGAGCAACGCGGCCACGAAGCTCTGTGGCGCGGGGCTCGTGAAGCTCAACGTCTTGCGCTCGTCGCCGTAGGCGAGCGACACGAGCACGGCGGGCGTGCGTGTGAAGTCGACCAGGTTCGGGAGCACGTTCACCTTGAGCTTGGGCACGCCCGCGACCTTGATCGGTACCGCCTGATCGCCCTCGAGCGTCTGCCAGTCGCCATCGTCGACGTTCCCCGTCTTGTAGGTGATGAGCGCCTTGTAGCGGAACTGCCGACGCGCCGGATCGGCGAGCAAGACCTGCCATTGGAAGATCTGCTCGATCCCGGTGAGCCGCGCCGTCTTGTCGAAGACCGTGCCGTCGGGCGCCGAGTACTCGAGCTGGACCACGCACTGCGCCACCTCGCTCCAGTCGCCCGCGGGCACGAGGGTGATGTCGAGGATGTCGACCTGGGGCGGCGGCACGACGAACAACGTGTCGGTCGACTCCGCCTGCTGGGGCGCGGCCTCGACGACCTTCTCGTCCTTCATGTAGTAGGTGATCGCGATCGCGATCGGGGCGACGAGCGCCTGACGCAGCCGAGGCTCCCACTTGCGCACCGGCTGGGCCTGGTTCAGCTCGAACGTGTGCTCGAGCGGCGCGACGCCGCCCGGATCGGGGGTGCGCAGCGCGACGACCACCGAGCGGATCAGATCCCAGTTGAGACTCGCGCCGCTCACCTCGAACGCGAGATGACCGGGCTCGATCACCGGGATCGGGAGCGAGCGCCCCTTCTCCACCGACCACGGCGTGAAGTCGGTCGCGGTGCCGTCGGGGTAGATCAGCCGATGCCGTTCCTTGTACTCGGTGATCCCGTTGATGATCGATGGGTCGAACTTCCACGGCCCGGCCTGCGAGCCGGAGAACGTGTGGCTGCCCGGGATCGAGTGCTTCTTGCCGGTCTCGTCGGTGGGCTCGTAGAGGATCTCGACGTCGACGGCCGCGACCTCGCCCTTGCCGACCTCGGGCACCGTCTGCACGACCAGCCCGAGCGTGCGGTACTCGGCGAGCGTGACGGTGACGACGTGGTCGCGCACTTCGGACGCGCTGCGCCCGTCGAACGCGGTCTGCAGCACCGCGGACACCGCCCCCATGCCCCACTCGATCACCTGCGACCGCTTCATGCGGATCGTCAGATCCATCGTCGAGTGGTTGATGGTCTCGCGGACCTTGTAGCGCGCCGTCGGTGGTCGGAAGACGCGGACCGACGACGCGCGGTCGTTGAAGTCGTCGCCGATCCAGGAGTTGTCCGCGGAGATCTGCCGCGACGCGCCGGCGAACCCAGCGTGCTCGTACAGCGTGATCCGATGCCCCGGCCGCACCTTCAACGACGACACCAGATCGTTGAAGTCGCTGGGCAGGTTCTCCATGCTCTCGGTGATCTCGAGCGTGCGTCCGCCGTAGTCCTTGTGCTCGTAGAGCAGCGCGGCCCAGCCCGCATCGCGCTCTCCCGGCGCGCCGGGATCGTCGGGACCGAAGCCGAGCTCCTGCGAGTTGGTCTCGGCCGGCTCGAGGAAGCGGTTCTCGATCATCGTGTCGAACAGGTTGAGCGCGTACTGCTCGAGCGCGGTGACGACCTCGTCGGGCGTGTTCGGGTCGTCCTTCTGCACCGTGACCTGGACCAGGCCCGAGTCGCGCAACGAGGCGCTGTTGATGCCCTTGTCGCGGTAGCTCTCGACCTCCGACGGCGTGCACGGATCGTCGCGATCGGTCTGCGACGCCTGCAGCAGCGTCTTGTGGATCCGCTCGGAGTGGCCGACCACCGTGACGGTCACGGGCGGCATGCGAGCCCACATGTGCAGGTCGTACTCGACCGCGATGGCGGTCATGCCGTTGCCGCCCGTCTCGCCGCTCAGCGTCTGCTTCATGAAGTCGGCGCCGGCCGCAGTGAGGTCGAGCGAGAACGCGGCGTTGGAGCCGAGCACCAACGACGCGGGCGCCTCGGCGAAGCGGCTCTTCACCAGCTGCGTGGCCTCGGTGGTGCGCATGCGCACCGTGCCGGACGAGAGCGTCGGGTCCGCCAACACCACCCGTGGTGCCGCGGGGCTCGAGAGGTCTTCGCTGCCTGCGCGGGCGGGATCGCTGCGACGCCTGGCGTACTCCGCATCCACCGTCGACTGCAGCTCGGCGCGCACGCGCTCGCGCTGCTCCGGTGACACCGCGAACTCGGTCTGCAGCGTCAGGTAGCCACCGCCGGCGGGCAGCGTCGGATCAGCCTCGCGATCCTGCAGGCCGAACTGATAGACGAAGAGCGTGAGCTTCGGTCGTCCTTCGCTGTCGCGTGCGAACGAAGGTACGTTCGGTACGAGGTAGAAGCGATACCACTGCGCATCGTCTCGAAAAACCGTGACGTCTCCAATGGTCCGTTTGCCTTCGATGACCAGCATTCCCGTCGTCCTTCCTGGCGGCGGTGCGTCGCACGACACACTCGGCCGCGAAGGATAGCAACCTCGCACGCGGTGCGGCAACGAGATCCGTGCGGCGATCGAGCGGATGACGTCGTCGCGAAGCGTGCTACGCTCCCGCGCCGTCACCGAGACGCCGTCGCCGACAGGAGGTTCGCGTGGTCAGCTCGTTCGTCGTGGATGCAGGATTGCGTGCCGTCCCCATCGCTCGTCTGCTCGACGTGCGCACGGAGCTGCGGACCCACGGAACCGTCGCTGGAGCGGCCGCAGGCCGGCCCGGACGCGAAGAACGGCCCGTGCTCGAAGGCAGCCAGACGCTCGGCGTGGGCACGCTGTACCCGTCGTCGAACCAGCCATCGCGGCGCTATTACCTGCCGCAGTACCGCATCGCGACGGACGATGCCGGCAAGCCACGCGTCTCACTGCGGTACCAGAAGAGCGACAGCGAGGTAGGCCGCCTCACGATCGGCCTCACGTGGTCACCGCTGACTGATCCATCGGCCACGTGTGTCGTGATGGATCACGTGACAGAACTGGCGCTTCGCACCCGTATACCGATCGAGGGCGAAACCGGAGGGGTCGAGAGCACCATCGCGCTGCAGCCCGCGCAGATGGTCGGGCCGCAGCTCGCCGAGTCGACCACCATCTTCACCGACGAGAACCTCTTCGCTTCGGTCTATCTCGCGATGCGCGAGGCCGTGCGCGGGACCGCGCTGCACCTCACGATCGGCGCCGACGTGGCCGTGCGCACCTGGAAGCAGCGACCGCTCGTGCGCCCGACGCTGGCCGTGCAAGCCGCCGCGTTCCAGATGCGCGGCGCACTGTTCACGCGCGCTGCGATGAAACCGCAGGCCGAGACCGCCGAGACGGCGAACCTGGCCGCGGTCGTGAAGAAGCAGCTGCTCGCCAAGCCCCAGGGCGCCACGCTGACGGCGTCACCGACGGTGCTGAAGGCGACGATGAAGCTCGCGCAGCCGGCGGTGACGCTGTCGCCCGCGGCCGCGACCGTCGCGACGCCAGCCTTGCACGCCGTCGCCACCGCACCGCATGCCGCGACGCTGCTGCAGCCGCATCTCGCCGCGGGGCTCCACCCGATCAAGCCGATGCCGAGGCCGCCGAGGCCGATGCCGGTGCCGGAACCACCCGAGCCCCCGGCACCACCGCCGCCCATCGCGGTGCCGACCCCGATGTCCGTCGTGAAGCCGGCGATGCCCACCCTCGCCCAGGTCGCCTCGGTGCACGCGATCTCGATCAAGGAAGCCCTCCAGAAGAGCGACTTCCAGGCGGCCGGCATCAAGGCGATTCCCACCCTGGTCGCGCTCGATGCCAAGGGCACGCCGGCCCTGGTCGACGCCCGGCTCGACTGCGAGCTGTCCCTGCCGTTCACGTTCGATGCCGCCGCACCGCAGAACGACGCGGTCTACCTCGACGCCGGGTTCCAGGGCGTCGGCATCCACCTGCTGCGGCGCATGGCGCTCGACGGCAACCACGCCGCGTTCCGCGACACGCTGATGCCCGGCGTCGTGCTCTTGCCACCGTCGGAGTTTCGCATCGCACGCGAGGACGCGCCGCCGTACCTGCCGACCGTGACGTTCCTGCCCAGCGACTTCGACACCGTCGACACCACGGGCGCGGGTGGTGCGGAGGCGACGAAGACCTTGTTCCGCATGGCGGTCGTGTATCGGCTCGTGCCGTGGATCGATCCGCGGCTCGACGACCTCGTGCGCGCCGAGCTGGCCCACGAGAACATCACGCCGCAGCTGCTCGCGGTGGTTCCGCGCAGCGCGTCGCTGCAGCTCGAGTTCGAGCCGCTCGCGGCCGAGCAACAGCGGACCGAAGCGACCGTCGATCCCGCCGTCGGCGTCAGCGACTCCTTCGATCTCGACGAAGGCGCGTTTCTCCGGTTGTGGCGCGAGCACCTCGCCCCGCCGTCCGGGATGCTGCGCGGCACGGTCGAGTACCAGCTGTTCGACGGGAGCACGGCGCGGATCCCCGCGCGCGTGTCGCTGCGCGAGCCGTCGCCGCACGCGTTCCAGGTCGACTTCGCCGGCGCGTCCGACCTCGCCGCCGGCCGCTATCGCATCGCGATCCGCAACCGCATCGAGAGCCCGACGATCATCGCCGAGCTGCCGGGCGTCGAGCTCGGCGACGGGGCCGTCGCGCACGCCGTCGACCCGCAGAACCACACCGGTCAGACGCTGCAACCGAACGAGACCCGCATCATCGAGTACGCCGTCGTGCCGCCCACGACGGCGCTCACCGAGCTGGTCCCCGTCGTCGTCGGCGCGCCGGTGCCCGACGTGAACCGGCTGTTCCAGCTGCTCACCGTCGCGACCGGCTTCGGCTCGCAGAGCTTCACGGTCAAGGTGCGCGCGGCGCCCGGGCTGTTCGGCGTCGCGCCAGCGGCAGGTCTGCCGCTCGTCGGACTGCTGGTGGAGTTCGACGACGGCACGCGCGTGACGCTCACGCCCGAGCAGCCCGAGCAGGACGTCGCGGTCATGGGTCGCTTCCTCGATCGGCTGCAGGGCAACGCCGACACGCAGGACCGCTACTTCTTCCGCGTCACGAACCTGCACGCGGACGGCGAAGGCGCCCGCACGGCATGGTCCGAGCGCCGTGGCACCGCCGTGCTCGAGGTCGGCACCGCCAGCGGTGCGATGGACGGCTGGTGATGCTGGTCCTCGCGCAGAGCGGTGGGCGCTACCCCGACGATCACGACGCGGCGCTGCGCTGGGTTCCGCCCGATGGGCTGGCGCCGGTGCTCGACACCAGCGGCACACCCGAGGTCTACGTCGCGCGCGATGCCGACGGTGGCGTGCTCACGCTGCGGCTACAGGCGCAGTGGCCGGTCCTCGGTGCGAACGAGCGCGCGACTCGGCACACGCGTGCACGCTTTCGGCTGCGCAGCGGCATCGCGGGCAGTCGCATCGACGCCGGCTGGCACGACGCCCCGACGAGCGGCAGCACGATCGTCGATCGCAGCGTCGCGCTCGATCCGGTCGAGGCCGCGATGATCCGCAAGCTCGCTGCGAGCGGCGGCGAGTCCATCGACGTCGACGTCGCGCTCGCGCTGGAGGGCGCGTTGCCGACGTGGCCCTGGCTCGTGCGCATCGATGGCCATGCGCTGCAGAGCCGGCTCGCCGCGGTGTTGGGCAGCGCGACGGTCGACTTCGCGGCGGTGCTCGACGCGTTCGCGGGGCTCGGCAACGAGCTGTTCGAGTGGCGCGCATTGCAGCCGCACGCGATCCCTCCGCCGGCCGACGCCGCGCGCGAGGCGATCGCGCACCACGCCTCGGCGTACCTGCTCACGCCGTTCGCCGACGGATTCCAGCTGCGCTCGGACGTGCCCGCCCACCTCGACGTGAGCCTGGCGGTGCACCGCACGGCCCGCACCGAGCTCGCGCTGGTCTGGTCGCTGTCGCAGTTCATCGCGGCGCAGCCCGAGCCGGGCAAGCACCTGCTCGACGCGCGCGCACCCGATCCCTTCCAGGCCGCGGAGCTGCACGTCGCCAACGACGTGCCGCTCGCCGAGGACGGCGTGCGGCGCATCGAGCTCGAGATCACGACCGGAGGTCCGACCGGCGCGCTGCACCACGCGTTCGAGCTCGGGGCCCCGAGCGCGGTGCGGCTGCCGTTCGTGCGCCAGGGTCCCGCACCGCTCGCGCTGCGCTGGCTCGCGCGCGCGACCGTCGTCGTCGGCTCCGGCCCCACGATCGTCGAGACGTCGCCGCGGGCGACCGGGCCGATGCTCGAGCTCGACGCCGCTGCGCTCGGCATCGTGCCGCTGTGCTTCGTCGCCGATCCGATCGTGTTCACGCGCGTCGCGGCGCTCGAGGTGAAGATCGGCACGCGCGCGCTCGCGCTCACGGCTGCGAAGCCGCGCGCATGGGCGATCGGGCGCACGCCGCCGCCGACGGTCGAGGTCTCCGCGGTCGATGCCGCGGGCGCTCGCACGGCGATGGGCCCCTTCCCGCTCTTGCCCGGCGGCCGCAGCTTCGGTGCGCTGGAGCTCGGCATCGGCGAGCCGGTCGACGTGCAGCTCGTCGCCCCCGACGCGCTCTGGTCGCGCGCGGCATATCTCGCGGTGCAGGTCGAGTCCGGGCCGTGGCAGACGCTCGATCGCGGCGACACGATCGCGTGGCCCACGTATCGCGAGGATCGCTTCACGCCGCCGAAGCTGCGCTACCGCACCCGGCACGTGCCGCGCGACGCCGCCGGCGCCACGGCACCGATCACGGAGTCGCCGCTGCGCGACGCGAGCGGCGAGCGCATCGAGCTCGAGCTGCCCACGTGAGCGACAGGAGACGCGCACGATGCTGACCCTTCCGTTCCGCACCATGGGCGCGCTGCTCGTCGCCGACGACGACACCGACCCGAAGCGACGCTGGGCGTGTGCAGCCGTCCCTCGCATCGCTCGTCGCGCCGACGGCACACCGCGCGCGCGGCTGTCGACCTTCACGCGCGCGGGCGAGGTCGCGAGCACGGACACGCGCACCGCCGGGCGGCTGTCGGTCGACGTCGACGTGCGGCCTACGCCCGAGGCGATCGTCGCCGCGGGGCTCGACCCCGCGTACGTGCTCCCGCTGCCGTGGCTCGACGCCGAGCTCGAGGTGCAGGGTCCGGAGCTGGACCCGGTCGGGGCCGCGATCGCGCTCGCGCTCGGCACCGGCGGAGCGGTCGTCGATCTCGATGCGCGGGCCACCGACGTCGTCGCCGCCGCCCTCGCGGCGCAGACGAGCGGACTGCTGCGGCTCACCTGGCGCGGGCACGTGCGCGCGCGGATGCCCAGCATCGAGGTGATCGCCACCGCGGACATCGACGAGATCCGCAGCCGCACCACCAGCCTCAGCGTCCGTGGGCCCACGCAGGTCAGCATCGTCACGCGCTCGATCGTGAGTGCGAGCGCCCGCATCGAGATCGTCGGCGCCGCCGATCCGGCACTCGAGGCCAGCCTGCGCGAGTGGGCCTGCGATGCGCTGACCGAGCACGTGCAGAGCGGCAAGCCGCTGTCGATCCGTGCGACGGCATCCGACGTCACGCGCATGCCGATCGCGCTCACCGGCATGCTCGAGGACAGCGTGCGCCCCGACGAGCGGGCGGAGCTGCGCGAAGACATCCTGCTCGATCCCGACGATCTGCTCGCGCTGCGCGTGTTCGAGGTGCGACCGGTGGGCGACGTCGGCGGCACGATCGAGCGCGTCGACGTCGAGCTCGAGGGTGCGGGCACCACCGCGCGGCTCGAGCTGGTCGAGGACCGCGCGCGCCGCGTGACGGTGCCGCAGGGCGAGCTGCAGTGGCGACGGCGCATCGTGCCGCGCGGCGGCCGTGCGTGGCCGTGGTCGCCGTGGGCACCGGTCGGATCCACGAGCGGGCTCGCAGTGCCTGCGACGCTGCCCGCGAACCGAATCGTCGAGGTCGTCGCCGCGGGCTTCGACTTCGCGGGCCGCTGGGAGTCGATCCACGTCGACATCGGCAGCGACGGCCGTCCGCTCACCGCGCTCGTGCTCGAGGCCGCGACCCCGAGCGTGCGCGTGGACCTCGGGCCCGCGACCGAGGCCCCGGTGCGCGCGCGCATCGTCTGCCTCGCGCGTTCGGGCTACACGCACACGCGCCAGGTCGACGCGGTCGAGGGCGAGCAGCTGATCGTGACCGATCCGTTCGCGGGTGCGGTGCACGAGCTGACGCTGGTGCCGACCGGCACCGGCTGGGCCGACGTCGCGATGACGATGGTCGACCTGAAGCGCGACGAGGGCGGACAGCTCTTGCGCGAGACGGTCACGCTCGCGCGGCTCGAGGACTTCGTGCAGTGGCGCGTGCCGGCGACGCAGGGCACGGCGCCCACTATCGCGTGGCGACGCCACACGAGCTATCGCAGCGGCCGCTTCGAGTCGACGCCGTGGCAGACCACGACCGAGAGCGTGCTCCCGCTGCCGATCGCCGGCGTGCCGCGCAGGACGGTGCAGCTCTTGCCGATCCACATCGAGCCGGGCATGCGGATCCGGGCCCGGCTGTCGAGCGGCGATGTCGTCCGCGAAGCCGCGATGAGCGATCGCAATGCGGTGAACGTCGAGCTACCGCCCGGTCGCTACCGCATCGCGCTGGCGTGGACGATGCCCGACGCCAGCGAGCGCACGCTCGCCGAGCGCGAGTCCGACGACGACGTCGTCGTGATCCCGCGCCCGGCGATTCCTTGACTACTGCGGCGCGTCTTCGGCCGGCGGCGGCTCCGTCGCGTCGGGCGCGGGGATCGCCTCGGCGACGAAGAAGCAGAAGTCGAAGAAGTCGCGCGCGCGCGCACTGCCCCACGCGATCACGCGTGTGCCCCAGCTGATCGGGACGAGCTGCGTGCCGCCACCTTCGGCGGGCACGAGCTTGAACAGGATCTCCTTGAACACACCCGCCTGACGATCGACGCCGGTGCCCCACCCGTCGGGCAGGTTCACGAGGCAGTACACCGAGCCCGGCTCGCAGCTCACCTCGCGCGCATTGAGGGCGCGGTACTCGTCGGTCGTGCCTTCGGGGAACGCCGTGGGCAAGCCACCGGCGCCGGGCACCGATTGCAGCTGCTTCGAGTAGTACGTGCCCTGGCCGTCGCGCAGGTACGTGCACATCCGGTACATCACGTCCTTGTACTCGGCGATGTCGCGGGCCGGGATGCCCTGCGGCGGGCTGGTCAGCGACTCGAGCGGCGCGAGGAACACGTTCGCGTTGCGTGTGCGCTGGGCTGCGATCGCCTCGGCCCAAGCGGCGGCGCGCCCCGGCTGCGCCGGTGTGCCGCTGCCGCTCGCACCCGGAGCCGCCGGCACCGCGGCAGACAACCCCGCGAACAGTCGCGTCATCGTGGGCACGTCGTCGAAGTAGGGATCGGCGAGCTCGACGATCTTCACCAGCGTGTACTGGTAGGGCGGCAGGTTCGAGGGTGGCGTCGGGGCGGGCTGCGTGCCCGGAGGTGGTGAGCCGGTCGACGGCGTACCGGAGGTCGGCGGCGTCGTCGTCGTCGGGGGCACCGTGCCCGGCGTCGCGTTCGGGTTCGGTTGCGCGGCCGCGCTGTCGGCCGCCTGATAGAACGTGATCCGTCGATCGGCGCCGGTGAAGTACACCATGTCGCGCTCGACGTGCACCGCGCCTCGCGGCAGGTACAGATGCCCGTTGATGTTCGTCGCCGGCCCCTGATACGCGCGGTGCCGTCCAACCGTGATCTCGAGCTCGGGACCGACCTGGTCGCGGAGCTCTTCGAGGGAGTGGACTTGCTCGTTGCCCGCGAAGAATGCGTCGAAGAACGCACGCATCTGCGGGGCGAGTTGATCGAGTAGCTGGCTCACAGTGCTGCCTCCGGTGTGAGGGGATCGATCAGCAGGGTTTCAGACGTCGACTGGATCGGTCCGATTTCGACGCGGGTGTTGTCGTTGCGAATCCATTGCAACGAGTACTCGTACTTGGTCTCGCTGCGCTTGCGCATGGGCACGCGCCACACGAGCGGGGTCGAGGTCGCCGCCGCATCGTTCGCGACGTAGACCTTCTCGAGGTCGGGATCGGCCCAGTCGGGCGCGCCCGCGTACTTGAGTCGCAACCGCAGCGCCTTCATGCTCGCGGACTGCAGATCCGCGAGGAAGGCGACGTTGACGGTGAGCACGCCGTCGGCCGCATCGCCGATGACGAGCTGGTCGGCCGTCGCGTCGAGCCAGGGTTGCTCGCGGACGGCCCCGCCCACGAAGTACGTGATGCGGTAGCGATACCCACGGGTCGGCTCGGTGCCGGGACGGAACGACCACGTCGCCTTCGCGAGATCGCCCTTGATCTCGAACGAGCGATCGGTGTCGGCGCCCGGACGCGCGAACTGCAGCGTGACCTTCTCGTAGCGCGAGAGCGGATCGGCGAGGATCGCCGTGACCGTCTTCGTGCTGTTGGGCGGCTGGTTCACCAGCAGCACGCCCGAACCGGTGCGCTCGAACGTGACCACCTCGGAGGCGCCATCGGCGAAGAAGAACGTCGCCTCGCAGCGCACGACCTGCTCCTTGCCGGGCCGCACGAGCACCTTCTGCGACGGCGAGCCCTGCTCGAGCTTCACGATGCGACTGGCCTGGATGCGCGCGCCGGCATCCTCATAGATGACGTTCGCCTGCACCTGCCGGACGAGCGTCCAGTCCACGGCACCGGCCTCGACCTGGATCGCGAGCACGCTGCTGACCTCGCGGGGATCGATGTCGAGGTTGCGCGAGGTGGTCTTGATCCAGCCGGTGAGCTCGTCGGCCGCCGCGGCCCCGATCGCCGCGTCGGGGATGTGGTTGAGCTTCACGCGGTACTCGAGCTCCTGCGTGCCGCGCTCGTCGAGCCACCACTCGAACTTGCCGTTCGCGCCCGTGGTCGCGAGCGGGATCTCGGCGGTCTCCTTGGGGAAGGTCGTGCCCTTCCAGCCGTAGCGCAGCTCGACGGTCATCGACGAGATGCCGAGCTCGGCGAGCGGCGCCGTCGTGGTGACGGTGCCCTCGATCTTCTTGAAGAAGTCCGAGTCGAGCGGGATCTCGCGGATGCGCTTGGTCAGATCGCTCGCGCTCGCGAGCATGCGGATCTGGCCCTGCGGCGAGATCGTGCGCTTCGCAGCGCTGACCTGCTTGAGGTTGTACTCGATGTCCTGACGCTCGCGCTGCTGGATCTGCTTGAGCTGCCACGTCGCGTGCGGACGACCGGCGCGCTCCCATGCACTGACCGCGCCTCCGCCCGGCGGCGGTGGGACGTTCGCCTCCGGTCGCGGCGGATCCGTGGTCGCCGTGGCGGTCGAGCCCGAGGGGCGCGCCGCGGTGTTGGCCGTGGCGGCCTGGTTCGCCGGCGCGCCGTCGGGCGCACGCGCGGTGCCCTGCACCGCCCCCTGCACGGCCTGCTGATTGGCCTGCAGCAGCTGCTGGAAGTTCGGCGGCGGCGCGAACAGATCGCGCTGGTTCTCGGGCAACACCTTGCCCGGCTTGAGGCCCGGGCTGAAGAAGCTCCACGTCGCGAGATCCTTCGCGAGCTGGTTGAGCTCCTGACGGTGGCGTTCCATCTCGCCGGGCTCGGTGGTGTGATAGACGATCTCGCTGATCTCGATCGAGCCGTTCTTGACCAGCTCTTCCATCTCGGTGTCGACGTCGGCCTGCAGCATGAGGCTCGAGAACGTCGCCCGCTGGCGGAGGTAGTTGTAGGTCTGGTCGAAGTGGATCTTGATCTTGCACTCGTAGGCGGGCAAGAGGCCCGTGTACGACAGCTCGTAGACCATGACCACCGGTGTGGCGCCGCCGTTGCGCAGCGCGGCGGCCATGAGCGTGGCACCGTCCTGCGTCAGCGTGGCGCTGAACACGGCCCGCTCGTCGCCATAGAGGCTCGGCGTGCCCGAGCAGATGATGCGCTCGGAGAAGCCGCCGCTGCGCGCATCGTCGCCGGAGCTCGAGTCGAGCAGGCTGACGCGCACGCTCCCGCTCTCCACCGGCAGCGTGGACAGTCGGGCCTCGACGCCGAACCGACGCGAGAGCTCGCCCTTGACGGTCTCGAGCTTGCCCTCGGTGACCTTCAAGTCGGTGGTCATCGCGAGGAAGCCACCGCCGAGCGTCCCCTCGGCCCCCGCCGCTCGCCGATACACGAGCAGCGAGAACATCGGCTCGCCGGCCTGCACCGTGAGCTGCGGTGACTCGGGCAGGTAGTAGAACAACGCTCGATCGTTGAAGTCCCGGAAGATGCTCAGTCCTGAGACGCTGATGGGTTCATCGAGTGACAGCATGCTCGCGCTTCTCCTGTCGCGGTGTCTCAACGTAGCACAATGGCCGCGCGAGATGCTCTGCGAGTTCGCGAGCTCGGATGTGCGCGACTGTGGTCGTCCGCGAGATTTAAGAACCGCGCAGCCGTCGACGCACGCGCTGCGCGTTCACGTTCACGTCGCGTCGCAATCGATGGCCATTGGATCGGCCCGACCCTGCGCGAAGGCAGGACTGGCGCGACGCGGCGCTTCTGGTTATCGTGCGAGATGCCGCCGGAAGTAGCGGCAGGAGCTCGGCATGGTCGACTTGATGACGGTCCCCTGGAGGCGGTCGGGACACACGGGTGAGGACTCGAAGGCGTTCTGGTTCGCGCAAGCGCTCGAAGACCGGCTCGCGTTCGCGAACGGATGGGGCGGCGATCCGCGCGGCCACTTCGACAAATTCAAGAGCGCACCGACGCTGCAGGTGTTCGAGATCCTGCAGGAGATCGGGGAGTTCCGCTCGGACATCGTGGCCGGCGGGGTCTTCCCGCCCGTCGCGAGCCATCCGACGATCGAGGCGATCGTCGACGACACCTTCGATGTCGTGAAGTACTACCCCGGCCACTGCGGTGGCTGGCACGGCCTGCTGCGCATTCGGATCCCCAACCCGTCGCAGCGCGTCGTCGTCGTCGATCGGCCCACCCACAACGCACAGCGATTCGTGCGCTGGCCGCCCTCGGGCGGCCGCGGCTTCGCGCAGATCCATCGCTGGCTCACCCAGTCCATCACGATCGACGCGTCGGCCTTCGACGTCGGCAACTCGTGGACGCCGAGCCAGAACATGCTGCTGTTCCTGGCCGGCATGAAGGCGGTCGGCGGCCCCACGCAGGCGAGCGGCCAGCCCCACTCGGGCTTCGAGGCGTTCGCGTCGACCCTGCGCGCGATGGTCTACGAGAACTTCGACAAGCGGATCGTGAACTTCTACCTCCGGCACCTCCGCGGACACGGTCCCACCGAAGCGGGCACCGTCCACCACTTCAACCAGCTCGTCATGGGCTCGGGCGAGGCCGATGCCACCGGCCTGAAGGGCATCCTCGACACGACACTCGCGCAGCTGCTGCTCGCGTTCCCGCCCGCCTGGGGCCTGACCTCCGACGTGTCGCTGTGGTCGGCGGACGTGGTCGCACACCTCGAGCACTGGCGGGTCGGCTGCGGCAACCACCGCGAAGGCCTGACGTGGCTCAAGCAGATCATCGAAGCCCGCAAGGGCGAGTGGAACGGGGCCGGCATCCTCGATGTGATCGGTGGTGTCCGCGAGACCCAGCGGACGATCGGGCTCACTGTCTCGCGCACGCTCACGACCACGGATACCGTGACGCGAGAGGTCTCGACCGCGATCGAAGAAGCCAACCGAGTGGGTACGACGCAAGCCTGGTCGAACGCGCTCTCGACCTCGATCACGCGCCTGCAGAGCCTGACCAACAGCACGTCGTCGGGCTCGTCCAACACGACCGGCACGACGATCGGCAATCAGACCTCGGTGATGGTCGGGGGTGAGACGGGCGCGCTCGAGGAGCTGCTCCTGGGCAAGATCAACGGCGAGCTGACGAACACGACCAGCGGGTCGCTGACGACCCAGTTCGAGTCGCACCGGAACATGGAGAACTCGTCGACCAGCTCGACGTCGAACACCTCCGGGCAGACCACCACGATGACGCTGCAGCAGATGCGCGAGCGCACGCTCACGCAGACGCGCGCGTTCCGCAACTCCGTCTCGCGCGCGGTGTCCGTCGCGAACAGCCTGTCGGCGAACTCGTCGTCCGTGATCAACATGGACGCGAACCGCAACGCCCAGAAGACCCAGGTAGGCAGCGGCCTCGACACCGCGCTGCGTGCGGTCAACGACGCGCTCTCGCACCTCTGACCTCGACCCGCGCCAAGGACGGCCGATGCTCGATGCAGGGCGCGCGCCCGCATTTCGCCGCGGGCTCACGATGTTCTTCGACCATGCCGATCCCGGCGTGGTCTACGTCGCGCCCGACGTACCGCGGCTCGTGGCCGATCCCGAGCCGCAGCTCTCACTCTTCGTGTTCCGCGGCGACGTGGGCAACGGGGCGCTGCTGCAGCTGCAGGTCGAGCTCGCGCCGAGCCCCGAGCAGCTCGCGGCCGCACGCCGCGAGCTGGCCGAGGCCGGACAGTTCGGCAACGACGGCGCGCCTGTGCTGCTCGCGCGGCCGTCGTGGCGCGCGGGCTCCGTGAAGCTCTACGGCTTCCTCGAGGATCGCGCGCTGCGGCCCCGCGTGCTCGCGGTCGGCGAGCCTTCGCTGCTCGGCGATCCGAACGTCGTCATCGCCGCGCGGCTCGACGCCGACGCCGCCGCGCTCGCCGAGGCGTCACTGCGCGGCAACGCGTTGCCGACCTCCATCGCGTTCGAGCTCGAGACGCTCGGGCTCGCCGGGCCGCTCGGCATCGCGATCGAGGCCGACCTGCAGGCGATCCACGATCGCCTCAGCATCGGCGGCGCGCTCACCACCCCGTACGGCGCCGCGAAGATCAAGGCCACGTGGGAGGAGCTCGCGAAGGAGAACCTCATCCGCATCGAGGTGCTCGACGAGAGCGGCGAGCTCGAGACCAACCGCGCCGAGGCGATGCGTCGCGTCGGTGAGCAGCTCGTGATGGAGATGCTCACCTCCGAGCTCCCCGCCGAGGCGCCGCCGCAGCTCGACGATCGTCCGGTCGCGCCGATCGAGCTGTCGTTCCGGCTCACGATGCGCCGCGAGGAGCTCGCGACCCGCAAGCGCTGGAGCTTCCACGAGCGCCGCGCCGTGCCGGTGCGCTACGCCGCGGCCGCGAGCCTGATCGATCTGCTCGGCGAGCGCGACCCGACCGCGTTCATCCGAGAGCTCGACCTCGCGACGCGACGCCGCAGCGTGCTCGTGCGTGCGGAGCCCGAGCTCGCGGCGCTCGGCCTGGCCGCGCTCGAGGTCGACGTGCGCGTCGGCGAGCGCGACGAGACGCTGCGCTCGGTCGTGCTCACCGACCAAGCCCCCGGCGTCGAGCTCGAGCTCGAGCGCGACGGCTTCACCCCGCTCGCGTTCCGCACGCGCGCGCGCTTCGATCCCACGCTGACGCGCGCGACCGATCGCAGCACGGAGTGGGAGCGTGTCGACGGCAGCGTGGTGTCCGTGTCGGCGCGGCGGCTGTTCCCACCGCGCACCTCGACCTTCGCGATCGGCCGTGCCGAGCTCGACTGGCTCGAAGGCGTCGAGGTCTCGGTGAGCGCGCCGCCCGAGCCCATGCGGCGGCTCGTGCTCGACGCGGGCCATCGCACGGCCGAGCTCAGCCTGCCGGGCGCCGGCGATGCGCCGGTCGGCTACACCGTGACGTGGCGGGGCAAGCCCGACGAGCCGAGCGCGACCGATCCACCGCGCGACGCGAGCGACGAGGTCATGGTGCTCGATGCTCCGTTCGGCGACTCGATGCACGTGCTGTGCGTGCCGCTGCCGCGCGAGCTCGCCACGCTCACGGTCGAGCTGCGCAGCGAGCACGAGGACTTCGTGCACACGCGCACGCTGGCGTGGGACGGCGACGACCGGACACCGCGCACCGCCGATCTCCGCCGGCTCGCCGCGGGTCCGCGCAGCTATCGCTGGCGCGAGGTCGCGGTGGCGCTGGACGGCAGCGTGCGCACCGGCGACTGGATCCGCAGCGATGACCCGACGCTGGTGCTCGGCGGCGAGGGCTTCGTCGTCGCGAGCTGCGACGTGCATGCGTTCGGGGGTCCGAGCGGCCGCGGCAGCGTTGCGATTGCGCTCACGCTGCGCACCGGCGAGTACGCCAGCAGCGCGCTGCTCGAGGCCGAGGCCGAGCACGCACGGCTCGTGCTCGCCCATCCCGGCGCCACCCCGGCACCGACGCTGCTCGTCGAAGAGTTCATGCCCGACGGATCCGTGCGCAGGCAGACCGTCGACCCGATCGAGCCCATCATCGTGCTGCGCCCCCTCGCGAACGACCCCGTGTGATCCAAGAACGGAACCGCCACCGGAGACCGCCATGCTGTTCGACGAACCCGTGCTCACCCACCGCGGCATCACCGTGTACCGCGACTTCAGCAATCCAAGCGTCTTCTACTACATGCCGCCCGAGGCCCCACGGATCGCCCGGACGGCCGAAGGTGGCGAGGGTGGCGACTACGCGATGCGGCTGGTGATCTACCGGCCCGATCCGAACGCACCCAAGCCCGAGGGGTTCGAGGACGGCGGCGGCTTCCTCAACCTCGACGTCGATCTGCACGTGTCCGACGCGGTGCTCGACGACCTGAAAAAAGAGATCCGAAAGCGCTTCGGCGTCGACCCGGCACTGTCCGCGGTGCCGTTCATCGACGGCTCGGTCGAGCTCGTGCTGCTCGGCACGAAGACCGGCGAGGAGAACCAGCCGTTCGTGCGCAAGGTCGCCGGCAGCACGGTGCCTTCGCTCTACGGTGACGAGCGAGCGACGTTCAGCGTGGTGCTCGATCGCGACGGTGCGGCGCTGATGCGCTCGGTGGTCGAGGCCGGCGGCGCCACGATGGCGAGCGCGATCTACCACCTCACCTACGTCGGCATGGGGCCGGCCTACAACATCAAGGTCACCATCGACTATCAGCGCGTCTACGAGTCGATGGACCTGCGGCTCAACGCGCGCCTGTCGACCGGCAGTCACTCCGAGACCACCACGCGCCCGAACACGGGCGCGGGCGCGGGCGCGGGCTCCGGTTCCGGGTCGGCCGCAGGCTCGGGCTCGGGGACGCCGGCCGCGACCGGCACGAACAAGCAGACCAGCGACTCGAAGTTCGTCGCGAGCGCCTCGTTCCACATGCTGATGGAGGAGCTCAAGGAGAGCCGCGCGATCCAGGTGGAGATCGTCGATCCGATCCCCGGCGAGTCGGCCCGCGCCGCGACGCAGGAGATGGTCAACACGATCATCGCGAACCTCATGGGCTCGACATGGTTCAAGCCCACGCTCGCCGCTGCGAGTCAGATGACGAACCTGACGCAGCAGGCTTCGGCGGCGACGGGCACGTCGAGCACCCCGCCGACGAGCACGACGAGCACGTCACAACCCGCGCAGCCGACGAGCACGGCACAGCCGGCGAGCTCGACGAGCACCGCACAACCCGCGGGTACGCAGCCGTCGACGACGCCCGCGACGGCGGCACAGCGGCCGAACGCGGTGCTGTCGCAGACGCCCGCGGCCACGACCAACACCGGCATCGACCACACCCCCGCGGCCGCGCCCGGCGTGCGCGAGACCCTCGTGTTCCGCGGCACGCCGTCGGAGGTGAAGGTCGGCGGCGCGGTCGTCACGCTGCAGAACAACCGCTACGAGGTCGACGTCGCGGAGGGCGAGACGAAGAACATCGAGGTCACGTATGCGGGCGCCGCGGCCGACGAGCACTTCCATCTGTTCTTCTTGAACGATCACCCGACGACGGCCGACGTCGGCGACTACACCACCGGCACGCCGCCAGCGAGCGACACTCGCTTCCACGGCGAGTCGCGCCTGCGCCAGCGCGACACCGGCGTGCGCGGTCTCCCGGCCCTGACGGCGTGGCTCGCCACGCTGGCACCCAACTCGGCCCTCGAGCTGCGTGCACACGCGAGCTTCGATCCCAGCCTGCCCAATCCCACGAGCTCGGAGCGCGTCACCGCCGACCAAGCGCTCTCGGAGCGAAGGCTCTCGGTCGCGCGCGCGCGCATCGGCTCGGGCTTCAACACGACGAACGGCTCGGCGCATGGTCACACGATGTCGCAGGCGAACACCGTCGACACGGTGACCCCCGGAGGCGGCCCGACCGACGGCACCAACGGGGGCAAGCACGAGCACCGCGTCGTCATCATCAAGGGCAGCGTCCCCGGCGCGCGCACCACGATCACTGGCACGCTCGCCCGCGCGCGACGGACCGACCCGGTCGTCCCCCCGCCGCAGCAGCCGACCACGGTCACCGATCGCAACTCGTCGTCGACCGTCGAAGCCGGCTTCGAGATCAACTTCGAGATGATCAAGCGGACCGAGAAGATCACCGCGGTCTACGAGCTCAACTACCGCCAGGCCCGCAAGCAGGAGCGCCATCCCCAGGGCCAGCTCGTCATCGAGGGCGACGGCAAGAAGTACCTGCTCGAGGCCGACGGTGCGATCGAGTTCTTCCGCAAGCTCGAGCTCGCGACCACGACGACTGCGATGTGGGAGCAGGACGGTATCAACGCGATCCAGGTGCAGATCCGCTATGCGCCGCGCGGCGACGGCGAGTTCCAGGAGATCGGCGAGATGTTCCTGACCCCGGACAAGCTCAAGGACACGTTCGTGCGCAACCTGCAGCGCGACAAGTCGTTGCCGGGCGAGCCGTACGCGTACTGGTACGACTACCGCGTCACCATCCACTACCTCGACGACGTGGCGCTCGGCGACACGCTCAGCTCGGTCACGAGCGTGGGCGCTCCCGATGCGGACGCCGACGGCTGGATCCGCTCCTACTCGCGGAACCTGGTGATCCATCCGCGCGAGGTCACGCCCGCGATGACGGTGAACGTGACGACGGGCGTGATGCACTTCGAGCTCATCGATCGGGTTCAGCTCGTCATCACGTATGGGCCGCACCGGCAGAACCTCACGCTCACCGCCGACGCGAGCAGCAAGCGGCTCGTCATCCGGCCGGAGCCCGGGCTCACCGCGGTGCTCGAGACCTCCGGCACCCTGTTCTACAAGGACGGCGCCCAGGTGGCGCTGGCCACGAAGCAGTGGAAGCCGCAGGAGCTCGTGGTCATCAACGAGCCCCCCGGCAACACGCTGCGCGTGCAGGTGATCCTGGCCGACCCCGCGCACGAGTTCCAGAGCGCGCAGGTGCGGCTGCGCTACGTCCACGGCGAGCGTGCCGTGGAGCAGGCCTTCGAGCTCGTGCGGCACGCGCAGATGGTCGAGTGGGCCGTGCGGCTCGAGAACCCGGACGAGCGCAAGTGGCAGTACCAGGCCACGCTGATCGAGACGAGCGGAGCGATCCGCACGATCGACTGGACCGACGGCAAGGGCGATCGCCTGATCCTCGGCGTGCAGGCGGTCGACGTCGTCCCGGTCACGGTCACCTGGCTCGCGGTGCCGCCCGCGAGCGGCCTGCTCGCGGTGAAGATCGACCTCGCCTACGATGACGAGAGAAACGACGTGCACTGGGAGCACTCGGAGCTCATCCGCCAGGATCACACCGGGCAGTTCACCTGGTCGATCGCGATCAAGGACGACGATCTGCGAAGCTATCGCTACCGCGTCACCGAGTATCGGGCGACGGGGGCCACCGAGGGCGCTTGGAAGGAAGAGACGACGACGGCGTTGGTGCTGCTGCCGAGCGCCTGAGCATCGAAGGCCGGCTCTGGCGCGCCGCGCTGCTCACGGGGATGGGCAGCGAGGCGCGTCCGCTCGCGCGCGCGCTCGCCAGCGTCGTGGAAACCGGAGCGGGTCGCTCGTGCCTCGAGGCCGGCTCGCCGATCCAGCTCACCGTCGATGCACCGGGTCCGGCCGGCCTGCGCGTCGGCGTGCGCATGGGTGCTGCGTTCGACCCGACTCGGCTCGCGGGCCTGGTGCCGGGCCCCGCGATCGCAGCGATCCGCGACAAGCTCGCGCCGCTGCCCGCGGCGACGCATGCGACCCTCGGTGCGTGGCTGTTCTGGACCGCCGCGCGACAGTCGGTGTTCGTCGACCTGCGTGACGCCGCGCCCGCGGAGGCGCTGCGGCGACTCGATGCCGTGCTCGACGACGACGAGCGCGCGCGGCTCGAGCGCGTGCGCCCCCCTGCCCTGCTCGCGCGCCCGTGGGCGCTGCGGATCGAGGCCGAGGGCCCGACGATCACGCGCGTGCACGTGCACTGGCTGCTCGATCGCAGCGGGTCGGTGCGCGAGCTCGTCGATGCGATGTCGCCCGGCCGCTGGCCCGACGCGGAGCGGCTGCTCGCGAAGCTCGTGCGCGATCCTTCGCGCAGCGGTCGCTTCGTCGTGGCCACGCCACTCGACCACATGTCGACGCCGGCGCTGCGGCTGTCGAGCACCGGCGTCGCGCTCGTGCCCGAGGACGACGCCAAGCAGCGAGCGATGGCACGGCTCGCTGCAGAGCTCGGCGGTCGTCGCGATCACGTCGAAGCGCTGTGGAGCCTGTGCCGCAGCGAGTCGCCCCCGCGCTGGCGCGTGGGCCGTGCGGTCGAGCTACGTTTGGCCGACACGCCGCGCGTGCGCTGGTTCATGACGCCGTGGGTGCTGCCCACGGCGCCCGCCGAGCAAGAGCCCGACGATTAGCCGTCACTCGCAGCCGGCGTACGCGGCCGTGATCTCGTCGCTCGTGCGGGCGACGTCGGACAGCCGCACCTCGTCCATGTCGCCCTCGAGGAACGTGTTGGCCGGCCGGCCGCCGAGCTTGTAGTCGGCGGGAGCGTCGAGCACGACCTTCGCGGCCTCGCTACCGGTCTCGAGCCCATCGACGTACGTGCGCATCATGAAGCCGTCGAAGCTCGCGGCGACGTAATGCCACGCACCGTCGTTCAGCGTGCCGGTCGGCTGCTCGCCGCGCATGATCGACCAGTTGTTGCCGTCGCCGACGCCGAATTCGACGCCTGCGCCGTTGTCGACGACCGCGACGAAGCAGTTGATGAAGCCGGCCGTGAACACCTGCGCATAGCCGCTCGAGGAGGTGCGCACCCAGAATTCGACGGTGAGCTGGTTGTCGGCGAATGCGTTGCCGCCGGCGTCGCGGGTGGCGTAGTCCGACTCGGCGTTCGTGAACGCGAGGCCGCCGTCGAAGCGGCCTTCGCTCCACTGCGGCTCCGCGGCATCGACGGCCGCGTCGGCGCCCAGCTGGAGATCGCGGCCGTTGCCGCTCGCATCGGCGGCGATCTGGCCCGACGCGTCGTCGAGGTGCCACAGGGCGACCGTGTGCGCGTCGACCGGCAGCGGCATGCACGTCTCCGCCGCGGTCTCGCTGCCCGTTTCCTCGGACGAGCCGCCGTCCTCGGACTCGCTGTCGCCCGCGCCGCTCGAGCCCTCGTCCATCGCCGCGGTCGACGCGTCGGCGGAGTCGGAGTCCGCGGTCGTCGCGTCCGTCGTCGCCGTCGTCGTGGGCATCGCGCCCGTCGCCGCGCCCGTCGACATCCCCACGGTCCCGGTCGGATCCTCACCGCTCTCGTCGCCGGACGAGGAGGCGAGCTCCTCGTCGTGGATGCCGTCCATCGTCTCCGCGAAGCAGCCGGAGAGCAGCGTAGCCAGGGTCGCGAGCGCCAGAGTCGTCGTCTTCATGCCCGGAAAGACGAACGCGCCCACGCCTGTGACGTGGACGCGTCGTCCGGTCATGTGAGCGGAGTTTCTCCGCTCGGCTGCGTCACAATCCGCCGGGCTGGTGGTGGGGCGCCGCGGCCTCCCAGAGATCCGGGGAACGCCACAGCCGCGAGCGCAACAGCTCGCGCTCGTAGACGAACTCCTTGGGCAGGCGGTCGAAGAAGCGGTCGAACAGCTCCTCGTGCGCGTGCGCCTCGACGTTGCTGGGCTCCTTCTCGACGGTCATCAGGTCGGCGAACTTCTCGTCGTCGAACTGCAGGCCCTGCCAGTGGATGTCGTCGTGGCGCGGCATCCAGCCGAGCGGGCTCTCGATCGCGTAGCCCTTGCCGGTCACGCGGTCGAGCACCCACTTCAGCACGCGCATGTTCTCGCCGTAGCCCGGCCACAGGAACTTGCCGTCCTCGCCCTTCCTGAACCAGTTCACCCGGAAGATGCGCGGCGGGTTCGGGATCTTGCGTCCGATGTTCAGCCAGTGGCTGAAGTAGTCGGCCATGTTGTAGCCGCAGAACGGCAGCATCGCGAAGGGATCGCGGCGCATCGCGGCCTGTCCGACCGCCGCAGCGGTGGCCTCGGAGCCCATCGTCGCGGCCAGGTACACACCATGCGTCCAGTTGAACGCCTGGTAGACGAGCGGCTGGTTCTTCGACACGCGTCCGCCGAAGATGAACGCCGACAGCGGCACGCCCTGCGGGTCCTCCCACTTCGGATCGACCGACGGGCACTGCGAGACGGGTGCGGTGAACCGCGCGTTGGGATGCGCCGCGGGCGTGCCCTTGGCCGGCGTCCACTCCTCGCCCTTCCAGTCGATGAGGTGCGCAGGCTTCTCCTCGGTGAGCCCCTCCCACCACACGTCGCCGTCGTCGGTGAGCGCGACGTTGGTGAAGATGCAGTTCTTGTTCAGCGCCGCGATCGCGTTCGGGTTCGTCTTCAGCCCGGTGCCCGGCGCCACCCCGAAGAAGCCGGCCTCGGGGTTGATCGCGTAGAGCTTGCCGTCGGTGCCCGGCTTGATCCACGCGATGTCGTCGCCGACGGTCCACACCTTCCAGCCCTCGAAGCCGGCCGGCGGCACGAGCATCGCGAAGTTGGTCTTGCCGCACGCCGACGGGAACGCGGCGGCGACGTAGGTCTTCTCGCCCTGCGGGTTCTCGACGCCGACGATGAGCATGTGCTCGGCGAGCCAGCCCTCGTCACGGCCGAGGACCGAGGCGATGCGCAGCGCGAGGCACTTCTTGCCGAGCAGCGCGTTGCCGCCGTAGCCGGAGCCGAACGACCAGATCTCGCGCGTCTCGGGGAAGTGCGCGATGTGGATGTTCTCGGGGTTGCACGGCCAGCGCACGTCCTTCTGGCCCGGCAGCACCGGATGACCGACCGAGTGCAGACACGGCACGAAGTCGCCGTCTTGCCCGAGCACGTCGAGCGCGCCCTGGCCCATGCGCGTCATGATGCGCATGTTGGCGACCGCGTAGGGGCTGTCGGTGATCTGCACGCCGAGCTTCGCGATCGGCGAGCCGAGCGGGCCCATCGAGAACGGTGCGACGTACATCGTGCGACCGCGCATGCAGCCGTCGAACAGCTGCGAGAGCTTCGCCTTCATCTGGCGCGGCTCCATCCAGTTGTTGGTGGGGCCGGCGTCGTTCTTGTTCTGGCTGCAGATGAACGTGCGGTCCTCGACGCGCGCGACGTCGCGGACGTCGGAGCGCGAGAGGAAGGAGTTCGGACGCTTGGCCGGGTTCAGCCGGATCATCGCGCCGGTCTCGACCATCATGTTGCACAGCCGGTCGTACTCCTCCTGGCTGCCGTCGCAGATGTAGACGGAGTCGGGCTTGCAGAGCGCCTTCACCTCTTCGATCCAGGCGAGTAGTCGAGCGTGCGTGGTCTTGCCGGGCATGTGCGGTGGCTTTCCTTCGGGAGGCTCTGGTGTGCCTCGCTCCGGCACATCCTGCCAAGTGCCAAATCGATTGCACGCCTCGACATCGAGAACGCCGGTGGCCACCGCGCGCGCTTCGCGGCACGCGACGCGTGAGTCGCCTCGCGTCGACGGCGGTGGCTCTGCAGCGACCAGGCGCGGTGCCGCGATCGACTGATCGGCGCGGGGCTCGGTCGATGTCGCGCGTCGGCGCTGCTTCGTAGCCGGCGCTCGTTCGCTGCCGTAGGCTCGCGCCGGCCGCGAGCATGACCACTGCGAAGCATCCCGTGGAGTCCGCGCTCGCGACCGCACTGCGTCGCGGTGATTCCGACGCGCGTGCGCAGCTGCTCACCGCCGCGTTGGTGCCCCAGGCCGAGCTGCTGGTCCCACGGCCGTGGGGCGGCGACGCGATCGCGCGCCACAAACGGCTCGCGCAGACGAGCACGGTGCCGATCGGCGAGTCGTTCGAGCTGTCGGCCGCACCGTCCGACGACGAGTCGCGCGCGTGGCCGACGACCATCGCGCTCGCCGACGGGGGCGTGCTGCCGCTCGCGACCTTGCTCCACGCGTGCCCGGAGATCCTCGGGCCCGCGCACGTCGAGGCGTGGGGCTACGAGCTCCCGCTGTTGCCGAAGCTGCTCGACGTCGCCGGGCTCCTGTCCGTGCAGGCCCACCCCGCGGGCCACCCCGAGGCCTACGTCGTGATCGAGGCCGAGCCGGGCGCGACGCTGCGGCTCGGGCTCGCGCGCGCGCTCGATGCCGACGCGCTCGCCGCCGAGCTCGCGCACGCCGAGGCGCGTCAGCACGAGCTCGCGCGCTTCGTGGGCGACGACGCGCCGCTCGCCGCGGCGATCTCGGGCTGGCTGCTCGGCGACGACGATGCGATCCCGGCCGAGCTGGCCGAACGCGTGGGCCCGCTCGTGTCCGTGCTCGACGAGCTGCGCGCGACCTCCACGCGGCTGCTCGCGGCGATGCACGCGATCGAGGTGCGGCCGGGCACGATCGTGCACAACTGCGTGCCGCATCCGCAGGGTGGCAGTGCGAGCGCGACCTTGCACGCGCTCGGCAACCGCGAGCGGCGGCGCGTGCTCGCGCTCGAGCTCCGCGTCGCCGGCCCCACACTGCGCGCGTGGGATCACGGGCGGCTGCCGGCGCGCCCGCTGGACGTCGCGGCGGCGATCGCCGAGACCGGGACGGCCGCGACGCCGCGGGCACCGCTCGTGGTCGCGGAAGGCGACGCGCCCTGCACGATCGACAACGGCGTCTTCGCGTTCGCGCGCGTGCAGCTGGGCGACGCAACGCTTGCGCTCGAGGGCGGGCGCGCGCAGCTCGTGCACGCGCTCTCGGGCACGCTCGCGATCGTCGGCCCCGCCGGCGCGGAGGTGCGCGTCTCCACCGGCGAGAGCGCGCTCGTGCCGGCCTGCTGGTCGCGGTGGCAGGTGCGCTCCGCGGGCGGCGCGGCCGCGTTCGTGCGCGCGCACGTCGGAGATCGGCCCACGCGGCTCGGCGAGTGCACGCGCTCGCTCGCCCGGCTGCGCGACACGGTCACCGAGAGCCGCGGCCCCAGCGACGTGCTCGTGATCGCGAACGGTGGCGACGCACCCGCGGTCGGCGAGCGCCTGCGGGCCCGCGCGTCCGAGCTGTTCCGCGCCGACGGCCACACCCGCATCTTCGTGCACGAAGAGGTGACGCGCCGGGGCCAGCTGCTCGGGCTGCTCGACGCGATCGCAGCGTGGCGGAGCGCGCGTGGCCCGGGCGAGGATCCCGACGTCGCGCTCGGCATCATGTTGCCGGGTCAGGGCACGCGCCTGTCGCCGCTGACGCAGCGTCTGCACGGCATCAAGCCGTTCGTGCCGATGCCGGTGCGTCCCGGCCCCGCCGCGGGCTGGCTCGATGCCGGCTCCGCATCGCTGTGGTCGTGGACGCTCGTCACCCGCGAGCTCGCGCGCATGGGCTTCCGCGGGATCGCGTGGAAGTGGGGCGACGAGCCCCAGCTCGCGGCGCGGCGGCTCGAGGCGCTGCAGCTCGATCTGCGCGGCGTCGATGCGGTGCGCTTCGGCATCGCGTCGGAGATCACCGAGGACCGCGCGCGCAACAAGGAGTGGCTGCTCTGCGACGAGCACGATCGGCTGCTCGTGCAGCTGCGCCGCCGCCCCGCCGACGAGCTGCGCGCGCGACTGCAGCAGGCCGGGCCCGAGGCGCGCGCGCTGGTGCACATCGGCTCGCCCGCGCTGTCGTGGGAGCTGCTCGCGATCCTCGCCGACGAGCTCGGCGCGTGGCCGGGCTGGCTCGACATCGATGGCTGGCTGTTCGAGTCGCTCACCCACGACGACGACGCGTGGGAGGCCGAGCTCGCGCGCGACGCCAACCTGCGCGCGCTCGTGCAGGAGCGTCCGGACTTCCGCGCGAAGGTCTCGACGGTGCGCGCTCGCCTCGAGGATCTGCGCGGCGCGCCGCTGTCGATCGCGGTGATCGACTTCGGCGAAGGCGCGTGGTGGGGCGACATGGGTCAGATCTCGCGGGCACGCGAGGCGTATGCGGCACTGGCCCTGCGCGGCGGTGACGGCGAGCTCGCGCGCAGGCTCGCGGCGATCGAGGAGGTCGTGCCCGATCGCTTCGGCAACCGCATCGTCGGTCGCCATGCCCGCGTCCCCGACGACGGCAGCGTGACCGACAGCGTGATCGTCGACGGCTGGATCGGCGCCGCGGGTCGCATCGATCGCGCGGTGATCATCGGCAGCCAGCTCGGCCGCGCCTCGCTCGCGCCGGGCAGCGTGGTCGTCGACTGCACGATCGGCGAGCTCGTGGCCGAGCCCGACACGCTCGCCATGATGGTGATCGCGCGGTCGCTGGAGGCCGCCGCCAGCACGGTGCACACGACGATGCCGGGCGAGGGCGGCGTGCTCGAGGCCTGGAGCTTCGATGCCCGGCTCGATCCGGGCACCGCCGAGAGCTATCGCGCCGCCGTCGGCAGCAACCCGAGCTCCTTCGCCGAGAAGGCCGCGCAGATGCGGCGGCGCGACGTCGCGCCCGCGACGATCGAGCGCGAGCTGCTGCTGCACCACCGCGTCCCGCTCGCGGCCTCGTTCGGGGCCCCGCCGGACGCCGTGCTCGGTCGCGGCTGAGCTCGCGTTGCCCCGCACCGTGGACTTTGCCAAGCTGGCGGCCATGCGTGGACGACTGGCGATCGTGGCGGCTGCGCTCCTCGGCCAGGCCTGCGGTGACGACGACGCATCGGCCGGCGGCGCCGACGGGTCCAGCGGATCGAGCACCGGCGGCGACGCGACCACGACCGTCGCGCCGACCACGACGGGCCTGACCAGCACCACGACGAGCGCATCGACCACGACCACCGGACCCGCGGACTCGAGCGGCACCGAGGACTCGGGCAGCGGCAGCGGCAGCAGCAGTGAGTCGAGCGACGACGGCACCGGCGAGACCGGCATCTTCGAGCAGTGCTTCGGCGATCAGTTCGTGAACGAGCCGAACCTCGGGCCCGACTACGATCAGTTCGCGCCGACGATCGGCAGCCACTGCCTCGGCACGAACCACCAGGACATCACCGGCATCGAGCGCGTGGTGTTCCTCGGCGACTCGGTCACCGTCGGCACGCCGCCCTCGCTGCCCGGCGACGTCTACCGCAGCAAGCTCGCGGACTCGCTGGCCGCGACGTTCTCGCTCGCGTTCGGCGAGGGCGGCAACTCGGAGCTGCTGTGGCAGCTCGTCGACGTCTTCAACGGCGTCTCGATCGCACGCGACTCCGGTGCGTTCTCGAGCTGTGCGAAGTGGGGCGCACGCACCGACGATCTGCTCGCACCGGGCCCGCAGATCGCCGACTGCTTCCCCGAGGAGACCCGCGATCTGCGGACGCTCGTGGTGATGACGATGGGCGGCAACGACATCTCGTCGCTCACGCAGGACTCGATCGACGGCTTCACCGAAGAGATGCTGTGGGCCGAGATCATGTCCGCGGTCGAGCTCGAGCGCGCGGCCGTCGAGTGGCTGAAGGATCCGGCGAACTTCCCCAACGGCTCGTTCGTGGTGTTCGCGAACCTCTACGAGTTCACCGACGGCACCGGCGACGTGATGTCGTGCGACGTGTCGGGCCTGGCGGGCTTCGACCAGCCGATTCCCGCCCCGGACCAGCTCGCCGACATGGTGGTCTGGGCGAACGAGCAGTACATGTCGATCGCCGTCGACACCGGCTCCGACATGATCTTCATGCTCGAGGCGTTCTGCGGCCACGGCTTCAACGCCGCCGATCCCACCGCGCCCTGCTACCGCGGGCCCGGCGCGGAGACCTGGTTCGATCTGACCTGCATCCACCCCAACCCCACGGGACACCAGCAGATCACCGACATGTTCGCGGCGGTCGTCGCGGAGTAGCCCCGCCGCGCCGGGCGCGGATCGTGACGAACGTCCCATTTCCGCCCGCTCGCCGTTCGCGGGCCCGGGAAGCCGGAACCCGGTCGGTGCGCAGGCTCGCATGGCGGCTGCGCGCCCGCAGCTGGACCCTGTAGTACGGTAAGCCGCGATGGATCGAGCGCAAAGTGGCGGCGACGGCGACCACGAACGCGTGATCGCGGAGGTGCTCGCGGCGCGCGGGCACCTGCAGGGGGCGCTCTTGCCGGTGCTGAACGGCATCCTCGATCGGCTCGGGTTCATCCCGGCGCAGACGGTCGAGCTCGTCGCGCGCGGGCTCAACCTCTCGCGCGCCGAGGTCCACGGCGTCATCACGTTCTACCACGACTACCGCACGCATCCGCCCGGTCGGCACGTGCTCAAGCTCTGTCGCGCCGAGGCCTGTCAGTCGATGGGCGCGAACGAGCTCGTCGCACACATGAAACATCGCCACGGGCTCGAGCTGCACGCGACCACTGCCGACGGTCGGCTCACGCTCGAGCAGGTGTTCTGCCTCGGCAACTGTGCGTGCTCGCCCGCCGCGATGATCGACGGTCGCCTGGTCGGCCGCGTCACCACCGAAACCCTCGACGCGCTCGTGCGCGATCCGGAGGGCGGGCCATGACGACGGTATGGGTGCCCTGCGACAGCGCTGCGCGCTCGGTCGGTGCCGATCGGGTCGCGCGTGCGCTGACCGAAGCCGCGACCGCGGGTGGTCACGCGATCGAGCTGCGCCGCAACGGCTCGCGCGGGATGTTCTGGCTCGAGCCGATGATCGAGGTCGAGACCGAGGCCGGTCGCATCGCGTACGGCCCGGTCACGCCGGCCGACGTGCCGAGCCTCGTCTCGGCCGACTTCCTGAAGGGCGGCGCGCACCCACTGCGACTCGGGCAGACCGAGCGCATCCCGTGGCTCGCACGCCAGGAGCGACTCACCTTCGCGCGCGTGGGCCTGGGCGACCCGCTCGACCTCGCCGACTACGAAGCGCACGGCGGCTGGCGAGGGCTCCGCACTGCGCTCGCGCTCGAGCCCGCCGCGATCGTCGACCTCGTCACGCGCTCGGGCCTCCGCGGCCGCGGCGGCGCAGCGTTCCCCGCCGGCATCAAGTGGCGCACGGCCCTCGACGCACCGGGCCGCACGAAGCACGTCGCGTGCAACGCCGACGAAGGCGACTCGGGCACGTTCGCCGACCGCATGATCATGGAGGGCGATCCATACGTGCTCGTCGAGGGCATGGCGATCGCCGGCCTCGCGGTCGGGGCCGAGCAAGGCTGGATCTACCTGCGCTCCGAGTACCCCGACGCCGAGCGCACGCTCGCCGAGGCGATCGCACGCGCGCGCACGGCCGGCTGGCTCGGCCGCGACATCGCCGGCAGCGGCAAGGCCTTCGACATCCAGCTGCGCCGCGGCGCCGGTGCGTACATCTGCGGCGAAGAGACCTCGATGCTCGAGAGCCTCGAGGGCAAGCGCGGCATGGTGCGCGCGAAGCCGCCGTTGCCCGCGATCTCCGGCCTGTTCTCGCAGCCGACCGTGGTCAACAACGTGATCACGCTCGCCTCGGTGCCGATCATCCTCGACAAGGGCGCCGAGTACTACGCGAACTTCGGCATGGGCCGCTCGCGCGGCACCGTGCCGTTCCAGCTCGCCGGCAACATCAAGCAGGGCGGCCTCGTCGAGAAGGCGTTCGGGCTCACGCTGCGCGAGCTGCTCTACGAGTACGGCGGCGGCACGGCGAGCGGTCGGCCGATCCGCGCGGTGCAGATCGGCGGCCCGCTCGGCTACTACATCCCCGAGTCGCGCTTCGACACGCCGCTCGACTACGAGGCGCTCGCCGCGGCGGGCGGCATGCTCGGCCACGGCGGCGTGGTGGTGTTCGACGACACCGTCGACATGGCGAAGATGGCCCGCTTCGCGCTGGAGTTCTGCGCGATCGAGTCGTGTGGCAAGTGCACGCCGTGCCGCATCGGCCCGGTGCGCGGGGTCGAGCTTCTCGACCGCGTGCTCGCCGGCGAGGACGTGGAGCGGAATCTCGCGCTCTTGCGCGAGCTGTGCGACACGATGGTCGATGGATCCCTGTGTGCCATGGGCGGCATGACCCCCTTCCCGGTCCGGAGCGCGCTCGAGCACTTCCCCGGGGACTTCATGCAGAGGAAGTGAGCGATCATGGACTCGGTCAAGCTACAGGACGCCGGCACGCCGGCACGCACCGGGCCCGCCTCGGTCGTGCTCGAGATCGACGGCGTCGAGGTCACGGTGCCCGAGGGCACGTCGCTCATGCGCGCGGCCAGCCTCGCCGGCATGCGCGTGCCGAAGCTGTGCGCGACCGAGAGCCTCGAGGCCTTCGGCTCGTGCCGCCTGTGCCTCGTCGAGATCGAGGGCCGGCGTGGATTCCCGGCCTCGTGCACCACGCCCGTGGCCGCCGGCATGAAGGTGCGCACGCAGTCGCCCGCGCTCGCGAAGCTCCGCCGCGGCGTGATGGAGCTCTACATCTCCGATCACCCGCTCGACTGCCTCACCTGCTCGGCCAACGGCAACTGCGAGCTGCAGGAGATGGCCGGCGTCGTCGGGCTCCGCGAGGTCCGCTATCCGCCGGGTGAGAACCACCTGCACGCGAAGATCGACGAGAGCAACCCGTACTTCACGTTCGAGCCCAGCAAGTGCATCGCGTGCTCGCGCTGCGTGCGGGCCTGCGACGAGATCCAGGGCACGCTCGCGCTGACGCTCGACGGGCGCGGCTTCGCCTCGAAGATCGCGGCCGGGCCCACCGACTTCCTCCAGTCCGAGTGCGTGTCGTGTGGCGCCTGCGTGCAGGCCTGTCCCACCGCGACGCTGTCGGAGAAGAGCCTCATCCAGCACGGCCAGGCCGATCGCACCGCGATCACCACGTGTGCCTACTGCGGCGTGGGCTGCTCGTTCCGCGCCGAGATCAAGGGCAGCCAGGTCGTGCGCATGGTGCCCAACAAAGACGGCCACGCGAACCACGGCCACTCGTGCGTGAAGGGCCGCTTCGCGTGGGGCTACGCCACGCACCCCGACCGCCTGAAGCGGCCGCTCATCCGCGCGAAGATCACCGACCCGTGGCGCGAGGTCTCGTGGGACGAGGCGTTCGCGTACACCGCGGCCGAGATCAAGCGCATCCAGGCGAAGTACGGCCGCGCGTCGGTCGGCGGCATCACCTCGTCGCGCTGCACGAACGAGGAGACCTACCTGGTCCAGAAGCTGGTGCGCGCCGCGTTCGGCAACAACAACGTCGACACCTGCGCCCGCGTCTGCCACTCGCCCACCGGCTACGGGCTCAAGACCACGCTCGGCGAGTCCGCCGGCACGCAGAACTTCGACTCGATCCGCGAGTGCGACGTCATGATCGTCGTCGGCGCCAACCCGACCGACGCGCACCCGGTGTTCGCGTCGGCGATGAAGCAGCGCCTGCGTGCGGGCGCGAAGCTCATCGTCATCGACCCCCGCAAGATCGACCTCGTCCGCACCCCACACATCCAGGCCACGCACCACCTGCAGCTGCGGCCCGGCACCAACGTCGCGGTGATGAACGCGCTCTCGCACGTCATCGTGACCGAGGGGCTCGTCGACGAGGCGTTCGTGCAGGCCCGTTGCGAGGTCGACAGCTTCGAGAAGTGGCGCCGCTTCATCGCGCGTCCGGAGAACTCGCCCGAGGCGCTCGAGGCCTCGTCGGGCGTGCCGGCCGACGAGATCCGCGCGGCCGCACGGCTGTACGCCACCGCCCGCAACGCGGCGATCTACTACGGGCTCGGCGTCACCGAGCACAGCCAGGGCTCCACGATGGTGATGGCGATCGCGAACCTCGCGATGGCCACCGGCAACCTCGGCCGCGACGGCGTGGGCGTGAACCCGCTGCGCGGACAGAACAACGTGCAGGGCGCGTGCGACATGGGCTCGTTCCCGCACGAGCTGCCCGGCTACCGCCACGTCTCCGACAGCACCGTGCGCGCGCTGTTCGAGGACGAGTGGCACGTGCAGCTCGAGCCCGAGCCGGGCCTGCGCATCCCGAACATGTTCGACGCGGCGCTCGACGGCTCGTTCAAGGCGATCTACGTCGAGGGCGAGGACATCGCGCAGTCCGATCCGAACCTCGCGCACGTCCACGCGGCGCTCGAGGCGATGGAGTGCGTGATCGTGCAGGACCTGTTCCTCAACGAGACCGCGAAGTTCGCCCACGTGTTCTTCCCCGGCTCGTCGTTCCTCGAGAAGGACGGCACGTTCACGAACGCCGAGCGCCGCATCTCACGCGTGCGCAAGGTGGTGCCGCCGCTCGCGGGTCTCGCCGACTGGGAGATCACGATGCGGCTGTCGAACGCGCTCGGCTACGAGATGAAGTACGCGCACCCGTCGGAGATCATGGCCGAGATCGCCCGGCTCACGCCGACGTTCACCGGCGTCACCTACGAACTCATCGACAAGCTCGGCAGCGTGCAGTGGCCGTGCAACGCGGCCGCGCCCGAGGGCACGCCCGTCATGCATACCGTCGAGTTCGTGCGCGGCAAGGGCAAGTTCGTGCCCACGCAGTACGTGCCGACCGAAGAACGCGCGTCGCGGAAGTACCCGCTCCTGCTCACCACCGGACGCATCCTCAGCCAGTACAACGTGGGTGCGCAGACCCGGCGCACGCAGAACGTGGTGTGGCACCACCAGGACACGCTGGAGATCCACCCGCACGACGCCGAAGAGCGCGGGATCGTGGCGGGCGACCAGGTGCGCGTGATCTCGCGGGCCGGCGAGATCGTGCTGCCGGCCGAGCTGACCGAGCGCGTGCAGCCGGGCGTCGTGTACACGACGTTCCATCACCCGGTCACGGGTGCGAACGTGGTCACCACCGAGAACGCCGACTGGGCCACGAGCTGCCCCGAGTACAAGGTCACCGCGGTGCAGATCGCGAAGGCCAGCGGCAAGTCGCAGTGGCAGCAGAGCTTCGAGGCGATGGCGGACGAGCAGGCGGCCCTGGTGCCGCACGGAGGCTGAGCCGTGCAGGGTCCGAAGCTGGCCAAGATGGCGAACGCCATCGCGCAGTTCTTCGAGGGCGAAGAGGACGAGGCCGTGATGCTCGCGGGCATCGCGAGTCACCTCGAGCGCTTCTGGGACCCGCGGATGCGCCGTGATCTGCTGGACTGGATCGACCACCACGGCGGCGAAGGCGTGCGTCCGTCGGTGATCGCCGCGGTCGCAGCGAGGCGCACGCAGTGGGACGAGGTCCTGCGCCGCTATCCGCCGCGCCCCGCCGGCTGAGCGAGGAACGCGTGGCCGTCGATGCGCTTGCGTCCGGCGAAGCCGGCCTCGAGGTCGTGGTACCACTCGATGCGGGTCTCGCCGACCTTCCAGCACAGCACGACCTCGCGCGCGCCGTCGAGCCACGACGGTAGATCGACGAGCCCCTGCTCGACGTCCTTCACGACCGCGCCGAGCCCCTCGATGCCGGTGATCGCTTCCTTCACGGTCTCGTAGAGCCCGCGCGCATGCTGTACGCGTAGCCGAGCACTGCCGGCGACGTCGGGTTGCTCGCCGCTCGCGAGCGACTCGGGCGTGACGCGCACGCCATCGCGCAAGAGCGCGCGGCACATCGTGCGCAGGTGCACGTGGAGCTGCAGCACCAGCTTCATGCGCTGCGCGAGCTCGGGCACGAGCGCGTTGGCCTGCTCGACGGTGAAGTAGCGCTCACGCATGAGAAGAGCCGACTGTCGGGCTATCCCGTTTCACAAACAGCGTCAATGCCGCCTCGCGCGCCCGTGCGAACGCGAGCGCGCGAGGCCTCCGAGGGCGGCCGGGCCGGGACCGCGCAGGTACGGCCGTCGTACGCTACGATGCTCGGGCGCATCCGGGGCGGCCATTCGTGGGCGACTTCGAGGCGCGTCTTGCTTGCCCGGAGCCTTGCCATGATCTCGAAGACGATCCGCAGCGAGCTGGTGCTCGCACGTGTGTTGGTGACCTCGGCGCTCGTGACGTCGTCTGCGTGCAGCGACGACGGGCTCGCCGAGAACGACTCCGACGGGGCCTCGAGCGGCGAGCAGGGGACGTCGGGGGTCGAGACCACCGTCGGCACGACGCTCAGCACCACGACGGGCACGACCTCGCCGGGCACCGAGACCGCCGAGTCCAGCGACACCACCCCCGCCGACACCACCGCGGGCGCGCTCGAGGTCACCGCCGAGATCACGCTCTACGACGAGCAGCCGATGGTCGCCGACCTCGAGCTGGTGCTGTCGGCACCGGGCTCGGCGGAGATCAACCACACCACCGATCAGGGCGTCGTGATCGCGCCACTCGATGGCGGCGACGACACGCACCTGCGCTACCGCATCCGCGGGCTCGCGCCGGACCTCGAGCACTCGGTCGCGTTCCAGGTGTTCCCCGAGGCCGGCGGTCCGCTCGTCGCCGATCAGGTCGACTTCACCACGCCGGCCCCCCTGCCCGGCTTCATCGGCGCGTTCGAGCTCGAGACCACCGAGGTCGAGCCCGAGGAGGTCTACCGCCTGCTCGACATCAACACGTTCCCGATCAGCGAGAACAACGGGCTCGCGCTCGTCGACACCGCGGGCGTCACCCGCTGGTACCTCGGGGTCGAGAACACGTTGATGGGCCCGCCGGCCGTCTGGGCCGCGCCGAAGGTGCGCGCCGACGGCAGCGTGATGTACCTGCGCGGCGACACGGTGTGGATCCGCGACGAGCTCGGCAACGTGCAGCTCGAGCTGCCGGGGCTCGACATGAACCTGCCCTCGCTGCACCACGACATCGTCGAGCTCGAGAACGGCAACTTCCTCACGATGTCGCTGGCGTTCCAGGAGGTCGACTACGGTCCCGAGGGCATCATGAACGTCGCCGGCGATCTGCTGGTCGAGCTCACGCCCGACGGCGAGATCGTGTGGAGCTGGGACTCGTTCGACCACCTCGATCCGCAGCGTCGACGTGCCGACTTCACGGCCACGTACTTCGACCCGATCACGATGCAGCCCGGCCAAGACTGGACCCACGGCAACGGCATCATCTACGACCCCGTCGCCGACACCGTGCTGCTGTCGATGCGGCACCAGGACTGGATCATCCTCATCGATCGCGCGACGGGCGACATCCTGTGGCGCCTCGGTGACGAAGGCGACTTCGAGCTCGCCGACGGCGACACCTGGTTCTTCCACCAGCACTCCCCACAGTGGCAGCCGGACGGATCGCTGCTGCTCTACGACAACGGCGTCGGCAACCCGTACGTCGCGCCCGAGCTCGTCGAGACCCACGCGACCCGCATCGAGCTCGACTACGATGCGATGACGGCCGACGTGGTGTGGCGCGACGACGAGCCGCCGTTCATCGCGGTGTTCGCCGGCGACGCGGACCTGCTCCCGGGTGGGCACTACCTCGTCGCGGACTCGATCTACGTCGACGGCCCGGTCTCGCACGGCCGTTTGCGCGAGGTCGATCCGACCCACGATCCGTCGCGGATCTGGTCGATCCGCATGCCGGACAACAACTTCATCTACCGCGCCACCGCGCACGCCGAGATCATCGGGCTCGCGACCGAGTAGTCGGTCGCCTCGCGACCTCGGTCGGACCGAGCCCTGCTACGATGGGCGCCGATGATCGGGCCCATCGGATCCAGATCGCTCGCGCTCGTCGTGTGCTGCGCCGCCGCGACGTCCTGCTACGACGGCCTCGAGGGCAACGCCGACGGCGGGAGCGACAGCACCACGGAGACGGGGGTCGGCCCGACGTCGGCGAACGGCGACACCACGGTGACGACGACGCCGGGCGAGTCCAGCGACGACGGCATGCCGATCCCGGACGTCGGTCCCCCCAACCAGCCGCCCGTCGCGATGTTCACCGCGTCGCCGGATGCCGGGCCCGCGACGCTCGCGGCCAGCTTCGACGCCAGCGCGAGCACGGATCCGGACGGCACCGTCGTCGGCTACACGTGGGCGTTCGCCGACGGCGCCGACGAGGGCGTCACCGTGACCCACGACTTCACCACCGTGGGTTGCCACGACGTGACGCTGACGGTGACCGACGACGACAGCGCCACCGCGACCGCCGAGTCGACCCTCGTGGTCGCCCAGGGTGCGCCCGAGGTGCCGGGCCTCGCCACCGTCGACGTCGCACCGCGGCCGAGCGCCGTGCTCGCGCGCGACCTCGACACCGACGTCGGCACTGCGAGCTTCCACGGGCTGGTCGGCTCGCAGGGCTACACGCACGTGCTCGCCGAGGTCCGCATCGGCGAGACGATCCACTCGCAGGTCAGCGTCCCGCTGTGCGGCGCTGCGCCGCTGGAGTTCGAGCTCGACGTGCCGATCCCGTCCGAGCTCCAGGCGTTCGACGTGCACCTGTCGTTGGTCGGTGGCGAGACCATCCAGGAGTTCTTCACCGTCACGGATCTCGTCGCCGGCGATCTGTACGTCATCACCGGTCAGTCGAACTCGGTCGCGGGTCAGCAGAGCGGCGACGCCAACGAGAACCAGGGTCCGTTCGTACGCAGCTTCGGCAGCAACACCACCGACGGCAGCGTGAGTGCAGCCGATGTCACGTGGCGGGTCGCCGACGGCAACGGCTACGGCGGCAACGCGATCGGCCAGTGGGGCATCCGCATGGCGGCGTTGCTCTCGGCCGCGCACCAGACTCCGATCGGGGTGGTCAACGGCGGCCTCGGCGGACAGCCGATCGCCTTCTTCCAGCGCAACGACGCCGACCCCACCGACCCCGCGACGAACTACGGTCGCCTGCTGACCCGCCTGCGCAACGGCGGCATCGATCGCTCGCTACGCGCGATCCTCTGGTACCAGGGCGAGAACGACGGCAACGGCTTCCAGGTCCACCACGATGGCTTCATCGCGCTGAAGGACGACTGGACCGAGGACTTCGCGTTCGAGCGCATCTACGTCACGCAGCTGCGCGCCGGCTGCGGCGGCGATCTCATCGGCACGCAAGAGGTGCAGCGCCGGCTCGCCGACGACTTCCCCGAGATCGCGGTGATGTCGACCACCGGTCTCGACGGGCACGACGGCTGCCACTACGCCTACGAGAACGGCTACCGCGAGCTCGGCAACCACTACGCCGGCCTGCTCTCGCGCGACCTCTACGACGAGATGCCGGAGCTCGACGTCGCACCGCCGAACCCCGAGTCGGCCGCGCTCGCCGGTGGGGGTACGCAGGTGGTGATCACGATGCGCAACGCACGGTCGGCGCTCACGTACATGGAGGGCGCGCACGTCGACTTCCGCATCGAGGGCGCCGCCGTGACGATCACCGGCGGCAGTGCGACCGGCAACCAGGTCACGCTGGAGCTGTCCGGCGACACGAGCACGGCGACGGGCGTCAGCTACCTCGGGCACGCCGGCGCGGGGCCCTGGGTGTTGAACGAGAACGGCGTCGGGCTGCTGGCGTTCGGCAACCTTCCGCTGCAGTGAGGCGCACCGCGACCATCGGCCTCGCGACCGAGTCGTCCGTCGCGATGCGCGTGAGCTGCGTCAGCCGCAAGCCGTGTTGGCGGGGCAGTAGCA
>CAZFKC010000060.1:0-26620 GCA_964519175.1 uncultured Nannocystaceae bacterium
CCAGCTCCGGCACAAGATCGGGGTGCAGTTCGGCTCGCCGGAGACGACGACCGGCGGCAACGCGCTCAAGTACTTCGCGAGCGTGCGGCTCGACATCCGGCGCATCGCGACCGTGCGCGACGGCGAGCGCGCGATCGCCACGCGGGCGCGCGTGAAGGTGGCGAAGAACAAGTGCGCGCCGCCGTTCGCCGAGGCGGAGTTCGAGATCGCGTTCGGACGCGGGATCGATCGCGAGGGCGAGATCCTCGATGCGGCGCTGGAGAGCGGGGCCATCGTGAAGAACGGCAGCTGGTTTGCGCTCGGTGCCACGCGCATCGGGCAGGGCAGGGCGGCGGCGCTCGAGTGGTTGCGCGGCCACGCGAAGGAGCGCGACGAGCTGCTGGCACGCGAGCTCGGCGTGGCGTCGACGGCTGCGGCTCCGCGCGTCGCCACGGCCGTCGCGGCGTAGTGGCGGCCGCGGCGAAGCGGCGGCCCCGAGCGGGCCGCCGCGCTCGTCGGGTGCGGGTCATACGGCGGCGGCCGTCGGGGGACGAGACCCGGGTGCCGTCCGCCTCGCGAGCGCAGCTGGGCGCATGGCTCCGCGGGCGATGGTTTCGCCGCGGCGTGCCGGCAGCCTCGCGCGCGCGTCGTCGCGGCGGCGCGGCACGTTCGCGGTCCGAAGGGCGCCAGCGCAACCGCGCCGGTTCGCGACCGTCGATCGCCCTTGCGTAGCCGGGGCGCCATTGACAGACTCGCGCTCCCCCCTGCGGAGGCACGTGTGAGCAGCTACTTCGTCCTCAAGATCCAGTACGTCAACCGGCCACCGGAGACGAGGAACATCAGCGCACCGAGCACGTCGATCGGGCGCGAGTCGGGCGACATCGTCCTCAACGATCCGCAGACCTCGGGTCGCCACGCGGAGATCCTGTTCCAGAACGGCCAGGTGCGTGCGCGCGACGTGGGGAGCACGAACGGGACGTGGTTCAACGGTCAGCGTCTCACCGAGTTCGTGCTCGAGCCGGGGCAGTGGTTCCAAGTCGGGCAGACGACGCTGCAGCTGATGGCGGTGCACGGTGAGCAGCCGGCACCCGCACGCACGGTGATGTCGATGGGCGCTCCGCCGCCGCCGGCCGGTGGCCCGCCCGGTGCGCCCGCTGGGTGGGGTCCGCCCGGTGCTCCGCCGCGTCCGCCGGGTCCGCCCGCCGCCGCGCCCGGCTATCCGCCGCCGGGCGCTCCGCCGCCGCAGCCCCCGTATGGATCCGCCGCGCCTGCGGGCGGTCCCCCGCCGGGTGCTCCGCCGTGGGGTCCTCCGCCCGGACCTCCGCCGGGACCCCCGATGGGTGGCCCGCCGCCCGGACCTCCGATGGGCCCGCCGCCCGGACCTCCGATGGGGGGCCCGCCGATGGGTCCGCCGCCCGGCCAGTTCGGTGGTCCGCCGCCCGGCGGCTTCGGACCTCCGCCCGGTCCGCCGATGGGTGGACCGCCGCCCGGTCCTCCGATGGGTGGACCGCCGCCCGGACCTCCCGGCGGCTATGGCCCGCCGCCCGGTCCTCCGATGGGTGGACCTCCGCCGGGCCCGCCCGGTGGCTACGGTCCGCCGCCCGGTCCTCCGCCGGGTCCGCCCGGTGGCTACGGTCCGCCGCCCGGTCCTCCGCCGGGCCCGCCCGGTGGCTACGGTCCGCCGCCCGGACCTCCGATGGGTGGCCCGCCGATGGGTCCGCCCGGCATGCAGCCGATGGGTGGCCCGCCGATGGGTGGCCCGCCGATGGGCCCGCCCGGCATGCAGCCGATGGGCGGCCCGCCGATGGGTCCGCCGCCAGGCGCGATGGCGCGACCGGGGGGTCCGCCGGCACCGATGGGTGGCCCGGGCTTCGGCGCGCCTCCGATGGCGCAGCCCGGCTTCGGTGGTCCGCCGATGCAAGGCGGCGTGGGCGGTGTGCGGCCGAACTTCCAGGGCACGGGCGGCGAGCTGTTCGTCACCTTCCTCGTCGGCTACCTGCTGACGATGGTGACGATCGGGATCTACGCGCCGTGGTTCTACTGCAAGCTGGCGAACTTCCAGCTGTCGAACACGACGCTCGGCCCCACGCGGCGCGGCGATCTCCGCTGCGAGTTCACCGGCAAGGGCGGTGAGCTGTTCGTGACGTTCCTGGTCGGCTACCTGCTCACGTTGCTCACCGCCGGCATCTACGGCGCGTGGTTCATGTGCAAGCTGATCAAGTTCTTCTCGGACAACACCACCGCCACCGCACAGGACGGCACGCGGTTCCGCTTCAACTTCGAGGGTACCGGCGGCGAGCTGTTCGTGACGATCCTGGTCGGCTACCTGCTGACGCTCGTCACGATCGGCATCTACATGCCCTGGTTCGCCTGCAAGATGCGCAAGGTCATCTACTCGCGCACGTCCATCCTCGAGAACGAGCAGCCCGTGGGCAACCTCGACTTCGAAGGATCCGGCGGCTCGCTCTTCGCGACCTTCCTGGTCGGCTACCTGCTGACCTTGGTCACCGCGGGCATCTACATGCCCTGGTTCCAGGTGAAGATGAAGAAGTTCTGGGCCGAGAACACCCGCATCCACTACCAAGGGCGCGCCTTCGCGGGCGCCTTCCACGGCACGGGTGGGGAGTTCTTCGTGACGTTCCTGGTCGGCTACCTGCTGACCTTGGTCACCGCGGGCATCTACATGCCCTGGTTCATCATCAAGCTGTGGAAGTTCGACATGAACAACCATGAGTACGCCGAGGTCGGTGGCGGCGGCGCGCCGGGTGGCGCGTTCCAGCCGATGATGCCGGCGATGCGCTGACGCGAACGCGAACGCGAAGCCGCGAAGAGGGCGTCCCGAGCGATCGGGGCGCCCTTTCTTCGTTCGGGGCTATGCTGTTCGACGATGGTGCGCCGGGCTCCGATCGCGGTGCTGATCCTCGCGGCGTGCGGACCGTCGGTCGGCAGCGGCGATGGCTCGGCGGACGGCGGCCACGGCGAGGACACGGGCGCGGACGTCGAGGCGAGCGGCTCCGCCGAGGAGGTCGGCGGTGCATCGCTCGCGACGGACACACAGGGCAGCGCGACCGCCGATACGAGCGCCGGTGAGTCGGGCGAGCCCGCCGACGCCTGCTTGCTCGCCGATCCCGATGCATGCCCCGACGCGTGCTACCGCGGCACGGCGCTCGCGGTGATCGACGACGCCTGCACCACGAACAGCGTCGACGTCTGTCTGCCCGGCGGGCCGAAGCCGGGTGTACCGCTGACGACCTACTGGGCGCAGGGATCCTCGGGGCCGGTGTTCGCCGAGTACGGTGGTCCGTGCAGCGTCGCCGCACAGCCGGAGGGCTGGCGCGAGTGCATGGGCGCGCCCGACGAGCCGGACGAGTGCGCCTGCTTCTGCCAGAACGGCTACTGCCGTGGCGACGAGGATCGCCGCGTGCTCGAGGCGTGCGGCTTCGCGTCGCCGTGCGGTCAGCTCGTCGTCGATCCACAGTTCGGCGCCGCGGACCACGCCGCGGAGCACTGCGTGCTCGAGGCGCTCGGCGTGCGCACGCCCGGCGTGTACGAGATCGCGACCTCGAGCAGCTTCTCGAGCGAGATGACGCGCTTCTACTTGCTCGGCGACGACGAGGTCGTGCGTCTGCAGTACGCGGGCAGCGACGTGCTGACCTGTCCGCAGGTCTCGAGCTGGGGCCGAGCGCAGCGCTGCACGCTCGCGTCGGGTGCCTACTTCGGTGGCTGCGTCGAGCCGCAGCCCCCGGGGCAGGACTGCGTGCTCGACCTGGGCGCGTGGGTCACCGACTGCAGCGCGCAGCCGCCGAGCTGCGGCTGACCGCCGGAGCCCCGGCGGCTGCCGCAACGCGTCGAGCAGCGGCCGCGCGTCGAGCAGCGGCGCGTCGCATCGCGTTATCCTGTCGCGCAGTGCGGTCGGCCCGGCTCATCGCGGTGCTCGTCGGCGGAGCGTGCGTTCCGTCGAGCGAGCACGGCTCCGGCGCGACGAACGGCGACCACGCCGAGGAGAGCACCGCGGACGCTGCCGATCCGGGCGACGCGATGGAGGCGAGCGCCGGCGACGGGACGCCCGGCGGAGGCGCGGACGACACCGGTGCGGGCGACACGGGCGAGCTCGACGACGCGTGCGTGCTCGCGGATCCCGATGCGTGTCCGGTGGGTTGCTACCGCGGCGAGATCCTGCGCGTCGAAGACGACGCGTGCACGACCACCAACGTGCCGGCCTGTCTTCCCGCCGGGGAGATGCGCGGTGTCCCGGTGACGACGTTCTGGACGCAGACCGGAGCGGGTCCGGCGTTCGCCGAGTACGGCAGCGCGTGCGGGGCCGCGGCGCAGCCGGAGGGCTGGCGGGAGTGCTCGGGTGCCGCCGACGAGCCGCCCGAGTGCGCCTGCTTCTGCCAGGACGGCTACTGCCGCGGAGACGACGATCGCCGAGTGCTCGAGTCGTGCGAGCTGCCGGCAACGTGCGAGACGCTGCTCGTGCTCGCGGGACTGGGCGCGGCCGACCCCGAGGTCGAGCGGTGCCTGCTCGAGCACCTGCGCGACCGCGTCCCGGGCGTGTACGAGATCTTCGGCGGCGATCGAGCCGGCACGATGCGCACGCGCTTCCACGTCGTCGGCGACGAGCTCTGGCGGATGCGAGAAGCCGCGGCGGACGCCGCCGGCGACGAGTGCCCCAGCGTCTCTCGCTGGGGCACCGCGGAATACTGCGCCCTCGCGCCCGCCGACTACTTCGCGGCCTGCCTCGAAGCGGTCGCGCCCGGCGAGGACTGCGTGCTGATGCTCGACGCCTGGGCGCTCGACTGCGTCGAGCAAGCGCCCAGCTGCGACTGACGCGATGGCGACCGAGCGCCGGCGAGCAGGCGCTACAGCGCGGACTTCAGCTCGGGGAACCGCTGCAGGATCTTGCCGACGTACTTCCCGTTGGGGTAGCGCGCCAGGTACTTCTCGCCGCGGTCGATCGCCTCGCTGATGTGGCCGTTCTCGGTGCTGGCCAGCCACATGCGGTAGAGCGCGAGCTCGGCCGACGGGTGGTTGGGCGCACGGCGCAGGAACGTCTGGAACGCGACCTCGGCAGCGTCGTAGTCGAGCGCATAGTCCATGCGGAGCATGCCGACCAGGAGGTAGCCCTCGACCGCGAGCGGGTCTTCGCCGTACTTGTCGATGAACGTCGAGAGGCACTTCGCCGCGAGGTAGCGGGTCTCGTGCGACTCGTAGAGCGCACGGCACTTCTCGAGCGAGCCCCGCAGCTCCTTGCGGCGGGTGAGCTCGGCGTCGCGGACGAGCCGCTCGATGAGATCCTCGCCCTCGTCGTCCACGCGGCGCGAGTCGGGTCGCGATGCGACGACCGGCACCTCGACGGTACGCTCGCTGCGGGACGAGCCGACGGAGCCGGCGGAGGCCGGGGGCTCGTGCGTCGGGACGTAGTCGAGCGTGCGGTACTGCGGATCGGCGGGCAGACCGGGCACGTTCCAGGTGGTCGGGATGCGACCGTCGGCCAGCGCCAGCCGCTCGCTGCCGTCGCCGTCCTCGTCGCCCGGATCGTTCGACAGCGGCAGCGCGGCCTCGAGCTCGAACTTGCCGGGATCGTCGAACGTGCCCTTCGCGACGTCGAAGCGGTAGCCCGACTCGACCTCGGCGAGCAGCCGGTTCGTGCGCGGGTGCAACACCTCGACCTGGCCGCGCAGCACCGAGACGACGGTGTTGTCGCGCTCGTCGACCTGCACGGTGAACACGGTGCCGATGACGCGCACGACCGCGGACGGCGTGCGGATCTGCAACACCGGATCCGAGGGACGACGGTCGTAGCGGACCGCGGCGACGCCACGCACGACCTCGAGCTCGAGCAGGCTCGGCGACGCCGCCGACCACTCGATCTCCGAGCGCGGGGTGAAGTTCGCGACGATCTTGCCGACGAGCCCGATCTGCAGCGAGTCGTCGCCCGCGACGTGGAAGCGCGTGCCGACCGGGAACGTGTTGGTGGTCGAGGCCTGCTCGCCGGGCTGCTGGATCTCGGCGTAGCCACCGACCACACGGCCGTAGCTCTGCGCCGGGTGATCGATGCCGCCTTCGCGATCGATCGCCGCATCGCCGCTGGTGTTCGGGCTCTCGAGCCCCGCGAGCAGCTGCGGCGCGTCGTCGTGCTGCGGCAGCGAGAGCACCTCGGGCGCGACGTCGAACAGGGTCAGCGTCAGCACGGCGGCCGCGGTCGCGAGCCCACCGACGGTGACGCCCACGGCCCAGCGGCGGTACCAGGGCTCCGGCCGCTCGGTCTTCATGCGGCGCAGGATCTGGTGGAATTCCTTCTCCTCGCGCACGCCGACGGGCGGCACCGGCACGACCGGACCCTCGTAGATCGCGAACAGGGCCCGGTGCATGCGCCGGCAATCACGGCACGCCCGCAGGTGCTCGTCGTACCGATCGCGAACCGCCGCGGTCGCGCGATCGCTCAGCATCAGCTCGGAGTCCTCTCGGGCCTCCTGGCAGCTGTACCGCGAGCGCGGAACGTGGTCGTGGACGGTGGGCATGACGGGGGCGATTCGGTTCAGGCGACGACGAGGTCTCGGAGCTGCTTTCGTGCGCGGGTGAGGCGGTCGCCGATCGTGCTGATCGGCTTGTCGAGGATCTCGCTGATCTCCTGCAGCGTCAGACCTTCATAGTGATAGAGGACGAAAACTTCGCGGAGATCGGGCCGGAGCTGCTGGAGGATGCGGTGTGCCTCGTCACGGGCCTCGACGCGGGTGCTGCCGACGTTCGAGCCGCGTCCACCGTTGAACCAGTTGAGCGCCGACTTCACGCGCTCGCGACGGAAGCGCTGGCGCAGCAGGTTGTGCGTGGTGTTGGCGGTGATGCGGTACAGCCAGGTGCCGAGCGTCGAGTTGCCTTGGAAACGATCGAGCGCATTGAAGGCGCGGGCGAAGACGATCTGCGTGAGGTCGTCGATCTCGCCGTCGGGTCCGAGCAGACGGTAGAGATGCGCGCGGACCTGGGCTTGATACGTGGTGTAGATGTGGCGAAGGGCGCGGTGCTCACCGGCACGCGCACGCGTGACCAGCTGTCGCTCCTCGGGCGACAGGAACGTGCCGGACTCCGCGGCTGCGGGGTCTGTTGCGACTTGCGTGTGAGCAAGCGCAAGGTTCTCGACCTGCTCGAGCATCGAGGATTCGGAGCGGCCTTCCTGCACTGTCGGACAACCCTTTTGCGATCTTTTCCGGCCCCATCAGCCTATCCGAGACGCCGCGGGCGGGAAAGGGGCCGTCGCCCACCGAGCGGCGGCGCGATGTCGCGCGGCCAGCGCTCGCGCTTCGCAGTCGCTGCCGCCCCGCGTCGCGCCGTTGCATAAGAGGATCGCAGCCGATGCCGCGCCCCGCCCCGCCCGCGATCCCGTTCGCCGCCAGCACCCGCTGGCCGACCCCGGACGCCTACTGGGCGGAGCCGTGGTCTGCCGCGGATGCGCAGCAGGCCCTGGAAAAATACCGTGCGATGTCGAAGGCATTGGCCGCCGGCCCGACCAAGTCCGAGCTCCGGGCGATCGCGGCGCGCTGGCCGGGGGCACTGCGCGAGGCCCAGGTCACCGACCCGGCCGTCTACGCGCGCCGGGCCGACGTGCTCGCGAACAGCCCGGCGCGCATCGACGCACGCGGGGTGTGGGCGCGGCAGGGCCTCGCCGCGATCCCGCTGTGGGCCGATCTCCACGGGCTGATCGCGGACGTCGGCCGCATGCGGACCCAAGGTGGCGATCTGTTCGCGGCGCTCGGGCCCGCGCGGCGTCCGTCGTGGCCCGACGCCCCCTCGAGCTGGCCACCCTGGGTGCTGCGTCGGCTCGAGCCCCGCGTCGCGATCGCCTGGCTCGCGGCGGTGGCCGAGCTCGACCCGGCGATGCTCGAGCTCGAGCTGCGACGCTGATTCCGGGACGCGCCGGGCTGCGGATTCCGGGTCGAGCCGACGCGCACGCTCGTGCATGCTCACCCGGTGTCGCTCGTGACGCAGCGTGCCCTCGCGATCGTCGCGCTCGCCGTCGCGCTGGTGCTCGGCATGTGGTGCTCGGGCAGGCTCGCGCGGCAGTCGTCCGCGCGCGTGCAGGAGATCCGCGCCGAGGAGCGCGACGTGGACCAAGCGCGGGCCGATGCCGCAGCGCGCCGCGCCGAGCTGACCTCGGTGGACGCGGTGTTCGAGCGTGCGCTCGCCGAGGACGCGACGCGCTTCGGCTTGCCGACCCCCGGGCTCGCGGCCTTCCGCGAGCCGCATCGCCACGCGGTCGAGCTGCAGGATGCGATCGTGCTGCAGCCCGGCAAGAGCTGGAGCTCGCCGCACCTCAGCATCACCGCGAACGTCGAGAAGGTGACCTACCAGCAGCACGGCGCGACCGTGTCGGCGAACCACAGCCTCGTGCGCATCGTGAACGTCGCGAAGGTGCCCGTCGCGTATCTCGTGCGGCTGGCATCGGAGGATCGTGGGCGCTGCGAAGTCCGCGGCGCCCGGGCCCACAACGCGAACGCCCTGCGTCCCGACGAGCTCGCGGAGATCGTGGTCTGTGCCGGCAGTGGTGCGGTGCGCATCGAGCACGTCGAGGTGCTCGAGCTCGACGAGCTCGGTCAGCGCTACATCAGCCAGCTCCCACCCGATGCGCTCGGGCAGGACGAGGTCACCGCCGCGTCGCACCAACCCTTCGAGCGCGTCGAGCCGTGCCGGAGCCTCGACGCGGCCGTGCTCTCGGGGTGGATCCGCGACGGCACCACGTCGTGGGCCGACGTCGTCGACTACTTCAGCCGCCACGACTGCCATCGCTACGCGTTCGTGCGCGCCTATCGTCGCGCGACCACGGCATTGCCCGGGCTGCCCGTCCTGCCGTGATGGCGCCCGCGACGGGGCCCCGGATCGCGCGGCGCGGGCGCGCGGGCCTCCGGCGCAGGGGCGCGGGCCCGGCCAAAGCAGCCCTGGAGCCGCGAACCGGGCGCTTTCGTCGCGCGTCCGCGTGCGGACGCTTGAGATCGCTGGGTTTTCCGCCATACCATGGCGGTCGCCCCTCGCGTGGGGCACCTGGGTGCCCGCCGTGACGAAATCCGAACTCATCGAGGTCGTCGCGCAGGAGGCCAACCTCACCAAGGGGCGGGCCGAGCTGGTCATCAACACGATCTTCGAGTCGATGGTCGAGGCCCTGCAGCGCGACGAAGGCATCGAGATCCGTGGCTTCGGCAGCTTCACCGTGCGGCAGTACAAGTCGTACGAGGGTCGCAACCCACGGACCGGCGATGCGGTGCACGTGGCCCCGAAGCGGCTGCCGTTCTTCAAGGTCGGCAAGGACCTGCGCAAGCGCATCAACGGCGACCGTCCCGAGGGCGCGCCGCCGGTGCCGCGCCGCCGCGAGCCGCCCAAGCCGAGCCCGACCGCCCAGGCGGGGAACAAGCCCCCGACGCGCTCGGACACGGGCGTCTCCGAAGACGTGATCTGAGCTCTGGTCGCGCCGTCCGGCGCTCTTCCTGGTGCGGGCGGTCGTGCTCGCTCTCGCCGTGGCGACGGGGCGCCGGATGGTCAGTCGACGAGGCGCAGCGCGCCGCAGCGAACGTCGATCCGCGCCTGCACGCCGTCCGCGATGCGCGTGCAGCCGCGGCAGCCGACGAGCGCGGACAGCCCCAGCTCGCGGGCGATGAGCGCCGCGTGGCTGAGCGCGCCGCCGTGCTCGCAGACCACCGCGGTGAGCCCCAGCTCGGCGATCACGACGGCGGCCGGCGCGGTGAGTGCCGGCAGCACGGCGATCTCGTGCACGCGCGGCGGCCGGGCGCGCAGATCCGCGAGGTCACTGCGCTGGGCCAGCGGTCCGGTGAAGTCGTCGCCGATCGCGAAGCCCCGCAGCCAGCGCGGCGCGGCGCCGGCCGGATGCCCGTCGATGATCCGCGGCGGCGGCACGAGCCGCGCGGACTCGATCCACGCCGCGCGTCGAGCCGCACACAGAACGTCGCGCTCGGGCAGGCGATCCGCCAGCGCGCGCGCGAGCTCGTCCGCGCCCAGCAGGAACACGTCGTCGCCGAGCCCGAGCCGCTGCCCGGCCGCGAGGTAGACGCTGCGCACGGGCGCGATGCCCAGCGCGAACAGGTGGTCGTCCCACTCGCGCAACAGCGTCGCCGCGGCGGCCGGTGTGTCGGGGATCGCGACGGGCCTCGCTGCTCCGCGCGCGCCGAGCGTCGGTGATGCGACATCCCACGCGAACGGCAGCACGTCGAGCACTTCGTCACGCGCGCGCAGGCACAGCGGATCGTCGACGTCGCCTTCCAGCTCGGCCCAGCCGCGTCGCGCGGGGATCAGCTCCCCGAGGTACACGTCGATCATCGCGAGGAAGGCCGCGCGTGCGCGATGGAGCAGCTCCACGAGCGCGTCGGCATCGGCGTCGGTGCACGCGCGCGCGATCGACTCGAGCCGTGCACGCGCCGCGGGGATGACCTCGCCCTGCAGCCGCCGCAACACCGCGATCGGATCGCCGCGCATGGTCGCGGCGCCACCGAGCTGTCGGGGTAGCGTGCGCACGTACAACCATCCGGCGAGCGCGACCGGTCCGCCCGCGTCGCTGCGCTGCTCGCCGAGCCAGCGCACCAGATCCGCGTGCGCGGGCGAGAGCGGGGCAGGGTTGTGCTCGGCGTCGAGCACCAGCGTGCCCGCGAGCGACGGCGTCGGTTGCTGGCGCGCGATCGCAGCCGCGAGCTCCGGCCAGTGCGGGTGCAGCGGTGCCGTCAGCGGACGCACCTGTACCAGCGCGAGCGCATCGTCGGCGCGGGCGATCACCACCTCGAGGTCGAGCCCGTGGCGCGCCTCGCCCCACGCCGCGCGTACGTTCGCGACGAGCCGTGCGAGCGCATCGCGGGCGGGGTCGGGCCACGCCATGAGCGGGCCCGACCAGCGCGGCGTCGCACCGGAGGAGAGCGCGTCGCCGGGATCGTGGACCTCGACGTAGTCGAGCCCGGGCTCGCAGGCGAGCACGAGCAGCGCGCGCGCATCGATCTGCGCCTGCACGATCGCGAGGTCGCGGGGATCCGGCTTCGTCCGCGCGGCCGCGATCTCGGCGAGCGCCGCGACGCAGCCGCGCACGTCGGTCACGCCGGCGATCGAGACGCCCAGGCCTGCGCCGCTCGTCTCGGCGCCGTCCTCGATCGCGAGCGCCGAGCGCACGATCGCGGTCGCGTGCAGCCGCGCGAACGCGTCGTCCAGCCCGCGCGCGCTCGCGTCGAGCGCGACCGCGAAGCCGACCGGGACCGGCAAGCCGGCCGCGGCGGCGCGGGCGAGCGCGTCGGCCTTCGGAGTGAGCCGTGGATCCGGACCCTCGTGCAGCCAGCGCAGCGACACCGCGGTCGAGATGGTAGACCACGGCCGTGGCGCAGTGGCTCGACGATCACCTGCTCGCGGCCCCGCCGTCGCAGTGGCTCCCGGGCTGGCTCGCCGACCGTCGCGTGCGCGTGATCGGTACCGCGATGCCGCGCGCGCTGCGGAGGATGTTGGCCGCGTGCACGACGCCCGCACCCGAAGCTCCGCTCGACGTGCTCGTGCACGCCGGCGAGCTGTGGAAGCCGCTCGCCGTCGATGCCGAGAGCGTCGCTGCGCTCGCGCAGGGCGGCACGCTGCTCGATCTGGCCTGGGTCGCGAGCTGGACCAGTGCGCTCTCGTTGCAGCCCTGGCGCCGCACACCCGGGCAGCGGGCCGCGGCGGCGCGCGTCGAGGACGTGCTCGCGCTGGGGCTGTCCGGCCCGCAACAGTGGGTCGGCGCGACCTCGCCGACGCTCGTGATCACGCTCGGCGTGCGGCGCGACTGATCACGCGCACGCGATCGCCTCGCGCCAGGCGGCGCGCAGCCGTGCGATCGACTCGGCGTCGCCGGCCGGCTCGAAGCGTCGCTCGCGTCGCCACGTGCGACCCAGGGCGTCGAGGTCGCTCCACAGCCCGATGCCGAGCCCCGCGAGCGCGGCGGCCCCGAGCCCGGTGGCCTCGAGCATCTGCGGGCGATCGAGCGGCACGCCGAGCAGGTCGCACTGGATCTGCAGCAGCAGATCGTTGGCCGCCGCGCCACCGTCGACGCGCAACACCGCGAGCGGCTCGCCGAGATCGGCGACCATGGCATCGACGAGGTCCGCGATCTGCAGCGCGACGCCCTCGAGCGCCGCGCGGGCGAGATGTGCACGCGTGGTGCCGCGGGTGATGCCGCGCACCAGCCCGCGCGCGTGGGGGCGCCAGTGCGGCGCGCCGAGCCCCGCGTGGCCCGGCACGAACACCACGCCGCCGGCATCGGGCACGCGGCGCGCGAGCGCTTCGACCTCGGCCGCGCTCTCGATGATCCCGAGCCCGTCGCGCAGCCACTGCACGACGGCGCCCGCCATGAACGACGAGCCCTCGAGACACCACGTGGTCTGCTCGCCGATCTGCCACGCCACCGAGGTCAGCAGCCCGTGCTGCGACGGCACGATGCGATCGCCGGTGTTGAGCACCACGAACGCACCGGTGCCGTAGGTGCACTTCGCCTGCGCGGTGCCGAAGCAGGCCTGTCCGAACAGGGCCGATTGCTGATCGCCGGCGATGCCGTGGATCGGGATCCCGTCGGGCAGGCCCGGCACGCCGCGCGTGCGCCCGAACTCCGCGGTGCAGGGGCGCACCTCGGGCAGCACCGCGCGCGGCACTCCGATGAGCTCGCAGAGCTCGTCGCTCCAGCCCCCGCCGACGAGCGGCCACAGCATCGTGCGCGAGGCGTTGCTCGGCTCGGTGACGTGCGAGGCGCCGCCGGTCAGCCGCCACACGAGGTAGGTGTCGATCGTGCCCGCGGCGAGCTCGCCCTTCGTCGCGGCCGCACGCGCACCTTCGACCCGATCGAGCGCCCACGCGAGCTTCGTGCCCGAGAAGTAGGGATCGAGCACGAGCCCGGTGAGCTCGCGGACGCGCGGAGCGTGACCCGCGGCCTGCAGCGCCTCGCAGCGCGCGGCGGTGCGCCGGTCCTGCCACACGATCGCGCGATGGATCGCCGCGCTCGTGCGGCGGTCCCACAGGAGCGAGGTCTCGCGCTGGTTCGTGACGCCGATCGCTGCGATGCGCGACGGTGCGACGCCGCTCTTCGCGAGCACGTCGGCGATCGCCCGCACGACCGAGTCCCACAGCTGCTCGGGGTCGTGCTCGACCCAGCCCGGCTCGGGGAAGTGCTGCGGGAATTCGTGGTTGTGCTTCGCGACGACCTGCAGCGCGGCGTCGACGAGCAGGCACGTGCTGCCGGTGGTGCCCTGATCGATGGCGAGGACGAGATCTGCGGTGCTCATCGTTGCGGATCGCCGAGCTCGGCGATTGCGAACCGTACCAAAGCCGCGGCCGCGACGTCGCGCTCGACGTCGAGCCCCACCTGGTGGAACGATTGCGGCAGGATCACGCGCTCGACCCTGGTGGCGCCGACGCGCTGGATCAACCGTTCGCTGTTGACGAGGGGCGCGGTGTGATCGAGCCGGCCGTGGAGCACGAGCATCGGCGCCCGCACGTGCGGGAGCAGCGTGGCCACCTCGTCCTGCAGCGCGATCATCTGCACGAGCGTCGGCCACGGCACCCCGCGCAGGCTCGGGCTGTTGGCGAACTCGCGCTGGATCCGGACGTCGGGGCCAGCCTTCGGCAGCATGCCCACGAGGCGCCGCACGCCGCCCATGCCGCGGAGCTTGCCCAGCGCGGCGATCGTGCGGCGCTGCCACGCGGGGAAGGAGAGCGGCACCGAGAGCACCGCGAGCGCGCGCACCTCGAGCGGTCGCAGTGCGGCGAGCCGCAGCGAGAGCAGGCCGCCGAGCGAGAAGCCGGCGACCATCGCCGCTCGACGCCCACCATCGACGAGCTCGAGCCAGGCGGCCTCGATCGCGTCGTACCAGTCGCGCCAGCGCGTCGACTCCAGCGTCGCGAGATCGCCATGACCGGCGAGCGCGGGCGCTCGCACCGCGAAGCCGCGCTCGGCGAGCGCGTCCGCGAACACGCGCACCTCGTGGGGCGTGCCGGTGAGCCCGTGCAGCACGAGCGCGCCCTTCGGTCCGTCGCCCTGCGCGAACGGGCGCGGATCGAACGGCACCGGCGCCATCCTCCGAGCGTACCCCTGCCGGGCTCGTCGGGCGCGAGGGTCGTGTCCGGCGAGCGGCTGGTATGCTGCGACGGCGTGGTGACGCCAGCGGGCAAGCGGGACGATGCGGCGACGACCTCCGCCGAGCCGGCCGGGTTCGCGCGCGTGCTGGTGGTCGACGACGAGGCGCCGCTCGTGCACATGCTCGAGGTGCTGCTGGGCCGCGAGGGCTACGCGGTGCTGCACGCCGACAGCGCCGAGGCGGCCATCGAGCTGCTCGGGCGCGAGGACGTCGACGTGGTCCTGTCGGACGTGCGGATGCCGGGGATCGGCGGGCTCGCGCTCGTCGAGTGGATCCACGCGAACCGTCCGGGGCTCACCGCGATCGTGATGAGCGCGTTCGGGACGATCGAGCTCGCGCTGTCCGCGATGCACGCAGGTGCCTACGACTACATCGCCAAGCCGTTCAAGCAGGACGAGGTCGTGCTGACCCTGCGCAAGGCCGAGGAGCGCGAGCGGCTGCGCCGGGAGAACGCCGCCCTGCGCGCGCAGCTGTCCGAGGCCGCGGCGACCACCGACTGGCTCGGCGAGATGCTGATCCGCAGCCCCGCGATGCACCAGATCGCGAAGCTCGTCCGCAAGGTCGCGCCGTTCAAGACCAGCGTGCTGGTGCTCGGCGAGTCCGGGGTCGGCAAGGAGCTCGTGAGCCGCGCGATCCACGTGGGCAGCCCGCGTGCCGACGGTCCGTTCGTCGCGGTGAACTGCGGTGCGATCCCCGAGGCGCTGCTGGAGTCGGAGCTGTTCGGGCACGTGCGTGGCGCGTTCACCGATGCGAGCGCCGACAAGCGTGGGCTGCTCGAGGAGGCCAAGGGCGGCACCATCTTCCTCGACGAGATCGGCGAGCTCCCGCTCGCGCTGCAGGTGAAGCTGCTGCGCGCGCTGCAGGAGGAGGAGATTCGCCGCGTCGGCGACACGCGCTCGATCAAGATCGACGCGCGCGTCGTGGCGGCGACGTCGCGCGATCTCGCGCAGATGGTCGAAGAGGGCGCCTTCCGACAGGACCTCTACTACCGACTCCACGTGATGCCGATCGAGGTGCCGCCGCTGCGCGAGCGCAAGGACGACATCGTTCCACTCGTCGCCCACTTCGTCGCCGCGACCAACGTGCGGCTGGGGACCAAGGTGGTCGGCGTGTCGCCCGAGGCGATGGCGCAGCTGCTCGCCTATGGCTGGCCCGGCAACGTGCGCGAGCTCGAGAACACGATCGAGCACGCCGCGGTGATGGCCGAGGCCACGACGCTCGTGCCCGACGATCTGCCCGAGCGGGTGCGGCGTCCCGCGCGTGCACAGACCGGCTTCACGCTCGGATTTCCCGAGGACGACCTCTCGGTGAAGCGGGCCCAGCGGACGCTGGAGCGCGAGTTCATCCTCCGCGCGCTCGCGCAGACGGACGGCAATCGCACCCACGCCGCGAAGCTGCTCGAGCTCAGCCACCGGGCGCTGCTCTACAAGATCAAAGACTTCGGCCTGAGTTGAGCGCTGGCCGTCGGCTGCGCCGGGCCAACGCCGACGGGACCGCCGGTCGGCGGGAGGCTCGGCGCGCGGTCCGATCCCCGCCGATCCCCCGGAACCACGGGCCCGCGCCCTCGTTTTCCTGCAGTTTTTGGGGGCCCGGCGCGCATCATGGAATGCTGGATCTGCTCGCCGACCTTCGCGACGATCCTGCCGTGCCCCATCGCCCTTCCACAACGATCCTGGGGACTTGTCTCCGGATCCTGCCCGAAAAGGCGCGTGATTTGCGCGTTTGGATCACTACAATGACCTATCAATGGCCTATCACTGTCATTCAACTACATATCACTGAAGGGCAACGAACGCGTTGACGGATCACGGATCGGGACGGACAATGTCTGGGCTTCACAGCGATGGATCCGGAACCCACAGGCGCGAAGGCGGCGAGCCACGTGTCCGACCCCGACGAGCGCGTCGAGGCGGCGGATCGCGTCGTGGAGCCCACGACCTCGCCGATCGGCGCAGGGCAGGCGAGGCGGCGACGCGCCAAGACGCCCGCGCCGCGCGAGAACGCGGGGACCGTCCCCAACAACGTGAAGCGCCTGCGGCAAGCCGCGATGATGAGCAAGGCGGAGCTCGCACGGCGCGCCGGGGTGAGCCCGCTGACGATCGATCGCGTCGAGGCCGGCTGTCCGTGCCGCATGGATACGAAGCGGAAGATCCTCGAGGCGCTCGGGCTGCAGCCCTCCGCCGCGCAGCAGGTCTTCCCCGACGAAGATCTGGGCTGAGCGCCCTTCCAACCTTCCGAGCGCGCGAAGACGGTCGCGCGTGCCTGCGCACCGAGTTGCGCACGCTTCACCGCGTCGTGCGACGCTGAGCTGGGGATCCGACGGTGGCGAAGCAGTGCATCGGTCTGGACATCGGCTCTTCGGCCGTGAAGCTCGTGCAGCTCAAGCCGGCGGGTCGGGCGATGAGCCTGCAGAACTTCGGCATCGAGCCCGTCGCGCCGCAGACCATCGTGGACGGCGTGATCCTGAACCACGGCGCCCTGGTCGACGCGATCAAGAACCTCACCCGTCGCATCCATCTGAAGGGCAAGCACATGGCGCTGTCGGTCTCCGGCAACAGCGTCATCATCAAGAGGCTCACGATCCCGGCGATGGAAGGGGCCGCGCTCGACGAGCAGATGGAGTGGGAGGTGCGCCAGAACATCCCGTTCTCGCGCGAGGACGTCCTGGTCGACTACGAGGTGCTGGTCAAGCAGACCCCCACCGGCCAGATGGAAGTGCTGCTGGTCGCCGCCAAGCGCGAGATCGTGTCGCAGTACCTCCAGGTCGTGCGTGATGCCGGCTTCCAGCCGGTCATCGTCGACGCCGCCGCGCTCGCGCTGCAGAACGCGGTCGAGGGCGGCATCGGGTTCGCGCCGGGCGACACCGTCGCGATCATCAACGTCGGCGCGACCTACTCCACGCTGTCGATCGTCTCGTCGGGGCGACCGTCGTTCAACCGCGACCTCGGCACCGGCGGCAACACCTACACCGAGGCCATCCAGCGCCAGCTCGCGGTCAGTCTCGACGGTGCCGAGGCCTACAAGGTCGGCGGCTCGTTCGCGGCGATCGGCGCAGCCGCCGACGTCGTCCCGCAGGAGGTGCATCGCATCCTCTGGCAGGTGTCCGAGCAGGTGGCCGAGGAATTCCAGCGCTCGATCGACTTCTACATGAACGATGCCATCGATGCGCGGCTGTCGCGGATCTACCTCTCCGGTGGGTCTTCGCTCGTGCCGCAGCTCCCGAAGGCCATCCAGGATCGCTCGCGGATCCCGGTCGAGATCATCAACCCGTTCTCGCGCGTCGTCGTCGATACGCGACGGTTCGACGTCGACTACTTGCGCGTCAACGCGCCGGTCGCGACGATCGCGTTCGGCCTCGCCACCCGCCGTCCGGGGGACTCCGAATGATCCGCATCAACCTCGTCCCGCAGAAGCGCAAGCGCGCCGCGGCGACTCCGTCCGCCGCGCGGCCTGCACGTGCCGAAGGAGGTGGTGGCGGCGGCGGAGGTGCTGCGACCGCGATGCTGTTCCTGCTCGTGTGGGGCGGGCTCGGGGCCGCGGGCTGGTACCTGCTGTCGCTCGAGGACGAGGCCACCGTGGCGACCCGCGGCAAGGCGGCCGCGGTCAGCAAGGAAGTCAACGAGATCAAGGCCGCGATCGACACCGCCGGCCAGCAGCAGCGCCGCGAGGAGATCGAGCGCCAGCGCATCGCGATCGAGAAGCTGAAGGCCAAGCAGCGCACGCCGGCGTTCGTCATGTACGAGCTCGCCATGATCCTGACCGACCCGAGTCAGGGCGGCGGGGTCACGAAGGACGAGGAGAAGTACAACCGCAACAAGGCCGCGGATCCGCAGAGCGTCATCAACGACCGCTGGGATCCCTCCGGGCTGTGGCTCACCAAGGTCAGCGAGGCGAACGGCCGCCTCACGATCGAGGGGGCCGCCCGCGATGCCGCCGATCTGTCCGAGTTCACCCGCCGACTGCGCGCGAGCGTGTGGTTCGGCGAGATCACCCACCCGGACTACGAACGGGTCACCGACACTCGGGCGCAGGACGCCCAGCGTCACCTGACCTGGAAGCTCGACGTCGAGGTCCGGCGCTGGGACTGAGCAGGCCACCATGTTCGACGCACTCGGAAAGCTCCCGATCTGGCAACGCCTGCTGATCTTCGTGTTCGTCTCGGGCGCGATCGTCGGGGTCTGGTACTGGATGTTCTATCTCGACGCCGTGTCCGGCCGTAAGGCTGCCGACGCCGCCCTCGTGGCCGCGCAGAACGAGCTCGCGGAAGTGCAGACGAGCCGCGACAACTTCGACGCCGAGCAGAAGAAGATCGCCGAGGAGGAGAAGCAGATGCAGCAGAACCGCGAGGTGCTGCCGCTCAACGCCTCCACGGTCGACAACCTGATGCAGACGTTCCAGCAGCAATCGCGCCTCGTCGGGATGACGGTCGAGAGCTGGACGAACGAGCCCGAGCAGTTCGAGGACTTCTACGCGCGCATGCCGATCAAGGTGCAGGCCACCGGCACGTGGATGCAGGTCGGGGAGTTCTTCCGCCGGGTCACCGAGCTGAAGCGCATCGTCAGCGTCGACGGGCTGTCGCTCGCGCTCGCCTCCGACAAGGCCAGCAAGGACAAGAGCGAGGCCCCCGAGCACCCCCAGCTCGTGGTGGAGTTCGAGGCCGCGACCTACCGATTCCTCACCGACGCCGAGCGCGAGGCCGCGGCCTCGACGGGCACCCAGAAGAACGCGCGGAGGCGCAAGAAGCCATGAGTCGGCCGATCCCCGTGTTGCTGGCGGCGACCCTCCTCGCCATGCCTGCCTGCGTCGACGACGGCGGTGCCGAGATCAGCAAGCAGCGTGGCGCCCCGAAGCTGTCGAACGGTCAGAACGCCGACGTGAAGGACGAAGGCGCGACGAGCCGGCCGGCGAAGGCGACCGGGGCCAAGCCCGCGGCCACGCGCAAGCCGGCTGCAGGGGCCGCCGCCGAGGCCGAGGAGGAGGAGCTGCCGGCCGCGCTGCCGCCCCGCCCGCCCATCGCGCTCGACGCCAAGTCGTTCCAGAAGCGCCGCGATCCCTTCCTCAGCTTCGCGCCGGGCGAGCTGGTGGTCCCCGAGCCCGTGCGTGCCCGTGGTGCCGACCGCAAGGTCGAGATGCAGCAGTACGCCTTCGAGGACCTCAAGCTGATCGCCATCGTGAACGCCGGCCGCGGCATGACCCCGCGCGCCCTCTTCGTCGCCAGCGACGGACGTAGTCATTCGATCAGGCAGGGGCAGTACTTCTCCAGCGCCGAAGTTTTGCTCGCAGCGGTCAATCGGGATTATGTCGAGGTCGAGGTCGTGGACGATGACTTGGCCAGCAGTCTCAACCTCCAGCGCGGGGAACGCCGCGCGATCTATTTGCGCAACGAATGACCCCGGAGCGAGCTCTCGATGACGCGTCTCGGTTCGCAACCCCGCAGCCGAGCGCATCACGCTACGGCCCTCGGCACTCTGGCCGCTCCCCTCTCGCTGCTGCTCGCGCTGTCGCCTGAGCTCGCCCGCGGTGCACCCGTCCGGGTCGCCACCGCCGGCACGATGGCGCAGGCGGCCTGGCCCGTAGGTGGGCCCGAGCTCGGCTACGCGCTCGCGATGGCGCCGTCCAACCGCATCGACGGGCTCACCGTCGAGGAGGAGGACGACGGCACCACGACGCTGCGGCTCGAGGGCAGCAGCAAGCCGACCTTCAACGTCTATCGGCTCTCGGATCCCGAGCGGCTCGTGGTCGACATCGCCGCGAGCGAGCGCGGCAAGGTGGTCCCGCACCTGCCGCTCGACAACTGGGCGTGCGGGCGGCTGTCCGTCGACGACGTCGAGGAGCAGGACGCCAGCATGGTCCGGCTCGTCGTCGAGCTCAAGCGCGAGTCCAGCTACATCGTCGTGCCCGACGACAACCAGCTCGTCGTCACGATCAGCCCGCGGCAGGTGCCGCCCGAGGCCTACTTCGCGCGCAAGAGCGCGACGCAGCGGCGCGCCGACATCGAGGCCGCCGAGCGCGTGCTCGAGAAGAAGCAGCGTGACGTCAGCGCGCGCGTGCGGGCGGCCGACACCCGCGTCGCGGCGGCCGAGCGCGAGATCCAGGACGCCGAGAAGCGCGTGAGCGCGGCGAAGCTCGCCGAGCACCGCGCGAAGAAGGCCGAGGCCAGCGCGAAGAAGGCCGCCAAGGTCGCGCGCAGCACCGAGGGTCGGGCGCAGCGCATGCGTGCGCGTCGACTCGTGCGCGACGCCGAGGGTGAGCGCGAGCGCGCGGAAGCGGCGCGACTGTCCGCCGAGCGCCATGCCGCGAAGATGGATGCCGCGCTCGCGAAGGCGCGCCGCGAGGCCGAGGCCGATCGCAAGGCGGCCGGCCTCGCCCGCGAGCGCGCGGAGCAGAAGGAAGCCGCCGCATCGCGCACGCTCGCGTCCGCCGAGCGCACCGCGAGCGAGCGCATCGCCACGGCCGATCGCGCCGCCGACGACAAGCTGCGCACGGCCGAGCAGGCGGCGCAGGGCAAGCTGCGCACCGCCGAGCAGGCCGCCGAGGGCAAGCTCGCCTCCGCCGATCAGGCCGCGAGCCAGCGGCTCGCTTCGGCGGACAAGACGGCGAGCGACAAGATCGCGAAGGCGGCCGCGCGTGCGCGTGCCGTCGAGACCGAGGCCGAGCGCAAGCTCGCCGCCGCGCGCGAGCAGGCCAGCGCGGCCGAGGCCGCCGCGAAGAAGGTGGTGGGCCGCGCCGAGCAGGTCGAGGCCAGCGCGCGCGCCAAGCTGACCGCCGCCGAGGCTGCCGCCGCGCGGGCGCTCGCGGAGGCGGAGCGACTGCGGGCCAATGCCGACGACGCGGATCTGCGCGCGCGCAACAAGCTCGCCGAGGCCGAGCGCAAGCTCGGTGACGCCGAGTCGAAGCTGGGCGCCGCGCAGCGCGACGTGCAGAAGGCCGAGCGCGAGGCCGTGGCCGCGCGCACCAAGGCCCAGAAGGACGAGGCCGCCGCGGCGGCGAAGCTCGCCGATGCCGAGCGCAGCAAGACCGAAGCGGCGAAGATCCTGGCCGACGCCGAGGCGAAGGCGCGTGCGCGGCTCGCCGAGGCCGAGCGCAGCGCGGGTCGTACCGAAGCCGCGGCGGCCGCGAAGCTCGCGGAGGCCGAGCGCGCAGTGGGGACCGCCGAAGCGAGCGCGAAGGCACGGCTCGCCGCTGCGACGCGCGAAGCAGGTGCGACGGTGGCCGCCGCCGAGCGGCGGGCCGCGGAGCAGGCCGAAGCGAAGCTCGAGGCCGCGCGTCGCGAGGCCGAGTCGTTGGTCGCCGCCGCACGCAAGCGGGGCGAGACCGCGGTCGCGGAGCGCATGCGTGCGGCCGAGAAAGCCGCCGACGAGAAGATCGCCGCGGCGGAGAAGCGCGCGCGCACGCTCGCCGAGAGCTCGATCGCCGCGGCCGAGCGCGAGGCCGAGCTGAAGCTCGCGGCCGCGCGCAAGGACGCGAAGAAGCGCGCCGACGACGAGGTTGCGGCCGCACGCAAGCAGGCGGTCGCCGACGCCGAGCGCGAGCTCGCGGCGTTGCGTGCCCGGGCCGAGCGCGAGATGACCGTGCAGATCGGGGCCGCACGCAAGGCCGCCGAGACCGAGGCGGCCAAGGATCTCGAGCGCGCGCGCAAGGGCGCGCAGGCCGAGGCCGCGAAGCAGGTCGCGAGCGCGAAGCAGCGCGCGGGGGAGCTCGAGAAGGCGGCGGCCGACAAGCTCGCCGCCGCCGATGCCGAGCTCGTGGCGGCGCGCCGGCAGCGGGCCGACAGCACCGCGGATCGCGAGGCCGCGGCGAAGGCGAAGGCCGAGGCGCTCGCGCTGCGCGAGCAGGCCGAGGGCGCGATGGCCGAGGCCAAGCGCGCGATGGACGACGCGACGCGCGAGAAGAAGTCCGCGATCGCGGAGCGCAAGGACGCCGACCGCACGCTGGTCGCCGCGAAGGCCGAGGCTTCGCGCGCCAAGAAGCGCGGCGAGCTCACCGACGAGCTGACCGCACGCGTCGCGGCGGCCGAGCAGGCCCGCGACGCCGCACGTGCGCGCCAGAAGCAAGCCGAGCAGGATCTCGCGAAGCTCACCGACGATCGCGCCAAGCTCGCGAGCAAGCTCGAGGCCGAGCGTCGCAGCACGGCCTCCCTGCGCGAGCAGATCACCGGTCGCGAGCGCGAGCTCGCGAAGGCGCAGGGCGAGGTCGATGCGGCGCGGACCAGGCTCGCCACGCTCTCGACCCGCGTGAGCCCCGAGGAGCTCGAGCACGCGAAGGCCGAGACCAAGAAGATGCAGGCCAGTGCGACCCGGCTCGAGCAGCAGGTCGCGCGCAGCCGCAGCGAGGCCGACAGTGCCGGCGCGCGTGCGGACGCGGCCGAGCGCAAGGTGAAGGAGCTCGAGGCCGCGGGCGCGCGCAAGCGCAAGCTCGAGGCCGCGCGCACCGATGCCGCGAAGGCGCAGCGCGAGGCGCAGGCCGCCGCCGCCGAGCTGAAGGATGCGCGCACACGGCTCGCGGGCGTGAGCACCGAGCTCGAGCAGCGTCGCACCGAGGTCGCCCAGCTCACGCGCGCGCGCACCGAGCTCGAGTCGCAGGGCGCCGAGCTGCGCGCGAAGAATGCCGCGGCCGAGGCCGAGCTCGCGCGCGCCGAAGCGCGGCTCGGGGAGGTCGAGCAGTCGCTCGCCGGCGAGCGCAAGCGACTCGAGGGCGTCGAGGACGAGGTCCGTCGCGCACAGACGCGGCTGGCCGCGCGCATCGACGAGATCGACGCGCGCGAACGTGCCGCCCGCGAGCCGGCTCCGCGCGCACCGACGACGGCGGCCGAGCCGAAGCCGGCGACCGAGGTCGCGAGCCGCGAGGCGGCGCCGCGCGAGGCCGCCGTCGCGAAGCCGGGCAAGCCGAGCACCGGCAAGGCCGTGGCCGCGCGCGTCCGCGACGTCCGCTTCGAGGACGACCGCGACGAGTCGCGCGTGGTGATCGCGTTCGACGGCCCGATGCAGTACTCGGGCAGCTCGCTCACACCGACGATCCAGGTGCTCGAGCTCGGCCGCACGAAGATGCCCGAGAAGCTCGAGCGCAGCCTCGACGCGACCGCCTATGACGGGCCGATCAAGCTCGTCACCTCGTTCGCCGAGGGCGAGGGCGCAAAGGTCGTGGTGTCGACGGCGCGCGCGAGCAAGCCGAAGCTCGAGGAGAAGCCCGGCGAGCTCGTGTGGCACTTCCCGCGCACGAAGCGGGGCAAGCCCACCGAGGCGGTCAGCGTCGCGGGCACGAAGGTCGCCGCCGACGCGAGCACCGTCGCGGCGCCTGCGACTCGCCTGCCGCCGGCGAGCATGGCTCCGCCCACGCCGGGTGCCGTCGACGACGACGTCGTGATGGACGCGCGTCCGACCCGCGGCCGCGGCCGCTGGCGTGGCGAGCGGATCGACATCGAGCTGCAGGACGCCCCGATCAAGGACGTGCTGCTGCTGTTCTCCGACATCGGCCGGGTCAACATCATCTCCGGCAAGAACGTCGAGGGCAGCGTCACGATGAAGCTGAACTCGGTGCCGTGGGATCAGGCCCTCGACATCATCCTGCGCTCGCAGGGGCTCGGCAGCTCGCGCGACGGCAACGTGATCCGCGTGGCCACGCTCGAGGATCTCGAGACCGAGCGGCGCGCCGCGATCGAGCGCGCCAACGCCCGCGTGCAGCAGAAGCCGCTCGAGACCCGACTGGTCCCGCTGTCCTATGCGACCGCGGACGAGATGGTGCCGAAGGTGCAGAGCGTGCTGTCGCCGCGCGGCTCGGTCACGCCCGACACGCGCACGAACCAGCTCATCATCATGGACGTCGGCGAGAACATCGAGCTCGCGCAGAACCTGGTGCGCAGCCTCGACACGCAGACGCCCCAGGTGCTCATCGAGGCCCGCATCGTGGAAGCGCGCACCAGCTTCGCGCGCAACCTCGGCGTGCAGTGGGGCTTCGACTTCGCCGCGAGCCCGGCGACCGGCAACCCGACCGGGCTCCTGTTCCCGAACTCGGTCGGCATCGGCGGCGGCGCCACGGGCCGACCGGCCGACGTCCGCGGGCTCATCCTGCCCGGCGCGGCCGCGAGCCCGAACTACGCGGTCGATCTCCCGGTGCCGGTCGGTACCGGCACCGGCGGTGCGATCGGCTTCTCGTTCGGCAGCATCAGCGGCAACCTGAACACGAACCTGCGGCTCTCGGCCTCCGAGAGCACCGGCGAGATCCGCATCATCTCCGCGCCGAAGATCGTCACGCTCGACAACAGCGAGGCGCAGATCGAGCAAGGCGTGCAGATCCCGATCTCCCAGGTCAGCGCGCAGGGCGTCAACACGCGGTTCGTCCGTGCGACCTTGGGCCTGCGGGTCACGCCGCACGTCACCAACGAGGGCGCGGTCTTGCTCGACGTAGTCGTCGAGAAGAACGAGGCCGACTTCGTCAACACCGGTGCACGTGGCGACCCGACGATCCTCACCAAGCAGGCGCAGAGCCGCATGCTGATCAACGACAACGACACGGCGGTCATCGGCGGCATCTACACGCGCAGCAAGGCCGTCAACTTCGACAAGATCCCCTGGATCGCCGACGTGCCGATCATCGGGTGGTTCTTCAAGCAGAAGGCCGAGGCCGACACGCGCTCCGAGGTGCTGATCTTCCTGACTCCGAAGATCGTCAACCGCGCGAGCAGCATCGGCGGCTGAGCCGGGCGGGGCAGGGCGGGGGATCGTGCGCCCGCTCTTCCTCGTCGGCATGATGGGCAGCGGCAAGAGCTGCGTCGGCCGCGAGGTCGCGCGGCTCGCCGCCGTTCCGTTCTGCGATCTCGATCGCCGCATCGAGCGGATGTTCGGCGAGCCCATCGCCACGCTGTTCGCCGCCGGCGAGCCCGTGCTGCGCGCCCGCGAGCGGGCGGCGCTGGCGAGCCTCGTCGACGAGCCCGGCTTCGGTGGACGCCCGCTCGTGGTGGCCACCGGTGGCGGAACGCCGATCGCACCCGAGAACCGCGCGCGCATGCGAAGCTGCGGCGTCGTCGTGTTGCTCACGGTTCCACTGCCCGTGCTCGCCGAGCGTCTGCAGGGCGAGGCGAGCGCGCGTCCGCTGCTCGCGGGCGCGCCGCTCGAGCAGCGACTCGCCGAGCTCTGGGCTGCGCGCGAGGCGGCCTACACGGACGGCACGATCGCGATCGACGGCAGCGGCAGCGTCGCGGAGGTCGCGTCCGCGGTGCACGCTCGCTGGATCGTGGAGGACCGCGCTTGGATCCCGGGCTGACGCTGAACGTCGCGGTGCCGCACCTGTCGCGCGGCTACCCCGTGCGCGTCGCGGCGGGCGTGCTCGCGGAGCTCCCGTTGGTCGTGCAGCGCGCCGCACCGCGGGCGAAGAAGGTCGCGCTGGTCACCGATGCGAACGTGCACGCGTGCCACGGCGAGCGCACCGCTGCGCTGCTCGCCGCGGCCGGGCTCGAGGTCGTGCTGCAGGTGCTCGCGCCGGGCGAGGCCAGCAAGTCGGCCGAGGCCGCGCTCGCGAGCATCGACGAGCTCGCGGCGGCGGGGCTGGGCCGCGACGATCTCGTGGTGGCGCTGGGCGGCGGTGTCGTCGGCGATCTCGCCGGCCTCGTCGCGCACCTGTTCATGCGCGGGCTCCCGATCGTGCAGTGCCCGAGCTCGCTGCTCGCCCAGGTCGACGCGTCGATCGGGGGCAAGGTCGCGATCGATCGCCCGGCGGGCAAGAACCTGCTCGGCGCGTTCCACTTCCCCGCTGCGGTGCTCGTCGATCCCGAGCTGCTCGCGACGCTGCCGCCGCGCGAGCGCTCGTGCGGCGCGGCCGAGATGCTCAAGCACGCGCTGCTCTTCTCGGCCGATCACCTGGAGGCGCTCGAAGCGGGGGCCGAGGGGCTGCTCGCGGTGGAGCCGGTCGTCACCACTGCGCTCGTGTCCAGCTCGATCGCGCTGAAGGCCGCCTGTGTCGCCGCGGATCCGCTCGAGCAGCGCAAGGACGGCGGCGGACGCGTGCTGCTCAACCTCGGGCACACGCTCGGGCACGCGATCGAGCACGCCTCGGGGTTCTCGGTGCCGCACGGCGAGGCGGTCGGGCTCGGGCTGCGCGCGGCGGCGCGGGTGGCGTGTCGGCACGGGCTCGTGGGCCCCGAGCTCGAGGCGCGCGTGGTTGCGGCGCTCGCTCGACTCGCGCTGCCCGTCGAGCTCGATGCGTGGACGGACGGCGAGCGTGGTGCAGCGGTGCGCGCGGCGATGCAGCACGACAAGAAGCGGTCCGCCGGCACTCTCACCTACATCGCGCTCGCCGGGGTCGGCCAGCCACGGGTGCTCGCGCTCGGACCCGATGCGATCATGGCGGCGCTGCAGAGCGGCTGAGCTGCCGCATTCTTGCTGCCGCGCGAGCCGCGGTGCTAGCCTGGAAATCCCGTGATGTCGCGACTCGCCGCAACGCTGCTCTGTGCCTGTGCCGCGCTGCCCCTCGGGTGCGCGGAGAACCAAGACACGCTGATCGTGCTGTTCGTGCCG
>CAZFKC010000060.1:26720-62263 GCA_964519175.1 uncultured Nannocystaceae bacterium
CGCTTCACCGTGCCGCTGTCGACCAACTCGGTCATGCCCGGCGAGGAGGTCGGCGTCGCGGTCGAAGTGCTCCCGCTCGCGACCGTGCAGGCCCTGCGCATGAGCTTCCAGAACGGCGACGTGCCCCCGACCTCCCGGCTCACCGTGCGCGCCAACGTCGTGTTCAACGCCACCCGCGGTGGCAACGACGTCGGCAAGGTCGGCAAGGTGAAGGCGCGCGACTTCTCGTTCCCCATTCAACTCTGTCAAGGCTGCCTGTTCACCTGCGCCGGCTGCGACGGCGGCACCTGTGCCGAGGGCGCTGAGCTGGGGCCGCTGGCCGGGGGCGTCTGCGGCAATGCGCAGGACTTCCCGCTCTACCCCGCGTCCTGCGACGCGCCCGAGTGAGCCGCGCCCGTCCGCGGGCTTGACCCCGCTCGGGGTACCGGGCAACCTCCGAGGGCCGCTTCGCATGCTCGGTGATCAGCTCAAGAGAATCGTCGACTCGACGCCGGGAGCCCAGGGCGCGATCCTGATGGGCTTCGACGGCATCGCCGTCATGCAGCACCTGCGCGAGGGCGCCCGCGGGGAGATCGACCTCGAGTCGACCGCGATGGAGTTCTCGTTCCGCTTCATGGAGCTGCGCCGCGCCGCCGCGTCGCTCGACATGGGCGAGGTGCAGGACATCACCGTCCGCGGGGACAACCAGACGATCGTCTGCCGCGTGCTCTCCGACGAGTACTTCGTCGCGATCCTGCTCACGGAGGCCGCCTTCCTGGGGAAGGGGCGCTACCTGCTGCGGGCTTCGGCGCCGGCGTTGCTCGAAGAGCTGTAGAGGCGGCACAATACGGGCCCGCATGCCCCCGGCCGACCCCAGCGCAGCCGCGGCTCGGCCCACCGTCATGGTGATCCACGGCCCCAACCTCGATCTACTCGGCACGCGCGAGCCGCAGACGTACGGCCGGGCGAGCCTGCCCGAGCTCGATCGTCGCATGCACGAGCTCGGTGCGAGCCTCGGTGTCCAGGTGGAGACGCACCAGACCAACGGCGAAGGTGCGTTCATCGATCTGCTGCACGCCGCGCGTGGCCGCTGCGCCGGCGTCATCGTGAACCCCGGCGGCTACACGCACACGAGCGTCGCGATCCACGACGCGCTGCGAGCCGTCGACGCGCCCGTCGTCGAAGTCCACCTCAGCAACCTGTTCGCCCGCGAGCCGATGCGTCACGGCTCGATCACCGGTGCCGCATGCCGCGGCGTGATCATGGGCCTCGGCCTCGATTCCTACCTGTTGGCGTTGCGGCACCTCGCCGCGCGCATCGACGCATCCGTCGCGACCCCGGAGCCCGCATGAACGATTCCTCGGATTCCCAGCTGCCCGATCTGGAGTACGTCAGAGAGCTGGCCAAGATGTTCCAGCAGTACGAGCTCGACGAGCTCGAGATCGAGGCCGGCGATCGCCGCATCCTGCTGCGCCAGGCCGACTACGCGAGCGCGCCCCCGGTGGCCGCGCCCGCGCCCGTCGCTGCTCCCGCCGCGGCTCCGCCCGCGCCGCGTCCGGCCGAGCCCGTCGCTGCCGCCGCCGAAGCGCCCGGCGACTTCATCATCTCGCCGTTCGTCGGCACCTTCTACCGCTCCCCGCGGCCCGACTCACCGAGCTTCGTCGAGGTCGGCAAGCGCGTGCAGGCCGGCGAGACCGTCTGCATCATCGAAGCGATGAAGCTGTTCAACGAGATCGAGGCCGACTTCTCGTGCATCGTCGAAGAGATGCTCGCGGACAACGGTCAGGCGGTCGAGTACGGCACCAAGCTGTTCCGGGTACGCAAGCTGTGAACAAGCCGATCCGCAAGGTGCTCATCGCAAACCGCGGCGAGATCGCGCTGCGGGTCATCCGGGCCTGCCGCGAGATGGACATCCGCACGGTCGCGGTCTACTCGACCGTCGACGAGTCCGCGCTGCACACCCGCTTCGCCGACGAAGCGGTGTGCGTCGGGCCCGGGCCCGCGAGCCAGAGCTACCTCCACATCCCCAACCTCATCTCCGCGGCCGAGATCAGCGGTGCCGATGCGGTGCACCCCGGCTACGGGTTCCTGTCCGAGCGCGCCGACTTCGCCCGCGTGTGTGGCAAGTGCGGGCTCAACTTCATCGGCCCGCGTCCCGAGCACATGGCGATGATGGGCGACAAGGTCCGCGCGCGGCAGACGATGGCCGACGCCGGCGTGCCCGTCCTGCCCGGCACCGGCGTCGTCACGAACCCGCAGGAGGCCGTCGAGGCCGCCGAGCGCATCGGCCTGCCGGTCATCATCAAGGCCTCGGCCGGCGGTGGCGGGCGCGGCATGAAGATCGTCCGCGAGCTCGACAAGCTCACCGAGACGCTGGCCACCGCGCAGTCCGAGGCGCAGGCCGCGTTCGGCAACGGCGACGTGTACATCGAGCGCTACGTCACCAGCCCGCGCCACATCGAGATCCAGGTCATCTGCGACAGCCAGGGCAACGCCGTCGACCTGCTCGAGCGCGAGTGCTCGATCCAGCGGCGCCACCAGAAGGTCATCGAGGAGGCGCCCTCGGCCGCACTCTCGCCCGAGCTGCGCATGGCGATGCGTGCCGCCGCGGTGAAGGCGGTCAAGGCCATCGGCTACGTCTCGGTCGGCACGCTCGAGTTCCTGCTCGACGGGGATCGCTTCTACTTCATGGAGATGAACACCCGCATCCAGGTCGAGCACTGCGTGACCGAGATGATCACGGGCGTCGATCTCGTGCAGGCGCAGATCCGCGTCGCGATGGGCGAGCCGCTCGGGGAGCTCGAGCGCAACCACGAGGCCTCGGGCCACGCGATCGAGTGCCGCATCAACGCCGAGGATCCGGTCGACTTCTCGCCGCAGCCGGGGGTCATCACCGCGCTGAACTTCCCCGGCGGCTACGGCGTGCGCGTCGACAGCCACGTCTACCAGGGCTACCGCGTCACGCCCTACTACGACTCGATGCTCGCGAAGCTCGTCGCGCACGGCAAGGACCGCGCGCAGGCGATCGCGCGCATGCGCCGGGCGCTCGGCGAGACGGTGATCGAGGGCATCCGCACCAACGTGCCGCTGCACCGCTGGCTGCTCAAGCAGGACGGCTTCGTCAGCGGCCGCTACGACACCCACTTTCTCGAGAAGCACCTCGATCGCGCGGCGGTGCTCGCCGAGGTCGACTCGCAGGGCTGAGAGGGATCCGGGCTTTGGCGTTCAGCAAGGAGAAGGCGCACGAACGGGCGGAGCGGTACGCGGCCAAGGGCCAGCACGATCGCGCCGCACGCGAGTACCAGACGATCGTCGAAGCCGATCCGAAGGACATCCGCGCCTGGCTCATGCTCGCCGACTGCCTCGTGCGCTGCGGCGATCGCAGCGGCGCGGTCGACCGCTACCTGCAGGTCGCGGGCTACTACGCCGCCCAGAAACAGTCGCAGAAGGCGCTCGCCGTGTACCGCCAGGTCGTCAACCTCGACCCGCGGCGCATCGACGTGCACCAGAAGATCGCGCAGCTGAACCTCGAGCTCGGCCGCGTGCAGGACGCCGTCGCGATCTACGAGCAGCTCGGCCATGCCCAGCTGCAGGCCGGCAACACCACCGACGCGCTGGTCACCTTCGAGGTCATCGCCAACGCCGAGCCGGCCGCCGTCAGCAAGCGTCTGCGCGTCGCCGAGCTGTACTCGCGCGAGCGCCAGCCGGAGAAGGCGGTGGAGCACTTCCGGCTCGCCGGCGAGCAGCTGCTCGCCTCCGGACGCCGCGCCGACTACGTGCGCGTCGCCGAACGGCTCGTCTACCACAAGCCCGACGACGTCAGCACGATCCGCGGGCTCGCGCGCGCGTACCTCGACCTCAAGGATCCGCGGCGCGCGTTGATGAAGCTGAACGCGCTGCTGCATGCCGACCCGCACGACCGCGAGGGGCTCGAGCTGCTCGCCGAGACCTTCCTCGCGCTCGAGAAGCCCGACAAGGCGGTGAGCGTCGCGACCGAGCTCGTCCGTCAGCTGCAGCAGATCGGCGACGCCGGAGCCGTCGACGCGACGCGCGTCGCTCGTCGTGCGCTGCAGTGGGATCCGAACAACGCCGAGCTGCTCGCGGTGGTCCGCGCGGCGCCCGATCCCGCACCGCCGCCGCGGGCGCAGACGATGCCGCCCGAGCCCGCGGCGCGCCAGGCCGAGCGCCTGCGTGCGGCGGCCGAGGAAGCTCCGCCCTCGCGCGTGCGCACGCAGCCGCAGACCACGGTGCTCACCGAGCCCGAGGTCGAGCTCGGCGGCGAGGACGAGGTGCTCGAGCTCGACGACGAGGACGTCGTCTCCGACAGCAGCCAGATCCGCCTCGACGGCTCCCGGGACGGGGCCGGCGGTGGCGGCGGCCCGTCGACCGCGCGCTACGGCCAACCCGAGGCCGCGCGCGGCGTTCCGGTCCCGGCGGCGCAGTCGCTGACGAACCGCGTGCTGTCCGAGGTCGGCGGCGAGCCGCCGCAGCTCACCGCCGACGGCGTCGACTTCGACAAGATCCTGTTCGAGGCGCGCGTCTACATCAAGTACCGGCTGTTCGAGCACGCGATCGAGCACATCAGCGAGCTGCTCGCAGCGCAGCCCGAGCACGTGGGTGCGCTGGCCCTGCGCGCGCGTGCGCTCGGCGAGCTCGGGCGCGGTACCGAGGCCGCCGAGACCCACGTCCGCGTCGCGAAGCTCGTCGCCGATCGCGATCCCAAGCTCGCGCGCGAGCACGTCACTGCTGCGCTCGACTGCGATCCGAACAGCATGGCCGCGACGGCGTTGCGCGCCGATCTGCTGGCCCAGGGCACGCCGCGCGCCGAGGAGGCCGGTGACGACGTGCTGCTCGATCACGGCGACAGCGGCACGTTCGACGTCGTCGGCGACGATGCCTCGGGCCCCGTCGAAGTGGCGGCCCGCCGCGAGGATCACGAGTTCGAGATCGACGTCACCGAGCAGCAGGACGAGGTGGTGCAGACGCGCCCGATCGCGGTGGAGAACCGCTTCGGGCTCTCCGACGCCGGCCCGCTGCCCGAGCCCGACGATCCGCGCCCGCACGAGCACGCGCTCACCGAGGATCTGGGCCCCGATCTCGGCGCTGGGCTGCGCAGCATCGGCGACGAGCGACACGAGGCCGCCGACAAGACCCCGCTGTTCGGCTATCGCCCGCGTCCGCCCGGGCGCGGCGACGTGCCGGCATCGCCCGCGGGCGAGGGCGACGCGGACCTGCTGTCCGAGCCGGACGGCTCCACGGCACGGTTCCCGCCGCACCGTCCGGTGCGCGAGCCCGGTGTGCCCCAGAGCGTGCGTCCGGGTCGGCCCGGCGCGGTGACGTTGCCGCCGGCGGATCAGGAAGAGCGCACCATGCCGCAGGTGCCGCTCGATGCCGCTGCGATCTCGCTGCACATCGACGACGAGGACTCGCTCTCCACGGAGGAACGCGACGTGCCGACGCCATCGGCGAAGCCACCGACTGCGCGGACCCCTGCCGCTGCGGCGCCCGCTCGGCCCGATCTCGGCGACGAGCTGGCCGAGATCCGCTTCTTCCTCGATCAGGGGCTCGAGGACGACGCGCGTGCGAGCCTGGCCGAGCTCGAGCGGCGCCACAAGGGCCATCCGGACATCGAAGCGCTGCAGCGCGAGCTCGATCGCGAGACGGCGCCCTCGCAGCAGCAGTCGGGGGCGACGCCGCTCGTCGATCTGTCCGCCGAAGAGGAAGAGGAGAACGCCTACCTCTCCGCGATCTTCGGCGAGGGCCCGGCGCCCAAGACGAAGAAGGACAAGAACGTCGAGATCCGAGCGACCGGTGGGCTCGAGCTCGGCGACGCCGCGACGGCCTACGACCTCGGCATGGCCTACCGCGAGATGGGCCTCGTCGACGATGCGCTCACCCAGTTCGAGATCGCGTCGCGCGATCCGGCCTGGGAGGCACGGGCGCTCGTGATGTCGGGGCAGCTGCGGGTGCACCGTGGCGAGACCGATCGCGCGCTGGCGGATCTGCGCCGCGCGATCGAGAGCGCGACGAACGAAGACGAGCTCTACGAGGCGAAGTACGAGCTCGCGGTGATCTACGAGCGGCTGGGCAACACCGACCTCGCGATCGAAGAGCTCTACGGCGTGCCGGCCGGCTACCGCGAGCGCGACGAGAAGCTCGCGGCGCTGGAGAGTTGAGCGATGCCACCCGCGAAGCGCGGTCCTTCGACCGTCTCGGTGCACGGCGGCGAGCCGCGTGTGCGCGACGATCGCAGCATCACGCCGCCGGTGGTGCTCTCGTCGACGTACCCGTTCGCAGACCCCAACGAGCTCGTCGAGTACATGGAGGGCCGGCGCGAGCGACCGCCCGAGTACGGCCGCTACGGCAACCCCACGGTGGCGGCGGCGGAGGCCAAGCTCGCCGCGCTCGAGGGCGGCGACGCGGCGGTGCTGATGGCCTCGGGCATGGCGGCGATCACCACCACGCTGTTCGCGATGCTGCGGCAGGGCGCGCACGTGGTGCTCACCGCCGACGTCTATCGCAAGACGCGACTGTTCGCGAAGGACACGCTCGCGCGCTTCGGGGTCGAGGTCGACATCGTCGAGCCCACGGTCGCGGCGGTGCGGGCCGCGTTGCGGCCGACGACGAAGGTGCTGCTCACCGAGACGCCGACGAACCCGTACCTGCGCGTCGTCGATCTGCCGGCGCTCGTCGAGCTGGCCCGGGCGGCGCGCGTGAAGACGGTCGTCGATGCCACGTTCGCGACGCCGATCAACCTGCGTCCGCTCGCGCTCGGCGTCGATCTGGTCGTGCACTCGACCACGAAGTACCTCGGCGGGCACAACGACCTGCTCGGGGGCGCCGTGATCGGCAAGCGCGGGCCCATCGATGCGATCCGCGAGCAGCTCGGCACGCTCGGCGCCGTCGCGGATCCGCTGAGCGCGTACCTGCTCGCGCGCGGCATCAAGACGCTCGCGCTGCGACTCGAGCGACAGAACGCGAGCGCGCTGCGGATCGCGGCGATGCTCGAACGCCATCCCGCGGTCGCGCGCGTGTGGTACCCGCTGCTCGCGAGTCATCCCGATCACGCGATCGCGGCGCGCGACCTCGCCGGCGGCGGCGCGGTCGTGACCTTCGAGCTCGCGGGCGGGCTGGCCGCCGGCACGCGCCTCGTCGAGCGCGTGACGATCCCCAAGCTCGCGCCGAGCCTCGGTGGGGTCGAGAGCCTGATCGAGCAGCCGGCGCTGATGAGCTACTTCGAGCTCTCGCCCGAGGAGCGCGCCGCGCTCGGCATCCGCGAGGGGCTCGTGCGCCTGTCGGTGGGCATCGAGGACGTCGAGGATCTCGAGGCCGACCTCGCCGCGGCGCTGGACGCCGTTTGACGCGCTACCCTCGTGTGCGCACGTGAGTGACCCAGGGCGCACGGCCGCGCGCGAGGCCGACTCGCGCACGCGGGAGCTGTCGCAACCTCCCGCCGAGCGCGGCAGCGCCGGTGCGACCGCCGTGGGCATCGGCGCCGAGCTCGGTCGCTACGTGATCCTGCGCCGCGTGGGCGAGGGCGGGATGGGCATCGTCTACGAGGCCCACGATCCGGAGCTCGGGCGGACGATCGCGCTCAAGTTGCTGTGGCCGTCGCGGCGCACGCCCGAACGCATGGCGAAGCTGCGTCGCGAGGCCCAGGCGATGGCGCGCATCAGCCATCCCAACGTCGTGCAGGTGTTCGACGTCGGCAGCTACGGTGAGCACGTCTTTCTCGCGATGGAGCTCGTGCGCGGGCGCAACCTGTCGCAGTGGTTGGGCGAGCGGCGCCGGCCGTGGCCCGCTGTGCTCGCGGTGATGATGGAGGCGGCGCGCGGGCTCGCGGCCGCGCACGCGGCTGGGCTCGTGCACCGCGACGTGAAGCCCGGCAACATCCTCGTCGACGAGCTCGGGCACGCGAAGGTCGGCGACTTCGGGCTGGCGCACGCCATCGTCGAGGCCGAGCCCACCGGCGATCCGGCGTCGCGCTCGAGCTCGGACAGCGACGCGCCGGTGGTGTCGCTCGACGTCACGGCAGCGGGCGCGGGCACGCCGAACTACATGCCACCCGAGCAGCACCTCGGCACCTCCGTCGATGCGCGCGGCGATCAGTACGCGTTCTGCGTGACGTTGTGGGAGGCGCTGTTCGGCGCGCGACCGTATCGCGGCGACGAGTTGCATGCGCTCTTGCTCGCGAAGCTGGAGCACGATCCACGGCCACCGCGTGGTGCGAGCGTACCGAAGTGGATCGTCACGGTGTGCATGCGCGGGCTCTCGCCGCGGGTCGAGCAGCGCTACGCGTCCATGGACGAGCTGCTCGCACGACTCGACGGCGGTCGCCACCGGCTGCGACCCTGGCTCGTGGGTGGGGGCGCCGCAGTGGTGAGCGCGGCGCTCGTGGCCGCGCTCTCGCCACGCTCGCGCTGCGACGACGCGCTCCGCGAGCTCGACGGAATTTGGGACGACGCGGTGAAGGCCGAGCTGCGCCGTGCGGTCGGCGCGAGCGATCAGCCGTGGGCGGCGCCCACGTGGACGAGCGCATCGACGCGAGTCGACGACTGGGCCACGCGCTGGATCGGTGTCCGCGGGACGGTGTGCGAGCAAGCGACGGCGACCGACGAGGGCACCGAGCTCGATCGGCGGCTCGCGTGTCTGCACGGCGGCCGCGCGGCGCTCGCCACCGTGCTCGGCCTGGTCCGCGATGGCGAGACCGCCGTGCTGCGCGATGCGGTCTCGACGGTGACCGAGCTGCCCGCACCCGAGCGGTGTCTGCTGGACGGACCCGCGCAGGAGCTCGACGAGCCGGCTCGAGCACGACTCGCGCGCGCTCGCGAGCAGCTCGCACGTGCCGAGGCGCTCGGTAGGGCAGGGCACCCGAAGGACGGTCTCGCCCTGGTGGACGCCGAGCTGGCGGCGATCGACGCGGTCGCGCAGCCCGGGCTCATCGCAGAGATCCACACGATGCGCGGCGTGCTGCTCAAGCTCGAGGGCGACGGCGAGGCCGCCGAGCGTGAGCTCGAGCAAGGCTACTGGCTCGCGCGCGAGCAGGACGACGACGCCACGATGCTGCGGAGCGCGACGCAGCTCGTGTCCGTGGTGGGCTGGGATCTCGCGCGCGTCAACGACGGGCTCGAGTGGGCGCGCCACGCCGAGGCCGCGCTCACGCGCAGCGGGGCCGATGCGACCGCCCAGGCCGCGCTGCTCGATGTGCACGGGTCGGTGTTGCGGCGCGGCGGTCACTACGACGAGGCGCGCGTGGTGCTGGAACGCGCCCGCGATCTGTGGGCGACGCTCGGCGAGCACGATCTGCGCTACGCATCGGCGCTCAACAACTTCGCCGGGCTCGAGCTCGGCGTGGGGAAGCTCGACGAGGCGCTCGCGTCGTATCAGCGCGCGCTCGAGATCCAGCGCGCCGTGCTCGGCGACGACCACCCCACCTTGGCGGCGACGCTCGGTGGCATCGGGATCAGCCACTACTCGAAGGGCGAGTACGCGGAGGCCCGTGCGCCGCTCGAGCGAGCGGTCGCGCTGCGCGAGGCGACGCTGGGCGAGGAACATCCGCTGTTGGCGGTCTCGCTGAACAACCTCGGCATCGATCTGCTGCGCCTCGGCGACTACGACGCCTCGCTCGCGACGCATCGGCGCGCGCTCGCGATCCGCGAGCGTGCGCTCGACCCGGATCACCCCGACATCGCCGAGTCGCTGAACAACCTCGGCGTGGTGCTGCAGGAGCAGGATCGCTTCGCCGAGGCCGAGCCCTACTTCGCGCGGTGCGTCGCGATCGACGAGCGTCGGCTCGGACCCGAGCACCCGAGCCTGGTCGGGCCGCTCAACAACGTCGGCATCGTGTTGCGGGGCCAGCAGCGCCCGGCCGACGCCGAGCGCTGGCACCGGCGCGCGCTCGACATCGCGACGCGCAAGCTCGGCGAAGCACACGTGGCGACCGCGAACGCGAGCCTCGGCGTGGCGGAGACGATGGTCGCCCGCGAGCGCTGGGCCGACGCGTTGCCGCTCTTCGAGCGCGCGAGCGCGATCTATGCGACGCAGGACGGCGAGCCGAACAACCGCGCCGAGGCGCTGTTCGGGCTGGCCCGCGCACACTGGGGGCTCGCGCAGGATCGCGAGCGCGCGCGTGCGGAGGGCGAGCTGGCGCTCGCGGCCTACGAACGCAGCGGGGCCACGGGCGCCCGCGGACGCGCGGCGGTGCGGGCGTGGCTCGATGGGCTGCCGCGGTGAAGCTCGCCACCCAGAGGATCCGTTTCGCCCAAGGTCACGGCGGTACGACCTCCGCGAACACGCGGAGGTCGCGGTAGCGTGCGCCGTACCATGGCGTGATGGTGCCGTTCGCAGCCCGGGGCAGGCCGAGTCGCACGACGGGATCGCGGGTGTCCGCGACGCTCGCGGGGAACAGGTCGGCCGAGGCGCTCGCGAACGGAACGTCGTCGACGAAGAGCTCGATGCGCGACACGAACGGCTGCACCAGCACGCGCATGCGCACGCGATCCGACAGTCGTTGCGCGGGCACCTCGTCGGTGAGCTCGCGGAAGTTGCCGATCGCGAGCCGGTCCGCACCGCGCGTGCAGCTCGCCGCGTCGCCGTCGAAGGCGTGCACGAAGGCCGCCGCCAGATCCTCGCCGCCGGGCGCCGTGCCACGGATCGAGGCCAGCGCCACGTAGACCGGGCACACGTCGTCCGTCGGTGCGAGCGCGGCGGCCTCGAGCTCGAGCTCCACCCGCATGCAGGTGAACCCTTCGCCGGGCTGCAGCGGCGAGAGCTCCACCGCGCTCGCGTCGGGCGCGACGGCCAGCACCTCGCCCAGCTGCTCGAGCACCAGCGTGCCGACGCAGTCGTAGTCGTCCGCCGCGAGCCCTGCGGTCTCGTCCGCGCCGGAGCTGCTCGTGTCGTCGGGCTCGCCGATCGCCGGGCTGTCGCGCGCGGGCGGTGCCGTCTCGCTGGAGGCCTCGCCGTCGTCGACGGGCCGCGCGTCGATCCCCGCGTAGCAGCCAGGCAGCAGCACGAACGCGATCACGATCCTCATGCGCGCAGCTCCGCGAGTGGGCCGTGGCAGAACGCCGGGTCGCCGAAGGTCGGCACCGACACGCCCATCGCCTCGAGCACCGCGAGCAGCAGGTCGTTGTGCGACGCGTGGTCGAACACGAGGTGCCGCCCGGTCCCGAACCAGCCGTTGCACGAGCCCGCGAGCACGAACGGGATCTGCCGACAGTAGTGCGGCTGACCCTTGCCGAGCTCGCTGCCCCACACGACGATCGAGTGGTCGAGCAGCGTGCCGTCGCCCTCCTCGACTGCGGTCATGCGATCGAGCAGCCCCGCGAAGCGCTCCGAGTACCAGCGCCCGATCTCCACGAGCTTCGCCTGCGCCGGCGCGCTCTCGTCGTGCGAGTACGTGTGGTGGTCGACGTCATGGCCGAGCCACGTGAAGACCTGTCCGGAGAGCGCGTGCGACCACATGAGGCTCGCGATGCGGGTCAGGCCGCACGCGAGCGCCATCACCAGCATGTCGAGCTGCAGCTCGCCGACCTCGGGGAAGCGGTCGTTCTGCTTCGGGTCGAAGTGCGCGGGCAGTGACGGCGCGACGCAGCCGATCCCGCCGAGCTGGGCCAGGCGCTGCTCGAGCGAGCGCACCGCGTCGAGGTGGGCCTCGAGCTTGATCCGATCGGCGCCACCGAGCAGCGGCACCAACGATGCGGCGTCGTCGGCCACCGCATCGAGCACGGTCTGCCGCCGTGACAGCAAGGCCGCGGCCGCCTCCGCGCCGCCCGTGCCGTCGCCGAACAACCGCTCGAACGTCGCGAACGGGTTGTCCTGCGGCGCGATGGGCTGGTTCGGCCCGCTGTAGCTCATGCGTCCGTTCGGCAGATCGGAACGCACGCGGACGCCGAGCTCGAGCGTCGAGTACGGCGTGTCCGGCTGCAGCCGCTGCGCGAGGAACTGGTCCAGCGAGACATCCGACGCGTAGCCGGCGTCGCCGTCGTTGCCCCCGTTCGGCTCGAGCCCGGTCCACAGCGTGCCGAGGCCGCGGTTGTGCCCCTTCAGATCGTCGCCCGCCGAGCTCATGTCGATCCCACTGCACACGACGAGCTGCTCGCGGTGACCGGCGAGCGGCTCGAGGATCGGTGAGAGCGTGAAGTCGGGGCCGGGTGTCCACGACGCCGGCACGGTGCCGTTCGCGGTGAACATCAACACGCAGCGCGTCGGGGCCTCGCTCGGCCCGCCGCGCGCACGTCGTGGCCACGACTCGAGCCACGGCAGCGCCACCGCGATGCCGCCGGCGCCCCGCAGCCACGCACGCCGCTTCATGGCGCCTCCGCGGGCCGCACGGTGCGGAAGGCTTGCGAGGTAGCCAGCTCGACGACGAGCCGACGCAGGTCGCCGTCCCCGCGGAAGCTGTCGCGCAGCGCGTCGAGCGTGCACACGTCGGCCAACGTCTCCTGGCGGCCGAGCGCGTAGCGGAATCCGTGCAGCACGACGCAGTCGTGCAGGCGACCGCTGGCCAGGAGCTCGTCGCCGAGTCCGTCCACGCCCGTGAACGCGACGTCGCCGCGGGCATCGAGGCCGACGATGACGCCGCTGTCGTCGATCGGCAGCCCGTGCTCGAGCCCGCGCCACGCACCGGCGCCGTCGTAGTGCTCGAATCCGAAGCCGATCGGATCCATGCGCGCATGGCAGCCGCTGCACTGCGCGTCCGCGGAGTGCTGCTCGTAGCGCTCGCGCGCGCTCGCGTCGGGATCGATCGAGGGCGGCTCGAAGTCGACGTCGTCGGGCGGCGGCGGCAGGGCCTCGCAGAGCAGCTGCTGCCGCACGAAGCGGCCGCGCTGCACCGGTGCCGTGCCCGTGAACTTGCCCAGCGTGGCCAGCAGCGCACCCTGGCGCAGCAGCCCGCCGCGGTGCTCGCCTTCGTCGAGCTCCACGCGCTCGTGCGTCTCGCCGAGCGTGCGCGCGAGCCCGTAGTACTCGGCGAGCGTCGCGTCCGCGAAGGTGAAGCGCGCGTCGACGAGCCCCGCGAGCGTGCCGTCGCCGTCGAGCACCGCCGCCGCGATGAACCGCCGGGTCTCCTCGCGCATGCTGTCCCGCACCGCATCCGACCACGCGGGGAACGTCGCCGGATCCTTGGCGAGCCCGTCCAGCGCCTGCAGCTCGAGCACCTGCTCGAACAGGTGCACCACACCGTCCGCGGCGCGCGGATCGTCGAGCAACCGCTCGGCCTGGGCCGCGATCCCGTCCGACCCCTCGAGCTCGCCGGCCCCTGCGGCGTCGAGCAGCGCGTCGTCGGGCATCGAGCCCCACACGAAGTAGGAGAGCCGACTCGCGATCTCGTAGCCGTCGAGTGCGACGAGCCCGTCGCTCGCATCGCCGTCGCCGAGCTCGAAGCGATACAGGAACCGCGGCGACTGCAGCAGCGTCTCGATCACCATGCCGATGCCCGCCTCGAGCGAGCCGCCCGCGTCGTGGATCGAGCGTAGACCCGCGAGCTGCTCGGCGGTGGGCTCGCGCCGCCATGCCCGGCGGGCGAACGCGGCGATGAAGGCGTCGACGCACGCATCTTCGTCGAGCGCCGCGTCGCACGGCAGCAGCTCCGGCAGGCGCGCGACCGCATCGGCGGCGAGCGCCTCGGCAGCGTGCAGATACTGCTCGGCGACCGCGTCGCCCACCGTCGCGACCGCGCCGTTGTTGTCGAAGCCGAGCCAGCGCGGATCGGGGGCGAAGGCCTGCGCCGGTCGCAGCGACGTGCCCAGCAGATCGCGGACGGTGTTGTCGTACTCGAACCGGGTCAGCCTGCGCACCACCGCCGGGCCCGCGTCGGCCGTGCACGCCTCCGGCGCGCCGGTCGTGCCCGTGGTGTCGTCGTCGGCCGGCTCGTCCCCGGCACCCGTGCTCTCTCCCGCGATGCTGGTGGGCCCGAGCCGCACGCCGGGCTCCTCGCCGCAGCCAGCGACCACGAGCGCCGTCACGATGTGCCGACATCGCACCACGAGACAGCGTCGCCGGCACGTCGCGCATGGGCCATCCGTCGGTCGACGGATTCCGCGGCGTTCATCCCTACGTCGGATGACGGATGCGCTTCCGCTGGGCGGCGCTTGCTATGCTCGCGTGCGTCGATGACCGACGATCCCACGCGCACGCTCGACGCCCCCGATCCGGTCGTCGCGTCGCGCGGCCGGCCGTGGCTCGACGTGATCGACGGCGCGGCGCCGCAGCGGGCCACGATCCCGACGGGCGTCCTCGTCATCGGGCGCACCGAGGGCGTGGGCTTGCGACTGGACGCCGACGGCGTGTCTCGCCGTCACGCGAAGATCGTCGACCACGGCGACGGCATCGTGAACGTGCTCGATCTGGGCTCGACGAACGGCACCTTCGTCAACGGCCGACGCATCGACGCGGCGGTGCTGCGCGAGGGCGACGAGCTCAAGGTCGGTCAGGTGGTGCTGCGCTTCGGCTACGACGGCGGGCCGCCACGGACGACCGCCAGCACCTACCAGGGCCCGGTGCTGCACGAGCTGCTGACGGCGCGCGAGCTCGAGGTCGCCCGGTGCGTGGGGCAGGGGCTCACGAACGGCGAGATCGGCAAGCGGCTGTTCATCAGCCCGCGCACGGTCTCGACGCACCTCGCGAACATCTACGAGCGGCTCGGCATCCACACGCGCGCCGCGTTGGCCACGACGGTGGCCCAGTACGAGCGCTCGGACTAGGGGCCCGTCATGGCGGGCCGCTCGACCGGCCACCAACGCGCCATGCCCCTCCGCACGCCGATCCTGCACGGTGGCTCGCTGCTCCCACTGCTCGCGCTCGCTTGCGCCGACACGCGCGACGGTGGGCACGCGACCGCCAGCGCCGGTGCGAGCGCGAGCGCAGGCACGGGCGACGCGAGCAGCGGTTCCGAGAGCAGCGATCCCGTGGGCGACTCCAGCGACGGCGAGGCCGGTGTTGCGAGCTCCGACGGCACGAGCAGCGCAGCCGAGGACTCCACCGGCGCACCGTCGGCCGACTGCGCGTTCGCGGACGGCTGCCACACGCCCGGCGCCGCACCGAACGATCGCGGCGTCGCGAGCCACGTGCAGGTCGGCTGCGGCGGCGGCGACTTCACGCTCGTCGCGGCGATCTCCGTCGCAGCGTACGCCGATCCCGAAGCGCCGCGCTCCGTCCCGCTGCTCGCGGATCTCGACGACGACGGCAACGTCGATCTCGTGGTGAACTTCCGCAAGGCGTCGGTGGGCCTCGCGTTCCGTGGGCTCGGCGACGGCGGCTTCGACCCGATGCCCGGCACGCTGCAGGGCGGCATCTTCGCGGGCGGGTGGGGCGGCGATCTCGGCGATCTCGACGGCGACGGAGCGAAGGACGTCGTCTTCGGCGATCACGCGCGCGGGGCCTGGGCGTGGCGCAACACCGGCGGCATGACGTTCACCGAGGCGCGCGGTGGCCTGCCGGACGGGCCGCTCTTCGCGGGTGCCGGCCTCGGCGATCTCGACGGCGACGGCACGCTCGACGCGCTCTTCGGCGCGGATCAATTCTCGAGCGGCGTGCAGGCCTTCCGCGGCACCGGTGCGGGCTGGAGCGCGATGGCGGCCCCGGCGGTGACGGGCGCGAGCATCGGCGACTTCGCGTTCGGCGATCTCGACGGCGACGGCGATCTCGATGCGGTCGGCTTCGGGCGCGGCACGGCGGCGATCGATGCCCACGTGCTCGCGAACGACGGCACCGGAGCGCTCGCCGAGGCCGCGCTGCTCGGCGGCGGCGGAACGCCCGGCGGCCTCGCCGATCCGGTGCAGGGGGCGGTGGGCGACGTCGACTGCGACGGCGACCTCGACGTCGCGGCGGGCGGCACGGTGCACCTCGGCAGCGCGGGCTCGTTCGCTGCCGGCGGCGCCGCCGACGTTGCCGTGATCGCCGAGCTCGCCGACATGACCGGCGACGGCCACCTCGATCTCGTCACGCACGATCCGAGCGTCGGGCTCGCGGTCTACGTCGGCGACGGTACGGGCAGCGGCTGGACGTCGCTCGGCGCGGGTCTGCCGGGCGTCGACTATCGCAAGGGCGGCGTCGCGCTCGACGAGGCCTACGGCATCGCGGTCGCCGACCTCGACGGATCCGGTGCGCTCGACGTCGTGCGCATCGCCGGCTTCGCCGGCGCGTTCTGGGTGGAGAGCTGGGTGCGCTAGTCGCTACGTCGATCGACGTACGAGCGAGCCGCGGATTTCCGCCGACTGCCGGATGGTGGCGCGGCCGCGCTGCACCGAGGATGGGCGGCGATGCTCTCCCACCGAGTCTCCCCATCGGTCGAGCTCGCTTCGCCGCCTGCGTTCGCGGAGATCTATCGCCGCCACTTCGCCTTCGTCGCACGCAGCGTGCAGCGCTTCGGCGTGCCCGAGGCGAGCGCCGAGGACGTGGCGCAGGACGTGTTCCTCGTCGCGCAGCGCCGGCTCGACGCGTTCGAGGGCCGCTCCACCGCACGCACGTGGCTCTTCGGGATCGCCCGACGCGTCGCGAAGGATCATCGGCGCAGCCGCGACCGGCTGCGACGTCGACTCGATCGCCTCGATCCCCGCGAGTCCGTCGCCGACGCCGAGGGCGCGACGATGCGGCTGTGGGCCGAGGGCCGGCTCGAGCGCACGCTCGCCGAGCTCGACGCCGCGCGCCGCGAGGTCTACGTGCTCGCGGAGCGCGACGGCATGACGGCGCAGGAGATCGCGGCGCAGCTCGGCGTCAACGTCAACACGGTCTACTCGCGGCTGCGCTCCGCTCGGCTGCACGTCGCGCGCACGCTCGAGGGGACCGGCGCCGACGTGGTCTCGCTGGACGAGGCGCGGGGCTGGAGCGAGCCGCCGCGCCTGGCTTCGGTGGGCTGACGCCGGGCCGCGGCGCGCCGTGTTGCCGTCCCCGCGCGCGCAGACTCACGGGGGGGACGTGCGGCGCCGATCGGCCGCTTCTCGACGGCGCCCGACGCGGCTTGTGCCGACCGCGAGGGCTTTGTTACAAGCCTTGGCCGCTCTCGAGCTCACCGCCATGCAAGCCACGATCGAACGCATCAGCCCCGTCGAGTGTCGCGTCAAGGTCGAGATCCCCTGGACCGACGTCGCGATCCGCCTGCAAGACAAGATGCGCGAGGTCGGTAAGCGCGCGCGCGTACCGGGCTTCCGTCCCGGCAAGGTGCCGCCGAACGTGCTCGAGCGGATGTTCGGCAAGGGCGTGCGCTCCGATCTCGCCCGCGACTTGGTGCAGGAGACCTTCCAGACCGCGGTCGCGAGCAACAACGTCATCCCGCTCACGCAGCCGGTGCTCGAGAGCTCGTCGCTCGAGAAGGACACGCCGTTCTCGTACGCGGCGCGCTTCGAGGTGCCGCCGGCGATCGAGCCGAAGGACTACACGGGCATCGAGGTCCGGCGCCGCCCTGCGGCCGTCGACGACGCGAAGATCGATGCCGAGCTCGACAAGCGTCGCGAGGCGCTCACCGAGCTGCGCGCGCTGCCCGAGCCCGCCGAGGGCGAGACGGCGCGCGAGACCACGGCGCCCGGCGACGTGTGGACGATCGACGTCGAGGGCACGATCGGCGAGGCCCGGGTCTCGCGCAAGGACGTGCGCGTCGACATCGTCGAGGATCCCACCACGGTGAAGAACGAGCTGGTGCCGGGGCTCACCGCGCAGCTCGCCGACACGAAGCTCGCCGACGCCGGCAAGATGCGCACGATCCGGTTCGTGCCGCCGCCCGAGCGCATGCGCGAGGATCTGCGCGGCAAGGAAGCCGTGCTCGGCATCGGCCTCCGCGAGGTGCGAGTCAAGCACGTGCCGCCGCTCGACGACGACTTCGCACGCGACACCGGCGAGGCCGAGTCGCTCGAGGAGCTGCGCGGCAAGATCGCCGAGAAGCTGAAGCAGGAGGACGCCGACGAGGCCGAGCGCGCCGCCCGTCGCCGCCTGGTCGCGACGCTGCTGGAGAAGAACCCCTTCGAGGCCGCGCCTTCGATGATCGCGCGCGAGGTCTCGGCGCAGGTCGATGCGACGAAGCGTCAGCTCGCGCAGCAGGGCCTCAAGCTGTCGAACATCGGCACCACCGAGGCGCAGCTCTCGGCGCGGATCCGTCCGCAGGCGCTGTTCAACGTCAAGGCCTATCTACTGCTCGACGCGATCGGCAAGAAGGAATCGCTCGACGTCGACGACGAGGCCTTCGAGGCCGAGCTCGGCAAGATGGCCGAGGAGAGCGGGCAGAACCTCGCCCGCATGCGCGCGCAGATGGAGAAGAGCGGCCAGCTCGTGCTCGTGCGCGCACAGATGCGCGAGGAGAAGATCCTGGATTTTCTCATGGAGAAGGCGGTCGTCACCGAGGCGCCCGATCCGGAGAACGAGCAGGACGCCGAGGGCGAAGAGCCCGCGTAACGACCAGCGTGCAGGGCGACTCGCACCCGCTCGAGCAGGTGCGCACCCAACCGAAAGGACAGCCTGCGACGGGCGCGACCCGTCCCGTCGTAGGACGCTGCCTCGCACGCGTCACGAGGTGTGACACCTGGCCCGAGAAACGACCCGATTGGCCGGCATTCGCGCCGATACGGGCACTTGCATCGGGGGGGCTGCCCGTACAACATAGCGAAGAGATGCTCCCCACCTTCGCGAGCGCGCACCATGTCTGACCGCCCATCCGACCTCTGGTGGGGCGAGCCCCAGGCCAGCATTCCCTTCGTCATCGAGCAGACCCATCGCGGGGAACGCTCGTGGGACATCTACAGCCGGCTGCTCAAGGACCGCATCGTGTTCCTGGGCACTCCGATCAACGACCAAGTCGCCAACGTCGTGATCGCCCAGCTGCTCTACCTCGAGTCTGAAGACCCGGAGAAGGACATCCGGCTCTACATCAACTCGCCGGGTGGCGTCGTCACCTCCGGACTGGCCATCTACGACACCATGCAGCTCGTGAAGGCCCCGGTCGCGACCTACTGTCTGGGTCAGGCTGCGTCGATGGGGGCAGTGCTGCTCGCTGCGGGTGCCCGCGGCAAGCGCCACGCCCTGCCGAACGCCCGCATCATGATCCACCAGCCCCACGGCGGCGCGCAGGGCCAGGCGACGGACATCGAGATCCAGGCGCGCGAGGTGCTGCGGCTCAAGGCGCGGCTGAACGAGATCCTCGCGCAGCACTGCGGCCGCGACATCGAAGAGATCCTCCGCGACACCGATCGCGACAAGTTCATGGACGCCGACACGGCCAAGCGTTACGGGCTCGTCGACGAAGTGCTCCAGCGTCCGACCCCCCCCATCCCAGGCTAGTCCCCGGCTGAAGGCCCAACGATGAGCTCCTCCAAGCGCGATACCAGCCACGGCAACCTCAGCTGCTCCTTCTGTGGCAAGAGCCAGAAGGAGGTCAAGAAGCTGATCGCCGGGCCGTCGGTGTACATCTGCGACGAGTGCATCTCGCTGTGCAACGACATCCTCGCGGAGGAAGTCCAGAAGGAAGAGCGGCAGCAGGGCCACGGCCGCGTGCCGAAGCCGAAGGAGATCCGCGGGATCCTCGACGACTACGTGGTGGGCCAGGAGATGGCCAAGAAGATCATCTCCGTCGCGGTCTACAACCACTACAAGCGCATCAACGCGAAGAAGAAGCCCGACGAGGCCGAGCTGCAGAAGAGCAACATCTTGCTCATCGGGCCCACGGGCTCGGGCAAGACCCTGCTCGCGCAGACGCTCGCGCGCATCCTCGACGTGCCGTTCGCGATCGCCGATGCCACCAGCCTCACCGAGGCGGGCTACGTCGGTGAGGACGTCGAGAACATCATCGTCTCGCTCCTGCAGAACGCCGACCACGACGTCGAGCGGGCGCAGCGGGGCATCATCTACATCGACGAGATCGACAAGATCGCCCGCAAGGGCGACAACCCCTCGATCACGCGCGACGTGTCGGGCGAGGGCGTGCAGCAGGCGCTCCTGAAGATCCTCGAGGGCACCATCGCCAGCGTGCCGCCCAAGGGCGGCCGCAAGCACCCGCAGCAGGACTTCCTGCAGGTCGACACGACCAACATCCTGTTCATCTGCGGCGGCGCGTTCGCGGGCATCGAGGACATCATCGAGCACCGCATCAGCGCGAAGAGCATGGGCTTCGGCGCCAAGATCGAGAAGAAGAAGGAGCTGCGGCAGTGGGAGCTGCTGCAGCAGATCCAGAACGAGGACCTCATGAAGTTCGGGCTCATCCCGGAGTTCATCGGTCGTCTTCCGGTCATCGCGCCCCTTCAGGAGCTCGACGAGGATGCGCTCATGCAGATCCTCACCGAGCCCAAGAACGCGCTCGTGAAGCAGTACCGCCGCCTGCTCGAGATGGACGGCGTCGAGCTCAAGTTCACCGGTGACTCGCTCCGTGCGGTCGCGAAGAAGGCCAAGACGATGCGCAGCGGTGCGCGTGGTCTGCGGTCGATCCTCGAGCGCGCGATGCTCGATGTCATGTACGACATCCCGAGCGTCGACAACGTCGTCGAGGCCGTGATCAACGAAGAGTGCATCAACGAGGACAAGCGGCCGGTGCTCGTTTATCGCAATGACGCGAAGAAGGAAGCCAGCTAGCTGGCTTGCTCTTTCTTCCCCCCGAGATCGGCTCGGGCGACACGGTACGCGCTGACGCGCGGATTGCCCCCCGCAAGCGGGGGGCCTTTCTGGTCGTGATCGGAGGGCGCCGCGATCGGGGGGCCCTTCTGGTCGTGATAGGAGGGCGGCGTGATCGGAGGGCGCCGCGATCGGGGGGCGCTTCTGGTCGTGATCGGAGGGCGCCGCGATCGGAGGGCCCCTCTGGTCGTGATCGGAGGGCGCCCGGGATCGACCTGCGGGCCGGAGCCTCGCGGCGGTGTCTCTACACTGACACCGCCGCGGTCTGGGTTCTGCAGCCCGGTCGGGCACGGGCACGGGCACGGGCACGGGCACGGGGTAGCAGGAGCCCGGCCCGCTTTGCGGTCCGGTCCTGCTACAGCGCAACCCCGTTCGTCAGCACCACGTCGTCGATGAAGACGGTGTCCGTGCCGCTGCTGCCGAAGAAGTCCTTCGTGTAGCGCCACTCGAGCGTGTGGTTGCCGGCGTCGATCGGGAAGCTCGCGCCCTGCAGCGAGGTGATGCCCGACCAGCTGTTGAACAGCGTGTTGTCCACGCGGAACTCGAGGAAGTCCTGGAAGCTCTGGCTGTTCTCGCGGTGGTTGAAGGCCACCGTGCCGTCGGCCGCGAAGGCGACCTCGAGCTGCAGGATCGACATCTGGCTGTCGCCGATGTCGCCGCTGTGGGCACTGAAGGCGCCGGTCAGCGGCGACGTGCCGTCGACGATCCAGTCGGCGTCGCCGTCCTGGGAGAACTGCGCCGGGAACGTGCCCGTCTCGAAGTCCGCCGTGAACGCGCCGCCCGTGCAGCCCGCCACCACGATCTCGCAGTCCTTGCTGTTGCAGTCCAGCGAACCGCCGGTGAAGCCGATCGTCTCGCAGGTCGCCCCGCCGAAGTCGTCGTTGTCACACTGCTCGTTGCCCTCGGCGACGTTGTCACCGCAGAGCGTGCACTGCGAGACGTCGTACTGGCAGGTCTCCTGCACGCAGGTGATCTCGCCCTCCGTGTAGCCTTCGCTCTCGCAGTCGATGTTGTTGGCGAGCTCGCCGTCGCACTCCTCGGTGCCTTCGATGAGGTCGTTGCCACAGGTGAAGCAGTTCTCGGTGGAGAACCCCAGGCAGTCGCCGCTGCACACCAGCTCGCCCTGCATGAAGCCCTGCGTCATGCAGCTGTTCGCGCCGAAGTCCGTGCCCTCGCACTGCTCGATGTCCTCGATCATGCCGTCGCCGCACACGTAGGCCGGCCCGGTCTCTTCGGGCGGCATCGTGGTCTCCGGATTCGTGTCCTCGCTGCTGCTCGTGCTCGGATCCGTCATCGTGACGCTGGTGTCGTCGGTCGTCGATGGATTCGTGGTGCTGGTGGGCTCCGTCGTGCTCGCGGTCGTCGACGACTCGCTGCCCGAGGAGCCGGTGCTCTCTTCGGACGCGGTCACGGACGTGTCATCGGAGCTGCAGGCGAAGGCCAGAAGAGACATGGGCAGGGCGATGCGACGCATGCCCGGAGCTTAACGGGCAGCCGCCGACAATGCCCGATTCCCGCGCATCGCCCGACGTGAGACCTCGATCGGTTCGCAGCCACGCAGGGGCGGGCCGATCCGTGAAGGACGGCCGCGTGGGCGGCCATGTATCGCCGGGGCGCCTGCACCGCGAGGGGGCGGAGGGATCGCCTGGGGTCGCCCGACGTCACGCCGTGGTATCGCTCGGGGCGTGGCGCGCTGGCAGCTCGGCGCTCAGTACCACCGCGAAGGGTGCGTCGCCCCGCCGGTCGAACCAGCGCACCGCGCTCGCGATCGACCCTGAGTTACGCGCGGCGGTCCATGCGTTCGAAGCGCTCGAGCCCTCGCCGCTGGCACCGCTGGGCGCGAGCTCCTGCGCCGCGTCCACGTTCGGGGGGGCCCGGCGCGCTGCGCTTCCGGGCCGATCCCCGCCCGATCACTTCAGCTTGTCGACGCGGAGCTCGCCCTTGCTCTTCCAGTCGTTGCCCTTGGCGCGCGCCTCGGCGAGGCCCGACGTCCGCAGCACCCACATGCGCTTGATCGCGACGACCTCGTCGTTCTGCCGCGCGTGGATCTCGACCAGGTTGTTGCCCGGGGTGAGCGGCACCTCGGCCGAGAAGTCGAGCTTGCCGGCCGATGCATCGCTGCTCGCGACGTAGAACACCTTCTCGACCTCGCCGAACAGATCGCGGCTCGGGTTGTAGACGGTGATGAACACGTCGCGCACCGCATCCTCGTCGGTCGCCGTGCCGGCGAGCTTCACCGTCTCGCCGTCGGTGCGGGTGGGCGAGGTCGTGAGCGTGACCTTCGGCGGCGAGACCCCGAACACGACCTCGTGGTCGCCCGGCTTGCTCGGCGCCTTGCCGCCCAGCTCGACGTCGCCCGCCTTCGCGAACGCGAACGCACCGTCGGCGAGCTCGACGCGGATCCAGCCATCCGCCTTCGCGCTGGCGGCCAGCTTGCTGCCGGACGGCACGTGGGCGACGACCCGCGGCGCGCCGATCGGGCTCGCGTAGAGATCGACCGCGCTCTTCGTGATCGCCGCGCCCGACTGCGGCGCGAGCTTGACCGGCGGGGCCGCGAGATCGAACGAGAGGCTGTCGGTCAGCACCTCGGCGATCTTGTTGTCCGACACGGAGACCTGCAGCAGCTTGTCGCCGACCTCGGACTCCTTCATCACCTCGATGTCGAGATCGACCGAACGCACCGCGCCCGGCTCGAGCTTCTGCAGACGCTCGCGTCCGCTGTGCAAGAACACCGACTCGCCGGCGAGGTTGCGCAGCGTGACCCAGGTGTCGAGCGCCGGGCTGTCGCCGCTGTTCTTCACGAACACGCGCAGCTTGGCGCGCTCGCCCACCTGCAGCATGCCGTCGCCGTTGCCCTGGATGTTCTTGCCGGCGGCCTCGTCGTCGATGACCTGGTAGCCGAACGCGAACTGCGGCCGCGCGAGCCCCTGGGCGCTGACGTCGATCGAGGTCTGCGAGCCGGTCGCGAGCTTGCTGCCGTGCTGGTCGAAGAAGTGGAAGTCGATGCGATCGGTGCGCGAGAGCTCGTGCTCCGAGACCGACAGCTTGACCGCGTAGCTCTTGCTCTGGCCCGGCTCGATCTTGCCGAACATGAGCTCGCGCTCGTCGAAGTAGCGGTAGTCGCTGTCGGTGATCGCCCGCACCTGCCACGCCGGCGCGTCGCCGGTGTTCGTGACGGTCACGGTGACCGTGCCCTTCTCGCCGCCCTTGATCACGTTGCCGGGCTTGTCGCTCGCGACCTTCACCTCGAGCTTGGGGCTGCCCGTCTGCTTGTCCGGCCCGCGCGCCCAGTCGACGCCGCGCTTGGCCAGGCTCTGCGCGATGCGGGCCTGCTCGGTGTCCGTCTGCGTGCGCACGAAGCCGGAGACGTTCGCGAGGATGTCGTCACGGCTGCTGGAGGTCGCCGCCAGCACGAGGTCGCGGGCGATGCGGATCTCCGAGTCCTCGAGCAGGATCGCGGTGCGCGAGTCGGACTTGTCGCCCTTCTTCTTCTTGGTCTTGTTGCGATCGGCGACCGGCTTGTCCTTCGCGGTCTCGGGGGGCACGTCGTCGTCCTCGCCGGTGGTCTCGCCGTCCTCGCCGACCGAGCCGCGATCGAGGAAGTACAGCGGCCCGTACGCCGTCTTGTCGTGCAGCGCGGCCGACGACACGAGGTGCTGCGACAGCGACTCCTCGCGGAGCAGCTCGAAGCGATCGCGGCCGAAGTACGCGATGTGCTCGCTGCCGATCCACACCGGCACCGTCTCGATGTCGGGCGGCACGCCGACCGACTGGATCGACACGTCACCGGGGGTCAGGTACTGCGCGATGGTCAGCTTGAGCGCGAGCTCCTTGTCGCCGACCTTGCGCTCGTGCAGCACCTGCACGGAGCCCTTGCCGAACGTGCGGCGGCCGATCACCACGGCGCGGCCGAGGTTGCGCAGCGCACCCGCGACGATCTCCGACGCGGAGGCCGAGCCCTGGTCGACCAGCACGACGAGCGGCAGGTCGGGGAAGTCGTAGCGGTTGTCGGCGCTGCTCTCCTCGCGCGGCGAGCTGACGCCGACGGTGGAGACGATCGTGCCGGAGCCGAGGAACGCGTCGGCGACCTCGACGGCCGCATTGAGCAGGCCGCCCGGGTTGTCGCGCAGATCGAGCACGACGCCCTCGACGCCCGCGGCCTGGAACTCGTCCAGCTTCGTGCGCAGCTCGGCGCCGGTGGTCTCCGCGAAGTTGCGGGGGATCGCGACGAGCCCGACCTTGCGCTTCTTGCCGGACGCGTCGACCTCCTCGAGCACGTCGCCGATGACACTGTCGAGCTGGATGCGCGCGCGGGTGATCTTGAGCGGCTTGGGGCGCTCGAGCCCCTCGCGCATGACGTGGACCGTCACCGTGGTGCCGGGCGCACCGCGCAGCCGCGACACCGCGTCGTTGATGTTCATCGTCACGGTCGACTCGGCGTCGATCTGGACGATGCGGTCCATCGGCTGCATGTCGACCTTGCTGGCCGGGTTGCCCTCGATCACGCGGATGACCGTGATCGCGCCCTCGCGCATGCCGACCTCGATGCCGAGCCCGCCGAAGCTGCCCTTCGTGCTCGCCTTCATGTCGGCGAAGTCCGAGGGCCGCAGCAGGTTCGTGTGCGGGTCGAGCGTGCCCAGCACGCCCGCGACGATCGCGTACTCGGCGTCCTGCTGCTCTTCGGCGGAGAGCGTCGCGTTCTTGTTGATGAAGCGGAAGACCTCGCGCACGTGGGGCCCGACGGCCCACAGCGCCTCGACGCCGCCGATGTCGAACTCCTGCTCGGCGGTGCCGACCCGCACGCGCACCTTGTCCTTGCCGACCGGCTCGACGAGCACCTCGGCGACGTCGTTCTCGAGCGCCTGCAGCCCCGCGAGCGTCATCTTGCGCGGGTCGATGCGGTCGGGCTCGACGTAGTACTTCGAGATGTTCCACAGCGTCCAGTCGAGCACGCGCAGCTCGGTGGCATCGCCGGCGGGCGACAGCCGCGTGTGCGTGCGCGGGTCGTGGCGCTGGCCGCCGGCATGGGTCTCGCTCCACGCGGTGAGCCCCAGCGCCGTGAGCAGCGATCCCACCACCAGGAGCGGCGTCGCACGCGGGAAGGAACGAGCGGACGGGCGGGGCGGCGGCGCGGAGCTCATCGTCCTTGATGGTAGCTGGCCGCTACCAGCGCGGCCAGGCGACCAGGGACGGTCGGGGGACGGTCGGGGGACGGTCGGCTGCCCGCGCGCAGGCGCAAGCGCATGCCGAGCGCGGCACATGGGATGAAACCAACCGGCGCCCCGCGACGATGTACCGCGAAGGTGCAAGCACAGCGTATATTGCGGCAGCCGATGGGCCGAGCGCGGACACCGGAGCAGGCCGGCAAGCGGCGGCTCGACCCCGAGGACGGCCAGCGCAATGCGCCGGCGCCCACGGAGGTCGTGCCCGTCGAAGTGATCGCGCCGGATGCGGTCGACTCGCCCGTGGCCGAGCCGGTCGAGGACGAGGACGAGGAGGAGGCGGCGGCCGAAGCGCTCGCCGAGCTCGAGCCCGTCACCGACGACCAGCTCGACGAGATCGCACGGGAGCTGCGCGCCGCGCCTGCACCGGCCGGCACCACTGCGCTCGCGCGCCGCGACCCGCTCGCCGCGTACATGTCCGAGGTCCGCCGCTACCCGCTCATCAATCGCGAGGACGAGCACGAGCTCGCCGTGCGCTGGATCGAGCAGGGCGATCGCGAGGCGGGTCGCAAGCTCGTCACGTCGAACCTGCGGCTCGTGGTGAAGATCGCCCACGAGTATCGCCGCGCGTACCAGAACCTGCTCGACCTCGTGCAGGAGGGCAACGTCGGGCTCGTGAAGGCGGTGCAGAAGTTCGATCCGTACCGCGGCGTGAAGCTGTCGACGTACTCGGGCTGGTGGATCCGCGCGTACATCCTCAAGTACATCCTCAACAACTGGCGGCTGGTGAAGATCGGCACCACGCAGAACCAGCGCAAGTTGTTCTTCAACCTCCGCAAGCAGCGTGAGGCGCTGCTCGCCGCGGGCGTCGATCCCACGCCCGAGCGCATCGCCAAGGAGCTCGACGTCTCGCCCAAGGAAGTGATCGAGATGGAGCGGCGCATGGCTGCGCCGGATCTCTCGCTCGACGCGCCGCTCGGCACCGACGACGGCGATGGGCGCACGCGGCTGGATCTCATCGAGGACGACTACGCGGACCCCGAAGACCGCACCGACGCCGCGGAGTTCAAGGAGCTGTTGCACGACAAGCTCATGCGCTTCGGCGCCGACCTCGAGGGCCGCGAGCTCGAGATCTTCCGCGACCGCGTGATGAACGAAGAAGACCCGCTCACGCTGCAGGATCTCGGCGATCGCTGGGGCGTCAGCCGCGAGCGCGCCCGGCAGATCGAGAAGCGCCTGCTCACCCGCCTGCGCGACTACCTGCAGGGCGAGCTCGGCGACGCCGTACAGATCGCGCTCGGCCACGACTGATCCATGGGCGGCGCGCTGCTGATCGTCGGCACGCCGCTCGGCAACCGCGAGGACCTCTCGCCGCGTGCGCGCGCGGCGATCCTCGGCGCGGACGTGCTGTTCTGCGAGGACACCCGCAGCCCGATCCGGCTGCTGGGCGAGACCGAAGGGTTGCCGCCGCGGCGCTCGTGCTTCGTCGGCAACGAGCACGAGCGTGTCGCCGGGCTGCTCGCGCTGCTCGCCGAGGGCAAGCGCGTCGCGTACCTCAGCGAAGCGGGCATGCCGTGCTGGAGCGACCCGGGGCAGAAGCTGGTGCGCGCGGCGCTCGACGCCGGCTACGAGGTCGACGTGATCCCGGGACCGACCGCGGTCGCGACCGCGGTGTGCATCAGTGGGCTGCCGAGCGACGAGGTGCGCTTCTGCGGATTCCCGCCGCGTGGGGGTGCGGCGCGCAGCGAGTGGCTCGCGTCGCTGGTGGGCGAGCCCGCGACGGTGGTGTGCTACGAGGCCGGCAATCGCGTCGCGGCGTTGCTCGACGATCTCGGGCGTGCGCTGCCGGATGCCGATGCCCGCGAGGTGGTGATCGCCCGCGAGCTGACGAAGCTGCACCAGGAGGTGCTGCGCGACACGGTGGCGCGGCTGGCCGCGCGCATCGACGAGGCGTTGCTCGGCGAGGTGACCGTCGTGCTCGCGCCGGCCGGCGTGTCGCGGGGCGAGCTCGCGGCGCAGCAGGCCGCGCGCGTGCTCGACGTCGTGCTCGACGACGGGCTCAAGCCGCGGGAGAAGGCGCGGCAGCTCGCCGAGCTCACCGGCCGACCGGCGCGGGACATCTACGCGAAGCTCGGCCGTCGGGGCGCTGCGGACGACGACGCGTAGCCCGCGGTATCATTCGCGGCATGCGGATCCGGGCCCTGGTGATCGCGTGCGTGCTGGTCGTGCCTGCGTGTGCTGCGGACGACTCCGATGACGCGGCGGGCACGACGACGGGCAGCGGTGACACCTCGTCGTCGGCGGCGAGCAGCGCCGAGGAGAGCGGCTCGGGCACGAGCTCGTCGATGACGACGTCCACGACGACGACCGACGGCACGACGACGATGGGCACCTCGATGGGCACCACCGAGGACCCGACCGGCATGGGCTGCGTCGACGGCACGATGGGCTGTCCCTGCACCGACGCGGGCACGTGCGACGCGGGCCTGCAGTGCAATGCGACGCTCGACATGTGCGCCGCGGAGTGCCCCGCCGGCACGCTCGGGTGCATGTGCGACGGCGGCAACTGTGGCATCGGGCTCGTCTGCGAGGCCGGGATGTGCCAGGTCGCGCCGCCCTGTCCCATCGGCACGGAGGGCTGCCCGTGCACGATCTCGAGCGCGTGCAACGACGGGCTCGTCTGTGACGGAAATACCTGCGTGCCCGGCTGAGCAGAGCTGCAACGCGAGCCCGGCCGCCGTGAACCGGATCCGCGCTCGCGTCACTCGACGTCTACATGCACCGTCCTGCGTTCTTCGTGGCCGCCTCCCTCCTGCTCGGCTGCGCGGCCGACGAAGGCGGGGGCGACGAAGCGCAGTGCCAGGGCGCGAAGTGCGACGACGTCGACGGCGACGAGGACGCCGAGCGCCGCGTGTGCGCGGCCGTGCGCGGCAACGGGCAGCTGATCTTCGCCCACTTCGCCTCGCTCGCGCGCATCGTCGAGCACTACGGACCGCTGTGGGGATCCGCGGGCGGGAGCTCCGGCAGCATCACGCAGTTCCTGCTCGACAGCATCCAGCAGAGCCCCGCGGTCGCGACCTGCGGCGGCGTCGAGTGCACGCGCGCGCAGCAGGGCGAGCGCATCGCACTGATGCTGAAGTCGCTCAGCGGCTACGCGGAGGTGCTCGGCGACAGCCCCGAGGCCGCGGCGTTCGGGCAGCTCGGTGGCATCGCGAAGAAGTTCCAGGCCTCCGGCATCGCCGCGCTGGTCGAGACCGACCCGGCCGCGGCCGAGCAAGCGCTCGTCGATCTGCTGGGCTCCGAGGATCTGCGCGATCTGGTGAACGAGGAGCTGGTCGAGACGATCACGAGCTCGCCCGATCCCGCGTTCCACGTGCGCGACATCGTCGGTGCGCTCTCGCAGCTCGGCTCGTTCGAGGTGGGCTGCACGCCGGAGCAGGCCGCGATGGGCTGCAATCCGGCCGCGATCTTCGTGCGGCCCGGGCTGCTCGATTTCCGTGCGCTCGTGGGCAAGCTCGGGCGCATCGCCGACTTCTACGCCGGCTACGGGCCGCAGGATCCCGCGCGCATGGCCGCGTGGCTCGACGGATGCGCCACGGCGGCGCGCGGGCTCGACTGGGCGCAGGTCTCCGCGCTGCCGTTCGGCTACGGCACGTGTGGCGACGAGCTGCGCGACATGGTCACCGAGTACCGCGCGGCGGTGCTCGCCGATCCGGACGCCAAGAGCGTGCGCATCGACCAGCCGATCGGTAGCGGGCTGAATGCGTTGGTGAGCACGTCGGTGCTCACCGGCGACGCGGTCGATTCGTTCGCGAAGGCGCGGGCCGACTACGCGGCGGCCGAGCCCTACAGCCTGCCGGTCGCGTTCGACGACGTGCGCTTCGGCTACTGGGGGAGCGAGGACGCGCTCCACCAGGTCGAGTCGAACCCGAAGGGCTTCGACGATCCGAAGACGGAGAAATTCCTGTCGCTCGGGCCCGCGACGTGGGGCGAGGCGATGTCGTACTCGCCGGCCGAGCCCGGGCTCGCGCGCGCGCTCGAGCTCGATGCGGGCCACGTGTCGGCCGGCGGCTGGTCGGACCTCGCGCCCACGCTGGTGCTGGAGAACCTCGGCTGCGAGGAGGTCGTGTACGTCACGCGGCGCGGCGACGAGTCCGGCTTCGCGACCGGCATCGCCGCGCAGCTCGGCATGGACGATGCCGGCCGAAAGGCACTGTTCGATCTCGATGCGGACAGCAGCTTCACGCGCTCGCTCGAGGCGGCCTCGGCGGTGTGGTGCACCGATTGGAACGCGCAGTCGGCGACGGATCTCACCGGCGTGTTCGCGGATTCGTATGGTGCGCCGATGGAGTCGTCTGCGCCGTTCTTCGCCGAGGGCGAGGGCGCGTATGCGGGCGTGAAAGCGGCGCTGGGACTGCGCGGCTGCTCCCCGGGCGCGTGATCCGACGGAGGCCGCCTGCGCGCCGCGGCGACGCCGGGGCTGCTACGATCCGCGGGTCGATGGCCGCGAGCGACCCCCTGGCCCATGGCCACGACCACGAGACGCATGTCGCCGTCGGCGCCAACGAGCGGCGCACCCGGGTGGTCATCGCGATCACGCTCGTGGTCATGCTCGCCGAGATCGGCGTGGGCACGTGGTCGGGCTCGCTGGCGCTGACCGCCGATGGCTGGCACATGGCCACGCACGCCGGCGCGCTCGGGCTCTCCGTGCTCGCGTACTGGTTCGCGCGCACGCGCGCCGACGTGCCGGCGTTCACGTTCGGCACCGGCAAGGTCTATGCGCTCGCGGGCTTCGCGAGCGCGGTGCTGCTCGCCGTCGCGGCGCTGTGGATGGGCGTCGAGGCCATCGCGCGGCTCGTCACGCCGCAGTCGGTGCGCTTCGACGAGGCGCTGCCCGTCGCGGTGCTCGGGCTCGTCGTGAACCTCCTCAGCATCCGGCTCCTGCACGATCCGGCGGGCGGGGACCACGACCACGACCACGGCCACGACCATGCGCACGGCCACGACCATGCGCACGGCCACGACCATGCGCACGGCCACGATCATGCTCACCATCATGCGAAGCACGGGCACACCGACCAGAACCTGCGCGCCGTCTACCTGCACGTGCTCGCCGACGCGCTGACGAGCGTGCTCGCGATCGCGGCGATCCTGTGTGGCCGATACCTCGGCTGGGTCGCGCTCGATCCGCTGATGGCGATCGCCGGCGGCGTGCTCATCCTGCGCTGGTCGGTGCAGCTCGGCCGCGATGCGGGCGCGCAGCTGCTCGACGCGACCCACGACCCCGAGACCGAGCGGAAGATCCGAAGCGCGATCGCGGGCATCGGCGGCACCGACGTGCTCGACCTGCACAGCTGGCAGCTCGGCCCCGGCCGGCTCGCGGCGCTCGTGGTGCTGCGCTGCGATCGCACGCGAACGGTGCTCGCGCTGCGCGAGGCGATCCTGGCGGCGGTGCCGATCGACCACCTGACGATCGAGATGCACTGCCCCAGTGTCGAGGCGTCCGGCGAGCCCCAGGCCAGCCTCGGCGACTGACACGGACGTGTCGACACGTGACGGCGGCCCACGGGCGCGCTGGCGTGCCAGCCCCGCGGGAACACGCGCGATCGGCTTGGCCCGCACCTTGAAATACCCGGGCGCATGGCACCACGCATCGTCGCCCTCCTCACCCTCTCGCTCTCCCTGGCCGCTTGCGGCAAGTCCGTCGTGCAGCAAGTCGAGGCGCTCGCCGACGAGACCTGCGCCTGCACCGACAAGGCCTGCGTCGAGGCCGTCGGCGCGAAGATGAAGGAGCTCAAGTCCAAGGTCGAGAAGCCCAGCGACGCCGACAAGCCCGCGATCGAGGCCGCCGGCAAGCGCATGGCGCAGTGTGCGATGAAGATCGAGCTGGGCGGCTGAGCTGCGCTCCGGTATCCCCGAAGCTGGCACCGTGAGCGGCTCGGATCTGCACTCGACCGTCGACGACGAGCCCGGCACATCCGGGCGTGGCGCCGCGCGGCCTTCACCGGCGCGCGAGCGCTACGCCGTCGGCGAGGAAATCGCCCGCGGCGGCACCGGCCTCGTCTCGCGCGCCCACGATCGCCAGCTCGAGCGCGAGGTGGCGATCAAGTCGCTGCTCGATCCGTCCGCCCACCACGAGCTGCGGTTCGCCCGCGAGGCGCGGGTCACCGCGCGGCTGCAGCACCCGTCGATCGTACCGATCTACGACATCGGTCGGCTCGTCGACGGGCAGCCCTACTACGCGATGAAGCTGGTCTCGGGTCGCACGCTCGACGAGGCGATCCGTGGCGCACGCACGCTCGAAGAACGGCTCGCGCTGCTGCCCGCGCTCATCGGCGTCGCCGATGCGATCGCGTACGCGCACGCACAGCACGTCATCCATCGCGATCTCAAGCCGCACAACGTCGTGCTCGGCCCGTTCGGCGAGTCGCTGGTGATCGACTGGGGGCTCGCGAAGCAGCTCGACGCCCCGAGCATCACCGAGGAGCACGTCGGCGAGGCCGAGAGCGACGACCCCGCGCTCACCGTCGAGGGCGCCGTGCTCGGCACGCCGACGTACATGCCGCCCGAGCAGGCGCGCGGCACCGCGGTCGACGAGCGCGCCGACGTCTATGCGCTCGGCGCGATGCTGTACCACCTGCTCGCCGGCCGGCCGCCGTACCGCGGGCCGAGCTCGCGGGCAGTGCTGGTCGAGGTGCTCGAGGGCCCGCCGCCGCCGCTCGTCGAGCTCGTACCGGCCGTGCCGGCCGATCTCGTCGCGATCGTCGACAAGGCGATGGCCCGTGCGCCGCACGATCGCTACGCCGATGCCCAGCAGCTCGTCGTCGATCTGCGGCGCTTCCAGACCGGACAGCTCGTCGGCGCGCACCACTACACGCCCTGGTCGCACCTGCGCCGGTTCGTGCGCCGTCACGCGGCGGCGGTCGTCGTCGCGCTCGTGCTCGGTGCGACGTTGCTGGTCGGCGCGACGGTAGCGGTGCTGCAGATCATCGAGCGCAACCAGATCGCCGACGAGCAGCGCAAGGCCGCCGAGGCCGCGCGAGGGCTGGCCGACGCGCAGCGCGATGCTGCCGAGGAGCTCGCGGGGTTCATGCTCGACGATCTGCGCACGCGGCTCGAGCCGATCGGTCGCCTCGATCTGCTGCGCGGTGTCGGCGATCGCGTGCAGACCTACTATGCGGCGCTCGGGGCCGCGGGCATCGCCCAGGACCAGGCCGGCGAGCGGCGACGCGGACAGGCGCTCGCGCTGGTCGGCGAGGCCGAGCTCGACGCCGGACAGCTCGACGAAGCGCTCGAGACGCTCACGCAGGTGCATGCGATCGCCGTCGCGCTCGGGGACCTGGCCCTCGTCGCGCGGGCCAGCGAACGCATCGCCCTCGTCCACCGTCGCCTCGGCGCGCGCGCACAGGCCAAGGCCTGGCTCGTCGCGGCCATCGCCGCAGCCGAGGACGCCGGCGAGCTCGAGATCGCCTCGCGCGCCCAGCTCATGCTGGCCAGCGTACTGGGCGACGAGGGCAATTGGGAGGACGCCTACGTGGAGTCCGAGCACGCGCTCGCGCTCGCGCACGACCTGCACGATCTCGACGCCGACACGCACCAGATCGACGTGGCGCACGCGCTGCTGTGGACCGGCATCCACGGTCGCGCGATCGGAGTGCCCGAGGTCTCGGCGCTGCTCCGCGAGGCCCGTGCGTACATGCTCGATGCGCTCGACGACAATCCCTACGACACGCGCGCGTTGCTCGAGCTCGTGCGGGTCGACGACAAGGTCGTGCGCCTGGACTTCCACGCGGCCGATGCTCGGATGATCACCGGCGAGGCGTGCGAGCTGGTCCGTCGCCTGCGCGCCATCGATCCGACCAACCTCGAATTCCTCCGCGCGCAGCTCGCTGCGCTCGAGACCGACGGCGTCGCGCGTGGGCTCGCCGGCGACACGCGCGGCGGCATGGCCGGCTTCCACGAGGCGCTCGCCACCGCGCGGCTGGCCGCGGAGCTCGAGCCCGACAACCTCGAGGCGCAACGCACGGTGCCGTACATGCTGAACCGGGTGGGCGACGCCCAGTACATCGCGCAGGACGTCGTCGCCGCGACGGCGAGCTATCGTGCGGCGCTCGACGAGCTCGTCCGGCTCGAGGCTCGGACGCCGACACCCTCCGGGCAGCAGGATCTCGTGCACCTGCACTACGATCTCGGTGGCGCGCTGGACCTGCTCGGTCGACGTCGCGAAGCGATGGCCGAGTACGACGCCGCGATCGCGTCGGGCGACGCATTGCTGCGCGACGGCGAGAACGTGGACGTCGCGAGCTGGGTGGCGATGGCGTCGATCGCGTCGGCCCAGCTCGTGGGCCGGCAGGATCGCGAGCAGGGACGCCGTCGGGCGGCGCGCGCGATCGATCTGCTCGAGCGGATGTCGGCGCGCAGCGAGGAGATGGAGGTGGCGTTGCACGAGGCCCGCGCGCTGCTGCAGTGAGCAGCGCGATTCGTGTACGCTCGCTGGGTGAGCGGCGCCGAGACCGTCGACGATGCGGCGAGCATGGGGCCGCTGCCGGCGACGGCGTTGCCGGGCGCGGTGTGCATCGCGATCGCGGGTGAGCCCCGCATGCGCGCGGCGCCGATCGATCGCGGGCGTCTGGTGCTCGGCCGCGAGGGCGGGCTGGGCATCGACGACGAGCGGGCGTCGCGGGAGCACGCGGAGCTGCGCTGGGCCGGCGGGCAGTTCACGGTGCGGGATCTCGGCAGCAAGAACGGCACGTTCGTCGACGGCGTGCAGGCCGAGCAGCCGATCACCGCGATGCCGGGCGCGGTCGTCCGCATCGGTCGGTCGCTCGTGCTGCTGGTCGCGGACGTGCGTCCGTTCGATCGCGTTCGCGAGACCGCGATGGCCGCGGGAGAGCTGGTGATCGGGCCCCACCTGCAGCTCGCGCTCGACGAGGTGGGCCGCAGTGCCGCGCGTGGCGAGACGCTCGCGCTGCGTGGCGAGAGCGGCAGCGGCAAGGAGCTGGCGGCGCGCACGTACCACGCGGCGAGCGGCCGTGCGACGGGCCCGTTCGTCGCGCTCAACTGCGCGGCGATCCCCGAGGGTGTGGCCGAGCGCGTGCTGTTCGGCGCGAAGAAGGGCGCGTTCTCGGGCGCGGTCGCGGATGCCGAGGGCAGCCTCGTGACCGCCGACCAGGGCACGCTGTTCCTCGACGAGGTCGCGGAGCTCGTGCCCGCGGTGCAGGCGAAGCTGTTGCGCGTGCTCGAGACGCGCGAGGTGCTGGCGCTCGGTGCCACGCGAGCACGCCCGATCGACCTTCGCGTCGTCGTCGCGACCCACCGCGATCTGCGGGCCGAGGTCGCCGCCGGTCGCTTCCGCGAAGATCTGTACTTCCGCGTCGGCCGTCCGTGCGTCGTGCTGCCTCCGCTCCGCGAGCGCCGCGAGGAGATTCCCTGGCTCGTCGCGCGGGCGTGCAGCTCCGTGCGTGCCGGTCTCGTGGTGCAGACCCAGCTGCTCGAGGCCTGCTGTACGCGACCGTGGCCGGGCAACGTGCGCGAGCTGCTCGCCGAGCTGCGCCATGCCGCGGGCGAGGCGGTCGGGCAGGGGGCCGATCGCGTCGGGCTCGAGCACCTCGCGGAGGATGCCGGCCTGCCGATCGCACCGCCGGCGGCCGAGTCCGAGGCCGCGGTGGCCGAGCGCACGCTCGATCGTGCGGCGATCGAGGCGGCGCTGCAGCGCTGCGGCGCGAACGTCTCGGCCGCCGCCCGCGAGCTGGGCCTGCACCGCACGCAGCTCTACCGCCTGATGAAGCGCCACGGCCTGGCCGAGGGCTGAGA
>CAZFKC010000061.1:0-24173 GCA_964519175.1 uncultured Nannocystaceae bacterium
CTCGAGGACGCGGCGGCTTTTGGCTTGGCTTCGCAAGCGAGGAGAAGTCTCCAGCAGCGGGGGAGAAGCGCGGCATCGGGTCGGCTCGCATGCTGCTTTGCATGACGACTCGCACGCTCATCACCGGAGCCTCCCGCGGCATCGGCCGCGCCACCGCACTGCATCTCGCTCGGCGGGGCGAGCGGCTCGTGCTCGCGGCCCGCAGCGAGGCCCAGCTGCGCACGCTCGCCGAGGAGGTCGACGCGCTCGGCGGTCGGGCCGAGGTCGCGGTGCTCGATGTCACCGACGATCGCTCCGTGGCAGACGCGCTCGCGCCGGTGCTGGCCTCCGGTCCGATCGACGCGCTCGTGAACAACGCCGGCATCTTCGAGCAGCGCGCGTTCCTCGACCAGGATCCCGCGCGCTGGCACCGGGAGATGGAGGTCAACTACTTCGGCGCGCTGCGGGTCACCCGGGCGGTGTTGCCCGCGATGATCCGGCGCGGCCGCGGCACGATCGTCGACGTCACCTCGCTCGTCGGTGCGATTCCCTGTCCCACCGTCGCCAACTACTCGGCGACGAAGGCGGCGCTCGCGGCCTGGACGCATGCACTGCGCGGCGAGGTCGCGCGCCACGGCGTGCGCGTGGTCGTGTTCATGCCGAGCCACACGGACACCGAGCAGGCGATGACGAGCACACGCTTCGACGGCGTGCCGGCGCTGCCGGTCGACTACGTCGCGGGCCAGCTCGTGCACGCGCTCGATCGGGCCCCGCGCAGCTTCGCGGCCAGCCCCGTGTTCCGCATGTTCCTGCGCCTCGCCGGGCTGTTCCCGGCATGGGCCGAGCGGCGCATGGCCGCGAGCACGCGCGCGCTCGTGCTTCAGCCGACCGGCGGCATGTTGCAGCCGTAGACGATGTCGACGTCGACCACCGAGCCGTCCTTGATCTGGTCGCAGGCCATGCCGTGGAACGTGACGGAGTTCGTCACCGGATCGTAGGTCCACCCGTTCATCGCGTCGTTGGGGATGCCCGGCACCAGCTTGTCGAAGAACACGTAGATCTCGTTGGGGTCGTCGGGCACCTGATCGAGCGTGAACGTACACGACGCGATCGTCTGCAGCACGCTCTCGAGCGCCATCTGGAGCGCCATCGGATCGAGCGCGAGATACGAGACGTCGGTGCCGCCGGCCATCGCGATCTCGTCGAGCTGCGGCGAGCTCGCGTCGCCCATGCCGACCGCGAAGGTCAGCACCGAGGGATCCTGCGCGAGCAACATCGCCGCGCCGCCGGGCCCGTTCACGTCGTCGGTGCAGTCGCCGCTCTCGCCACCGTCGGTGATGAGCAGCACCGCGTTCTGGCGCTCGGGGTCGAGCAGCGTCGCCTCGCCGACGAGATCGGCCAGCGCGACGCCCGTGCTGGTCTCGGGGTTGCCGCTGTCGCAGAGGTAGCGGACGAGCCCGTCGCCATCGACCTGCATCCCGTCGCTGCTGCCCTCGCCCTTCGTCGTGCCGAGGAAGGTCTGGATGTTCGTGGCGTTCATCGGCAGGAGCGGCACGACGATCGATCCCGGCGAGCAGCCGCCGGGCAGGCACGACGAGTAGGTGGCGAGCCCGAAGCGGATGTCGGCATCGAACGCGTTCGTCACGGTCTGGATGACGGCGACCGCGACCTCCCAGCGGTTGTCGTTGCTGTCCGGTACGTCGCCGTCCATGCTGCCGCTGCGATCGAGCAGGATCATCACGTTCGGCGGCACGACCTCGAGCATGAACTGGAAGCCGCCGCAGCCCCCGATCACGCAGGTGCCGTCCTCGCAGGTGAACCCGCCCTCGCAGTCGCCCGGCAGCGCGCAGCCGTCGGGGGGCAGGCACTGCGCCGACATCGTCCCGCAGTGTTGACCCTCGGGACACTCGCTGTCGTCGGTGCAGGCCTGACCGCCACTGCTGTCGAGTGGCGTCGTGTCGTCGGTGCTGGGATCGACGCCGGTCGTCTCCGCGACCGAGGTCACGCCGGTGAGGCTGGTCGCCGAGCTCGCGCTCGTCTGCTCGCGTCCGTCCGTGCTGCCGCACGCCGCGACGACGACGGCGCCCACCGAGAATCTCGAGATCCGTCCCATGTTTTCCGCTGCCCCCGATCCAGCATAGTCCGATGGGCGGGCCCGAAGGTTCACGGCCGGCGAGATTTCGCCGTCGCCCCCGAAATGCAGTCCATGGGGAGGAAGCTCCGCTTCGTCCCTCCGCGGCGGCGAAGCCGTCGCGGAACCTCCCTCCTTCCGGTCGCTTCGCGACTCAGGTTTCCGAGCGATCCGCCCGCAGCGCCTCGGCCCAGCCCTCGAGCGTCGTCATCGTGACCGTGAGCGCTTCGGGGTCGCGCTCGATCGACGCCAGCTCCTTGCGCAGCCGCTCGAGCGCGAGCCGGATGCGACTGCGCACCGTGCCGGTGGGGATGCCGAGCGCGACGACCAGATCGTGGCCGCGGATGTGCTCGAAGAAGTACAGCTCGAGCACGATCTGTTGCTCGAGCGGCAGGCGACGCAGCGCCTCGAGCAACACGCGCTCCTCGCCCTTCTTCACGAGCGCGGTGTCGAGGCCGGTGCCGAGCGCGGCCACCGAGATCTCGTCGAAGTCGAGCTTGCCCGCGTCGCGCTGCGACTTCTCGAACCAGCGGTACAGCTCGCGCCGCGCGATTGCGAGGAGATACGCGCGGAAGCTCGCGTCGCCGCGGAAGCCGCTGCCCCCCTTCACGCAGGCGAGCAGCGTCTGCTGCACGAGGTCGTCGGCGGCCGCGGCGGCCTTGCTGGAGAAGAAGCGGTAGAGCGCCTCGAAGTGGCGATCGAAGAGCGCGCTGCCGGCCTTCGTGTCGCCCGCCTGCCATGCGCGCAGGAGCGCGAGGTCGTCCGACTCGTCCACGGCGGGTCGAGCATCGCGCGAGGGCGGCACGGCCGCAAGCGAAACGGCTGCGCGCGCCGGACCGTGCTGCAGCGATGCCGGCGCAGCCACACGTTCGCGCGGTAACCTGGCGGTCGCGCGAAGGCGTCGGAGCTGCACGATGCACGAAGATCTCGACGAAGCGATCACCCCGATCCGCACGGGTGGCGACGAAACCTGCACGCGGTTCGCGTTCACCGTGAACGCCGGGTGGGCCCAGGGGCGCGGTGCGTTCGGCGGCATCGTGCTCGGCGCGATGGTGCGGGCGATCGAGGCGGTCGAGCCCGAGCGCGAGCGGCGGCTGCGCTCGCTCACCGGCGAGCTCGTCGGACCCACGTTGGTCGGCGAGTGCGAGCTCGTCGTCGAGGAGCTGCGCCGCGGCAACGGCGTGTCGAGCTGGCACGCGCGCGTGAAGCAAGGCGGCGGCGTCACTGCGATCGCGACCGCGGTGCTCGGCAAGACCCGCGAGATCGGCGATCGCACCTGGTCGCCGCAGGGCCGCGAGGCCGTCGCGCCGTGGACCGAGATCGAGGCGATCCCGCGCGACAATCCGTTCGCGCCCGAGTTCGCCCAGCACTTCGAGTACCGCTTGGTCGGTCCGTATCCGTTCTCCGGCGCACCCACGCCGATCGTCACGGGCTGGGTGCGTCCGCGTCAGGCGCCCGCGCAACTCGGCGCCGCCCATGTGGTCGCGATGGCCGATGCATGGTGGCCGGCGGTCTTCAGCACCGAGCGCGCGCCGCGACCGATCGCCACCGTCGCGTTCACGCTGCAGAACCTGCTCGGCGATCGCACGCTGCCCGGTGATCGGCCGCTGTTGCACCGCGCCACCGCACCGGCGGCGGGCGATGGCTTCTTCGTCGAGCACCGCGAGCTGTGGACCGCGAGCGGCGAGCTGGTCGCGATGAACCAGCAGACCTTCACGTGGATCAAGTGACCACGCGCGGGCGATCACGGCTGTAGTGCGGCGACGTGCCAGCCGCCGGGCTCGCGGCGGTGGAAGGCGCGGTCGTGCAGGCGATCGGCGTCGCCCTGCCAGAACTCGATCACGCTCGGCACGATGCGATAACCGACGAAGTCGGCGGGGCACGGCACGGCGGCGTCGCCGAGTCGGTCGCGCACGCGCAGGATCTCCGCGCGCAGCTCGGCGATCCCCGGCGACGGCCGACCCTGCCGCGACACGGTCGCCGAGAGCTGTGCACCGCGGGGTCGCGTCGCGAAGTACTGCTCCGCCTCCGCGCGCGGCAGCAGCTCGACCTCGCCCTCGACGCGCAGCTGACGATGCGTCGCCGCGAAGTGCAGCACGATCGCCGCGCGCGGGTTCGCGGCGAGCTCGTTCGCCTTGCGGCTGCCGCCGTGCGTGAAGAAGCGCAGGCCCCGATCGTCGAGCCCACGCAGCGACACCATGCGCACCGAGGGCACGCCGTCCAGGGTCGCGGTCGCGAGCGCCACGTCGGGCACACCGTCGCGCTGCGACCACGCCGCGCCGAGCCACTCGCGGAGTCGCGGCCAGGGATCGCTCATGTCAGCGCTCCGATCTCCTCCGCCAGCGCCGCGATCGCACGCGCGAGCGCGGCGGGCGGGTGTCGGGCGTAGCCGATGCGGAAGCCGCACAGCTGCGGTGGGCCCACGAAGTTGGCCTCGCCGGGCTCGACGTGGATCCCGCGCGCGCCCATGCGCTGACGCAGCCGCAGCAGATCGGTGCCGGCGGGGAGATCGAGCCACAGCGTCGGCCCGCCGCCCGGCGTGGTCCAGCGCGCGGAGCTCGGCATCGTCTCGCGGAGCACCGCGAGACAGGCCTGGTAGCGCTCGTCGAGCGCACGCTGGAGCTGGCCGAGGTGCGTGTCGTAGTAGCCGCGATCGAGGAACTCGAACAGCGCCATCTCGGCCAGCAGGTTGCCCGCGAGCACGGTCGTGCGCTTCGCGGCGACGAGCGCCGGGATCGCGTCGGCATCCGCGAGCACGAAGCCGATGCGCAGGCTCGGCAGCAGCTTCTTCGTGAACGAGTTCACGTACAGCACGCGCGGGCCCCCGAGTGCACGCAACGTCGGGCGGTACTCGCTGCCCGAGAGCATGTCGGAGCCCCAGTCGTCCTCCATCAGCGCGAAGCCGAGCCGCGCCGACAGCTCGAGCAACGCGACCAGCTCGGAGCTCGTGTAGCTGTAGCCGGTGGGGTTGTGGAAGCTGGTGGTCGCGTACACGAGGCCGCACTGCGCATCGGCGAGCAGCCGCGCCCACGCCTCGAAGTCGATGCCGGCGAACGGATCGAGCGGCAGGCCGGTGACGCGGTGACCGAGCGAGCGCAAGAGCGGCACGACGTAGCGGTAGCCGGGATCCTCGATCGCGATGCTGCGGGTGGTGAGCGCGCGCGCGACGATGTCGAGCGCCTGCTGCGAGCCCACGGTGATCACGATGTCGTCGGGCTCGGCCGCGATGCCGCGGCCGCGCAGCCGCTCGGCGATCGCGGCGCGCAGCGGCGGGTAGCCCTGCGGATCGTAGAACGGCATCGGTCCGCCGTCGCGCATCGCGGCGCGGAAGCACTCGGCCAGTCGCTCGCGCGGCAACAGCTCGGGATCGATGAACACGTTGCCGAGCTCGAAGAGCCCACGGCGATCTTCGTGGGCGATCATCGGTGGTGCCCACTGCGGCGCGGCCGGGGCGAGCACGGGCTCGCGCGGCGCCACGTCCTCACCGGGCTGCGGGACGTACACGCCGTCGCGTGCGCGCGCGACGATGAGCCCGCGCGCGACCAGCTCTTCGTACGCGGCTTGCACCGTGTTCTTCGACGAGCCGAGCTGCTGCTCCAGCGCGCGCACCGGAGGCAACCGCGCGCCGGCGGGCAGGCGACCGTCGGCGATCTCGCGTGCGATCGCGTCGGCGATCTCGCGGGCACCCACGCGACGCCCCGGCTCGCTGCTGCGCACGTGCACGGCGACATACGGGGCCTTGGCCATGACCCGAAGCTAGTCGGCGGCCGCGCGCGAGCAAAGGGACAGCGAGGTCGCGGTCGCCTGGGACAGCGCGGAAGTGCTGCTGCGACGACGTGGAGCGGCTTGTTGCGCGTCCGTGATCAACTGCCGTGCCGCCCCGTCTTCGGAGGTGAACGGTGCGCGCGCACCGTCTTACCCCCCATGCCTTGTCGCCGCCTCGTCGTCCTCGCCGCCTTCGCTTCCACCATCGCCTGCTTCTCGCCCGAACGCCTCGACGGCGACGTCGTGCCCACGTCGAGCGACGGTGGCGAGCCGACCGCCGGCGACGACGCGGCTTCGGCCAGCGGAGCGACGTCGATGACGGGTGTGCCCGGCTCGGACAGCGGGGGCGACAGCGGGTGCGTCGACGACGGGCAGTGCATGGACGAGAACCCGTGCAGCGACGATCGTTGCGACGCGGGCACGTGCGTGCACACGCCGATCACCGACGATCCGAGCTGTGCGTGCGTCGGCCCCGGTGACTGCGAGCAGCTGCCCCCCGACGACGAGTGCCGCGTCCGCACGTGCGAAGGTGGCGTGTGCGGGCAGCAGCTCACCGACGCGAGCACGCCGCTCGGCGAGGCGGCGCAGGCCGCCGAGGACTGCCAGGTGGTGGTCTGCGACGGACGCGGCGGCACCGAGACGATCGAGGATCCCAGCGACGTGCCGGACGACGGGCTCGAGTGCACCGAGGACGCGTGCGTGGGTGGCGTGCCGACGAGCACGCCGGTCGATGCGGGCATCGAGTGCAGCGCGGGGCACTGCAACGACGCGGGGCAGTGCGCCGGCTGTGCGTCGCCGGCCGAGTGCGCCGGCGTGAGCGACTTCTGCCAGGCGGTGACCTGCGTCGACAGCGTGTGTGGCGTGACGCTCACGGACGCAGACACGCCGCTGCCCGACGGCGACCAGACCACCGGCGACTGTCTGCGACGCGTGTGCGACGGCAAGGGCAACGTCGCGTCGGTCGCCGACGACGACGATCTGCCGGACGACGACGGCAGCGAGTGCACCGACGAGACCTGCACGAACGGCGTCGAGGCCCATCCCCCACTGTCCGCCGACGCCGAGTGTGCGGGTGGCGTGTGCGACGGCGACGGCAGCTGTGTCGAGTGCAACACCGACGATCAGTGTCCCGCGGCGGGTGCGTGCACGGTGGGCGTGTGTCAGGACGGCGTGTGCGGGGTGGGCTTCGCCGACGGCGGCACACCGTGCAACGACGGCCTGTTCTGCACGTCGAGCGATGCGTGCGACGGCACCGGCAGCTGCGTGGGCTCGGGCAATCCGTGCCCGGGTGCCGACGGCGACAGCGACTGCTCGGAGACCTGCAACGAAGGCGCGGACGCGTGCACCGGCAACGACGGCGCGGGCTCGGCGTGCAACGACGGCCTGTTCTGCACGTCGAGCGACACGTGCAACGGCGCGGGCACGTGTGTGGGCGCGGGCAACCCGTGTCCGGGCGCAGACGGCGACAGCGACTGCTCGGAGACCTGCAACGAAGTGCTCGACAACTGCAGCGGCAACGACCTCGGCGGCTCCGACTGTGGTGCGTGTCGCACGTGCTCCAACGGCACGTGCCAGAGCAGCGACTGCAGCGTGGGCGAGAAGTGCTGCGCCGCGGACGACATCTGCATCCCCACGCAGGCGCAGTGCCCGTGATCTGGTAGCGTCGACGAGGTGCTCTGGCACGCCCTCGTCGCGTTCGTCCACGTCGTCGGCGGAGGCGTGTGGATCGGCGCCGTCGGCTTCAACGTGTTCGTGCTCCACCCGCGCGCCGAGAAGTTCTTCGCCGAGCCGGGTCGCTTCGAGGACTTCGTGCTCACCGTGGTGAACGGCATGCGCTGGTGGGTCGTCGCCGGCGTCGCCGCACTGGGGCTCGCCGGCGTGGAGCTCTTGCGGCTGCGTGCCCTTTCGCTCGACGCGGTGCTCGTCGCGAAGATCGCGTTGCTGGCGATCAATGTCGTGCTGTTCGGGGTGCTGAGCTGGCGCATGTGGCCGGCGCGCGTGGTGGCAGCGGGCCCCGAGCTCTCGGCGCTACGCCGCCGGTTCGCCCGCGTCGGCGCCGCGATGGTCGCGTCCAACCTGCTCAACGTCGCGCTCGGCGTGTGGCACCACTGCGCCCGGTAGCGCGTCGCTTCAGAATCCGCAGCTCATCGCGCATGCGCCGAGCGACGGATCGTCGGCCGGGATCCAGTCGCCCACCGGGGTGTCGGCGCCGTTGCACAGCTCGTCGCCGACCGCGAACACGTCGTAGGTCGTGTCGTCGAGCGGCCGCGCCAGCGCGCCGCCGAGCACCGTGGACTGGCCCGGCAGCGTGCAGGGCAGCGGGTCGGGACAGCCCTCGTTGCCGTTGTTCACGACGGTGATGCAGGTCGGCGCGATCGGTTCGATCGCACACGTGCTCGACTCGGCGTCGAAGCGCACCTCGAACAGCTCGATCCACGCGCAGCCCTTCGTCGTGCCGTCGCCGAGCGCGATCGCCTCGCCCGCCTCGCACTCGCCCTGCGTGCGCAGCTGCGTGCACCAGTCGGGCGGCACCGACTCGAGCGGGATGCACATCGGCCGCGCGAGCCCCGACGGTGGCCCCCCGCACTCGCACACGGTCTCGCCGTCTCGCTCCGCGTCGGCACAACCGAACCCCGCCATGCCGCCGAGGTTGCACACGAGACCCTCGGCGCAGTCCGAGTGGCGCTCGCAGCTCGGGCGCCGGCAGCAATTCTCGTCGAGCTCGCTCGTGGGTCCGTCACCGCAGCCGTCCGTGGGCGGCACGCTGCAGTCGAGCGCGAGCTCGGGGGCGCACACCGCACCCTCGACGACGCCGAGCTCGGTCGACGGAGCGACACACGCGACGCCGACCGCGACGACCACCAGACCCACGAGCCTGACCACGCCCGATGGTAGCAGCTCGGGCGTCATCCGGGCGGGCCGAAGTGCTCGAACGGTTGCTCGAACCACCCGCGCATGACCTTCACCATCTTCGCGGCGTGCGCCCCGTCGACGATGCGATGATCGAACGTGGCGAACACCCGCATGATCTTGCCGATCGCGAGCTGGCCATCTCGCACGCATGGTGTGTCCTCGACCGCACCGAGCGCGACGATGATCGGCACGCGCGAGAACGGCACGAGCGGCACGTATGCACCCTCGAGCCCGAGTGAGCCGATGTTCGTGACCATCGCGCCGCCGAAGGGATCGCGAGGGATGCCGGCCCAGCGCATGTCGAGGTTGAGCGTGTAGTTGAGGAACGACAGCGCCCGCATCACGGCGCCGATGAGGCCGCCGGGGATCCGCACGAGGCCGCCGCGGCTCTTCTCGAGCGCGTCGTCCTTGTTGCGCGCACGCACTCGTGCAGCGCTGCGCTCGAAGTCGGCGACGATCTCGGTCAGCGGTTTGCGGTGCGGCGAGTCGACCTTCACGCCGGACAGATCGATCGCGCCGGTCGCGGGATCCTCGATCGCCACCTGGAAGAACACCGAGATCTCCTTGCGCAGGTAGATCCGATTCCAGCGCAGCAGCGCGTTGACCTCGGGCACCTCTTCGAGCACCGCCCCCATCGCGCGCGCCATCATGTGCGTGACGGTGAGCCGCTGGCCGGTGGCCTCGCGGAACGCCGCGAGGTAGCGCAGCGCCTCGTCCATCTTCAAGGTCATGCTGCCGTAGATCGACGGGTCGTACGCCGTGCGCCACGTGCCGAGCGAGATGTGGCGGAACGGAGTGAGGCGTGCGCGGCCGGCCAGCTCGATGTTGGCCATGGCGCACCCGTCAGCGCAGCGCGCCGAGCTTCGGCTCCGAGCGCCTCGCCGTGCGCACCGAGCGACGCAGCGTGGAGATCCCGAGCGCGTAGATCGACCACAGCGCGATGCCGATCACGAGCCCCTGCAGCGCGGGGCTGAACACCGGCGCTTCGGCATGGATGTCGCGCAGCTCGTTGCCGGCGCGGATCATCGTCATCACGAAGAACATCAGCAGGGCAGTCGTGGCCACCGCACGCACGATGCCGAGCGTCGACAGTGCGCGCGGACGCGCGATGCCGGGGCGCCCGCGCTCGAGGTACTGCAGCAGGAGCCGCACCCACGCGCCGAGCATCGGGAACAGCAAGAACCCGGTGATGCCCGCGAGCCCGGGCACCGCATCGCGGAGCTGCTCGGTCGGCATCGCCTCACCGGGCAGCATGAACAGCGCGAGCCACATCGCCGCGCGACGGTAGCACTCTTCGCGGCGGCGGTGATCACGGGCCGTAGCGCAGCCAGGCCCACGACCCGAGCTCGACCCCGAGCGCGTCGAGCTCGGCGCCGAAGTGCCGCCCGGCGAGCGGTCGCAGATCGGTCGAGCCGCGCTCGGCCATCTCGACCAGCGCGGAGCCGAGCGCGGCGCGGCGGCTCGCGTCGGCGAGCAGCCACTCGCAGACGAGCGTGGCCTGCCAGTAGCGCGAGGTCGAGATCGGCTCGCCGTCGGCGAGCTCCAGCAGCGTCGCGCTCGTGTCCGTGCGCCGCAGTCCGCGACGGTACACCGCGCGCAGGTCCTGCCTCGAGATCGCGAGCTGCTCGAGGTTGGCGAGGCCTTCGAACAGCCAGCTGCGCTGCGCCGCCAGCCCGTAGCTGCGCTCGAGCAGTGCGTGGTGGGCCTCGTGCACGTAGGTCGGCCGCACCGCGCCGTAGCGATCGGAGAACCACGCCGTCGCGACGCCGTGCCAGGTGAAGCCCTCGTCCTGCTCCAGCGGTGCGAGCGCGACCCCGAACCGCGCGGAGAAGCGGGTCCAGAAGCGGCGATAGCTGCCGTCGTCGGTGAACACGAGCAGCGGCACGGTCGAGGCCGGCGCGGGCAGCTCGGGCAACACGGCGCGCGTGTGCGCGTGCATGCGCTCGAGCGCGTCGAGCACCGCCTGCGGATCGAGGCGCGGCTCGTCGGTGAGCAGCGCGAAGGGTCCGCGGCGATAGATCGCGACCGCGCGCGGATCGTCGAAGTCGGCCGCGAGCTGCTCGATGCGCAGCTCGGCGTCGACGCCGAGCTCGTCCTGCCAGAGCTGGAACGTGCGCAGCTCGAGCTCGCCAGCGTCGACGAAGCGCAGGCCCCACTGCGTCGCGCGCGAGGCCTGCGGGACACGGCCGCGCTCGTAGCGGAAGTAGGCCAGCTCGAGCTCCACCGTCTGCTCGCCGGCATCGAGCTCGACGAGCCGGAACATGCGCGCGTCGGCTGTGGGATCCCACAGCTCGAGCTCGACCTGCACCGGCGCGGCCGCGACGACGGAGAGCCGCGCACGCTGGGCGCGACCGATCGGGAACGCACCTTCGGGGGCGATGCGCAGACGTCCACCGGCCGCGGCGCGCACGCGCAGGCCGGTGCCACCCTCGACCTCGAGCGGCTCCACGCCGTTCCACGTCGCGGCGGGCACGAGCGGGGACTGTTCGTTCGTGAACCCGCGCTGGTAGAGCAGGCGCGGGAGCGCGAGCTCGGTGTCGCCGGCGTCGAGCGACTGCAGATCTTGCTCGATCGGCTCGCAGGGCTGCGCCGCGGGGCCGGCCACGGACTCCGTGCGCAGCAACAGCCACAGCACCATGGCCATGGTCACCGCATGCACGAAACCGCTGGGACGCACCCTACTGCAGATTGTGCGGTCGCCGAGCGTCGCGGCCAGTGCGATCGGTCGCGGCACGGCAGTGGCCCGAATCGCACCACCATGTGCGGTGCGAACGGCGGCCCGCGGGGCTGGCGCGCGCGGTATCCTGCCGTTCGTGACCGATGGGACGAATCAACGCCTTCGCGAGCGCGCCGAGTCGCTCGTGCGCGAGCTCCAGGACCTCATCTGTGCCGGACTCGAAGCGGTGGAGCGCGAGGCGGGCGGGACCGCGACGTTCTTGACCGACAGCTGGACGCGCGAAGGCGGCGGCGGTGGGACCTCGCGCGTGCTGGCCGATGGTGCGCTCTTCGAGAAGGGCGGCGTCAACGTGTCGGTGGTGCACGGCGAGCTCACGCCGGCGTTCGCGAAGGAGCTGCCCGGCAGCGGCACGACCTTCTTCGCGACCGGCGTCTCGCTGGTGATCCACCCGCGCACGCCGTGGGTGCCGACGGTGCACGCGAACTTCCGCTACCTCGAGCACGGCGATCGCAGCTGGTTCGGCGGGGGTGCCGATCTCACGCCGTACTACTGGTTCCCCGAGGACGAGCAGCACTTCCACGGCGTGTGGCAGGCCGTGTGCGAGCGCCACGCGCCGCATGCCGACTACGCGGCCATGCGCGACGAGTGCGATCGCTACTTCTTCTTGCCGCATCGCGGCGAGCGACGCGGGGTGGGCGGGATCTTCTTCGACTACATGTTCGTCGACGGCGCGCGGTCCGAGCAGGCCGACGAGCTGCTCGCGTTCGTCGGTGACGCGGGACGCAGCTTCCTCGACGCGTACGTGCCCGTCGTGCGCCGGCGCATGGCCACGGCGTGGGGCGAGCGCGAGCGCCAGTGGCAGAAGCTCCGCCGCGGCCGCTACGTGGAGTTCAACCTGCTCTACGATCGCGGCACGGTCTTCGGCCTCAAGACCGGCGGCCGCACGGAGTCGATCCTCATGTCGCTGCCCCCCGACGTGCGCTGGGGCTACGCCGAGGAGCCGACCCCCGGCACCCCCGAACACGCCCTGCTGGACCGAGTCCGCCGCCCTCCGCCGGAGAAGTAGCCGGTCGACCTTGGGGGGCCCAAGGCGCGGAGGCAGGACAGCGCCGAGGGAGGAGGTCGCCAGAGGCGACCGACTTCCTCGAGCGCCCGCGACACGGTCGCGGCGGCGCATCTTTGCGCCGGGGGTAGCGAGAAGCGAGCCGAGCCCAGAGGGCTCGACTCGCGCCGGAGCGTAGGGGCGAGAGCCCCTGCGAAAATAATCCGCGACTGTGCCCGCGTCGTCGCGTCTAGCTCGCGTGCTCGTCCTCGTCCGCGCCGAGCATCCGCTGGATGCTCACGTCGATCCGGCTCTCGATCAGCCGCATGATGCTCTCGAACTCCACGCGATCGACCTTGAGGCCGAGCACCAGGCGCCGCCGGGTGCCGGAGAGCAGCTCGTCGCGCGCCTTCGCGATGCGCCGCGCGGCGTTCGAGCGGTGGATGCCGTACATCGTGGCGATCTGATCGATGGTCAACGAGTGCACGTAGTGGTGGCGCAGCGCATTGCGATCGCGCGGCGTGAGCTCGACCAGCGCTTCGGTGAACGCCACCCGGAACTCGTCGCGATAGCGCTCCTTGAGGAAGCCCAGCTCGGGCCCCGTGAGCGGCGAAGGGACCGCGAGCAACGCATCGTCGACCGGCGTGCTGGTCTTCGCGTCCTTGCGCAGCGACGACAGCGCCTCGCGCGTCGCGATCACGCCGACCCAGCTGCGCAGCTCGCCGCGCCCGGAATACTCGGCGATCTTCGCCGGCTTCTCGCCCTCGCGCAGCAGCAGCTTCGTGCGCACGAGCTGCTTCACCTCGTCGACGAGCACCGCCGACGGCTGCATGTGCGAGAGCACGCGACCGATCGGATCGATCGCCTCGGCCTCGAACGCCGCGAGCGCGGCCGCGTCGCCTCCCGTGATCGCCGCCACGAGCCACAGATCGTCGGTGTGCAGCTTCGCGAGCGCCGCGGGCACGTCGGTCGCGCTCGCCAACGCGCGCGCGAGCACGGACGCGACCGCCTCGGGCGTCGCCGCCACCTTGGGCCGGCGCGCGCGGGCCTGCTCGGCCTTCGCGACCAGCAACGCGTCGAGCTCGCTGCCGGCGGCCTGTTGCTCCGGGGCCAGCCGTTCGCGCAGCGACGCGCACAGCCGCTCGTGATCGCTCGGCAAGCCCGTTCAGGCTGCCCGAGCACGCCGCCCGTCGCAACGGTGGCAGCGCGTGTGCGAGCTTCGGGGACGCCGTGACCACCGCGAGCGCATGCCTCTCGCCCGACGACGTCGTGGCCTTGCTCGCCGGTGAGCTCGACGAGGCCGCGACCGCCGAGCTCGAGGCGCACGTCGACGCCTGCGCGAGCTGCAGCGAGCTGCTCGCGGCGGTGGTGCGCTCGCCTGCGCTCGCGCCGGTGGCCACGACGCGTTCCACGCACGGCTCGCACGCATCGCCGAGCGTGCGCGGCCTCGAGCTCGCCCGCGTGCCGATCGGCGCCCGGGTCTCCCGCTACGTCGTGCGCGACGAGGTGGGCAGCGGAGGCATGGGGGTCGTCTACGCCGCGTGGGATCCCCGGCTCGATCGCCAGGTCGCGATCAAGCTCTTGCGCGCGCGCGTGCGCGGCAGCGCGCAGGCCCGCGCGCGATTGCTCCGCGAGGCGCGGGCGATCGCGCAGGTCGATCATCCCAACGTCGTCGCGGTCTACGACGTCGGCGAGGTCGAGGTCGCCGCGATGGATCCGCTGGTGTTCGTCGCGATGGAGCTCGTCGACGGGCCGACCCTGCGCACGTGGCGATGGCAACGGCCACGGAGCTGGCGCGAGATCACCCTCGTGTACCTCGACGCCGCGCGCGGCCTGCAGGCGGCGCATGCCGCCGGGGTGATCCATCGCGACTTCAAGCCGGGCAACGTGATGATCACTGCGGCCGGTCGCGTCGTGGTGCTCGACTTCGGGCTCGCGCGCATCGCCGCCGAGCTCGAGCCCTCGTGGGACGAGCTCGGCTCCGGCGATGTCGTGGGCGACTCGTCGGCGCGGCTCACCGCACCGCGCGTGCTGCTCGGCACGCCGGGCTACATCGCGCCGGAGCTGCAGCGTGGCGCGGTCGCCGACGCGCGCAGCGACGAGTGGGCGTTCTGCATGGCGCTCGCCGAGGCGCTCTGCGGCGTGCATCCGCAGCTCGAGCGCGGCAGTGTGCCGGTCGCGAAGCTGCTCGCGCAGACCCGCATGCCCGCCGCCCTGCGGCGCATCGTCGAGCGCGGGCTCGCGACCGAGCCCGGCGATCGGCACGGCGCGATGGCCGAGGTCTGCGCCGCGCTCGAGGCCGTGCTCGGCTCGCGGGGCCGTCGCGTGCTCGCCGTTGCGGCGGCAGGCGGGCTCGCGTCGTTCGCCGTGCTCGGCGCGGCGTGGCTGCCCGATTCCGACCTGCGCTGCGAGCACGCCGACACGCGCATCTCGACCGCGTGGAGCGCTGCGCATCGCCAGCGCGTGGACGCTGCGTTCGCGCAGCACGACGCGCCCTGGGTGGCCACGACGCACGCCGGGGCGATCGCGGATCTCGACGACTTCGCCGCGCGCTGGACCGACGCGCACGGGCTCGCCTGTCGCGGTGCGCAGACCGGAGCGCTGACGGAGCGTCAGCTCGACGCGCGCATGGCCTGCCTCGAGCGCGGGCGTGCCGAGCTCGCCGCGCTCGTGGCCGCCTTCGAAACGGCCGATCGCGAGACGGTGGTGGCGGCGCGCACCGCCGCGGCCGCGCTGCCCGACCCCGCCGCGTGCGAACGCGAAGACGAGGCCGAGGCGCCGCCGGTCGATCGCGAGGAGCTCGCGCTCGTACACGCACGCCTGGCCGAGGCCCACATGCGCGAGCGCACCGGCCACCTCGCCGAGGCCCGCGCGCTGCTCGACGACGCCGACGAGCGCGCGCGTCGGCTCGGCCACCGTCGCACCGAGGCCGAGGTGCTCGTGACCCGCGCGACCACGACGATGGCGGCGGGCGAGCTCGACGCCGCGGAGCGCGAGCTGTTCGCCGCGACGTGGGCCGCCGAGGATGCCCGCGATGCGCGGCTCGTCGCGCGCGCACAGCTCGAGCTCGTGTGGCTCGAGGGCTACTTCCGCTTCGGGTTCGAGCGCGCGCTCGACCACGCGGCGCAGTCCGCCGACGCGCTCGCCGAGGCCGGTGGCGACGACGTGCTCGAGGCGGTGCGGCGCCGCAACCTGGGCTGGACGGAGCTGCAGCGCGGCGACCCGGGCACGGCCGAGCAGCACTTCGTCGCCGCGCTCGAGCTGCTGGAGTCGAGCGGCCACGGCGACGGTCGCGATGCGTGGATCCTGCGCGGCGATCGTGCGGCGGTGCTCACCATGCTCGGCCGCCACGACGAAGCCGAGCGCGAGCTCGAGCGCGTGCGCGTGGCGACCGAGGCGTGGCTCGGGCCCGATCATCCCGAGCTCGCGATCGTGCTCAACAACCTCGGTGCGCTCGCGCGCGAGCGCGGGCGCTTCGCCGATGCGCTCGCGGCGTTCGAGCGCGTCGAGCACATCGTGACGGTGGCCTGGGGCGACGAGCATCCGACGGTCGCACGCGCGCTGCTGAACCGCGGCACCGCGCTCGCTGACATGGGCCGCGAAGCCGAGGCGACCGCGGCCTTCGAGCGCGCGGCCGCGATCTTCACGCGCACGCGCGGCAGCGATCATCCCGAGCTCGCGGCGGCATGGAAGGGCCTCGCCGGCAACGCCTACGCGAAGGGCGAGCTCGAGCGCGCGCACGAGCTGTTCGAGCGCGCGCTGGCGCTCGAGCTCGCGGCCTATGGCGATGCGCACCCGAGCGTCGCGGTCACCTCGACGAACCTCGCGATGGTGCTCGTCGATCTCGGGCGGCCGCAGGAGGCGCTGCCGCACCACCGACGCGCGCTCGCGATCTTCGTCGCGCGGCTCGGGCCCGACCATCCGACGCTGGCGGTCGTCCACGACGGCATCGGCTTCGCCCACGAGGCGCTCGGGGAGCTCGAGCTCGCGGCCGCGAGCTATCGGCGTGCGCTCGAGATCGCCGAGGCGCACGGGGCCACGAGCCTGCCCGAGGCGCTCTTGCGGCTCGGCACGCTGGAGCACGCGCGCGGCCACGACGACGCCGCGATCGCGCTGCTCGAGCGCTCGCTCGCGCTGCGCGAGGCGGCACCGGAGGCCGACCCGCACATGCTCGCGAAGTCGCGCTTCGCGCTCGCGCGCGCGCTGCTCGCTCGCGAGCCCGTGCGCGCGCGCCGGCTCGCGGCTGCGGCGATCGCCGCGGACGCGACGCTGCGCCCCGAGGTCGACGAGTGGCTGGCTGCGCCGCGGTAGGGATCGAAATCCGCCGCCGCACCACGTCGGGTACGACGTGCTCAGGCAACCACTGCCCGACCCCCGGAGCGACGAGGAACGCGAAGTCAGCGAGCGCTACGGCTTCCACTGCGAGCGCTGTGGTTGCTCGGCGAACCTGACGATCGCGATCCCCGACGCACCGGAGTGGGAGCGTCCGCCGTTGCCCGGCCGGCGTCCGCGTCGCGATCCGTTCGCGCCGCGACGGCCGCGGGCCCGCGCGCAGCTGCTCGCCGCGCTCGCGGCGTGTCCCTCGTGCGGGCATCGCCCGCGCGGCCTCGTGCTCGCGCACGTCGCGGCCTCGCTCGTGCGCGCGAGCTTCGGGCTCGGGCTCGGCACGCTGCTCTTCGTCATCGCGGTCGCGATGGACGGCGAGCTGTCGATGAGCGACGTGGTGCTCACGGCCTTCGGCCTGCTCATCTGCGGCTACGCCGTGCGCATCGCGGCGCAGGACTTCGGCCTGCTCGGCCGCCGCAGCGACATGCGGTGGACCGAGCTCTTCGCGCCGACGAGGCGATGACGGGTCGCCGAACGTCGGATGGATCCACCCAGCTCGACACGGGTGGATCCACCCGCGGACAGGGGCCGGCTCGGTGAGTGACCATGCGATCGGGTGGCGACCGCAGCGATGCTCGGCTGGCTCGCAGCGGCTTGGCTCGCTGCGCCCCCGGCATCGCGTGGCTACGACGGTCCGACGGCGATCGATCCCGCGGTGCCGCCCGCTACGTCGACGACCGCCGAGCCGCGGATGCCCGGGCCGCGTGAGCCCGCCGCACCCGCGCCTGCGCGCACCGAGCCACCGCCGAGCGCGGGCGAGCCGGAGCGAGCGCAGCGTCGCGTGCTCGTGCGGACGCGCCGGCCCGAGCTCACCGATCGCTTCCGTTCCGGCAGCGTCGTCACGCGCGAGGAGATCGAAGAACGACTGCCGCGCTCGGCCCCCGATGCGCTCGTGTACGAGCCCGGCGTCTACGTGCAGCAGACGGCGCACGGCCAGGCGTCGGCGTACCTGCGCGGCCTGACCGGACAGCAGACGGTGCTCTACTACGACGGCGTCCGACTGAACACGAGCACATTCCGCCAGGGCCCGAACCAGTACTTCTTCACGGTCAACTCGCGCACGATCCAGAAGATCGAAGTGGTGCGTGGCAGCGCCTCCACGCGCTGGGGCGCCGACGCGATGGGCGGTGCGATCCTCTCGTCGCCGCTCGAGCCCACGCTCGCGCAGGGCAAGGGTCCGGTCGTCGTGCGCCCGCGCGGCATCTTCTTCACCACCACGGCCGACGCGGCGGTCGGTGGCCGCGCGCAGACCGACGTGTCCGTGAAGGGCAAGCTCGGTGTGCTCGTCGGCTTCGGCTACCGCGACGTCAACCAGCTGCGCGCGGGCGGGCGCGTGCTGTCGCCGAAGACGGGCGAGCCGCAGAACGTGCCGCCGCTGTTCGGGCCCGACGGCAAGACCCAGCGCGGCACCGGCTTCCGCGAGCTCACCGACGACGTGCGCATCGTGTACCAGCCGAGCTCGCAGCATCGCGTCACGCTGGGTTGGTACGACTATCGCCAGTACGACGTCCCGCGCACCGACAAGTGTCCGCCGCCGACGGCACCGCAGAGCGAGTGCCTCACCTACAACCACCAGAATCGCAGCCTGCTCTACGCGAAGTACTCGCTCGAAGAAGGGCCCATGTTCGCGGAGCGCGTCGATCTCACGCTCAGCTACCAGCGCCAGCACGAGGATCGCAGCAATCGCGTCGGCGCGCCCTCGACCACGCGCCACGACGGCATCGACGACGTCGACACGTTCGGCACCGGGCTGCGCATCGCGTCGCGCAAGCTGCAGGCCGCGCCGAAGCTCAGCTTCCGCATGCACTACGGCGGCGACGCCTACGTCGACCACGTCGGCAGTCAGGCGTGGATCAGCTTCGGCGGCGACCAGCGCTTCGGCGAGCCGTTCACGCAGTACACCGACAACGCGCGTTACCTGACCTCTGGCGTGTGGGCGATCGTCGAGTCGAACATCACCCGATACCTGCAGCTGCGCACGGGCGGACGGCTCGGGGCGGTGACTGCGAACGCGCCGGCCAAGCCCGCCCGCTCGTCGCTCGCGGTCGACCGCTACTGGCTCGCCGCCGTCGCGCACGGCGGCATCGCGGTGCTGCCCACCGAGTGGCTGAGCTTCGTGTTCAACGTCGACCAGGGCTTCCGCGCCCCGAACATCGACGATCTCACCAGCCGGCAGTCGATCGGCTCCGGCTACCAGTGGGAGAACCCGTACCTGCGCCACGAGCAGTCGACGATGCTCGAGGGCGGGGTGCTGATCGATCACCCGTGGATCGAGCTGCGTGCGTTCGTGTTCGAGAGCTTCATCGATCGGCTCGTGCAGCGAGCGTCGCGCGACGTCGAGCGATGTCCGAGCGGCGACGTCACGTGTATGCAGTCGAAGGTGCGGCAGCAGCTGGTGAACCTCGACGGCTACGCGAAGATCTTCGGCGCCGACGGCGGCGTGCGGCTGTATCTGCCGTACGATCTCGCGCTCGCCGCGACGGTGTCCTACGCGATCGGCACCGGGCCGAACCCCGACTACGGCATCGCATCGCAGCCGCCCACCGCACCGCTCTCGCGCGTGCCGCCGCTGCACGGCGCCGCGGAGATCGGCTACCGCAACCGCGAGCTCGGCCCCTATCTCGTGTTCTCCACCCGCTGGGCCCGCGCGCAGACCCGGCTCGCGAACCAGGACCGCAAGGATCTCCGCATCCCGCTCGGTGGGACGCCCGGCTACGTCGTGTTCGACATCCGCGCCGGCTATCGCCTCGACCCCTACGTGCTGCTCTCGCTCGTGTTCGAGAACGTCGCCGACACCGCCTATCGCATCCACGGCTCGAGCGTGAACGGGCCGGGGCGCGGGCTGTTGTTCGAGGCCCAGTTCGGATTCTGAGATGCTCGACCCCGTGTCCGTGTCCTTCACCGATCGCGCCGAGCGCGAGCGCCAGTCCACGCCGTGGTGGGGTGCGCTCGTCACCGCTGCGCTGCTCGTCGCGATCGTGATCGCGCTCTGGCGCACGAGCATCGATCACGGTCCGACGCCCGCGTTCCTCACCCGGCCTCCGCGCGAGCCCGACACCGCCGAGCGCATCAGCGACGGCGTCGGGCTCGTCATCGCGGGCTCGGGCTCGAACCTGCCGGTGACGCGCGCGCTCGCGATCGCCTACGAGGCCGACGGCGGCGACGCACCCGTCGTGCACACCAGCATCGGCTCCGGCGGCGGCATCCGGGCGCTGCGCGACGGCGCGATCGACATCGCACTGATCTCGCGCCCGCTCAAGGCCGAAGAGCGTGCGGCCGGGCTCGTCGCGGTGCCCTATGCACGCGCGCCGGTGATGTTCGCGGTGCACACCTCGGTCACCGATCGCAACCTCCGCAGCGGCAACATCCTCGGCATCTACGGCGGCGAGCAGCCGATGTGGAACGACGGCACGAGCCTGGTCGTGCTGCAGCGCGAGCCGGGCGATTCGTCGCACGCGGTGGTCGCTCGCTTCGTGCCGGGCTTCCAGGAGATCAACGAGCGCGCCTACCAGGAGCAGCGCTGGCGCGTGATCTACAGCGACGCCGCGATGGACGACGCGATCGCGACGACCGAGGGCGGCATCGGCCTCGTCGGCAGCGGCTCGCTGCCCGACAACCTGCCGATCCGCGCGCTCGCGCTCGACGGCGTCGAGCCGACCGTGGCCAACGTCGCCGACGGCAGCTACCCGCTCTTCAAGGATCTCGCGTTCGTCACCCGCGGCGAGCCCGAAGGCCGCATTGCCGAGCTGATCCGCTTCGCGCTCTCGCCGGCCGGCCGCGCGGTCATCGAGGCCCACGGCTGCCTGCCGCTCGGCGGCGACGGTCCTCCGCGACTGGAGGGCACGTGAACGAGCCGATCGAGCGCGGTCGGCTGCGCCTGCGGGCCTACCTCGATGCGCGGCTGCGTCCGCTCGCGCTGCTCATCTGCGTCGCGGTCGCTTCGACGGCGCCGTTCGCCTACTACGTGCTCGGCGTCGGAGCGCTGCGCGTGCAAGCGTCGGCTGCCGCGGGTCAGGTGGCCGACACGATCCGCACCGATGCCGAGCAGCGGCCGGTGCTGTGGAAGTACGACTCGCTCAAGCTGCTCGACCACCTGCGCAACTACGAGCTGCAGCAGAGCGTCGCGCGTGTCGAGGTGGTCGACGCACGCGGCGAGCCCATCGATCCCGACGCGCGCACGGCCGCGGCGGCGCGCGGCGAGGAGCCGCTCGTGTGGGTCCGCCAGCCGGTGCTGGTGAACAGCCAGGTCGTCGCGGAGGCGTGGGTCGCGATGTCGCTGCGCGAGCTCCGGCGCGAGACCGTGGTGCTGCTCGTGCTGTTCGGCATGCTCGGGGCCGTGCTCGCCGGCCTGGCCTGGTGGCTGCCGCTGCGCTCGATCTCGCGGGCCGAGCTGGAGATCGGCGCGCTGCTCGAGCGCGTCGAGGCCTCGCAGGCCGAGCTCTCGACCCTGGCCGGCAATCTCGAGCGGCAGGTCGAGGAGCGCTCGTCGCAGCTCTCGGTCGCGTACGACCAGCTCAGTCGCAAGGAGCAGAACCTGCGCGAGCTGTCGACGCGCGCGGTCGAGATGCAGGAGGCCGAGCGCAGGGTGATCGCCCGCGAGCTGCACGACGCGGCCGGGCAGACCCTCACCGCGATCCGCATCAACCTCGAGCTGCTCGCGCAGACGCTGGTGCGCCAGCGCACCGCCGACGCCGAGGCGCTGGTCAAACGCACCGCGACGCTCGTCGACGAGACCGTCGAGGAGATCCGCCGCGCGGTGGGCTCGCTCGGGCCCGCGGTCGTCGAGGATGTCGGGCTCGTCGAGGCGGTCGAGCGGCTGTGCGAGGACGTCGGTGAGCACACGAGCAGCGTGGTCGAGCGCAGCTTCGCGCTCGGCGAGCTCACCCTGCCGCCCGCGCTCGAGACCACCTCCTATCGCGTGGTGCAGGAAGCGCTCACCAACGTCACCCGGCACGCGCGCGCGAACCGGATCGAAGTCCGGCTCGCGTGTATCGACGACACGCTCGAGATCGTGGTGAGCGACGACGGTGTCGGCTTCGACGTCGGCGGTGCAGCCGCCCAGGAGCGCGATCGTCACGGGCTGGTCGGCATGCGCGAACGCGTCGAGCTCATCGGTGGTCGCCTCGAGATCGAGTCACGCGTGGGCAATGGCACACGCATCCACGCCCGAGTTCCGCTTCGCCGCGCGCAGCCGGCGTGATAGAGTCACTCCAATGGGTGCACCGATCCGCGTCTTGCTCGCCGAAGATCACACGATCGTGCGCGAAGGCCTGCGCGCGCTGCTCGGGAACCGAGACGACGTCGAGCTCGTCGGCGAGGCGGAAGACGGGCAAGCGGCGGTCGAGGCTGCCAGCCAGCTCCATCCCGACGTCGTGGTCATGGACCTCAATCTGCCGCGGCTCGACGGCGTGGAAGCCACTCGGGCGATTCGCGCCCATCAGCCCAGCACGCAGGTCCTGATCCTCTCGATGTATGCCACCGAGGAGCACGTGCGCCCGGCGATCCGCGCAGGGGCCTGCGGGTACTTGCTCAAGGGATCCGGCCTCGCCGACCTCGTCGCGGCGATCCAGGCGGTGGCCGCGGGCAACGCATTCTTCAGCCCGCAGGTCGCGAAGATCGTGCTCGAGGACTCGCGACGCACCGCGTCCGGCAACGCGGGCGATCGCGCTGCCGAGCTCACGCCGCGCGAGCGCGAGGTGCTGAAGCTCGTCGCGGAGGGCCGCTCCAGCCCCGAAATCGCGCGCGAGCTCAACCTCAGCGTGAAGACGGTCGAGGGTCATCGCGGCCGGATCATGGCGAAGCTCGACGCGAAGAACGTCGCCGGGCTGGTGCGGCACGCGCTCCGGCTCGGCCTCGTCGCGACGACCTGATCGAATGCAACGAGTGGGTGGATCCACCCACGCACATTCGAGGGTTCGCCCGATACGTCCGCACGCGGGTGCCCTCTACCTGTGTCATTTGGAACCGGCGAGTCTGTGTCCGCATGGACTCCAAGAATCTCCTTTCCACGGGCTGCCTCGCCGCAGCCTTGCTGTTGATCGGTTGTCCGGCCGACGACGACGGCAACGACACCAACGTCGACGACAGCGGATCCGAGGGCGGCTCCGAGACCGGCGAGTGCGAGCCGATGACGGCCAACGTGCCCGCGGCACCCGAGGCTTCCTGCTCGCCGCTCGCCACCGACTATCCGGGCAGCCCCGACTATCCCGACTGCGCGCCCGATGACGGCACGTGGCACACGGTGCTCGAGGATCCGCCGGGCTCCGCTGCGCGCGTCGATGCCTACGAGATGATGATGACGCTGCTGCGCGGCGGCACCACGCCCGACACCGCGGCCTTCGTCGCGGCGCGCATGCAGTACTCGCTCGAGGAGGGCCTCGAGTCCCGCGCCGTGCGACGCGAGGATCTCCACTACCCGGAGATCGCGGCGGGCGACATGATGGCCGGCGTCGACTTCGACAAGCAGTGCACGATCGAAGCGAACGTCACCAAGTACCCCGATCGCTGTGTCGGTCCCGCGAAGATCGCTCCGCTCATCAGCGCAGCGTTCGATGCGGGCATGGCCGGCGACGGCGACCCGAACGTCCATGCGGCGCGCATCGACGCCGGTGTGCTCTGGTTCCTCTGGGTGTCGACGTACAAGGAGTCGTCGAGCTGCGTGCGGCTGCCCGAGGACTGCGACGCACACCGGGGCTACTACGACGGCGCCAACCCGCGCGAGTCGCCGAAGGGCCTGGGCGAGGAGATCAACCTCATCAGCCCGGTGGCGCACAACGCCGTGTTCGACGCGATGCTCGCGATCGACTGCTGGCGCCTGCTCGAGCCCGAGCCGGCCCTGTGGGAGGACTACACGCCCGAAGGCCAGGCGCGCTTCCTCGCTGCGCACGAGCAGCTCGACAACGCGCTCTTCTACGCGTGGGCGCGGCTGGTCCGTGACCGGCTCGAGAAGCACCCGATGACGTGCGGCTCCGAGGCCGATGCGAGCTGGGCGTTCATCGAGGTCGCCGGTGCGGTGCTCGACGACGAGGCGGCGATCCGCGACGGCGCGATGGCGGGCACGCTCTCGGCGCTGTGGAGCAACACTGCACCGACGGTCGCCGACATCGAGGCCGGCATCGCGGCGATCGACGCGATCTTCCCCTGCCCGCAGTGCGAGAGCTGCGAGGTCAACCCGCTCTGGGGCTACGAGCCGATCGAGTAGCCACTCGAGCCCGCGAATGAACGAAGGCTCCGCACGGCACCATGCCGGCGGAGCCTTCGGCGATTCCGCGCTCGCCCGC